>NZ_JBBKBA010000001.1:1600000-2200000 GCF_038404985.1 Ferrovibrio sp. MS7
GCGGCAATCGCGGCTGGTCCTATGACGACGTGCTGCCCTATTTCCGGCGCAGCGAGGCGCAGCAGCGCGGTGCCGACGAATATCATGGCGGCGATGGTCCGCTGCAGGTTTCCGATACCGTGGAGCGTTACGAGATCGTCGAGGCTTTCATCGCCGCCTGCGAACAGGCCGGCGTGCCGCGCACCGATGATTTCAATGGCCGGGTGCAGGAAGGAGCCGGCTATTTCCAGCTCACCGCGCGCAATGGCCGCCGCTGCAGCGCCGCCAAGGCCTATCTGGCGCCGATCCGCCATCGGCGCAATCTCGAGATTGTCACCGAGGCACTGGCGCATCGCCTGCTGTTCGATGGCCGCCGCGCCAGCGGCATCGAATACGAGCGCGATGGCAAGCTCCATACCGCGCAGTGCAAGGCTGAGATTGTGCTTTCCGCCGGCGCAATCAATTCGCCGCAATTGCTGCAGCTTTCCGGCATCGGTGATCCGGCGCTGCTGCAATCGCTCGGCATTCCGGTGCAGCATGCCCTGCCGGGCGTCGGCGGAAATCTGCAGGATCACCTGCAGGCGCGCATGGTGCTGAAGACCAAGCAGCCGATCACGCTGAACGACCGCACCCGCTCGCCGCTGCAGAAAGCAATGATCGGCCTCGACTACCTGCTGCGCCGCCGGGGTCCCTTGAGTTTCGCCGCCAGCCTGGCCGGTGCTTTCGTCCGCACCGATCCGCGCCTGCAATCGCCCGATGTGCAGTTCCATTTCCAGCCGCTGAGCCTCGATAGCTATGACGGCGGCCTGCATCCATTTTCCGGCTGCACGCTCTCGGTCTGCCAGTTGCAGCCGGTCAGCCGTGGCAATCTGGCGATCCGTTCAACCGATCCGCGGCAGGCGCCACGCATCGAAGCGAAATACCTCTCGGCGCAAGAAGACCGTAACGCGATGATCCGGGCGGTGCGCTTCTGCCGCCAGGTTGCCGAAGCGCCGGCCATGGCGCGACATGTCGCCAGCGAATTCCGCCCTGGGCCGGGCGTGCGGAGCGACGACGAGATTCTCGGCTATCTGCGCGAAACCGCCACCACCATCTTTCATCCCTCGGGCACCTGCGCCATGGGCCAGGATGCCCTTGCCGTGGTTGACGATCAACTCCGCGTGCATGGCGTTCATGGCTTGCGTGTTGCCGACTGTTCGATCATGCCCACGGTGGTATCGGGTAACAGCAATGCCGCTGCCATCATGATTGGCGAGAAGGCCGCCGACCTGGTCCGCCAGGCAGCCTAGTCTTTTATCATTCCGGGAGAATACCGTGGCTTCGGTTCAGATTGATCGCGTCGGCAAGGCCTTCGGCCAGCATCGTATCCTGCAGGATGTCTCCTTCGAGATTCCGGATGGCGCCTTCGTGGTGCTGGTCGGGCCATCAGGCTGCGGCAAGAGCACGTTGTTGCGGCTGATCGCCGGGCTCGAGGAAATTTCATCGGGCCGGATCAGCATTGGCGGCAAGGTGGTGAACGAATTGCCGCCAATGGAGCGCAACATCGCCATGGTGTTCCAGAATTACGCGCTCTATCCGCATATGACCGTGGCGAAGAACATGGCCTTCTCGCTCAGCCTGCAGAAGGCACCGGCGGCTGAGATCGAGCGCAAGGTGATGCACGCTGCTGGCATCCTTGGCCTGGAGAAGATGCTGGACCGCCTGCCGCGCCAGCTTTCCGGCGGTCAGCGCCAGCGTGTCGCCATGGGCCGCGCGATTGTCCGCGATCCGCAAGTCTTCCTGTTCGACGAGCCGCTGTCCAATCTCGATGCCAAGCTGCGGGTGCAGATGCGTACCGAGATCAAGGCGCTGCATCAGCGGCTGAAATCCACCATGATCTATGTCACCCATGATCAGGTGGAGGCCATGACCATGGCTGACCAGATCGTGGTAATGCAGGGCGGCCATATCGAGCAGATCGGCGCACCGCTGGAACTCTACGACCGGCCAGCCAATACCTTCGTTGCCGGTTTCATTGGTTCCCCGGCGATGAATTTTCTATCGGGCCGAATCCAGAGCGGCAGTTTTGTCACGGCTTCGGGTGCCGCATGGCCCTTGCCGCCAAATGCGGCAGCGACGGCCGATACTCGGATCACCTATGGCATCCGGCCAGAGCATTTTGAATTGGGCCAGGATGGTGTTCCATTCAGCGTGGAAGTGGTGGAGCCGCTTGGCAGCGAGACGCAGCTTTTCGGCCATGTCGGGCAGGATCGCTTGAGCCTGCTGTTGCGCCAGCGGTTGGCCGTGAAGGCAGGTGAGACCATTCCGGTTCGCCCCATCGCGGCCCAGGTCCATCTTTTTGATGATTCAGGCAGCCGATTGGACTGATGGTTGAGTGCGGCAGGCAGCGGCCGAGGCAGTCGGGCTGTATCATTCGATTTATGCTCGGTAACCATCAATTACAGGCCGAGTAGCTGATGGCTGGTTTGCAATATGCGATGCAATGAAAAAGGGATTACCTATTGGAAGCATTCCGCATAAGTAACCATTTTATGTATGTAATTGCATTATAAATAGGTATATCTTCCCTCCTGGTCTGCTCAACAAGAAGATGTAGAGTATGAGAAGTGCATACCGGCGGTGAGATCGATAGCGGCCTGTATTCATTGGCTGCGATACTTCGTGTTCTCGGTCAGGCTGTCGATCTGGGGCAATTGCAGCATCGTTTCGGGCGGCCGGGCCAGCCGCTGAATGCTGCGGAACTGGTGCGGTGCGGACGCCAGCAGGATTTGAAGATCCGGCTGATCAGGAGCGACTGGGATCGCCTGGCTGGCACACAGCTTCCGGCTATTGCCGAACTCAATGATGGGCGCTTCGTGGTGTTGGCGGCCTGCCGCACCGAGGTCGGAAAGCAGGCGGTACTGCTGCTGGATCAGGCGACAGGCCGGCCCATCTCGATGAACCGGGCGGAATTCCAGGCCTCGTGGTCCGGCCGCCTGATCCTCGTTACCAGCCGTGCCAATCTGGCGGGAAGCGATCGGCGTTTCGATATCACCTGGTTCATCCCGGCGATTGTCCGCTATCGCAAGATGTTCGGCGAGGTACTGCTCGGCTCGTTCATTCTGCAGCTCCTGGCGCTGATCTCCCCGTTCGTGTTCCAGATCATCATCGACAAGGTGATGGTGCACCGTTCGCTGACAACCCTGGATGTGCTGATTTTCGCCTTGGTGACGATGTCGGTATTCGAGGCGCTGTTCGGTGGTTTGCGCAGCTACTTATTCTCCCACACCACCAACCGCGTGGACATGGAGCTTGGCTCGCGGCTATTCAGCCACTTGATGAGCCTGCCTCTGTCCTATTTCGAGGCCAGGCGCGTAGGCGACAGTGTCGCGCGCGTGCGTGAACTGGAAAATATCCGCAACTTCCTCACCGGTTCGTCGCTGACCGTCGTTGTCGATGCCTTCTTCACCATTGTTTTCATCCTGGTGATGTTCATCTACAGCAGCTTTCTCACCTGGATCGTGCTCATCTCCATTCCGTTTTATGTCGGGCTGTCGCTGCTGATAACCCCGGTGTTGCGCCAGCGGCTGGATGAGAAATTTGCCCGGGGCGCGGAAAATCAATCCTTCCTGGTTGAGCGCGTCGGCGGCATCGAGACGGTGAAGGCCATGGCCGTAGAGCCGCAGATGCAGCGGCGCTGGGAGGAATTACTCGCCGCCTATGTCGGCGCCTCATTCCGCGCCGGCCATATCAGCAACATCGCCAGCCAGATAGCTCAATTGATCAACAAGCTCGTTGTCGCTGCCACATTGTGGTTTGGCGCCAAGCTGGTGATCGGTGGCGCGTTGACCGTCGGTGAACTGGTCGCTTTCAACATGCTGGCCGGGCGGGTCAGCGCGCCGATCCTGCGCATGGCCCAGCTCTGGCAGGATTTCCAGCAGGCGCGACTCTCGGTGCAGCGCCTGGGCGATATTCTCAATACCGTGCCGGAAAATGGCCTGCGCGCCGGCAAGGCCTCGTTGCCTGCTGTCAAAGGCGAATTGTTCTTCGACCGCGTGAATTTCCGCTATCAGCCCGATGCGCCGGAAGTCTTGCGCAATGTTTCCCTACGGGTACCGGCGGGTCAGGTTCTGGGCATTGTCGGGCCGTCGGGTTCGGGCAAAAGTACGCTCGCCAAGCTAGTGCAGCGCCTCTATTCGCCGGAAAACGGCAAGGTACAGATAGATGGCCTTGATCTGGCGGGCATCGATGCCATGGCGCTGCGCCGGCAGATTGGCGTTGTGCTGCAGGAGAATGTGTTGTTCACCGGTAGCGTGCGCGACAATATTGCCCTGGCGCTGCCAGGCATTGAATTGCCCCGTGTCATCCGGGCTGCCGAACTGGCTGGCGCGCATGACTTTATCATGTCACTGCCGCAGGGCTATGACACCGTGATCGGCGAGCGCGGTTCTACCCTGTCGGGCGGCCAGCGCCAGCGCATCGCCATTGCCCGCGCGCTGGTCACGGATCCGAAGATCCTGATTTTCGATGAGGCGACGAGCGCGCTGGATGTGGAATCAGAGGCGGCAATCCAACGCAACATGCGCCTGATCTGCCAAGGGCGCACAGTGATCATCATTGCCCACAGGCTATCTGCCGTGCGCAACACCGACCGGGTTATCACCATTGAGCATGGCGCAGTGGTGGAGGACGGGACGCCTGATGAATTGCTGCATGCCGGCGGGCGTTTCGCAGCCATGTATCGTCAGCAGGCTGGGGGCATGCATGCCGTTTGATGGTTTGCGCCGAGCTTTTGCGGTAATGGGCGCGGCATTGGCCCAGGAAAAGGCTGCACCGAAACAGCATTCTCGCGGCCGCGATGAAACCGAATTCCTGCCCGCGGCCCTGGAATTATTGGAAACGCCGCCATCGCCAACCGCGCGGCTTTTCTTTTGGTTCATGACGGCTTTCCTCGCCATCGCCCTGGCCTGGTCGTTCATTGGACAGCTTGATGTGGTCGCCACGGCGGAAGGCAAGCTGGTGCCGGCCGGCAAAGTAAAGCTGATCCAGCCACTCGAAGCTGGCATCGTGCGGGCGATCCATGTTCAGGATGGCGCCACGGTGCGGGCTGGCGATCTGCTGGTGGAACTCGATGCCACTGCCACTGGCGCTGATTTCCGCCGTCTGACCGCCGATCTTGTAGCGGCCGAGGCCGAGGCGGCGAGATTACGGGCAGCACAGTATCCGCTGGATGCCCTGGCGCATTACAAGCCGGGCGCCGTGGTGCCGGCCGAGCAGCGCGTCATGCAGCAGGCATTACTGCTGAATCAGACGGAGGAATATCGGGCCAAGCTCGCGGCATTGGAGGAGGAGGTGACCAGGCGGAAAGCGGAGCGCCGTTCGGTGGACACCGCTATAGAGAAAGTGCAGGCGGCTATGCCGTTGCTGCGCCAGCGCCGCGATGCCAGGCAGGAACTCGCCGATAAAGGCTATGGTTCGCGTTTGGTGGCCTTGGAATTGCAGCAGCAGGTGATTGAGCAGGAGCATGAATTGCAGGCCTTGCGGCATCGCCGCGAGGAGAGCAATGCTGCACTGGGAGGGCTGGAGAAACAGAAGCGCCAGTACGAGGCCGAATATCATAAGGCCATCCTGGCGCAATTGGCCGAGACCGAGCGCAAGATCGCAACGCTGACCGAAGAGCTGCTCAAGGCGGAGCAGCGGCAAGACCAGCAGCGCCTGCTGGCGCCTGTGGATGGAGTGGTGCAGCAACTGGCCGTGCATACTGTCGGCGGCGTGGTGACGCCGGCGCAGGCGCTGATGGTTATCGTGCCAGCCGATATGCCACTGGAAATCGAGGCCGTGCTGCCGAACCGGGATATTGGCTTTATTCATCCCGGACAGTCGGCGGAAGTGAAGCTGGAAACCTATTTGTTCACTAAATATGGCACGCAGCCGGCGCAGGTCGTATCGGTATCGCGCGACGCCGTGCAGGATGAGAAGCGAGGGCTGATCTATCCGGTGCGCATGGCACTGGAACGGACCTGGATCGAGGTGGATGGCCGCCGCATGAATCTGGCGGCTGGCATGGCACTGGTGGCGGAGGTCAAGACCGACCAGCGACGCGTCATTGACTATCTGCTATCGCCGATTCTGCGCTACCAGCAGGAAAGCCTGCGCGAACGGTGAACACTTGCATAGCTCAAGGAGCGCACGGCCTTATTCGTCACTGAGGTCGCGGTAGATATAGGCAATTTTGAGCGGCCATCAGCCAACGCCGCAACGGTGCTGGAAAGTCAGTATCAATAATCATGACGGATGGCGGAGTTCACTGCATTCCCATGTCGAATCAGGCATAGTTGTTTTGCCCTGTTTCGAATGGAGTCGCATGCCATGCCGGCGATCAAGGAGTTCATTCTGTTTCACGATTCCATGCCGCGTGCACCGGAGGCTTTCCAAGCCGCGTGGCTGCGGGTGGATGGCGGGGCCGGGCCGGGCGCCTATGCCTACCGGCGTAATTTCGTTGG
Organism: Ferrovibrio sp. MS7; assembly: GCF_038404985.1. NCBI lineage: Bacteria > Pseudomonadati > Pseudomonadota > Alphaproteobacteria > Rhodospirillales > Rhodospirillaceae > Ferrovibrio > Ferrovibrio plantarum. The sequence goes on from NZ_JBBKBA010000001.1 coordinate 1,606,462, forward strand.
CAATCCGATTGATGGTTTTGCATCTGGCGCCTATGCCGGTGTGGCCGAATACTGGCGCAGCGATGCCGAAGCGCCACTGAAGGCAGGGGCCGGCGGTGCGATTCCCGCTGTGGATGCCACCAAATCGGCGCATTTCCTGGCGGAGGAATTCATCATTAAGGAGGGGTGCGGGGCGGTGAAGTTCATGTCCGTTCTGCGGCGCAAACCCGGTCTCACGCCCGCGGAATTCAGTGCTGCCTGGCGCATGCGACACCCGCTGGTGGTTCGCTCAGTCCCGGAAATCTGGGGGCTGTTTCGCGGCTATCGCCAGAATCATGTGCTGCCGGGGCAATGCCGGCATCTGGACGGCAGCGCGATGGAACGGCCCATCGACGGCATCGTGGAAATCTGGTTCGACAGTCTTGCCGATTTGCAGGCAACGATGATGTCTGCGCGCTACCGTGAGATCGTGCGGCCGGATGAGGAAACTTTTGTCGACCTGCCGAACACCCGGCTGTTCGTCACCGAAGAGGTGGTGATTGCCGAGTGATCCGCCTTCAATCTGGTTGTCTCAGTTCTCCGGCGTGAAGGCATTCTCGAAGGCGATGGCAGCCACTGGCTTGCGCAAGGTCGGGCTATCCTTGCTGCGCAAAGGCTCGGGCAGCAGCGCGCGGTCACCTGGCCGACCGACAGCGATCATCATCTGCACTGCATAGGGTTCGTGGATATCGAAGCTTTCCACGGCGCGCGTATAATCAAAATCCTGCATGCCGCGAACCGCGAGGCCCAGCGCGTGGCCTTGCAAAGCAAGATTCTGCCATGATGCACCAGCATTCAGGGCATGTGAGCGGTCATGCTTCTCGTTGTGCTCGAATTGCGTGCGTGCCACCAGGATCATCAGCACGGCAGCATTGGCACACCAGATCTTGTTGATCGGGTCCAGCAGATCGTACATCGCAGCCCATGCGGCTGATCCCTTATGCGCGTAGATATAGCGCCAAGGCTGGCCGTTGTAGGAGGAAGGCGCCCACCGTGCCGCCTCGAACAGGCTCATCAATTCGGCATCGCTCACTGCCTCGCCAGACATCGCGCGCTGCGACCAGCGCCCGATAAGCGCCGGCATTACTGGATACTCAGCCACTCGTTCCGCCATGCCGCCTCGCTGTAGCTACCTGTTTCTGGGTGCGAATTTATTACTATACTTTTATATGAGAATAGTATAGTTTTCAAACCAGGACGAAAAATTATTCTTAGGAGGATTATCGTGCTCGATACCCCGTCCCGTGGTCTCATCATTCAGCGCGAAGAGGCGCAGAGCTGGTGGCAGCCAGCACCTTCGCATGGCTGCATGAACACGATTCTCACACCCGAGAATTGCCCTTCCAACACCTTCACGGTAGCTACCCAGTATATCGATGAAGGCTGTGTGATCCGCCATCACGCCCATGACGCCGCCGAGGAAATCCTGTTCCTCTATGAAGGTGAAGGGACGCTGCATCTGAACGGCCAGGATTTCGAAGTCGGGCCGGGTGCCACCTGCCTGGTCGGGCGCTACACGCTGCATGCGCTGCTGAACAAATCGCCGGGCACCATGAAGGTGCTGGCGGTGCTGTTTCCGCCCTGCGCGGAAATCACCTGGCGCGGCATGGGCCGGCCGCGTGTGTGGGGAGAGCCGCCGCCGCCGCGTTATGGCCGCGAGCAAATTCCCGATATGAAGGACCTGCTGGTGCAGGGTCGCTTCGCCGATCCGGCAAAGATTTCCAGCGCGAAGCCGGAAGAACGCGGCGCCGCGATCTGCATGCAGCCGCATGAGGGCGTATCCTACTGGCAGCCGCAGCCGACCGGCGGCTTCGTCACTTGGAAGCTGTGGCATGACACCATGACCAGCAACATGTTTGCCATGGGCACCCAAAGCATTCCGCCGGGTGGCGTGATGCGCCCGCGCTCCTTCAGCCGCGCGGAAGGCGTCTTCTTCGTTTATCGCGGTGAAGGCATTGCCACGGTGGATGGTCAAACACGCCCGATCGGGCCGGAAACCACGGTATATGCTGGCCGTGGCGCAGTGCATTCGCTGGCCAATACTGGCAAGGAACCGCTGGAGTTTGTCTGGATCACCACGCCGCCAGGCCCGGAGCAGACTACCCGGATGCTCGGCAAGCCACGCCAGCATGGCGAAACGGCACCGGCGCCTTTCGAGTATGATGCAGGCTGGGAAAAGACCTGGGCCTGGGCCGGGCAGCAGCCTGGCTGAAACCGGCGCATGTAAAATAAAACAGGGTCGCGATGCAGATCGCGGCCCTTTTCTTTGCCTGACGTCAGGGCGCCGGCCAGAATCAGGCCATCGAACCGCCGAGATAGGCATCGCTCACCTTGGGATCGCGCGCCAGCGCGGCCGCTTCACCAGCCATGACGATCTGGCCGTTTTCCAGCACATAGGCGCGGTTGGCAACACCCAACGCCATCGCTGCATTCTGTTCCACCAACAGAATGGTGGTGCCGGCCTTGTTGATGTCGCGGATGATCGAGAAGATCACCTTCACCAGCTTAGGCGCCAGGCCCATCGAGGGTTCATCCAGCAGCAGGATGCGCGGTTTGGCCATCATGGCGCGGCCCATGGCCAGCATCTGCTGCTCACCGCCCGATAGCGTATCGGCCATCTGGTGCCGGCGTTCATGCAGCACCGGGAAACGCTCGAATATCTGTGCCTTCTCGCGTTCCAGATCGGCTTCCTTGGCGCGCGAATAAGCTCCCATCTCCAGATTCTCGTCGATGGTCATCTCGCGGAAGACGCGGCGACCTTCCGGCACATGCGAAATGCCGGCGCGCACCACATCGCTGGGAGCGGCGCGGGACAGCGACTTGCCTTCCAGCACGATCTCGCCGCTGGCCGGCAGCAAACGGGAGATGGCCTTAAGTAGCGAGGTCTTGCCGGCGCCATTGGCGCCGATCAGGGCAACAACCTCGCCACTATTCACTGACAAAGAGACATCGCGCAGTGCCGGGATACGGCCATAGGAAACGGAAAGGGATTTGATGTCGAGGAGGCTCATGCCGCATCCTCCTCACCGAGATAGGCTTGCAGCACGCGGGGATTGCTGCGGATCTCTGCCGGCTTGCCCTCCGCGATCTTCACGCCATGATCCATTACGATAATGCGGTCAGACACACCCATCACCAGTTTCATATTATGCTCAATCAGGAAGATGGTAATGCCGCGCTGGCGCACCCGCTCGATGGTCTCCATCATCACACCGACTTCCGTCGGCGTCATGCCGGCGGTGGGTTCGTCCAGCAGGATCAGGGAGGCATCCGTAGCCAGGGCACGTGCCATTTCCAGCCGCCGTTGTTCGCCGTAGGATAATGCCGAGGCGAGGTAGTCCGCTTTGTCCGCGAGTCCCAGTAGCTCCAGCAGTGCGGCAATGCGCTCGCTTTCTTCACGCTCGCGCCGCAGCGTCGAGGGTAGGCGGAAAATGGCACCCAGAGCGGAAACCGGCGAATGGCATTGGCACGCCACGCGCATGTTGTGCGCCACCGTCATGTCCTGGAACAGTTCGATATTCTGGAAGGTGCGGCCGATCCCGAGCCGGGCAATGGCATGCGGGGGCAGGCCATTGATCTCCTGGCCCTTGAACAGGATGCTGCCGGTATCGGCGGCATAGAAGCCGGTGATCATGTTGAACACCGATGTCTTGCCGGCGCCATTCGGTCCGATCATCGACACGATCTCGCCGGCCTGCAATTCGAAGCTGGCATCCGAAACCGCCTTGAGGCCGGAGAAGCTTTTGGCCAAGCTGCTGACTTTCAACATGGCTTCAGCTCCGGCGCCAGAACAGGGCTGCGGTGCCAACCAGGCCGCGCGGCACGAAGATCATCAGGATCATCAGCAACAAGCCGTAGATCAGCATGTTGTAGTCTTTCAGCATGGTCAGGGTTTCGCGCAGGTAGACCACGATCACCGCGCCAACCAGCGGGCCTGTCAGCGTACCCATGCCGCCGATCACGGTCATGATCAGCAGGTTGATCGACTCACCCAGGCCGAAAGCATCGGGTGCGATATAGCGGTTGAGATGGGCATAGAGCGAGCCGCCGATGCCGGCGAAAGTGGTGGAGATGGCGAAAGCCAACACCTTGGTGCGCTGCAGGTCGATGCCCATGGCGGCGGTGGCCTTGGGGCTGTCCCGTACGGCAATGAAACGTGAGCCGAAATGCGAGCGAATCAGGTTCCAGTAAACCAGGAATGCTAACGCACCGATGGCCAGAACCAGATAATACTTTGCTGTTGGCGTGTTAAAGCTGTAGCCGAACAGTGCAGGATGCGGGATGCGGGAGATGCCGGTGGGACCGCGTGTCACCACTTCCCAGTTCACCAGCGTCATCTTCACGATCTCGCCAAAGCCAATCGTGGCCATGCCGAGATAAGAGCCCTCCAATTTGAGCGATGGCGTGCCAACGATATAGCCAAGAATGAAGGCTGCGATACCGGCAAACAGCAGGCCGATCCAGAAGGGCAGGCCGAGATCGATGGTGGTGAGCGCGGAAACATAGGCGCCGACGGCGAAATACGCGGCATGGCCGAGCGAGATCTGACCCGCATAGCCAAACACCAGGTTCAATCCCATGGCGACGATGGCGTAGATGCCGATCAGCGAATAGATATGCAGCGTGTAGGGATTGGCGCCGATAGCCGGCAGCAGCGCCAGGATTAGGATGGTTGCGGCGATGGCGATATAAGTCTTCATCCTGGGGCCTCAGACGCGACGTTGCACGGGCTTGAGCAGCAGGCCTGAGGGCTTGTACTGCAGGAACAGGAGCAGTAGGGCGAAGGCAACTACATCCTTGTAGACCGAGGAAATCAGGGCGATCACTAGACTTTCGGCCAGCCCGAGCAGCAGGCCGCCGAGCAGGGCGCCGCGCATCGAGCCGAGACCACCGATCACCGCGGCAGTGAAGCCTTTCAGGGCATAGCCGGCCCCCATGGTGGGGTAGGCGAAGGAAATCGCACCGATCAGTAGGCCGCCGACGGCACCGACACCGGCAGAGAGACCAAAGGTCCAGGAATCCGCTGCCGCCAGGCGCACACCCATCAAGGCAGCCGTTTCGCGGTCCTGTGCTGCTGCGCGCAACCCTTTTCCGATCCAGCTGCTTTGCAGGAAGAAGTTCAGTGCGGCCATCAGGGCTATGGCCACGGCGGTGATCCAGAGATATTCGGTGGGGATCAGCGCGCCGAGCACGGAAAACGGTTGTTGGTCAAACACCTTGGGGAAGGGCAGCGCCTGCGCACCCCAGACCAGCATGGCGCCATTCTGCAGGAAGATGCCGGTGCCGATGGTGGAGCAGATGATCAGGATATGCAGGCGTGCCGGATGATTGACATTCGCCTTGAATACCGGGCGGTAGGCTAATTTCTCGAATATCACGCCGATAATCGATACGGCAGCAGCGGTGAGGGGGATGGCGGCCCAGAAGGGTAACCCAAGCGTCACGGTGAAACCGATGCCGACATAGGCACCCAGCATGAACAACTCGCCGGTGGCGAAGTTGATCTGGTTGAGTGCCCGCACGGTCAGGCTGAAGGCCAGTGCCACCAGGGCATAGACACTGCCAACAGCCAGACCGCTGACAACTTGTTGTAGAAGCGCACCAAGCATCACCATCCCCACGCGGCTGGATTACTGCGATACCGCTTCAGCAACGCCCTGCTTGATCTGCAGGATGATCGCACCCTGGCCAAGTTCGCCATCCGGCGCGCCGGTCTTCAGGCCGGTGACGCCCGGATAGTTCTTCATCGCCTTCAGTTCAGCCACCACCTTCTCGCGGTTGGTGCCAACCTTCTCGATGGCGGCCAGCAGCATGTTGATGCTGTCATAGCCCAGGCCGGCCACCGGGTTTGGGTCGGTATTGTAGGCCTTCTTCCACTTGGCGATGAATTCCTTGGTCTGCGGCGCACTATCGGCGTTGGAATAATAGCTCACCACTGTCACGCCTTCGGCGGCCGAACCAGCGAGTTCAAGGAAGTTGCCCTGCAGCACGCCAGAGCTGGCGAAGATCGGCAGGCCAAGGCCGAGCTTCTGCGCCGCCGAAACAATCTTGGCACCTTCGACATAGAAGCCCCAGAGGATCAGGCTGTCGGCACCGGATGCCTTGATCTTGTTGATCTGCGAGGCGAAGTCCTTGTCCTCATTGTTGAAGGATTCGGTGATCACCGGCTTCATGTTCAGCTTGGCCAGTGCCGCCGTGGCGGAGGCCAGGCCGCCCTTGCCGTAATCCGAGCTGTCGGACAGGATCGCGATCTTGCTGGCGCCCTTCTTCTTCACGGCGTAATCCACCAGCTCGGCGGCGAGGATGGAATCGGTCGGCGTCACGCGCAGCACATAGGGATTGCCCATCTGCGTCACTTTTGGTGCCACACCCAGCACCAGGTGCGGTACCTTGGCTTCCATGGTCACTTCCAGAGCGGAAAGCGCGGTGGGGCTGTTTGGTGTGCCGATCACAGCAAACACGTCGTTCTGGAATACCAGGCGGCGCGCGGCATTGGCGGCGACGGTCGGCTGCAACTGGTCATCCTCGATGAAAAGCTGAATTTTGCGGCCTTTGATGCCGCCTTTGGCATTCACCTCATCCACCACCATCTTGATCGCATCGCGCTGCGACTGGCCCGGCTGGCTGGCCGAGCCGGTGAGCGCACTGAGGGAGCCAATCTTGATGTCCTGAGCCGCGGCCGACTGAGCAGCGAGGGCGAGGCCGGAACAGGTAAGCACAAGGGCAACGGTATGCTTCATGGACATCTGCTTCTCCTTTGATTGTGCATTGGGGGATTGTGCAATGGGGCGAGAGAAAAGGGTGGGTTGATCAAGAAAATCAGGCATGGGCATCACGTTGTGCAGCTACCACCATGATTTCGACGCGTGCATGAGGGCGCGCCAGTTTGGCTTCGACGCAGGCGCGCGCTGGCGCCTCGCCGGGCGGCAGCCAGGCATCCCACACGCGGTTCATTTCGTCGTAGTAGCGCATGTCGCTGACCCAGAATTGCGCCGAAAGCAGGCGGTCGCGGCCGGATCCGGCCTGGGTCAGCAGGTCATCAATCGTGGCAAGGATCTGCTGCGTTTCGTCCGTGATGCTGGCGCAGGGAGCCTCGGCCACAATGCCGGCCAGATGCACCATGCCGGCGCAAACCACGGCTTTGCTCATGCGAGCACTGGTATTGATGCGTTTTATCTGCATGTCCCCCTGCCAGCTCATCTTTACGATGACCCTGTCATGGGTATGAAATTATACTATTGAAAAATTATAGTCTACATTTTTCTATCCGTGGCGGCGAAAGTTTGATTCTAGTAGGATCAGGCTTCTCGCCGATTCTAGCCGGGATACAGAAAAGCCATGAATACAGCCCGCAAAAAGCGCAAGATTGAGAAGCGTCGCCAGGAAATCCTCAGCACGGCGAAGCAACTCTTTCTCAACAGCTCCTATCTCGACGTCACCATGGACGAGATTGCCGAAGCTGCGGACATGTCGAAGGCGACGATCTACAGCTACTTCGAGAACAAGCTGGAAATTTACTCCGCAATCACGCTGGCCGATGCCGAGGCGTTGGTGGTGTCGCTGCAGACTTCAGTGAGCGAGCGCGCCAGCACCCGTGAAAATCTCGGGGCTTTGGCGAAAGCCTACATCACCTTCTTCTTCAATCACCCGGAATATTTTGAAAAGCTTTCCTGGTTCTATTTCCCTGGCCGCGAAAAGCATTTGTCCCGCGCGCAGATCCAGGCGGTGGGCGAAAAGTTCGAAGCGGCGCGTGATGTGATCGCCAAATGCCTCAATCAGGGTATCAAGCGCGGTGAATTGCGCGCCATGGACGTGAAGACGGCCGCCGTCACCATCTATTCGCAGTGGCTGGGACTGGTTTATCTTGCCATCGCTGGCGGCAATACCAAGCGCAAGGTGTTCCTGGATATCGACAAGGCGATCGAATTCGCTGGCGACATGCAAATCGCCGGCCTGATGAAGCGGGCCTAGCGATGGCGCTGTGGCATGGCCTGAACGACGGGCAGATCGAGATCGAATACAATCCGCGCCACGCCGTGCCGGATTTCCAACGCCATTTCGAATGGCGCGAGGCGGAAAGCCAGCGCTATCGCGAAAGCCATGGGCTGCCGCAGAGCCTAGCCTATGGGCCGGGTGAGCGCGAGGCAGTCGATTTATTCCCGTATGCCGGCAGCCGTACCACTTTGTGCTTCATCCATGGCGGAGCCTGGCGTGCCGGCAGCCGGGCCAATTTCCATTATATGGCGCAGGCGGTGCAGGCGATGGGGCTGTCCTTTGCCAGTATCGGCTATCCGCTGGCGCCGCAGGCCGGCATGGGCGCGATGGTAAAGGCCGTGGCTGGTGCCCTAACCTTGCTGGCGCGAGAAGTATCCGGCGACTTCATCCTCTCCGGCCATTCTGCCGGCGCGCAACTCGCCAGCCTGCTGCTGCTGTCGCATCCAGCGGTGGGGCGGGTGAAAGGTGCCCTGCTGGTCAGCGGCCTTTATGATCTGGGAGCCGTGGCGCGCACCACGATCAATGCCGATGTGAAACTGACACAGGACGAGATTGCCTCCTGCACGCCTTTCTCAGCCGGTCAGGCGTGGCAGACGCCAACCTGTGCCGTGGTTGGCGCACTGGAAACCGATGCCTTCAAGGAAGAGTCCCGGCGCATTCTGGCGTTGGCTCCGGCCACAGCCGACCAGTATGTCGCGCTAGAGGGGGAGAATCATTTCTCCATCGTGCGGCAATTCGCCGATCCGGCATCGCCGCTCAATGCGCAGGTACAGGCACTAGCCGCCGGCTGAAGCAGCAAAGATACGCTGGTAGAGATGGCGTTCAATCGCGGTAAAGCGCGAGACCCAGAATTGCGTACTCTCGGAAGCTGCCCGCCATTTCTTGTAGGTTTCGTTTTCAACTGCCTCGGGGCTGGCAAGGCGGTAGACCGCAAGATAGCGGATGCCGGGACCGATCTGGCGGAACCGCTCGGCTGAAATGAAGCCGGGCAACTGCATCAGTTCCGGTATATGCACATCGTTATACCAGGCGTTATAGGCGGCTTCATGTTCATCAGAAACATCGGTCATCATCAGCAGCAGGGCTTGATCGGTCATTATTTCCTCACATCACGACATGTAGATCGCGGGGTACGCCCGACGTTAAATTCTCGGCGCCATCTGCGGTAACCAGTACGCATTCCTCCAGGAAAGCACCTTGCACGCGGAATTGTGGCACATCATAGGCCGGTATCTCGATTGCCAGTGCAATGCCTTCGCGCAACACCACGTCGCCGCCTGCGGCGATCATCGGGTATTCATAATTTTCCAGCCCAATACCATGGCCGAAGACGCGCCAGGCAATTGCCTCGGTGGCGGCGTTCTCGCGCATCGCCGTTGCTGCGGCGTCATAGATGGCGCCGGTGGTGACACCTGGGCGGATTGCCGCTAGCGCGGCATCAATGCCACGCCGGCTTTGCGCATAGAGCCGGGCCTGCAAATCGCTTACCGGGCCGATATTGGCGAAGCGGTGGATATCGATATGGTAGCCGTTCAATACAGGGCCGCCGGCCAGCATCATTTGCTCGCCAGTTTGCACCCGGCGTGTGGTGGGCGGACCGCAGAATACGGGGTAGCGGTCTGGACCGGAGCGGACCATGATCTGGCCGCCATTGGGGCCGGCATCGGCCCCGGCGGCGATCATGGCGCCCCACATGGCGCGCGCCACTTCCTGCTCGCTTACGCCAGGTGCGATCATCGCCAAGCCGGCACGGAAACCGAGGGCAGTGATGGCGCCAAGGCGTCGATACTGCGCCAGTTCCCAGGCTGTCTTGAGGATGCGGCAATCCCAGAGTTGGGGGGAGATGTCTGTCAGCCGGGTTGAGCCGATGCCCTGTTCGATGGCCGCCAGTTCAGCCGCATCGGCGGCACGGTGCAAACCCATGGAGCCTTCCATGCCGATGCGGCCGCTTGGCCCGGCCAATTGCAGCAGTGTGGCGATGCCGGCGGTGGCGCTATCCACTGTCGTCACGTCGCCCCAGGCGCATTCGCGCATCAGGTTGGCCAGCCCGGGCATGCCGATGAGCTGGGCTTCACCGGATACCGGCAGGTAAGCGGCAACAAAAGCCATATTCGGCGCAATGATGCTGGGGCGGAAGCCGGTAAGCCAAGCGATATTGGCGCGGTTGAGCAGCAAGGCGCCGCGCAGGTCCAATGCAGTTAAACAGCGCTGCAGCCTGCTACGCCGTTCCAGATAATCGCTTTCCGGGATAGCCGGGTAGAGCCGCGTCACGGCCATTGGGAGTCTCCAAAACAATACTATTAAGTCATAATAGTATTGTTTCTGAACTCCTAAATCAATTATGTATTGATGTAGCTGCCATGCTTACGCATAGGCACGTCGGCGCTCTTTAACCAGGTTTGTCAGTCGGTCGGTCGCAGCAAGATATTCCCGCTCCATGCGGCGGATCAATTCGGCGACCGGCGGCGTGTCATGGATCGAACCAACGCCCTGGCCGGCACTGAGAATGTCGCGCCAACGCTTTGGCTCGCCGAGTACATCGGTGACATTCATGCTGCCGACCGTACCACCGGCCCGCAGGTTGCCTTTTTCCGGCAGGGTCTGGCGCAGCCAATTAGCGCCAACACCATCAACTTCGGCAGAATAGATGATATCGGTGATGTCCGACTCGATGACCAACTGCTTCATCTTATCCGAGGCCATGCTCTCGGCGGTGTTGACCAACCTTGTGCCGACATAGGCCAGATCGGCGCCGGCCGCGATGGCGCTGGCGATGCTGCTGCCATCGCTTATGCAGCCTGAAAGAATCAGGGCCTTGTCACCCAGCAGCGGGCGCAATTCGCCAATAAAGGCGAAGGGATTGTATGTGCCGGCATGGCCGCCGGCGCCGTTGCACACGGCGATGATGCCATCCACGTTCATTTCCAGCGCGCGGCGGGCGTGATGCACGTTGATGGCATCATGAAACACCAGGCCGCCATAGGCATGCACGGCATCGGTCACTTCGCGGGTGATGCCCAACGCGGTGATCAGGATCGGCACTTGGTATTTCACTGTCAGGGCCATGTCTTCGGCCAGGCGGGCATTGGTGCGGTGTACTGCAAACTGCACTGCCCAGGGTGCGTCATCCGGACCGAGCCGGCCGCGGATATCCTTTAGCCATTCCTCGTAACCGGCCGATGTGCGCTGGTTGAAGCTGGGGAAACTGCCGATCACGCCGGCCTTGCTGGTTTCCACCACCAGATCCGGGCCGGAGATCAGGAAAAGCGGCGAAGCCAGCACCGGAAGCCGCAGGCGTCCTGCCAGAGTGGTTGGCAACATTTTTTATCCTCCCTTAGGTCGTATAGGTGCCATCGTAGCGTGATTATGACTTATAAATAATATTATTTACTTAAAAGTCAAATTGACTATAATGGTATCCGCTGAAAAGCGGTCCGCAGTGGCCGCGTGACAACAATTGGAGGAAACCAGATGGCTGCCAGCGGAATCGACAATGAACTGGTCGAGGGCGTGCGCCGCTTTGTCGCCAAGCGTATCACCCCCTATACCGCTGCCTGGAATCGGGACGGGCGCGCGCCTGATAGCGTGCTGGCGGAAATGGGCGAGATGGGCCTGTTCGGCCTGCTGCTGCCTGAAGAATATGGCGGCGCTGGCTGCAATCTTTCCACCTTCATTGCCGTGGTCGAGGAACTGGCGGCTGGAGACGGCGGCCTCTCAACCCTGGTGCATGTGCACGGCCTGGGTACCGCCATGTTGCTGGCGCGGCTGGGCACCGAGGCACAGAAGCAGGCTTGGCTTGGCAAGATGGCGAGCGGCGAGGTGATCGGCGCGGTCTGCCTCACCGAGCCGTCAGCCGGCTCCGATCTTTCCGCCATCACCGGGCGCGCTACGCGCGCTGAAGGTGGCTGGATTCTGAATGCCACGAAGCAATTCATCTCCAATGGCGCCCGCGCCGGCCTGGTAATCGTGCTGGCGGTCACCGATCCCAAGGCCGGTTCGCACGGCAAGAGCTTCTTCCTGGTGCCAAAAGGCACGCCAGGCTTCACGCCGGGCAAGCTCGAACGCAAGATGGGGCAGCACACCTCCGACACGGCACAGATGCATTTCGAGAATTGCTTCGTGCCCGATGACATGGTGCTGGGGGCTGTCGGCGAAGCCCTGCCGCTCACCATGGGGCTGCTCTCCGATGGCCGCATCTCGGTTGCTTCCCAGGCCGTGGGCATGGCGCGCGCCGCCTATGAACTGGCGCTCGGCTATTCGCGGGAACGCACCGCGTTTGGCAAGTCGATCTTCGATCATCAGGCGGTTGGGTTCCGGCTGGCCGACATGCATGCCGCCATCGACATGGCGCGGGTCTATACCCGGCATGCGGCGCAGCTATTCGATGAAGGCAAGGAATGTGCGCGCGAGGCCTCGATTGCCAAGCTGGTATCCGCGGAAATGGCCGAGAAGGTCTGCACCGATGCCATCCAGATTCATGGCGGCAATGGCTATCTCAACGATTACCGCGTGGAGCAGATTTTCCGTGATGTCCGCGTCTGCCAGATCTATGAAGGCACCAACGATATTCAGCGGCTGATCATCGCCCGTCGCATTCGCGAGCAGCAGCTATAAACGGCAGGAGAATATGACGATGGCGGATAAGCTGGTTACCTTCGAGCGCAAGGGCGCAGTAGCGTGGCTTACGCTGACGCGCCCCGAAGCCGGCAATGGCATGAATGTGGCTTTGCTTAGCGATCTTGGGGAGGCGGTGCGTCGCTGCGATGCCGATCCGGCGGTGCGGGCCGTGGTGCTGACCGGTGCCGGGCGCTTCTTCTGTGTCGGCGGTGACCTTAGCGGCATGCGAGACCCGGCGGAAACCGCGCTCAGTATTCGCACCATGACCCTGCATCTGCATGCCGCCGTTGCCTGCCTGGCGCGGATGCGGGCGCCGAGCATTGCCGCTGTGAATGGTCCCGCCGCCGGCGCCGGTTTCAGCCTGGCGTTGGCCTGCGATTTTCTCATCGCGTCCGAAACGGCGCAATTCGCCTCCGCTTATGCTGCAGCCGGGCTTTCTGCTGATGGCGGCCAGTCCTGGTTACTGCCCCGCCGTGTCGGTCCGCATCGTGCCAAGGTAATGATGCTGCAGGGGCGCAAGCTTTCCGCTGCCGAGGCGCTGGACTGGGGCATCGCCGATCAGGTGGTGAAACCGGACGCGTTCATCGCTGCTGCCACTCAGATGGCTGAGGGCTTGGCCGGCGGCCCCACGGCGGCCTTCGGCCGGATGAAGAATCTGCTCGCCGATGCGGAATGCACCAGCTTGGAAACCCAACTCGAACTGGAGGCGCGCGGCATTGCAGCCTGCGTCGAGTCCCGGGATGCGCAGGAGGGTATTGCTGCCTTCATGGAAAAGCGCAAGCCGGTATTCCAGGGCTGCTGAAAGGAAAGCGCAATGGCTGATGCGGCGGCGAAGGAATGGCGCGGTCTGGCGCTGCGTTCCTGTATCACTTCGACCGGCGAACTGCGCCTTGCTGTGGCCGAGGAAGTGATCGCTGCACCAGCGGAGGGTGAGGTGGTGGTGCGGGTGGAGGCGGCACCGATCAACCCCACCGATATGGGCCTGCTATTCGGCCCGGCCGATCTATCGGCCGCGCGGCTTGAAGGTAGCGTTGGGCAGCCGGTGCTGGTAGCGCCGGTCCCACAGCAGGCGCTGCCTTTCGTGGCTTTGCGTTTGAATCGGCCCTTGCCGGTGGGCGTGGAAGGGGCGGGTGTGGTCGTTGCTGCCGGGCGGGGCCAGGAAAAGCTGCTCGGCAGAACAGTGGCAATGCTGGGCGATGGCGCCTATGCGCAGTACCGCCGGATTGCGGCTGCCGATCTTCTGGTGTTGCCTGAAGCTACTGATCCGGCAGATGCCGCTTCGGCCCTGGTCAATCCGCTGACTGTGCTGGGGCTGCTTGAGACCGCGAAGCAGAATGGACACAAGGCTGTGGTCCATACGGCGGCTGCTTCCAGCCTTGGCAAGATGCTGATCCGCGCATGCCGGCAGGATGGCGTGCCGCTGGTCAATATCGTGCGCCGCGAGGAACAGGTGGCTGAGTTGCGTGCACTCGGCGCTGAGCATGTCTGCAACAGCACTGCGCCTGACTTTAGGCAGACATTGGCGGAGGCGCTGCAGGAGACTGGTGCCACGGCCTGCTTCGATGCTGTGGGCGGGGCGCTTACCGGGCGTGTGCTCGGTGCCATGGAAGCAGCGGCCTTGCGCCGGGCGACACAGTATAGCCGCTATGGCACCGACGTGCTGAAGCAGGCCTATGTCTATGGCGCACTCGACCGTTCCCCTATCGAGATCGGCCGTAGTGTCGGTTTGAGCTGGAGTGTGGGCGGTTGGCTATTGTTCAATTTCCTGCGGCAAGTGGATGCGGCAACCCTGGCGCGGTTGCACCGGCGGGTTTGCGATGAACTGCGCACGACCTTCGCCAGCAGTTATGCCGCTACCCTCTCTCTGGCGGATGCGGTGCGGCCAGATATGGTCGCCGCTTATACGCAGCAGCGTAGCGGCGCCAAATACCTGATCAACCCGCAGCTTTGATGCCGTCAAGAATCTCGGCGGTATGCTCGCCGAGTGCTGGCGCGCCTGAGCGGATACTGCTGGCATAGGCGGAGAACTGTACCGGCTGCAGGATATGCTCCTCCCCGTTCGCCAGGCGTTGAAACAGGCCGCGGTCGCGGAAATGCGGTTCCTGCAGCACCCCGCTGAAATCGTGCAGCGGCGACCAGGCGATGTTACCGATGGCATCGAAGACGGCGGCCCAATGCGCGCGCGGCTGTTGTGCCAGCAAGGCGGCAATCTCCGCCTTCAGTTCGGCGCAGCGCTGGCGCCGCTCTGGCGCCTTCAGCCCCGCATGCTGCGGCAGGGAGAGGGCCGTGCAGAGTGCCGCCCAGAAATGATCTTCATGGGCAATGGAAAGGGTGAGCTGCTTTTCGTCGCCGCAGGTGAACAGGCCATAGGCGGGTTCGTCGAAGACCTCGAAAGCCTTGTCGCCGCTCATATGCGGCACCAGGTAAGGCGTCATCCAGGAAACCAGGCCATCGGTCATGGACACATCAATGGCAGTGCCATGGCCGCTGCGCTCCCGGCCATAAAGCGCTGCGGCAATGGCGAAGGCGGCAAAAGTAGCGCTGGAAAGATCGCCAAACGGGATTTCAGGCATGGCCGGTGGTGCGCCAGCGCTGCCAAAGACCATGCCGGCCACGGCCTGATAGGAAAGATCATGGGCGGGGCGCATGCGGCTCGGTCCGCTCTGGCCGAAACCGGTGATCGAGGCATATATCAGGCGCAGGTTGCGGGCTGAGAGCACCTCATAACCGACGCCGAGGCGATCCATGGTACCCGGACGGTAGCCTTCCAGTACCACGTCTGCCTTTGCCGCCAGGGCAAGGAAGTCAGCCCGCCCGGTCTCGGTCTTGAGGTCCAGGCAGAGGCTGCGCTTGTTGCGGCCAACCGAGCGGAAGAAGGACGGGAAGGCACGCGTCGGGTCGCCGCCGGAGGGACGCTCCACCAGTATGACATCGGCGCCGAGATCGGCCAGAAGCAGCGTGGCATAGGGCCCAGGCAATTGCTCGGCCAGCGATAGAACCCGGATGCCGTCGAAAATGCCTTTCATCTTACCCTCCTGCTGCTTACGATTCGGCCGATATCGCAGCCCTGCCGAGTCGCCAGACTCGTCGCTGCGGTAAAAAGGACCTGATTTAGGGGCGGTTTATTTGACTTTGTAGTAAGTTTATTCAATGTTTCCCGCCGCAGGCCCGATTCCCGGAATATGTGTGGCATCGCAGGCAAGAGCCGGCGGGCCGATCGAGCCGGATTGAAGCGGGCAGAATTGAAGGAGACGTGCCGTTGGCACAGCGTGGTCGTAAAGCATCGGCTTGGAAGAATGTGGCGCCCAGCCGGGATCAGCTTTTTGCACTGAAGCGCACGGCGTTGCTGCGCGAAGCGGCGCGTGCCTTCTCTGCCCGTGGCTACCACGACACCTCGCTCGATGATGTCGCCAAGACCCTCGGTGTCACCAAGCCGGCGCTCTATTACTATGTCACCAACAAGCAGGAAATCCTGTTTGAGTGCCATATGCTGGCGCAGGATCTCGGCAATGTCGCCTATGACTATGCCTTGGAGCATGGCAAGACCGGGCGCGAACGCATCGTGCTGGTTTGCCGCCGTTACATCGAATTGATCACAGGCGAGATCGGTTCCTGCGCCGTGCTGAGCGAATTCGCTGCACTGGAGCCGAAGAACCGTGCCGTGATCGCCCGCCGCCGTGACGAATTTCAGAAGAAATTCTCCGAACTGATCGCTGATGGCATGAAGGATGGCAGCATCCGCGAGGCCGATCCGCGCATGACGGTGTTTTTCTTCATGGGCGCGATCAACTGGATGACGCAATGGTTCCGGCCCGATGGCGACATGAGCGGCGAGGGTATTGCACGGGTGTTTTCCGACCTGCTGGAGCATGCGCTCAAGCCGCAGTAACGTTCCGTCCGTTCCGGGCGCTCTGATAATCACGCTGGAAGCGCCGCACCAGGTCGGCAACGCCTTCCACTTCGCGAACATCGCCAACGCCGTGGCCGGCGCTCCAGATGTCGCGCCAGGCTTTCAGGGCATTCATTTCCTTCAGCAGATTGAAGCCGCCTTCATGCTTGCCCCCTGATTTCAGGCCGGCGCCTTCCAGGCTCTGGCGCAGCATGTTGGCCGGGATGCCGGTGATCTCGGCAGTGAGGATGATGTCGTCGGCATTGGCACTGATCAGCATCTCGCGGTACTGGTCGTTGGCCTGGCTTTCGCGCGTGGCGATGAAGCTGGTACCGATATAGGCGAGATCGGCGCCCATTTCCTGGGCGACATGAATATAGCGCCCGCGTGAAATGGCACCGGCCAGCACGATGGGGCCATCGAAGAATTCGCGCACCTCGGCGACGAAGGCGAAGGGGCTGAGCCAGCCGGTATTGCCGCCGGAACCGGCGCAAAGCAGGATCAGGCCATCGACACCGACTTCCACGGCGCGGCGTGCATGCTTGAGCGATGCCACGTCGGAAAAGACCAGGCCGCCATAGGCATGCACGCGGGCAACCACACCGGCCGGGCTGCCAACGCTGGCGATCACCAGGGGCGCTTTGTGCTTTTCCACCAGCACCAGATCCTCTTCCAGCCGGGTATTGCTGGAATGCACGATCAGATTCACCGCATACGGAGCAGCACCTGGGCGGCTGGTTTCGGCAGCGATGCGGGTCAGCCATTGGTCGAGCAGCTCAACGGTACGGGCATTCAGGCTGGGGAAGGAGCCGACGACACCGGCATTACAGCAGCCGATCACCAGATCCGGCCCGGAAATCAGGAACATCGGTCCGGCAATAGCCGGTAGTTGCAGTTGCGAAGTGAAACGGGCGGCGAGTTCGCGGCTGCCAGATTTTGTCGTCATTTGTGTCCTCCCAAGAATGTGCGAAAGAGAGATTGACATAAATTTACCCGTAAGTAAACTAGACGTCCATATGGTCAGATACTAAATAGGCCAAGCCGGTCCGGGAGCTGAACCCGGCCGACGATAGGGAGGAACGAGTGGAAGCGATGGCAATGTCGCGCGACGCGGCGACCAGCGCGGGCAAACGCCCGGTGCTTGCTGCCCGTGAAATCTATCTGCAGTTCGGCGGCATCAAGGCGCTGGACGGTGTCACCATCGAGATTGGCCAGGACGAACTGGTGGCGGTTATCGGCCCCAATGGTGCCGGTAAATCTTCTCTGATGAACTGCTTCAGCGGCTTTTACCGCCCGCAGCGCGGCAGCATCGAGTTCGATGGCATGCCAGCCAACGGCAAGTCGGTGCACCAGATTGCGCGCGCCGGCCTCGCCCGTACCTTTCAGGGTACGCATATCTTCTCAGGCATGACGGTGATCGAAAACATCATGATCGGCCGTCATATGCACATGCACACCAGCATCCTGGATGCCTTCGTGCATTTTGGCCGTTCCCGCGCTGAGGAATTCACCCAGCGCGAAGTGGTGGAAGAGATCATCGAACTGCTGGAAATGGAATCGATCCGCCATCGCCCTGTCGGCACATTGGGTTACGGCCAACGCAAGCGCGTCGATCTGGGTCGTGCACTGGCACAAGAACCGAAGATCCTGCTGATGGACGAGCCGATGGCCGGCATGAATACCGAGGAGAAGGAAGACCTAGCCCGCTTCATTCTCGACGTGCGCGAGGCGCGCGGCATTCCGGTGGTGCTGGTGGAGCATGACATGGGCGTGGTGATGGATCTCGCCGACCGCGTCGTGGTGCTGGATTTCGGTCGCAAGATCGCCGAGGGCACGCCGGCCGAGGTGCAGCGCGATCCGGCGGTGCTAAAAGCCTATCTGGGTGAGGGGACGCGCTGATGCTGGCGATGCAGACTTTGCCGCAACTACTGTTGCAGCGCGGCAAGCAGGAACCGAAGCGCTTGGCGCAGCGCCACAAGAAGCGTGGTATCTGGCGCGAATATAGCTTTGGCGATGTGCTCGAGCATGTCCGTGGCCTCGCCCTTGGCCTTGAGGCCATGGGCATCAAGCGCGGTGAGACTGTAGCCATCATTGGGGAAAATGAGCCGGAAAATTTCTGGGCAGAATTCGCCGCCCTGGCGCTCGGCGCCAAGGTGATCTCGCTCTATCCCGATCTCACCGCCGGTGAAATTGATTATCTGTTGAATAACAGTGAGGCGGTCTGCCTTATCGCCCAGGACCAGGAGCAGGTCGACAAAGGCCTTGCCGTGCGCAGTGCGGTACCCGGCCTGCGGCATATCCTTTACTGGGACACCACTGGCATGTGGTCCTATGGCAACAAAGGACTGCATACCACTCAGGATGTGGCAGCACGTGGCAATGAGCGCCATCGCGCCAATCCGCAAGCCTTTGAAGTGATGGTGGCGGCGGGCAGCCCGGATGATATCGCCGTACTGTCCTATACCTCAGGCACCACCGGTAAGCCGAAGGGGGTGATCGTCACCCACAAGATGATGATCGATAATGCCCACCGCATTATGACTGCGGCTGAGGTGAAACCGGGCCTCGATTACCTCACCTATATCGCGCCGGCTTGGATCACCGAGCAGATTGTCGGCGTAACCATGGGTCTGGCTGTGCCGATGGTGGTGAATTTCCCCGAATCACCAGAGGAAGTGCTGGCCAACCTGCGCGAGATCGCCGTCGAGATGATGGTGTTCGCACCCCGGCAATGGGAAAGCCTCGCGGCCACGATCCAAGCGCGCATGCTGGATGCCGGCCCGCTGCGGCGTCGCATCTACGAATGGGGCGTTGCCATCGGGCATAAGGTGAATGTCGGTCGTCTGCAAGGCAAGCCGGTGCCGCTGCTCGCCCGCTTGCTCTATCCCCTGGCCGATGCCGTGGTGCTGCAGCCGCTGCGCGACAAGCTGGGCCTGACGCGGTTGAGCTTGCCGGTCTGCGGCGGTGCCACCATGGCGCCAGATGTGTTCCGCCTGTTCCATGCCATCGGCGTGCCACTGCGCAACATCTATGGCGCCACCGAGGTGGGCCTGATGACCTTGCACCAGGGCGCCAGCTACAATCTCGAAACCGTCGGCCATTGGCTGAAGCCGCATCCGGATGCCGGCAAACCGCTGGAATGGAAGCTCTCCGAAGCCGGCGAATTGATGGTGCGCGGCGGCTCCTTCTTTCAGGGCTATTACCGAAACGAAGAGAAGTCCGTCGAGCGCCTCAGCGATGGCTGGTATCTCACCGGTGACGCGGTCACCGCCACAGAGAGCGGCGAGTTGGTTTTCCTCGAACGTATCAGCGACCTGCGCCGCATGCGCAGCGGTGACAGTTTCCCGCCGCAGTATATCGAGACGCGGCTGCGCTTCAGCCCGTTCATCAAGGATATCCTCACGCTTGGCGATGAGAGCCGTGATTTCGTTGGCGCGCTGATCAATATAGACATGGAAGTGCTGTCGCGCTGGGCGGAAGAACGCAACATCACTTATTCCACTTTCACCGATCTTTCACAGAAGCCAGAAGTGGGAGCGCTGATTCGGGAGGATATCCGCCGCGTCAACCGCTTCCTGCCCGAGCATGCCCGGGTGCGGCGCTTTGCGAATTTCCCCAAGGAACTTGATCCGGACGAAGGCGAATTGACCCGCACCCGCAAGCTGCGGCGTGAATTCATCACCGAACGCTACCGGTATCTGGTGGAGGAACTCTATCAGGGCAGCAGCATGGCATCATTGAACATCCCGATCACCTACCAGGATGGCCGCAAGGGCACACTCTCGGCAGTGGTGCGGATCAATGATGTGGATGAGGATTTCAAGATGACCGAGACCCAGAACAACAGGCGGGCCATCGCATGAGCGAGTTCCTGAACTATACCATAAACGGTGCCCTGATCGGGTTGCTCTACGCCCTGATCGCCATGGGCTTCATCGTCATCTACCGCGCATCGAAGGTATTCAATTTTGCCCAGGGCGAATTGGTAGTGTTTGGTGGCTTCGTGGTGTGGTGGATGATCACCTCCATCGGCCTGCCTTACTGGATCGGCATTCCGTTGGCCTTCGGTGTCGCTGCCCTATTCGGCTTGGCCATCGAGCGCATCTTTTTCTCCAAACTGGTGGGTGAGTCGGTTTTTGCCATGGTGATGGTGACAATTGGCCTGCTCATCCTGTTGCGTGGCTTGATCCTGGTATTGTTTGGCCCGCAGGTGCGGCCATTCCCGATCATCTTCCCGCTGCAGCCAGTGATCGTGGGGGAAATCCTGATCCCGCGCTCGCTGTTTGTCGGCGGCATCATCACGGTGATTGTTGGCTTTGGCCTGTCCTGGTTCTTCAACCGTACCCGCCTCGGCCTGCGCATGACAGCGGTGGCTGAAGATCACCAGGTGGCGGTGTCGATGGGCATTTCGGTGAAGCGCTCGGTGGCCTTCGCCTGGATACTCGGCTCGGTCCTGTCCACGCTCGGCGCGATCATTTTCCTCAGCGGCAAGTCGATCAGCTTCCTCGCCTCGGATATCGGCTTGGCTGCGCTGCCGGTAGCCTTGCTGGCCGGCTTTGAGTCAATTGCCGGCGTGCTGCTTGCGGGCATTATCGTTGGCATCATCCAGGGCCTCGTCACGGCTTATATCGACCCAGCACTTGGCGGCTCGGTCGGCAGTGTTTTTCCATTCATCATCATGCTTGCCATCCTGTTTATCCGGCCGACCGGTATGTTCGGCTGGAAGATGGTCGAAAGGGTTTAAGCCATGGATCCCGCTGGCGTATTTGCAACCAGCTTCGCGCGTGACCAGTCTCTGATCCGCACGCGCAAGCAGCTTATCTGCCTGGTGCTGTTCCTGTTGCTGCTGGCTGTGCTGCCGCTGTTGGTCGGCCCGCGTCTGGTAGCAGTGGCCACCTCGGCGCTGATCACCGCCGTGGTCACCGTCGGCCTGCAGATATGCACCGGCTATGGCGGCCAAGTGAATCTCGGTCAGGCTGCTTTCATGGGCAGCGGGGCTTATGCCACCGCCGTCCTGGCCAGCAAATTCGGTTTCCCGTTCTGGGCGTCTATTCCGCTCGGCGGCTGCGCTGCCGCGGCCTTCGGCTTCGTCTTCGGCCTGTCGGCGGTGCGCATCAAGGGATTCTACCTGGTGCTGACCACCATTGCCGCGCAGTCGCTGTTCCATTTCCTGGTGCTGAACCTGCCACAATCCTGGCTGGGTGGCTCCAACGGTCTGTCGCTCGAACCGGCGAATCTCTTCGGCTTTGCCATCGATACCGACCGCTCGATCTACTATCTCTGCCTGGTGTTTGCCGTAGTGATGGTGGCTGGTGCTTATGGTATTGCCCGCAGCCGCCACGGCCGCGACTTCGTGGCGGTGCGCGATGATGATGTCGCCTCTGGCATGATGGGCATTGATGTGGTGCGCACGAAGGCCATGGCCTTCCTGGTTGGTGCCTTCTATGCCGGCATCGGCGGTGGTCTCTGGGCCTACTATGTCCGCTTTGTCGCGGTCGACCAGTTCACGCTGTTCCACTCGATCTGGTTCATCGCGATGATCATTGTCGGTGGCATCGGCTCGGTGACCGGTGCACTGATCGGCGTCGTTGTCATCCTCTCTGTGCGCGAGAGCTTTATCAGCCTCGGCCCGACATTTGTGCAGGTGGTGCCCTGGCTGGGCGGCGATGTGGTGTTCGCCACGCTCAATGTATTCCTGGGCGGCATCATCGCGGCATTCCTGATCTTCGAGCCGCGCGGCTTGATGCATCGCTGGTCGATCATCAAGCGGTCCTACCGCATGTGGCCGTTCCCCTACTGACGTTCAAGAAGGTTTAAACGAGTTTCACCGCGTAGCAAAAACGGGAGGAAGTAAAATGAACATGTTCGTGCGCACCGCTGCCGCCGGGATGGTTGCGGCAATGCTGGCTGGTCCGGTGCAGGCCCAGACCACTTACAACATCGCATCGCTGGCCGACTTTACGGGCCCTTATGCCGACGTGATGAAGGATCTGAACGGTGCCCGCCATGCCGCCGTGGCGTGGTGGAATGCCGAGGTCGGCAAGTCGCTCGGCATCCAGCTCCGGATGAAGGATTACGATCATCGCTACGACGCCGCCCAGGTCGCCAGCCTGTGGCCGGGTATCAAGGCCGAACTGAATCCGATCATCGCTCTTGGTGTTGGCGCACCGGACGCAACCGCGTTGCAGGGCCGCCTGCCGGCCGATGGTATTCCGCTGATCATGTCCACTGCCGGCTACGGTTTCGGCTGGAAGAGCGATCCCTGGGTGTTCAACCCGCGCTCGACCTATGCCCATGAGGCGGCCGGCTTCCTCGAATGGTACCGCAAGGCCAACAATATCTCTGGTCCGCTGAAGGTCGCGGTGTTCTCGTCGGAAGCGTCGCCAGCCTATGTCGATATCGCCAAGGGCCTGAAAAAGTATGCTGACGAGAACAAGGCCACCATCGACCTGGTTGAAACTGTGTTCACCGAGGTTCAGCCGACCGATCTGACCACCCAGGTGAACCGCGTGCTCGGCAAGGGGGCGCAGGTGCTGGACGTGCAGACCAACACCGCTGCCGTGGTGGCGGTGAAGCGTGCCCTGCAGGCCTTGAACAAGAAGGTCCCGATCGTGATGAGCTCGCATAACGGCATCACGGCTTCTGCCCAGGCTATTGGTGGCATTGCCAATCTGGAGGGCGACTACGAAGTCTACGGCATGGCGATGCCGACTGACGAGATGACCAAGTCGCGCCAGTTCTACGAGAAGCTCAAGGCCCAGTATGGCATGAAGGGCGGTTGGACGGTGCCGACCCTGATGGGGCTGAACCAGACCCTGGTAGCCTTGCGCGCGGTGGAGGCGTCGGCCAAGAAGTCCGGCGCTGCCAATGTCACCGGCCGGACGGTGCGCGAGACCTTGCTCACTACCACGATCACCAGTGCGGAGACCTTCGAGATCCTCTCGGACGTCAAGTACACCAATGATGCCCCGTTCCCCACTACGGGCGCGGCGGTGAATATCGGTGTTGTGAAGGGCGGCAAGTATGTAACGGCTGCCCAGGCTGTGCCGGTGCCGCAGATCGGTAAGTGGTAATTCAGTCGCAAAAGCGGGCCGGGCATCATGCCCGGCCCGACACTGCCGGAGGCGCGCGTGCTTGAACTCAACAATGTCGAAGTGATCTACAGCGAAGTCATCCTGGCCGTGAAGGGGGTGTCGCTGCGCATCAATGAAGGCCAATGCGTTGCCCTGCTGGGCGGCAATGGCGCCGGCAAGTCGACGACGCTGAAGGCGATTTCCAACGTGATTCAGACCGAGGATGGCCGCGTCACCTCGGGCAATATCCAGTTCAATGGCCAACGCATCGACAACCGCGATGCGGTGGATATCGTCGATGCCGGCATCATCCATGTGATGGAAGGCCGCCGTGTGCTGCGCCACCTCACCGTGGAGCAGAACCTGATCATCGGCGGCCACAAGGAGACCAGCCTGCGCGCAGTGCGCCAGCGACTGGACGAAGTCTATGCCCGGATCGGCCGTCTGGCGGCGCTGAAGGACCGTACCTCGGGCTACCTCTCAGGCGGCGAGCAGCAGATGCTGGTGATCGGCCGTGCCATGATGGCCCGCCCCAAGCTGATGCTGATCGACGAGCCATCCCTGGGCCTGGCGCCGCTGATGGTGGACGAAGTCTTCGCGGTGCTGCAATCGCTGAAGGAATCCGGCGTCACGTTGCTGGTGGTGGAGCAGAATGCCCGCGTTGCCCTGGCCTTGGCCGATTACGGCTATGTCATGGAAAATGGCCATATCGTGCTTGAAGGTGCTGGCGATGAACTGCGCAGCAACGAGGATGTGCGGGAATTCTATCTCGGCCTCAATATCGAGGGCGAGCGCAAGAGCTACCGCGACGTCAAGCATTACCGCCGGCGCAAGCGCTGGCTCGGCTAAGCTGCCAGAGCTGCCTGCGCCTATTGGCGCAGGTCTCGCACCAGCGGTGCCTCCGGGGGCAGTTCTGCGGCTGTCACGATTTCCACATGATCGGCCTTGAGGCGGGACAATTCGCGGAACTTTGCCTGCGCCGGCTCGGTCACACCGGCGGCATCGGTTTCATCCTGCAGCGACAGGCGCAGGGTGACGCAGTCCCGGTGGCCTTCTCGGCTGATCGAGGCTTGAGCCCGCAGCACCCCCGGAATGGCGATGGCAAGGTCTTCCAGTTGGCGCGGATAGATGAAGATTTCCCGCGCCTTCACCGATTGCCCGACGCGGCCCTGCAACATCGAGATATGCGCCACGCTACCATCGCCATGCAGTTCGCGGGCAATGGCGACATCGCCGGTGCCGAAACGGATCAGTGGCCAGCCCGGGCGCAACGTGCTGACCACGATCTCTCCTGGCTCGCCTATAGGCAGCGGCAGACCGCTTACGGGGTCGCAGATCTGCACGATACGGTCGGGATGGGTTTCATACCCCTCCTTTCCGGGGCGCTCAAAGCCGATCAGGCCAAAATCTGCCGTGGCATAGACCGAGAAGGTACGGATGCCATAACGCGCCTCAAGCCGACGCCGCTTGCCCATCCAGTCGCCGAACTCGCCGCCCAGGAAGGCCGAGGTGACACTCCAGTCGCGTGGCAGCTCATGTCCGGCCTGTTCCAGCGTTTCAGCCAGGGTGACGAAATAGGCAGTCGCGGCGCAGATGCAGGTGACGCCAAGGTCGCGCACCAGCTTGGCCTGCATCTCGCTGCCGCCGGTACCAGCAGGGATCACTGTGGCGCCGGTATTGCGTATGCCTTCATCCAGCAGCAGGCCGGCCGGCACAAGGTGGTAGGACCAGGTGTTCAGCACCACATCGCCTTTGCCGATGCCGGCAGCGGCGAAGGCAGCGCCGAAACCGAAGGCATCATCTTCGCTGCGCAATTGCGGTTCATTGATCGGGCCTGGCGATACAAAGATACGCTCGATATCTGCGGGATCGGCAGCAAGGAAGCCGCCATAAGGCGGTGCCTTGCGCTGCTGCTCGATCATCGCTTCCTTCTTGAACACGGGCAGGCGGCTAAGGTCCGCAGCATTGCCAAGCTGCTCGGGACGCAAGCCGGCGCCATCGAACAGGGCGCGGATTGCCGGAGCGCGCTCATAAGCCCGGGCCTGGATGGCGCGCAGCCGGGTGAAACGGTCGTCGGTCATCGTGGCGCTCTCCCGGATCAGCGGCCAGTGAAGCGCGGCTGGCGCTTTTCCTCGAAGGCGGCCAGTCCTTCCTTCAGGTCGGCGCTCTGGGCATGCAGCTCGGAGGCCAGCAATTCCAGGCGCAGTGCCTGGGCGGTGGGCTGCTCCAGCCCGTCATCCACCAGAGCCTTTACGCGTCGCAGCACCAGCGGGCTTTTCACCGCCAGCTTGGCCACCAGGCGGCCGGCAGCGGCCATCAGGTCGGTATCCTCCACTACCTCGTTCACCAGCCCAGCCGGTACCAGATCGGTAGCCGGAACCGACTCACCAGTAAACAACAGATATTTCGCCCGGGTGGGACCGATCTTGCGCGGCAGCCGAACCGACGAGCCGCCGCCCGGCAACAGGCCAAAATTGGCATGGGCATCGCCGATGCGGGCCGAGCGTGCTGCTATGACCAGATCGCAGCACAGCAGCAACTCCAACCCGCCGGCCAGCGCCAGTCCATTCACCGCCGCGATCACTGGACGCGGACAGCTTTCCAGGCGCGTCATCATGTGCAGCACAGAATCCAGGAATATACTGACATTTCTCTCATCCTGGCCGCTGGTGGCGCGTACGAATTTGAGGTCGGCGCCGGCACAGAAGGCACGGCCATTGCCGGTCAGCACCACGGCGCGGATGTCATCTTGTTCCGCGCGGTCAAGCGCCTGTTCGATGCCGGCGACAATGGCCGGAGTAATCGAGTTGAGCGCGGTGGGGCGGTTCAGGCAGATCCAGACCGCACCATCGCGGACTTCGACCAGCACGCTGGAATCGACAGGTGCGTTCATGGCTTTCCTCCAGTTATTGACTCATGAGTCATTAAATAATATTGTAAGTCATATTGTAGACCATATAGAAATATTGGCAAGCACCGCGACGCTTTCGCACGGGTGCCGTAGCCGTCGGGCAAAGCGAGGGAGGGAAAGATGGAACAGGTATATGTCGTTGGCGTCGGTATGACGCCGTTCGGGCGCCAGCTCGACAAAACGATCAAGGGCATGGCGCAGGATGCCGTGCAGGGTGCGCTGAAGGATGCCGGGCTGGAGCGGCAGCCAGCGGAGGCGGCGTTCTTTGCCAACTCGACTCAGGGCCATATGGAACGCCAGCATATGATCCGCGGCGAAGTGGTGATGCGCAGCATGGGCGTTGGCGGCATTCCCGTGGTGAATGTGGAGAATGCCTGCGCCAGTGCGGCGACGGCATTCAACCTAGCGGTCAATTTCCTCAAAGCCGGCGAAGGCGATGTGGCGCTGGCGCTCGGGTCCGAGAAGATGTTCTCGACGGACCGCGAGCTGATGTTCTCCGCTTTCGACGGCGCCTGGGATGTGGCGGACGTGACGGCGATCAAAGATCGTCTGCTCAAGCTCGGCGATGGCGTCGAGGTGCCGGAGGGCACTACGTCGCCGAAGCCCTACAGTGCCTTCATGGATGTGTATGCGGCTTTCTCCCGTTCGCATATGAAGCGCTTCGGCACCACCCAGCGCCATCTGGCTGCGGTGGCGGCCAAGAACCATACCCATTCGGTGCATAACCCGCTGTCGCAGTTCCGCGATGCTTATACGGTGGAGCAGATTCTTGCTGCGCCGCCAATCACCTATCCGCTCACCCTGCCGATGTGCTCGCCGATATCGGATGGTGCTGCCGCGGCTCTGCTGGTGACCGAGGCTGGCCTGCGCCGTCTTGGCATCGACAAAAGCCGTGCCATCAAGGTTCTGGCCAGCGTGCTGCAGACCGGCAGCGACCGCGATCCGTCGGAAGTGGAAAAGCATTGCACGGCGCTTGGCTCCAAGCGCGCCTATGAGAAGGCCGGCGTCGGTCCGAAGGACATTTCGGTTGCCGAGGTGCATGACGCGACCGCGATGGGCGAGATCATCCAGATCGAGAATCTGGGCTTTTGCGATTTCGGTGAAGGCGGGCCGATTTCCGAGCGCGGCGAAACCACGTTGGGCGGCCGTATTCCGGTCAACCCGTCGGGCGGCTTGGAATCCAAGGGCCATCCGGTCGGCGCCACCGGTCTGGCACAGGTCTATGAACTGGTGATGCAGCTTCGTGGTGAAGCCGGCGCGCGCCAGGTCGAGGGTGCCAAGCTGGCACTGGCCGAAAATGGCGGCGGCTTGCATGGCATCGAGGAAGCGGTTGCCAGCGTCATCATTCTCGGTCGCTAACACACAGTATTTCAGTCTGGGAGGATACAATGAATTTGCAGAACAAGGTTGCCGTGGTCACCGGCGCCGCATCGGGTTTGGGATTTGGTACCTGCAAGGCCTTGGCCGCTGCTGGCGCCAAGATCGTCGGCCTGGATCGCGACAAGGAAAAGCTGGCGACTCTGGCTGCTGAACTCGGCGCCAATGGCATCACCTGTGCCGTCGACGTGGCCGATGAGGCCAGTGTGCAGGCTGGTATCGACGCGGCGATGCAGGCCTTTGGTGCCATCCATGTGGCGGTGAATTGCGCCGGCGTCGCTGATTCGGCCAAGACGCTCTCGCGCGGTCAGCCTTTCCCGATGGCCACCTGGAGCAAGGTGCTCGCAATTAATCTCACCGGTACGTTCAATGTCATTCGCTTCGCGGCACAGGCGATGAGTGCCAATCCGCCGGAGGAAAGCGGCGAACGCGGCGTCATTGTCAACACCGCTTCGGGTGCTGCCTGGCAGGGCCAGATCGGCCAGGCCGCCTACAGCGCGTCAAAGGCCGGCGTGATGGGCCTCACCCTGCCGGTGGCGCGCGATCTGGCGGAAATCGGCATCCGTGTCGTCACCATTGCGCCAGGCCTGTTCGACACCTCGATGGTGGCGGGCCTGCCGGAGAATGTGTCGCAGTCGATCATCAACCGGATGATCCTGTATCCCAGCCGCATGGGGCAGGCCTCGGAATTCGGCGCTCTGGTGCGGCATATCGCGGAAAACCAATATCTCAATGCGACCACCATCTCGCTGGATGCCGGCGCCCGCATGGCGGCGCGCTGATCACCCCAGCACAAGGATCAATCATTAGCGCGGTACCTTCCTCCCTGTGAGGCCGCGACTACCTGGCCCAGCCTTGCTGCCGCAAGGCTGGGTCTTTTTTTGATTGTCTGCCAGCCCGTATTTACCGTTGACTCCATCCTTAATGTACTATCAGTATAACAATAGTACTAAGCAGGGGCGAAGCGGACATGGTGGCTGCGGGCGGAGCTAGGGCGATAGACGAGCGTCTGCCGACGCCGTTGTATCACCAGATTCTGCTCATTCTGCGCAGCCAGATCCTGGACGGTCGCCTGCAGGCCGGCGTGCAACTGCCCGGTGAAGAAGAGCTGGCGCGGCAATTCAATGTCTCGCGAATAACGGCACGCCGCGCGCTCGCCGAATTGGCGGCCGAGGGCCTGGTGACGCGGGGCAGGGGGCGCGGCACTCATGTGGCACAGCGTTCGGACCCACCGCCGATCCGCGCTGGAGTCGAGGGGTTGCTGGAAAACCTGCTGGCCATGGGTCTCAAGACCCAAGTGACCCTGGTTGATTTCGGTTATGAGCCGGCGGCGCCAGATGTCGCCGCCGCCTTGCAGGTGCCAGCGGGCGAGGAGGTGCAACGTGCCGTGCGTGTGCGCTCTCTGGAAGCCGGGCCCTTCTCCTACCTCACCACCTATGTGCCAGCCGATATCGGGCGTAAATTTTCGCGCAAGGAATTGGCACAGCAGCCGCTGCTGAGCCTGCTGGAACAATCCGGCGTCACCATCGGCGGTGCCGAACAGACCATCTCGGCCACCCTGGCCGATGCCCGCGTAGCCCCCCTGCTGCATACCGCGATAGGCGCGCCACTGCTGCGTATCGGGCGCGTGGTGCAGGATGCCGCCGGCCGGCCGGTAGAGTACATCATCGGCCTCTACAGGCCTGACCGCTATCAATTCCGCATGAGCCTCGACCGCGTGCGCGGCGAGGAGGAAAACACCTGGTCGGCCCGCGTGGCGCCGACTGCAGGGGGCAAGAGGCCGCCACGCTCCACCCGCCCAAGTGCCATCCGCAGGGAGAAATTAAAATGACAACGCCCAAGTCTGGTTTCCGCTTCACCCGCCGCCATTTCATTGCTGGTTCCGCCGTCGGTGCTGCTGCCGGTATCGGCGGCTTCCCCGCCATCCTCAAGGCGCAGCCGCGCACCATCAAGGTCGGCATCCTGCATCCGGTGACCGGCCCGCTGGCGCCCTCGGGCCAGCAATGCCGCCTCGGTGCCAAGCTGGCCATCGACACCATCAATGCCAATGGCGGTATCGCCTCGATGGGCGGGGCCAAGCTGGAGCCGATCTATGCCGACGCGCAGTCGAAGCCGGATGTTGGCGCCGCTGAGGTTGAGAAGCTGAATGAGATGGGGGCTGCTGCCATCATCGGGCCGTTCGCTTCCGGCATCGCGCTGGCCACCACCCAGGCGGCGGCCAAGCACAACATTCCGCATATCGTCGATGTCGGCGTGGTGGATCAGGTGGTGACGCGCGGCCTCACCAACACTTTCCGTTTCGGCCCAGGCCTCGGTGCCATCGTCGATAGCGCCATCGACAATCTGGTGGCACTCAACACCCAAGCCGGCAAGCCGGCCAAGACGGTGATGATCGTGCATGAGGAATCGGCTTTCGGCGCCGGCATGGCCAAGACGCTGAACGAGAAGCTGCCGGCCAAGGGGTTTGAGGTACTGGAGACCATCCCGCATGCCAACCCGACCCGCGACTTCAACAATATTGCGCTGAAGATCAAGGGCCGTAATCCGGACCTGCTGATTCCCTCCAATTACTACAATGAATTCGTGCTGTTGGCGCGCACCCTGCGGCAGCAGAAGATTCGTCCGAAGGCGATCTATGCCATCCTTGGCGGCGCTGCCTCGCAGTATCGTTTCGTTGAAGAATTCCCCGATGCAGCCGAATTCATCATGGATTGCAATCACTGGTTTGATCCGCGCAATCCGGTGGCGCTGGAACTGAAAAAGAAGGTGGAAGCCGAAAAGGCCTACTTCTCCTACGAAGTGTTCCTCAACCATGAATGCGTCCGGTTGCTGGCTGATGCGCTGGAACGCGCCGCTTCCGCCGACCGTGCCGCCATCACCCAGGCGCTGGCCGCTTCCGGCTGGAGCAACCACTTCATGCCCTATGGCCCGACCCGCTTCGTCAATGGCCAGAATGTCGGCGCCGCACCGGTGAACACCCAGGTAATCGGCAAGGATATCAAGGTGATCTTCCCGAAGGATTTCGCCAACGCCAAGCCGGTTTTCCCGGCGCCGCGCGCCTGATCCGTTGAGTGCCAGCGGGGCCGGCCAGGCCGGCCCCGTCAATCATCGGAATAGTAATGCTCGAAGTATCGATCCTGCTGCCAGCAATCCTGAACGGCCTGACGACCGGGGCGATCTATGCCCTGATCGCACTCGGGCTGACGCTGATCTACGGCGTGCTGCATATCATCAATTTCGCCCATGGCAGCCTGCTGATGCTGGCGCTTTATGGCGTGTTTTTTCTCCACAGCCTGTTCGGTATCGATCCCTATCTTGCTTTGCCAGTGGCGGCTTTGGCGCTGTTCGGTATCGGCTATGGCCTGCAACGCTTCGTCATCGGTCAGGCCAGCCATGGCAAGGATGAGAATATTCTGCTGGTGACGCTGGGCCTGTCGGTGATCATCGAGAATTTGGCGCTGTATCTCTGGCGCTCGGATACCCGCACCATCGAGACGCCGTATTCCTTCGATGTGGTGGATTTCGGCGTTGCCTTCATCGCTGTGCCGAAAGTAGTCGCCTTCATTGGCGCGCTGATCGTCGCGGGCCTGCTCTGGCTGCTGATGGCGCGGACTGATCTCGGCCGTGCCATCCGCGCGTTGGCCAAGGAGCGCCAGGGTGCCAAGCTGGTCGGCATCAATGTCGAGCATATCTTCGCCATGTCCTTCGGCATCGGCTGTGCTTGTCTCGGCATTGCTGCTTGTCTGCTGCTGCCGAGCTTCTATGTCAGCCCACAGGTCGGCCATGCCTTCGTGCTGGTGGCATTCACCGTGGTCGTACTCGGCGGCATGGGCAGCTTCATCGGTGCTTTGCTCGGCGGTCTTATCATCGGGGTCACAGAGAGCATTGGCGGCCTGTTCCTCGGCGAGAGCCTGGGGCAGCTCGGGATTTTCCTGATCTTCATCATCGTACTGCTGTTCCGGCCCACCGGACTGCTCGGGCAGAAGGCATGACCATGCGCGGCCTTGCTCCCATCCTGATTTTTGCCTTTGTGCTGGCGCCGCTGCCATTGCTGGTACAGTCGGATTTCTGGCTCACCTGGCTCACCCTGGCGCTGTTCTATGCCTATCTTGGCCAGGCCTGGAATCTGCTCGGCGGCTATGGCGGGCAGTTCTCCTTCGGCCACGCACTGTTCTTTGGTACCGGCGCCTATTGCACGGCAATCCTGCAGATCCGTTTTGGCATCAATGCCTGGGGTGGCTTTGGCCTGTCCGCCATCGCCGCCGGTGCCGTGGGTGCCGGCACTGGCTGGCTGGTGTTCCGCTATGGCCTGCGCGGCTCGTATTTCGCTCTCGTCACCCTCGCCTTCGCGGAAGTGTTCCGTATCCTGGCCAACACTTTCGCTTTCACCGGTGCTGGTGTCGGTCTGCTGGTGCCGCTGCAGCCGGGCTTCGCGCAGATGCAATTCCCGGACAAGGCCGGCTTCTTCTGGCTGCTGCTGGCGTTGGTCACGGCGGCCCTGCTGCTCACCTGGTGGCTCGAGAATGCCCGTTTCGGCGCCAGGCTGATGGCGGTGCGCGAGAATGAAGAAGCGGCCCGGGCTCTTGGCGTCGATCCCTTCGCGACCAAGCTTGGCGCCATCGTACTGTCCGGCGCATTGGCCGGCACTGGCGGTGCCATCTATGTGCAGCTTTTTCTCTACATCGATCCTGGTATCGCCTATGGCCCAGCCATGTCGGTGGAGGCATTGCTGGTGCCGATCATCGGCGGGCTGGGTACCATTTTCGGCCCGGTGCTTGGCGCCTTCGCGCTGCATGCCATTGCCGAGATCGGCCGCATGGTGTTTGGCGAAGCGCCGGGCCTGAATCTGGTGCTCTATGGCCTGCTGCTGGTGCTGATGGTGCTGTTCCTGCCCAATGGCCTGTTCGGTCTTGGCAAGGCACGGTTCGGCAGCGGTGCTCTCCGTCGTTTGTTCAAGCGGGGGCAGCATGCTTGAAATCCGGCACCTTGCGAAGAAATTTGGCGGTCTCGTCGCCACCAACGATGTCAGCTTCATTGTGCCGGAAGGTCGCATCACGGCGCTGATTGGCCCGAATGGCGCTGGCAAGACCACTATTTTTGCGCAGATATCGGGCTTCCATCGCCCCGATGGCGGCGACATTCTGTTCCAGGGGCGCTCGCT
The DNA here is from genome assembly GCF_038404985.1 of Ferrovibrio sp. MS7. Lineage (NCBI taxonomy): Bacteria > Pseudomonadati > Pseudomonadota > Alphaproteobacteria > Rhodospirillales > Rhodospirillaceae > Ferrovibrio > Ferrovibrio plantarum. Next base: position 1,639,503 of record NZ_JBBKBA010000001.1, read on the forward strand.
GGCTGGCATGACGCCGGAGGCGATCTGCCGGCTCGGCATCGCCCGCACCTTTCAGATCGTGCAGCCCTTCGCTGGCTTGAGCGTGCGCGAGAATATCGCCGTTGGTGCCCATCTGCATCGTGCTGGCCGCCGCGCGGCGCTGGATCATGCAGAAGCTGTGGCTAAGCAGGTCGGCCTGGCGACGCAGCTCGACAAGCCGGCAGCAGCGCTCACCGTGGCGGGCCGCAAGCGGCTGGAATTGGCCAAGGCGCTGGCCACCGACCCGAAGTTGCTGCTGCTGGATGAAGTGATGGCCGGCCTCAATCCGGCGGAGATCGACGAGATCATTCCGGTGATCCGCGGCATCCGTGCTTCTGGCGTCACCATTCTGCTGATCGAGCATGTGATGCGGGCGGTGATGAATCTGTCCGAGCATGCCTGGGTGCTGAATAATGGCAGCCTGATTGCCAGCGGCACGCCAGCCGAGATTGCCGCCGATCCGCAGGTGATCGAAGCCTATCTCGGCCATGGCGCTGCGCAACGCATGCAGGCGGACACAGCAACGGCGGGGGTGCGCCATGCTTGAAGTGCGTTCCCTGGAAGCCGGTTACGACGAGATCGCTGTTCTGCGCGGCGTCACGCTTGATGTTGCCAAGGGGGAGATCGTTGCCTTGCTCGGCGCCAATGGTGCTGGGAAATCGACGCTGAACAATAATCTTTCGGGTCTCTATCGGCCGCAGGCCGGCAACATTCGTTTTCTGGGTCAAGACATCACCGGCGCTAATCCCGACCGCATTGTCGAGGCCGGGCTGATACAGGTGCCGGAAGGTCGTCGGGTTTTTCCTAACCTGAGCGTGCGCGAGAATCTGGAGCTTGGCAGCTATCGTCGCGCTCGCGCCAGCCGTGTCGCCAATATCGAGCGCGTCTATGCCATTTTTCCACGCCTGCAAGAGCGCGCCAGCCAGCATGCCGGCACGCTCTCGGGCGGTGAGCAGCAGATGTTGGCCATTGGCCGTGGCCTGATGGCGGAACCGGAATTGCTGATCCTTGACGAGCCATCGCTCGGCCTTTCACCGCTGCTGGTGGAGGAAATGTTCGGCCTGATTCAGCGGCTGAACCGCGAGGGCCTCTCGATCCTGCTGGTGGAACAGAATGTGGTACAATCCCTGGCCATCGCGCACCGCGCCTTCGTGCTTGAGCATGGCGTGATCGCCTTGTCTGGCCCAGCGGCCGAGTTGATGAACGATCCGGGGCTCAAGGCCTCGTATCTGGGGATCTGACCATGACCCAGGCGGCAATACAGCCGGCAATGACTCTCGCTGAAAAACTGGTGGCCCGCGCCGCCGGGCGCGGCAGCGTGCGGCCGGGCGAGGTGATCACTGCCAGGGTCGATCTGGCCATGATGCACGATTCCGGTGGCCCGCGACGGGTGGCGCCGATGCTGCAGCGGCTTGGCGCCTCGGTGTGGGATCCGGAGCGCGTGGTGGTGATCTCAGATCATTATGTGCCGGCAGTGGATGCGGAGAGTGCAGGTATCCTCGATCTCACGCGCAAATGGGTGAAGGCTGCCGGCGTATCGAAGTTCCACGACATGCAGGGTATCTGCCATGTGGTGTTGCCGGAACGCGGCCATCTGCGCCCGGGCATGTTCGTGGTCGGCGGCGACAGTCACTCGCCCACAGGCGGAGCCTTCGGCGCCTACATGTTTGGCGTCGGTGCCACCGAGATGTGCGGCGTGCTGGTTACCGGCGAGATCTGGCTGCGCGTGCCGGAAACCATCCTGCTGCATTGGCAGGGCAAGCTCGCGCCGGGCGTGGTGGCGAAGGACATGATCCTAGCCATGTGTGCCAAGCTTGGCATGGATGGTGGCCGCTATCAGGCCATCCAGTATGCCGGCGACACCATCGGCAGACTGGCGATGCAGGAACGCATGACCTTGAGCAACATGGCCGCTGAGCTTGGTGCCCAAGCCGGCCTGATCGCACCCGACGCAGTGACGCGCAGCTATCTCGAAAGCGTCGGCGTGGCGTCGGAAGTCATCGATACCGCCTATTGGCAAACCGATGCTGCTGCCTGTATCGCCGAACGCCATGATTTCGATGCTTCCGAATTGGCTCCGATGGTTGCGGCGCCGCATAGCCCGGCCAATTCTGCGGCGGTCACCGAACACAGGGGCGTTGTTATCGATCAGGCCTATATTGGTGCCTGCACCGGTGCCAAGATCAACGATCTGCGTATGGCTGCCAGTGTGCTGAAGGGCCGCAAAGTGGCAAGCAGCACACGGCTGCTGATCGCGCCGGCCTCTGCCCGCACAACCGCCGAAGCCGCTGCAGACGGCACCCTGGCAATACTGGCCGAAGCCGGGGCAATCCTGTTGTCGTCAGGTTGCGGCGCCTGTGCCGGCTATGGCGCCGGTGTACTGGCCGAAGACGAAACCTGCATCGCTTCCACGGCCCGCAATTTCAAAGGCCGCATGGGGGCTGGTTCTTCCAAGGTCTATCTCGGTTCGCCTTATACGGTGGCAGCATCAGCAATTTCGGGCCGTATCTCTGATCCCCGGGAGTTTCTGTGATGGCCGGCCGGGTGTGGAAGTTTGGCGACAATATCGATACCGATGTCCTGGCGCCGGGCCTGTACATGAAAAGCCCGCTCAGTGAATTGGCCCGCCATTGTCTCGAGGCAGTGGAGCCGCGTTTCGCGGCGGAAGTGCGGCCGGGAGATGTCGTGGTCGGTGGGCGCAATTTCGGTATGGGTTCATCGCGCGAGCAGGCGGTGATGGCGTTGCGGGAGCTTGGCGTTGGCGCTGTGATCGCGCCATCATTCGCCGGCATCTTCTATCGCAATGCCCTGAATCTGGGGCTTCTCGCGCTGGTCTGCCCGCGCGCTGCCGAGATTCCCGCCGAAGCAATGCTGAATGTGGATGCAGCCAGCGCCACCCTGCGCGATACGGCCAGTGGTGCAGCATTTGACTGCGAGCCATTGCCCGTGCATCTGCTGCAGATGATCGATGATGGTGGCCTGCTGCCGCATCTGGAAAAGAAAATCAAAGCCAATAAGCTGAAGGAGGCGCAGGCATGAGCCAACTGCGCGCGAAATTGCAGGGCGGTGGCATTGTCGTCGCGCCTGGCGTCTATGACGGCCTGTCCGCCTTGGTGGCGAGCCAAGCCGGTTTCGAAGCTTTATACCTCTCGGGTGCCAGTATCGCTTATACCCGTTTCGGGCGCTCCGATATTGGTCTGGTTTCCATGACCGAGGTGGCCGATACGTTGGGGGCGATCCGCGAGCGTGTTGACACCGATATCATTGTTGATGCCGATACCGGCTTTGGCAATGCATTGAATGTGCAACGTACCGTGCATCTATTCGAGCGCAATGGTGCCGCTGGAATCCAGATCGAGGACCAGGCTTTGCCAAAGCGCTGTGGCCATCTGGATGGCAAGATACTGGTGTCCCCGGCAGAGATGGTCGGCAAGATCAAGGCCGCGTTGGATGCCCGCCGTTCAGCGGATACGCTGATCGTTGCCCGCACCGATGCCATTGCTGTCGAGGGTTTCGACGCGGCGATGGAACGCGCTGCGCGTTATGTGGAAGCTGGCTGCGATGTGCTGTTCGTCGAGGCGCCGCAGGATACCGAACAGATGCATCAAGTAACCAGCCGCTTCGGCAACCGCGTACCGTTGCTGGCCAATATGGTGGAAGGCGGCAAGACGCCGCTGCTCTCGGCAGATGAGCTGGCGGCGATTGGCTATCGCCTGGCGATCTTCCCCGGTGGCCTGCCTCGCGCATTGGCGCATTGCATGACTGCCTATTTCGCCTCGCTCAAAAGTCACGGAACTACGGCGCCATTCCGCGACCGTATGCTGGATTTCAACGCGCTCAATGCCCTGATCGGCACGCCGGAATTGCTGGCGCGTGGCCGTGCCTATGATGCCGCGCAACATGAGGGCCAACCATGATCGATCCCATCACCCTGGCGGTGTTGAAAGGCCGCCTGGAGCAGGTCGCCGACGAGATGGACGCCACCTTGTTCCGCTCTGCCTTCAATCCGATTATTGCCGAGGCGCATGACGCCAGCCACGGCCTCTATCATGCCGATACTGGCGAGACCCTGGTGCAGGGCAAGTCTGGCCTGCCGATCTTCGTCGGCGCCATGGCTTTCGCGGTCAAGGCGGTGATCGACAAGGCAGCGCGCGACGGTGATCTGCAGGAAGGCGATGTCTATATATTCAACGATCCCTATGATGGCGGCACACATCTTTCGGATTTCAAGCTGGTACGGCCGTTCTTCCGCCAGGGCAAGGTATTTTGCCATCTTGCCTCAGTCGGCCATTGGCATGATGTTGGTGGCAATGTGCCGGGTAATTACAATCCAGTTGCCACCGAGTGCTTCCAGGAAGGCATGGTGATTCCGCCGGTGAAGCTTTATGCCGCAGGCGTGCTGCGGCAGGACGTCGTGGATATTCTGCGCGCGAATACGCGGCTGCCGGATAGCCTTTATGGCGACATGAACGGCCAGGTGAACGCACTGGATCTTGGCGCTCGCCGCCTGCATGCCTTGCTCGATGAGTACGGCGACGCGACGGTGGCCGAGACGCTGGTTGAACTGAAGCGGCGTGCCGCGCTGCAATTCCGCAGCCTGCTGCGCGAACTCCCGGATGGCCGCTATGCGGCTGAGGATTTCCTCGATAATGACGGCATCCGCGACGAGGCCCTGCGCATCGGACTTGAGGTGGTGATCGAGGGAGAGGGGCTGACGCTCGATTTCACACGCACGTCGCCGGCCTGTGCCGGTCCGGTGAATATCGCGCGTTCAACGGCGATTGCCGCCTGCTATGTTGCCATCAAGCACATTTTCCCCGATGTGCCGGCGAATTCAGGCGTACTCGAGCCGGTGAAATTCATCATCCCGGAAACCAGCCTGATCAGCGTGAAGGCGCCGAAGCCGGTCGGCGGTTATACCGAAACCATTCTGCGCCTGATCGATGTGATCTTCGCGGCTTTTGCGCAGATTGCGCCGCAGCGGGTGAATGGCTGCGCCTATGGTACCATCAATGCGCTGTCGCTGGCCGGGCACCGCAAGGACGGCCGGCGCTGGGTGATGTTCAGCTTTTTCGGCGGCGGCCATGGTGGTCACCCCCTTGGCGATGGCCTAAACCACGGCAATGCACCGATCTCGATGGCGACGATCCCGCCGCTTGAAATTCTGGAAGCCGCCTATCCCGTATTGTTCACTGAGTGGAGCTTGCGTGCGGATAGCGGTGGTGCCGGCAGGCATCGTGGTGGCCTGGGTGCTGTCTATGAAATCGAATTGCTGGAAGAACAGGCAGACCTGTTTCTGTTCGGCGAACGCGGCAAATATGCGCCAGCCGGTGTACTCGGCGGTCATGCGGCGCAACGCAATCGTTTCCTTTATCCGAAGAATGGCGAAGTGGTCGAGCCGGCCATGGTATCGAAGCTGCATGACGCAAAGCTGAAGAAGGGGGAGCGCATTCGCTTGGAGACGCCGGGTGGCGGTGGCTATGGCCCGCCGGCGGAACGCAAGCCAGAGCGGATCGCCGAGGATTTGCGGCTTGGCTATGTCACCGAGGCCGGCCTGGTGCGTGATTATGGCCGCAAGGCCAAGGAGGCGGCGGAATGACCGAGCAAAGCAGTATCCCTCGCTTCGCCGTTGGTGTGGATGTCGGCGGTACTTTCACCGATGTGTTCTTCATGGATGAAGCAAACGGCCGTATCGATATTGCCAAAGTGCCATCGACGCGCGGCGATCAGGCTACGGGTTTCATCGAGGGTCTGCGTACCAAGGTCTCGCCCAAGCAGATTGCTACCGTAGTGCATGGTACCACGGTAGGCACCAATGCACTGCTGGAGCGTAAAGGTGCGCGTACTGGCATCATCACCACACGCGGTTTCCGCGATGTGCTGGAGATGCGTCGGCGCGACCGCCCGAATACCTGGGGCCTGTGGGGCCAGTTCATGCCGGTGGTGCCGCGGGATCTGCGGTTGGAAGTCTCTGAGCGCGTGCTGGCGGATGGCACGGTGCGCGAAAGCGTCAGACCGGAAGAAGTGCAGGCCATGGCGCGCGAGTTGCTGGCGCGCGGCGCCGAAGCCGTAGCGGTGGTGTTCATCAACGCTTACGCCAATCCGGAGAATGAGCGTGCCGCGCTGGCTGCCGTCCGCGAGGTATGGCCGAATGCCTATGTCACCGCCTCCAGTGACATTCTGCCCGAGATTCGCGAATTCGAGCGCACTTCCACGGCGGCCTTGAATGCCTACCTGCAGCCACCTGTCGGCAGCTATCTGCGCAAGCTGGAAAGTCGTCTGCAAGACGATGGCTTCGGCGGACAGCTTCTCATCGTGCAGTCGAATGGTGGCGTGATGAGTGTGGATAGCGCCGCCAGCCGGCCGGTGCGAACCGCACTTTCCGGGCCGGCGGCGGGTGTCATTGCCTGTCAGCATATCGCGGTTGCGGCCGGCTTCCCCAATGTCGTTACCTGCGATATGGGCGGCACCAGCTTTGATGTGTCGTTGATTGCCGGCGGCGAGCCGGCGATGAGCGCCCAGACAGCGATCGATTTCGGCATGGTGGTGCGCGCGCCGATGATCGAGATCACCACCATCGGCGCCGGAGGCGGTTCGATCGCCTGGATCGATCGCGGCGGCATCTTGCAGATTGGCCCGGAAAGTGCTGGCTCCGATCCCGGCCCCGTTGCCTATGGCCTGGGCAACGACCGTCCGACCGTGACCGATGCCAATGTGGTGATGGGCCGCATCGATGCCGAACGTCCGATTGGCGGTAAGCTGAAGCGTCTGGATGTCGAGGCAGCGAAGGCGGCCATTGCCAAGCATATCGCGGAGCCGCTCGGGCTCGACGTCATGGCAGCGGCGGAAGCCATCATCCGCGTCGCAAATTCACGCATGGCCGGGGCGATCCGGCTGGTTTCCATAGAGCGCGGCCATAATCCGCGCGATTTTGCCGCCATGCCGTTTGGCGGCGGCGGTGCGTTGCATGTTGGTGCGCTGATCAAGGAAGTTGGTCTTGCTTCGGCCCTGGTGCCGCGCTTCCCCGGTGTTACCTCGGCGCTTGGCTGTGTCATTGCGGATATGCGCCATGATTTCGTCCGCACGGTGAATCGCACCCTGGATGAACTTGATCCGGTCGTGCTCGATACGGCGATCGCCGAGGCGGCGGGCGATGGCCTGCGGCTGCTTGATCAAGCCGGCATCGCCTTCGAAGGCCGCGCCATCCAGGTCGAACTGGATATGTCCTATCTCGGCCAGACGCATACTGTGGCGGTACCTTTGCCGGGGGATTTCAACCAGAGCTTTGCGCTCAACCGCAACGGCATCAAGGAGGCTTTCGAAGCTGCCTATGCCGCAGCCTTCGGCCGCGTGCTGGATAAGATCGGTATCCGCGTGCTGAACCTGCGGGTCGCGGCTATAGGCAAGCGCAAGAAGTTTGATCTGGCCCTGCTGGCGCCACCCAGCGAGGGCTCGCTGGCGGCAGCCAAGCGCACCACGCGCAAAGTCTGGCTTGATGGGGCCTGGCATGAGGCCGGCATCTATCGCCGTTTGGAACTGCCACTCGGCGCCGTGGTACCTGGCCCGGCAATACTCGAGCAGCCGGATACTACCATCCTGATTGAAGCTGATCTGGTCGGCGAAGTGGATGCTCATGGCAATCTGATCGTGAAGCGGAAGACTTGAAGACATGGCCGATTTCGACCTTCGCCATACCGCCTTGCTTATTGTCGATCTGCAGAATGATTTTCTGCATCCGAAGGGCGCCTATGCGCGCGGCGGCGCCGTGCTGCCCGATGCAGCAAATCTGGTGCCGAACATGCGGTTGGTCACCGAGGCTATGCGCGCCAGAGGTGGCGTCATCATCTCGACTCAGTTCACCCTGGTGCCGGGACGCGGTGGTGAGCCGCTGATCAGCCCGCATCTCAAGCAGTTGCGCCCTTTCCTAGCCAAGGGTGATTTCCAGCCCGGTGCCTGGGGGCATGGCCTGGTGGATGAACTGGCGCCGGCGGATTTCGTGATCGAAAAGGTGGCTTACTCCGCCTTCTACATGACCAGGCTGGAATTCGTGCTGCGCAAGCTCGGTATCGAAAGCCTGCTGATCGGCGGCATTGTTACCAATGGCGGCGTTGCCAGCACATTGCGCGATGCCCATGTACGCGATTTCCATGCCAGTCTGCTCACGGATGGTTGTGCGGCTTTCAGCCGCGAAGCGCATGAGGCCAGTATCGCCTCGCTTGGCACTATCGCGCCAAAGCTCACCTGTGCCGAGGCGGCGGCACGGATAAAAGCCGCATGATCCCAATGCACTGAGGCTCGTGCCATGAACCGTGTACTGCCAGCGTCCGGTATTGATTTCCCGTTACATGTACCGGTGCTGGTGATCGGCGCCGGTGCCTGTGGTCTCACTGCAGCCCTGGCGGCTCATGATGCCGGCGCAGAAGTTCTGGTGCTGGAGCGCGATCCGAGCCCCAGCGGCTCCACCGCCATGTCATCGGGCATGATCCCGGCGGCTGGCACCAGCTTGCAGCAGAAAAGCGGCGTGGTTGATTCTGCCGCATTGATGGCCGCCGATATCCAGGCCAAGGCGCACGGTGAGAATGATCCGGCCATGGTCGCGGCGATCTGCGCCGCCTCCGGCGCCACAGTGGATTGGCTGGTACACAAGCATCGCGTGCCGCTCACCCTGGTCGAAGGGTTTCTCTATCCCGGCCACAGCGTTGCGCGCATGCATGCGCCGGTCTCGCGCAGTGGCGCTGATTTGATTGCCGGATTACTCGCGGCCACTGGAGCCTCCGGCATTGATATCGTCTGCGATGCCATTGTCACCACACTGTTTTCCGAAGCGGACGGCCGTATCCGTGGCGTGACATTGCGGCGGCCGGATGGCAGTGAGGAACGCATAGGCTGCACTGCGCTGGTGCTGGCCTGCTCCGGTTTTGGTGGGAATACCGATTTGGTGGCGCGCCATATCCCAGAGATGGCTGGCGCATTGTATTATGGCCACACTGGTAATCGCGGCGATGCGCTGCTCTGGGGTGAGCAGCTCGGCGCCGGTGTCGGCAATCTTGGCGCTTACCAGGGCCATGGCTCGCTGGCCTCGCCGCATGCCATCCTGATCACCTGGGCCTTGATGATCGAAGGTGGCTTCCAGGTGAACGCGAGGGCTGAGCGCTTTTCCTGCGAGCACGATGGCTATTCCGAGCAGGCGATGCGTGTCATCCAGCAGCCCGGTGGGGTGGCTTGGAATATCTATGACGAGCGCCTGCACAAGCTGGGCCTCGATTTCGAGGATTATCGTGAGGCGGTTAATGCTGGTGCGGTCAAATCCGCCACCGATATCGCAACATTGGCGAGTGCGTGCGGCCTGCCTGGCGAGGCGTTGGCGGCAAGCCTGGCCGAGACGCGGCGTCTCGCAGCGGGCGAGGGGAGGGATCGTTTCGGCCGCGATTTCACCGGCAAGCCGCCGCTTGTCGGGCCGTATTTTGCGGTGAAGGTCACCGGGGCGCTGTTTCACACCCAGGGCGGCCTTGCCATAGATACTGAGGCTCGCGTGCTGCGGCCGGATGGTTCCCCCTTGCCGAACCTGTTCGCCGGCGGTGGCGCCGCCTGTGGCATATCTGGACGGGGCCGCGATGGCTACCTGTCTGGCAACGGCCTGCTTGCCGCCACCGTGCTCGGCGCCAAGGCTGGGCGCTCTGCGGCCGGCCTTTCCTGACCGTTATATAACTGATTGTATTTATTGAAATAAGTCGTTTCTCGGCGGCGTTTTCTACCTAGGCATTCAGGAGGGTTGCGCCAGCAATCTTGACTGGGTTGCGCCTATTGCTAATAGTGGCGCTACCTTTTTCTGGCCCTGCCATTATACAGCCCTGGAGCCTGCCGTGCCGGTCACCACTATTGGCGTCAAGATCGACGACGAGCTGAAGCAACGATTGAAACTGGCTGCCGAGGGCATGGGCCGTTCGCCACATTGGCTGATCAAGCAGGCGATCTTCTCGGTGCTGGAACGGGTAGAGCGCGGGGATACGCTGCAGGATCTGTTCGGTGACAGCCGGGCCGTGGATGTTTCAGAGGTGAGTGCGGCAGCAGAAGCACCCCAGCCGCCGTTCCTGGAATTCGCCCAATCGGTTCAGCCGCAGAGCGTGTTGCGGGCCAAGATCACCGCCGCCTATCGCCGCCCGGAAACCGAATGCCTGCCGCAACTCATCGCCGAAGCATCGTTGCCCAAGGCGGTGACAGCAGCAGCGCGCGATCTTGCCACCCGGCTGGTCGAACGGCTGCGCGACAGGGACCAGTCCGGTGGTGTTGAGGGCCTGATTCACGAATATTCGCTGTCCAGTCAGGAAGGTGTGGCGCTGATGTGCCTGGCCGAGGCATTGCTGCGCATCCCTGACCGCGCCACGCGCGATGCATTGATCCGCGACAAGATCGGCCATGGCGACTGGGAAGCGCATCTCGGCAACAGCCGTTCGCTGTTCGTGAATGCTGCCACCTGGGGTCTGCTGATTACCGGCCGCCTCGCCAGCACCAATAGCGGCAAGTCGCTTTCCGGGGCGCTTGGCAAGTTGATTGCCAAGGGCGGCGAACCGCTGATCCGCAAGGGTGTCGATATCGCCATGCGCATGATGGGCGAGCAGTTCGTTTGCGGCCAGAGCATAGCCGACGCCCTGGCCAATAGCCGCAAATGGGAAGCGCTGGGTTTTCGCTACTCCTACGACATGCTGGGCGAGGCAGCGGTCACGGCGGCGGATGCGCAACGCTATTATGCGGATTACGAACAGGCGATCCACGCCATTGGCAAGTCGGCGGCGCGACGCGGCATTTATGAGGGGCCCGGTATCTCGGTGAAGCTGTCGGCGCTGCATCCGCGTTACAACCGCGCCAATCTCGATCGCGTGAAAACCGAACTGTTGCCGCGACTGAAGGCGCTGACCCTGCTGGCGCGGCGCTACGATATCGGCCTCAATATTGATGCGGAGGAAGCGGATCGTCTGGAAGTTTCGCTCGATCTGCTGGAAAGCCTCTGCTTCGATCCAGAGTTGGCGGGTTGGAACGGCATCGGCTTCGTGGTGCAGGCTTATCAGAAGCGCGCGCCCTTCGTACTCGACTGGATCATTGATCTGGCGCGCCGCAGCGGTCATCGGGTGATGGTGCGGCTGGTCAAGGGTGCCTATTGGGACAGCGAAATCAAGCGTGCCCAGGTGGATGGCTTGGAAGGCTTTCCTGTTTTCACCCGCAAGGTACATACCGATGTGTCGTATCTGGCCTGTGCCCGCAAGCTGCTGGCGGTGCCGGATGCGGTCTACCCGCAATTCGCCACCCATAATGCGCAGACGCTTGCCACCATTCATGCGATGGCCGGCGAGAACTATTATGTCGGCCAGTATGAGTTCCAATGCCTGCATGGCATGGGCGAGCCGCTGTATCAGGAGGTGGTGGGCCGCGACAAGCTGAACCGGCCTTGCCGGATTTATGCCCCGGTGGGTACCCATGAGACGCTGCTGGCCTATCTGGTGCGGCGCCTGCTGGAGAATGGCGCGAATACCTCTTTCGTCAACCAGATCGCCGACACTGCGATACCGGTTGAGAAGTTGACCGCCGATCCAGTGGAGGCGGCACGCGCCATCCAGCCGCTCGGTGCGCCGCACCCGAAGATTGCACTGCCATGTGACATGCTTGGTGCTCGCCGCAATTCCACCGGCCTGGATCTCACCAATGAGCAGCGCCTGGCGTCACTTTCCGCAGCCTTGCTTTCAGGTGTGGATCAAGGCTGGCGCGCGGAGCCGTTGCTGGCCGATGGTGCGGTGACAGAAGGCGATACACTGCTGGTACGTAATCCCGCCAATCGCAACGATGTGGTTGGTCGCGTGGTGGTGTCGGATGAAGCCCTGGTCAGCCGGGCTGTTGCCGGCGCGGTCGCTGCCGCGCCGATCTGGCAGGCAACGCCGCCGGCAGAGCGGGCGCAATGCCTGCATGCCGCTGCCGATCTGCTGGAAGAGCGGATGCCATTACTGTTGGGTCTGATTGTACGCGAGGCTGGCAAGTCATTGCCGAATGCCATCGGCGAGGTGCGCGAGGCTGTCGACTTCCTGCGCTACTATGCAGATGCCGTGGCGAGAGACTTTTCCAACGATACGCATCGACCGCTGGGGCCAGTGGTCTGCATCAGCCCGTGGAATTTCCCGCTCGCCATCTTCATGGGGCAGGTGGCGGCAGCACTTGCGGCGGGCAATGTGGTTGTCGCCAAGCCGGCAGAGGAGACGCCGCTGATCGCGGCCCAGGCCGTACATATCCTGCGCGAAGCCGGCGTGCCGCCGGGCAGCATTCAGCTAGTGCCAGGCGATGGCCGCATTGGCGCCGCGCTGGTGGGCGATACGCGCATCCGTGGTGTGATGTTCACCGGCTCCACCGAGGTGGCTCGTCTGATCCAGAAGCAATTGGCGCCGCGCCTGACGCCTGATGGCAACCCGATCCCGCTGGTCGCGGAGACCGGTGGCCTCAATGCGATGATTGTCGATTCTTCGGCGCTGCCGGAACAGGTGGTGGCCGATGTGCTGGCCTCGGCTTTTGACTCCGCAGGCCAGCGTTGCTCTGCGCTGCGGGTGCTGTGCCTGCAGGAAGATATTGCCGATCACGTCCTGGCGATGCTGAAGGGTGCCATGGCCGAGCTTGCCATTGGCTCGCCGGATCGGCTTTCGGTAGATATCGGCCCGGTGATCACGGCAACGGCGCAGCAATCCATTCAGGCCCATATCGATGAGCTGAGGGCCAAAGGCTGCCGCGTGACGCAGCTAGAACTCCCCGCTCAGGCAAGGTTCGGCAGCTTCGTACCCCCGACTATAATCGAATTGCCTCGGATTACCGATCTGGCCCGCGAAGTATTTGGCCCGGTGCTGCATGTGGTGCGCTTCCCTCGCGATGAAGTCGATGCCCTGATCGCGGATATCAACGCATCCGGCTATGGCCTCACCTTTGGTGTGCATAGCCGCATCGAAGAGAGCATTGCCCATATCACGCAGGGCATCGCAGCCGGCAATCTTTATGTCAACCGCAACATTATCGGGGCCGTGGTCGGCGTGCAGCCTTTCGGCGGCCAAGGCCTCTCGGGCACCGGACCGAAAGCAGGCGGGCCGCTGTATCTGCGTCGCCTGCTGTCTTCTGTGCCACGGATGTCGACGCTGACCGGAGCTGCGGCAGCCCAGCCGGCCAAAGATTTCCTGACTTGGCTGTTGGCCCAAGGCCATGCAGAGGAAGCGCAGATCTGCCAGGATTACATCCAGCGCAGCCCGTTGGGGTATATGGGCGATCTGGCCGGTCCCGTGGGTGAGCGCAATGTCTATACCTTGCTGCCACGCGGCAATATTCGCTGTGTGCCGCAATCGCGCTCTGGCCTGTTCACGCAGATTGCCGCCGTGTTGGCTACCGGTAACCGGGCCATCCTGCCGCAGCAGCTTGCCTTCCCGGAGGCGTTGGCTAGTTTGCCGCCTGGCTTGCAGCCGTGGTTGCTGCAGGATGATTCTGAGCCGGATATTGCTGCCGTGTTGTTTGAAGGTGATGGCGATGCACTGAGCCGGCTGGCGCAACAGCTTGCCGAAAGCCTGCCGCGCGTGGTGCCGATTTTCGGCAGACCTGCTGCGTCACATTCAGGTGATGCAGGCTACCCGCTGGAATTCCTGGTGGCCGAACGTGCGATCAGCACCAATACGGCGGCGGCTGGTGGCAATGCCAGCCTGATGAGCATCGGCTGAAGCGAGGGTTACTCGGCAGATTGCTTGGGGTCGTGATCAAGATGGCCGACAATGCTGTCGGACACATCATGCAGATGCTCTTTCATCGCTGCGGCGGCCGCGTCCGGATTGCCTGACATCAGGCAGCGCACGATGCGGTCGTGATGTTCCGCCGCACCTTCGCTCAGCTTCTCGTATTCGTTGGCGCGATGCCGGGCCCGATGTACATGCCACATGATATGCTCATGCATGTCGGCCAGGGTTTTGTTTTCGGCGCCCAGCACGATGGCGCGATGAAATTCATCATTCAGGCGATAATAGGTCGAGGGATCGTGCTGATGCGCGGCGGCGTTCATGCGCATATGCAGCAGGTTGATCTGCTCCAGCACCGCCGGCGGTCGGGTCATCGCCACTTTCGCAGCGGCTGCCTGCTCCAGTGCGGAAAGCACTTCCATTTTCTCGGCCACATCGGGCTGTGTCGGGTCGGTGACCACGGCACCGACATGCGGCACCAGTTCCACCAGGCCTTCAGCTTCCAGGATTTTCAGCGCGTCGCGCATCGGCGTGCGTGAAATGCCAAACTCGGCGCAGAGCAGAGGCTCCGGCAGTCGTTCGCCAGGACGCCAGCGGCCTTCCACGATGTCACGGCGGATATGCGGCAGCACCTGTTCATGCATCGGCTCGCGGCTGATCACCGTGCGCCGCATTGGAAGGTCGCTCGGTTCGGCAGCGCTGCGCGGAAGGGCAGCGATTTTAGTCATCACGTCCAATCCTCGTTCCTCACCGATTCTATCTGCCGGCCTTCCCACTTACCCCTTATTGGGGAGGGAGAGAGGCTTTGGCAAGCCCATACGTGTGCCTGAATAAGGAGCAATACTGGTTCAGGCAAATTCTTGTGCATTTGATGTTTGACTCTCGTCAAACAGATCGTATACGATATTCATTATACGATGATTGGGCCGACAGTATAGGCCTAATTGTTGAAATTATTGCAAAATTTATGTCTCGGGGATGACGAGTCAGATGGCGAATGGGACGATCGACGCTGCCGCTACCGGAAAAAGCCGCCCCCAGGGCGTCGGTAATGCAGTCCTTCGGGTCGAGGATCGGCGCTTTCTTGAGGGCAAGGGCGAGTATCTCGCCGACCTAAATATCCCCGGCACCTGGGACCTGGCTTTCCTGCGCAGCCCCGTCGCCCATGCCAGGCTCAAGGGCGTCACGATCCCCGAACAATATCGCGGCCAGGTTTTCCTGATCGACGCCATTGATTTCGCCAAGCCGATCGTCGCCGTGGGTAAGGCACCGGGCTTCAAATATTCCGAATATCCGCCGCTGGCGCGCGAGCGTATCCGTTTCGTCGGCGAGCCGATTGCCATGTGTATCGCGCCCACCCGTGCCGAAGCCGAGGATATCGCCCAGGCCTGCGAACTCGATATCGAGGAACTCCCGGCTTTGTGGGATATCGACGTGGCATTACAGCCCGGTGCGCCGACCCTGCATGATGGCTGGACCGACAATCTCTATGTCACCACCGAGATCAAGACCGGCGATATTGCCGAAGCCAAGGCGGCTGCCGCGGTTACGGTGAAGAAGTCGCTGCGCATGGGCCGCCATGTCGGCGTATCGCTGGAAACCCGCGGTGTGCTGGCGCATTACGACCGCCGGCTTGGCGAACTGGTAGTGTATTCCTCCACCCAGTTTCCGCATGTCATCCGCACCATCCTGGCGCAGGCCCTCGGCATTGCCGAATCGACTTTGCGCGTGGTGGCACCCGATGTCGGCGGCGGCTTCGGCCCAAAGAATAATTTCCAGCCCGAGGAACTGGCCGTAGCGGCGCTGGCGATGAAGCTGGGCCGACCGTTGCGCTGGCTGGAAGATCGCCGCGAGCATTTCATTGCCTCTCCCCATGCCCGTGAGCACCGCTACGAACTCACCGCCTACGCCGATGCCAAGGGCAAGCTGCTCGGCGTCGAGGGGCAGGTGACGGTGGATGCCGGCGCCTATTCAGTCTGGCCCTGGACCGCCTCGATGGAGGCCGGCATGGCCGCGGGCATCATGACCGGGCCTTACGACATCCCGATCTATCACGGCCGCGCGATTACCGTTGGCACCAACAAGTCGCCGCTCGGGCCCTATCGCGGCGTCGGTCGCACCGGCGCCTGCTTCGCCATCGAAACCCTGATCGATGCGGTGGCGCGGGCGGTGAACCGTCCGCCGGAAGATGTCCGCATCGAAAACATGGTGAAGCCGGAGCAGATGCCGTATCGCTCAGCCACCCATAAACTCTATGACAGCGGCGATTATCCGGAATGTGCGCGCCGCGCGGTGGCGGCCATCGATCCGGCCGCGATCCGCGCGCGTCAGGCCAAAGGTGAGCCAGATGGCCGCCTGATCGGCTATGGCGTTGCCAGCTATACCGAACAATCGGCCCATGGCACGGCGGAATGGGTGGCACGTGGCCTGCCGGTGGTGTTCGGCTTCGAACCGGCTTTAGGCCGCTTCACACCCGATGGCAAGCTGATCCTGTTCGTCGGTATCCAGAATCATGGCCAAGGCCTGGAAACCACCCTGGCGCAGGTGGCGAGCGAGGAGCTTGGCATTAGCGTCGAGGATGTGGTGGTACGCCATGGCGACAGCTCCACCTCGCCTTATGGCATGGGCACCTTCGCCTCCCGCAGCATGACCATGGCCGGCGGTGCCGTATCGCGCGCCTGTGCCGAACTGGCAGTGAAGGTGAAACGCATCGGCGCGCATCTGCTGCAGGCACCGGAAGATCAGGTGAAGCTTGCCGATAATGCCGCCTGGTTTGGCGATCAGTCGATCAGCTTTGCCGAGATCTGCAATGCCGCCTACCTGCATCCGGAGCGTCTGCCGGAGGGCATGGAGCCGAGCCTGGAAGCCAGTGTGGTCTACGAGCCCGGCCGCTCCACCGGCGCCTTCTCCTATGCCACCCATGCCTGCGTGGTGGCGGTGGATCCCGGCACCGGCCTTGTCGAAGTGCTGGATTACGTGGTGTGCCACGATTGCGGCACCATGGTGAACCCGTTGCTGGTGGAAGCGCAGGTGGTTGGCGGTGTCGCCCAGGGTCTCGGCACTGCGCTCTATGAGGAAATCCCCTACGACGAGAATGGCCAGCCGCTGGCCTCCACTTTCCTCGATTATCTGATTCCCGGCGCCGCCGAGGTGCCGGATGTGCGGGTGCTGCATATGGAAACCCCGTCGCCGCATACCCGCTTTGGTATCAAGGGCATGGGCGAGGGTGGCGCCATCGCGCCGCCCGCCGTGGTGGTCAATGCCATCAACGATGCCCTGCGCGGCCTGAACGTGGAAATCAGCGAAACCCCGGTCACGCCTGAGCGTTTGCTCGCTGCCCTGCTTGATGCGCGGAGCCACTAAGTCATGAAGCCCGCTTCCTTCACCTATGCCCGCCCCACTGCGCTGGATGAAGCCATTCAGTTGTTGCGCGATGCTGGTGCTCGTCCGCTGGCCGGCGGTCAGTCGCTGGTGCCGATGCTGAACCTGCGCCTGGCACCAGTGGACCAACTGGTCGATCTTGGTCGTATCTCGGCGCTGCGCGATGTAAGCGAAACCCCAGCAGCGGTGATCTACGGCGCAGGCACGCGTCACGCCGCTTTCGAGGATGGCCTGGTGCCCGATGCCTCCAATGGCCTGATGCGCCATGTCGCTGCGCGTTTTGCTTATCGCGCCGTGCGCAATCGCGGCACCATCGGCGGCGCCCTGGCATTGGCCGATCCCGCCGCCGATTGGCTGCTCACGGTCATTGCGCTGGAAGGCAAGCTACATCTGCAGGGTGCTGATGGCGTGCGTGTCGTCGAGGCCGAGGCATTCGTTCTGGGACCGTATTTCACCGCGCTGGCTGAAGGCGAACTGATCACGGCGGTGGAGATTCCGCGGCGGCCGGCGGGTGAACGCTGGGGATACAGCAAAGTCACCACCAAGATCGGTGAATATGCCGAATCGATGGCGCTTGCACTGTTCGACAAGGCCGCGGCCAAGGCCCGCTTGGTGCTTGGCGCTGCCGATGGTGCGCCCATCGTGCTGCGCGACACTGCTGCCGCCTGGATCTCTGGCACCAGCGGCGAGGCGCTGCGGCCGCTTATTCTCAAGGAAATCGATGCCGCTGAGCGCGAATTCAGCGCCGCCAAGCGGCATATGCATGCCACCACGCTGCTGCGTGCAACACAGGATGCGGCCAAGTGACTACCAGCCCCAAAATTCCGGTCTCCCTTACTGTCAACGGCCATGCCGTGGAAGCGATGGTGGAGCCGCGCACCCATCTTGCCGACCTGCTGCGTGACAAGCTCCGCCTCACGGCCACGCATCTTGGCTGCGAGCATGGTGTGTGCGGCGCCTGCACCATTCTGATCGATGGCCAGCCGGCGCGCTCCTGCATCGCTCTTGCGGTCAGCGTCGATGGCGCCGAGATCCGCACGCTGGAGGGCATGCAGGGCGATGCGCTGATGGAGATTTTGAAGCAGGCCTTCCATGAGCAGCATGGCTTGCAATGCGGTTTCTGTACCCCCGGGATGCTGACCAGCGCCTGGGATCTGCTTCGGCGTGGGGTGACGCTGGATGAACGGAGCGTGCGCGAGGCGATGGGCGGCAATCTGTGCCGCTGCACCGGCTACCAGGGCATCATCCGTTCGATCATGGCCGCGGCTAAGATGGCCAAGGCGACCGGCCTCATCAAGATCGGAGAAACTGCCTGATGACCAGCACCATCGTCGGCGGCGCCATGCTGCCGCATGCCCCGCAATTCTTTACTCTGCCGGATACCGAGGACAAGGCCACTGTCGCGAGTGTGCAGAAGGTTGCTGCCGAGATCGGCGACAGGCTGCGAGCCCTCGATCCCGATCTCTGGATCATCTTTTCCAACGATCATGCCGAGCAGTTCTTCCACGGCATCGCGCCGCCCTTTACCATTCATGTCGGCGGCGAGGCGGGCGGTGAATTCGCCGGCCGCAAATTTCATTGGGAAATTCCCAGCGCGGTGAGTTTTGAGCTGGTGCGCCAGCTCTATCGCCAGGGTTTTGATCCGGCTTTCACCAGCACGGCGAAATTCGACTATGCCATGGGCATTCCGCTCACCCATCTGGGTCACAAGGGCGCGGTGCTGCCGATCTATGTGAATGCCTATCTGCCGCCGCAGCCGACTGTAGAACGCTGCTATGCCTTCGGCCAGGCGGTGGCACGGGCCGTCACCAATCTTGGCTTGCGTACCGTGGTGTTGGCATCGGGCGGCATGTCGCATTTCCCCGGCACAGACCGCTACTCGCATCCGGAGCTGGATTGGGACAACAAGGTGCTGGAGCGCCTTGCCGTTGGCAATCTCAAGTCGCTGATCGGCTATGACGAAACCGAACTCGACGACAAAGGCAATATCGAGCTGCGTTGCTGGGCCTGTGCCGCCGGCGCACTCGGCGAGCGCAAGCCCGATATCGTGCAGATGGACCCGAGCTGGCATCACAATTATGCCTCCCTCGGTTGGTTCAACAGCGATCTGGTCGGCGCCGAGCCGCATTACCCGACGATCAAGCCGGATCTGGTGCAGATCACCTCGGCTCTGCATGCCCTGGCGCATGACCGCGAGGCGCGCAACGCCTATATCGCCGATCCGGCCGCCTATGCTGGCCGCTATCAGCTCAGCGAAGCCCAGCATCGCGCCCTGGTGGCGCTGGATATGCCAGCCATTGTGGCGATGGGCGCGCACCCGCTGGTGCCCTTCCTTGCCAACATGCAGATCCAGCGCCTGCGCAATCCCAAGTAATCGTCAGGCCAAGAGACCACCAGGAAAGATGATGACCCATCCCGCGATCGATCTGATCAACCCCCAGGACGGCAGCCTGATCACCAGGTTGCCGGAGCAGGGTGAGGCTGGCGTGACGGCGGCGGTCGTCGCTGCCGAAGCTTGCTTCGCGGCGCATCGCAAAGCGCCGGTGCATCAACGCGTCGCCTGGTTGAAGGCGGCGGCTGTTGCCCTGCAAGCCGCGGCGGAAGAGTTCGCCCAGATCATCCGTGAGGATGTCGGCAAGCCGATCCGTGTTGCACGCGGCGAGGTGAAGCGCGGCGTGGAGTTCATCGAAGCCTGTGCTGCCTTCTTGCCGCAGCTTGGCGGCGAAGTACTGGCGCTGGACGCCACGGCGATGGGGGCGGGTAATTTCGGCTTCACCAGGCATATCCCCTATGGCGTGGTGGCAGGCATCACGCCGTTCAATGCACCGATCAATCTGCTGGTGCAAAAAGTGGCGCCGGCCATTGCCGCCGGCAATGCCATCGTGGTGAAGCCGGCACCGGCCGGCACCCGCACGGCCCAGCGTCTGACGGAGGTGTTCCGCGCCGCCGGCTGGCCTGAAGGCCTGTTCAGCGTGGTCAGCGGCGACCGCATCACGGCGGCGGCACTGGTGTCGCATCCTGGCGTACGGGCTGTCAGTTTCACTGGTTCGACTTCAGGCGGCGAGGCACTGGCTCGGGCGGCTGGCGCCAAGAAGTTTGTCGCCGAGCTAGGCTCCAATGCTGCAAATATTGTGTTGGCCGACGCCGATGTGGCTGATGCCGCCAAGAAGATTGCCGGCGCCGGCTTCGAGGCCAGCGGCCAGCAATGCATCTCGGCCCAGCGTGTGCTGGTGGCGCGTACCGTGCTGCCGGCCTTCCTTGAGGCGTTCGTTGCCGCCGCCAAGGCGCTGAAGGTCGGGCGCGCTGACGACGCCACCAGCGATCTTGGCCCGATGGTGACAGAGGCGGCGGCCAAGCGGGTGATGGCGCTATGCGAGGATGCCATTGCACGAGGCGCTCGCTATGCCCTGGAGCCGAAGCGTGATGGCGCCACTGTCTCTCCCGGCATTCTCATCGATCTGCCGTTCCAGGCGCGGCTGTGGTGCGAGGAAGTATTCGGGCCGGTCGCCGTTGTGGTGCCGTTCGATGATATCGACGAGGCGCTGAAGCTCGCCAATGATTCCGATTTCGGCCTGCAAGGCGCGCTGTTTACCCGCGACCTCGGCGCTGCCTTCCGCTTCGCCGAGGATTTCGATGTCGGCGCGGTGTGGGTCAACCAGGCCAGCCGTTTCCGGCTCGACATGTATCCCTTCGGTGGCGTGAAGCAGAGCGGCGTCGGCCGAGAGGGCGTGCGCTACGCCATCGAGGAACTCTGTCAAATCAAGTTCATCGGGATCAAGGCCTGAGATGAACAGCCTGGAGCGCCTTTGTCAGACCGTCGCCGCCACCGGCAACAAGGTGGTGACATCGGCGCATCCTGCCGCCAGCGCGGCTGGAATCGCAGCCTTCGCCCAAGGCGGCAACGCCTTCGATGCGGCTCTGGCGGCCTGCTTCATGGAGACCGTGGCGCTGCCGATGAAATGCGGCCTGGCCGGCGATCTGGTGGCGCTGTATCGCCGTGCCGATGGCTCGATGGAAACCATCGTCAGTGTCGGCCCCGGCCCGCAGGGTTTGGCCCTAGGCGCGATCCTGGAGCGTGTCGGGCCGCGTTCTGTGGGGATTCCCGGAGCACCTGATGGCTATGCCATGCTGCACAGTTTAGGCAGCTTGCCGCTGAAGCAACTGGTGGCGGCGGCGGTGCAGGCAGCGGATGCCGGTATCCCCTGGACCTGGACGGCACTCAGTTATCTCGATGAAGCAGAAGAACTGCTCGGCCGCTACAGCCCGCATCATCCCTATTGCCCGCATGGCCGCCGGCCGCAGATTGGCGAACTGCGTCGCCTGCCAGGCCTGGGCCGCTTGCTGGAAGCCTTCGCTGAAGCGGGTGCTGATCTTTTTGCCGGCGATCATGGCCGCAGGCTGGCGGCGGAAGTGCAGAGCCGTGGCGGCTTCATCACGCTCGCCGATTTGCGGACACGCCCAGCCAGGCGTTTGCCGGTGATCAGTGTGACGCTTGGTGAGCGCATCGAGTTGCTGGCGACGCCAGCGCCGACCGGTGGCCCGCGCCTTGCCGATGTCTTGAGCCGCTATCAGGCTGGCGCTGGCAACCTGCTCGACCTAGTCCGCGCCGAACGCCAGGAAAGCCGCAAGCGCAACCGTGAGGCTCAGGACGAGGGCACCTCGGTGGTCACGGCGGCCGACGACCAGGGTAATGCCGTGGTGGTGGTGCATAGCAATTCCTTCCCGCGTTTCGGTTCCGGTGTGGTGCTGGAAAGTGGCCTGGTGCTGAACAACCGTCCGGGCCGTGGTTTCGACCTGAATGCACCGCCGCAGGCACGCAATGCCCCGGCGGCAGGGCGCGTGCCGCAAACCACGTTGCATGCCTGGGCCTTGAGCCATGGTGAAACACTCTGCCTGGGCGCCACGCCGGGCGGCGTCAATCAGTTGCCATGGAACAGCCAGGTGCTGGCCGATCTGCTTGCCGGTGCGACACCCGCCGAAGCCGTGACCAATCCGCGCTGGGCATTGGATGACAAGGAAGAATTGAGTGCCGAGGACGGTGTGCATTGCGCCGCTGGCACGGTGCCTGACCGGGCGCTACAGCGGTTCGCCCATCGCTCGGTGCAGCAGGTGGTGATGATGCGGGCCGGTTTTCCGCATTTAGCGGCGGCGGACCCGCGCAGCGGCGCTTCAGCGCTGGGCATGTATTGAGGAAGTAGAGCAATGCAGATCGAAAAGGAATTCACTGTTGCGCATGGCCCTGATGTGGTGTGGGGCGCTTTCTCTGATGTGCGCCTTGTCGCTTCCTGCCTGCCAGGTGCGGCGATCCTGGCCGAACTCGGCGACGACCGCTATCGCGGCCAGTTCTCGGTGAAAGTTGGCCCGCTCGCCGCGGCTTTCGATGGCGAGGTGACGCTGAAGCGTGATGACGCGGCGATGAGCGGCCATGTCGAGGGCAAGGGCGCGGATGCCAAGAGCAACTCCCGCGCCTCGGGCAGCATGACCTACCGCGTGCTGCCGGATGCAGCCGGCAGCCGTGTGGCGGTGGATTGCACCATCAACCTGGCCGGGGCACTGGCGCAATTCGGCAAGGCCGGGGTGGTGAAGGAAATCGCCAACCGCATCACCGCTGAATTCGTGCGCAATCTGGAAGCCCAGCTTGCCGCGCGGGTGCCGGCCACGGCCGCAGAGATAGGCGAAAATGCTGCGCCTGCCGCTGCCCAGGAACAAGTTTCGCCGCCGCCGCCAGCCCAGTCGCTGGATGCGGGTCGGCTCCTCTGGTCGATCGTCCGCGATGCGTTTGTCGGATTCTTCCGCTCGCTTTTCGGCCGTCGCAACAGTGTCATGTGATCAACCCAAGCCAACCAAGACGACAAGGAGGAGTGCATGAATCGGACTGCTTTATTCGGCGCTGTAGCCGCCGCTGCATTGTTCCTGGGCCAGCCCGCCCAGGCGCAGGACACCATCAAGATCGGCGTCATCCAGCCGCTTACCGGCTCGGTGGCCTATAACGGCAAGGCCGATGTCTCCGGCTCCGAACTCGCGGTTGAGCAGCGCAATGCTGCCGGCGGTGTGCTCGGCAAGAAGGTCGAGTTGATCATCGAGGACGGTTCGTGCAATCCGGCCAAGTCGGTGAACGCGGCCGAAAAGCTGATCCAGCGCGACAAGGTGACTGTACTCTCTGGCGCCTTCTGCTCCTCCGCCACCCTGGCGGTGATGCCGGTGGCCGAAAACTACAAGATCCCGCTGGTTACCGGCGTGTCGTCCAAGGCCGATCTGACGGAGAAGGGTAATCGCTACTTCTTCCGCGCCACCGAGACCGACGCGCTGCTCGCCGAGGCTTTCGCCAAGATCCTCTATGATCAGCTCAAGTTGCGCAAAGTTGCTTATATCGGCGTCAACGACGACTGGGGCCGTGGCGGCGTTGAAGAGTTCGAGAAGAACATGAAGGCGCTGGGTGCCACTACCGTGATGAAGGATTACTTCGATCACGGCACCACCGACTTCTACACCCTGCTGGCCAAGCTGAAGGCATCGGGCGCCGATGGTGTATTCGTTGCCGCCGAAACTCAGGACGGTTCTATCTTCGTGAAGCAGAAGGCCGAGTTTGCCCTCAACCTGAAGATCTTCGGTGTTGGCTCCTGGGCCACTGCCGACTTCATGCGCCTGACCGAGAAAGCGTCCGAGGGTATCTATGCTGCGGTGCCCTATGCCTCGACCATGACCACACCGAAGAACCAGGCCTTCGTCGCCGCTTATGAGGCGAAGACCAAGGAGAAGCCGGGCAAGTATGGCGCGGCTGGCTACAACGCGATCAACATCATCATGGATGCGATCCAGCGTGCTGGTTCCACCGAGCCGGAGAAGATCCGTGAGGCTCTGACCAAGACTGATTATGAAGGCCCGAACGGCAAGTTCCGCTTCGATGCCAAGGGTCAGGCCAGCGGTTTCGATGTGGTGCTGGTGCAGCTTCGCAGCGGCGTGCCGGTGGTTGCCGCGTCGACTTCTATCGGTCAATAAGCATTACCCAGCCGGCGGCTATTGCCGCCGGCTGGTTCTCTCTTTCAGTAGGCGGGGTGAAGATGGATTTCTTACTGCAATTGGTGGCCAATGGCCTGGTGAATGGCAGCTTCTATGCGCTATCCGCCATCGGCCTCACCCTGGTCTTCGGCCTGATGCGCGTGGTGAATTTCGCGCATGGCGATATTTACATGGTGGGCGGCCTGCTCGGCTGGACTTTCACCGTGCATCTCGGCCTCGGCTTCTTCCCCTCGCTGCTGGCAGTGATCGTGGTGATGGGGGCCGCCGGCTGGCTGATCGAGCGCGTGCTGATCGAGCGTGTGCGCGAACAGGGCGAAGAGCCCGGCATCCTGCTCACCATCGGCCTTTCCATCTTCCTGGTGAATACCGCGTTGCTGATCTACGGCACGGCACCGCTGAAAGTCACCGGCCCGATGCCGAACGCACCGATCTTCCTTGGCCCTGTGGTGTTGACCAAGGCGCGCCTGGCCATTGTTGGCATAGCCGCGCTGCTGATCCTGACATCACATCTGATTATCCAGCACACCAAGCTAGGCCGCGCCATGCGCGCCACTTTCCAGGATACCATGGCGGCAAAGCTTGCTGGCATCCAGACTGCCCAGGTCTATGCCACCACCTTCGCCATGGGCATCGTGCTGGCTAGCGTTGCCGGCATGCTGCTCGGTTCGATCTACGTGGCACAGCCGACCATTGGCGGTCTCGTCAGCCTGAAGGCTTTCGTCGTGGTAATCTTCGGCGGCATGGGCAGTTTCCCCGGCGCCATTGTCGGCGGCCTGGTCCTTGGTCTGGTTGAAGCCATATGGGGGGGCTATGTCGGCACCGGCTATGTCGATGCGATCGGCTTCGCCATGGTCATTGTCATGCTGCTGGTGCGGCCTTATGGCCTGTTTTCCAAGCGCGCGGAGCGGGTGTGATGCGCAATACCGAACGTAATATTCTGCTCGCCTTCATTGCTGTTGCAGCTCTGTTGCCGCTATTGGTGCGCAATGAGTATGTGTTGCATCTTGGCGTCATGGTGATGTTTTCGCTGATCCTGGCGACCAGCTTCAACCTGATCGTTGGCTATGTCGGTGAATTTCCTCTTGGTCATATGGCTTTCCTCGGCATCGGCGCTTATGCCGCAGCCATCGGCTCGTCGAAGTTGGGGTTGCCGATCGAGCTGACCATACCTTTTGCCGGTGTCATTGCGGCCATCTCCGGCCTTGCCATCGGCGCCATCACGCTGCGGCTGCGTGGTCCGTTCTTTGTCATCATCACGCTCTGCTTCGCTGAAGTGCTGCGTCTGGTGGCAAATAACTGGGTGGCGCTGACCAATGGTCCGATGGGTATTTCCGGCATCCGCAAGCCGCCGGCCATTGCTGTGCTCGATGCTCTGGGACAGAAGACCGCTTTTTACTATGTCGCGCTGCTGCTTGCCGCCATCGTGCTCTATGTTGCTTTCCGCTTCGTCTATTCGAATATCGGGCGCGGTGCGGTGGCGATCCGAGAGAACCGCTTTGTGGCACAGTCGGTCGGCATCTCGCCGTTCCACTATGCCCTGCTCACTTTTGTCGTTGCTGCAGCACTGGCAGGCCTGAGCGGCGGCTTCTATGCGCATTATATCTCCTTTGTCGGCCCGGAAGTGTTTGGTTTCAGCTTCATGGCTTCCACCATCATCATGGTGCTGCTGGGCGGCAAGGGTACGTTGGTCGGCCCGGTGCTCGGTGCACTGGTGGTCGTGGTGCTGGAAGAGTATCTGCGTGATTTCAAGGAATTGCGGCTCTCGATCTTCGGCGCCATCGTGATCGCCGTGGTGCTGTTCATGCCGCGTGGCATCATGGGGTTCCTGACGGAAAAGCGTGACAATTACGCCCGTGCCAAGGAGGCCGTCTGATGCTGCAGGTCAATAACCTCCGCATGCGCTTTGGTGGCATCACCGCCGTCAACGACGTGTCTTTCGAGGTCAACAAGGGCGAGATCGTTAGCCTGATCGGCCCGAATGGCGCCGGCAAGACCACCTGTTTCAACATGATCACAGGCTTCCTCAAGCCGACCGATGGTTCGGCGGCTTTCGAGGGCCAGGTGGTGACAGGCAGGGCGCCGCATGACATCGCGCGGCTTGGCGTGGTGCGCAGCTTCCAGAAGACCAATATCCTCAAGAGCCTGTCGGTGTTCGAGAATATTCTGGCGGCGCATCAGCGCCAGGGCACGCTATCGCTGCTCGCCACCCTGCTGCCCGGCAGTGGCGTGAAGCAGAGCGAGGCCCGGCTGCGTGATAGTGCAGCAGAGATCGTTGACTTGATCGGCCTGGGTTCACGCATGAACACCGAGGCAGCATCGCTTTCCTGCGGCGAGTTGCGTTTGCTGGAAGTCGGTATCGGCCTGGGTGCCAAGCCGCGCCTGCTGATGCTGGATGAGCCGGCGGCCGGCCTCAATTCAGAGGAGGCGTTGAAGCTGGGCACGATCCTGAAGGGCCTTGTCGGCAGCCAAATCGAGGCGCTCTTGCTGGTCGAGCATAATATGAACCTGGTGATGAGCATTTCAGACCGTATCGTGGTGATGAATTTCGGCCTCAAGCTGGCCGAAGGCGGCCCGGAGGAAGTGCGCAACAATCCGGAAGTGATTGCTGCCTATCTCGGCAGCGCGACGGGGCATTGATATGACGCAGCAACCGATTCTGGAATTGCGCGACCTCAAGGTCAGCTACGGCAAGGTGCAGGCATTGCATGGCGTCAGCTTCAGCATCGCCCAGGGCGAGGTGGTGGCGCTGATCGGCTCGAATGGTGCCGGTAAGAGTACGTCGCTGCGGGCGATTTCCGGCCTGATGGCCCCGTCCGCCGGCAGTATCCTGTTCAAGGGCGGCGATATTTCCGGCAAGCGGGCCGATGAGGTGCTGCGTGCCGGCATTGCTCATTGCCCGGAAGAGCGTCATGTCTGGCCGGAAATGACTGTCGAGGAAAACCTCCAGCTCGGCGGCTATATCGTCAGCGACAAGACTAAGCTGGATGCCCGCGTCGAGGATGGCTTCAACCGCTTTCCGCGCCTGCGCGAGCGTCGCAAGCAATTGGCCGGCACGCTTTCTGGCGGCGAGCAGCAGATGCTGGCAATTGCCCGCGCCTTGATCTCGGAGCCGACTCTGCTGTTGCTGGATGAGCCGAGCCTGGGCCTCAGCCCGCTGCTGGCGCAGGAAGTGATGGGTGCGGTGCGTGAGTTGCAGAAAGGCGGCATGACCATTCTACTGGTGGAGCAGAATGTGCATAACGCACTCTCGGTTGCCTCGCGCGCCTATGTGCTGGAAACCGGCCGTGTTGTGGCTGCAGACACGTCTGCGGCTTTGCTCGGTAACAAGGATGTGCTGCGCGCTTATCTCGGAGGCTGATCCCATGTCCGGTCTGAAGGTTGGCCTGATCGGTTATGGTGCCATCGGTGGCCTGGTGGCCGAGGCAATTGCCGGCCGAGATGATATGGCACTGGCTGGTGTGTTGCTGCGGCCTGAATCGCAGCGGGCGCTGCCTGAGGGCCTGCCGCTGGTGACGGATGCCGCCGGATTGCTGGCGAAGCAACCCAATATCGTGGTAGAGGCGGCCGGCCATGGCGGCTTGCGGGCTTATGGGGCTGCGATCTTGAGTGGCGGCGTTGACTTGCTGATCGCCTCTGTCGGCGCATTGGCCGATGCCGAACTGGAAAACCGCCTGCGTACTGCAGCGAAAGCGGGCCGCGCCAGAGTGTTGGTACCTGCCGGTGCGCTGGGTGGCCTGGATGCTCTGGGGGCGGCGAAACATGCCGGACTCGAGCGGGTGCAATATATCGGTCGCAAGGCGCCGAAAGCCTGGATCGGCACCAAGGCTGAAAGCATGATTGATCTGGCCAAGGTGACAGAGCCGACGCCGTTCTTCGAGGGCAGCGCGCGCGAAGCGGCCCTGGCTTTTCCGCAGAATGCCAATGTGGTTGCGGCCGTGGCGCTGGCGGGTCTCGGCTTCGACCATACCCGGGTGCGGTTGATGGTGGATCCTACCGAGGCACGCAATCAGCATAGCGTCGAGGCCAGCGGAGCCTTCGGCAGCTTCAGCAGCCATGTGGTGGCCCAGGTGCTGCCGAGCAATCCCAAGACCTCGATGCTGGCCCCCTACAGCCTGGTGCGCGGCCTTTGCGGCATGGTTGATACCATCGCC
Source organism: Ferrovibrio sp. MS7 (assembly GCF_038404985.1). Taxonomy (NCBI): domain Bacteria; kingdom Pseudomonadati; phylum Pseudomonadota; class Alphaproteobacteria; order Rhodospirillales; family Rhodospirillaceae; genus Ferrovibrio; species Ferrovibrio plantarum. Next base: position 1,667,815 of record NZ_JBBKBA010000001.1, read on the forward strand.
GCCTGAGGGGCGAGAGCAGAATTGCCGCCCGGTTGCCCGGCCTTTAGCTGCCAACCTGCAGGGTCGCGGTCAGCCGCCGCAACGTACTGACGATGGACATGGCCGTGATGCGGCTGGAACGTGGGTTATCGGCCATCGGCAGGTTCTCGATGGTGGCGGAGAGCAGCGCGCTATCAGAAGTAATCTCGATGGCGTGGGTGTTGCGTACCAGGCTGGGATCGGCCCAGACCTCGACCTGGGTGCGATCCGGGCCGATGCCGGCGAGGCTCAGCGTTGCCGCGACATTGACATTGGCCGGAAAAGCCTTTGCTGCGGCGCGGGCATTGCCGCTGAACACGCAGAGTGGCGCGGTCAGCGCCTCCAGGCTGATGCCCTGTTCGGCCAGATAGGGGGCGCTGCGCAAGCCGTTTGGCGGCTTGCGTGAAATCAGCTTGGCGCTGGTGATCTCGCCTTCTGCCATCGCCGCCAGGGCATCCAGGGCCATCATCGCACCAGACGGCACGATGATGCGGCCGCCATGCCGCCGGGCCAGTACTGGCAGGTCTTCGGCCTCAAGCAAGGCAGCCGAACTGATGGCAATCAGGATTTTGCCGCGCATCAGCACCGGTACGGCAATGTCACGAAATGCCGCCGCCGGCAGGCTCTCCACCACGATATCGGCCTGCTCGGCAAGTGCGGTCAGACTACACATTGCCGGGGGTTGCTTGAAGGAAGCCAGCTTGGCAACAGCCTTGGCCTCATCGCGGGCGGCAATTCCGGCGAGCATCAGGCCATCAATGCCAGTATCCAGGCGTCGTGCCACATCAAGGCCAATGGCACCAAGTCCAGCGATGCCGACGCGGAGCGGAGGGGTGGTTGTGGTCATCATATGCTTCACCTGTAGAAATGCATTCGAGTATTGTTTCGCCACCATCTGCCCATTGCCTGTGCAGATGGTGGCGAAATATTGGAGACGGCAACCCTACAGGGTCAATCCTTGTCTGCCAATATTGACTATCTGGTTAGTAATAAATATTCTGTATCGCATGGTGCAACCAGTCTGACGGGTGAGGTCATGGCCAATATCATTCAGTCGTATTTCCCAGGCAGTGAAGCCCTGCCAACCGACACCCGTTTCAATCTGGTGCGTCCTAGTGACGGCGCCGTGATTGGCGAAATCGCCGAAGCCGGCGTGCCGGGCGTGGCGGCAGCGGTGGCGTCCTCGCTCGCGACTTTCCGGGCGCTGCGCAGGACGCCGCTGCATACGCGCATCCAGTGGCTGCGGCAAGCGGCAGCGGCACTGAAAGGCGAGGCCGAAGCACTGGCACAGCTCATCGCCGAGGATGTCGGCAAACCGATCCGGGCCTGCCGCTTCGAAGCCCAGCGCGGCGTGGAATTCATCGAGGCCTGTGCCGCTGCCATCGCGCAGATTGGCGGCGAGGTATTGCCGCTGGATGCCGCAGCCACTGGCACCGGTTTGATCGGCATGACCCGTCATTTGCCCTATGGCGTGGTTGGTGCCATTACGCCGTTCAATGCGCCGATCAACCTGCTGGTGCAGAAGCTGGCGCCGGCTGTTGCCGCCGGCAACACCGTGGTGGTGAAGCCGGCTCCGGCCGGCACCCGTACCGCTTTGAAGCTGGCTGCCCTGTTCCGTGCGGCAGGATGGCCTGAGGGGTTGTTCAACGTGGTGACCGGAGACAAGGAGACGGCGCTTGCCCTGGCGGCGCATTCCGATGTGCGGGCGGTATCCTTCACCGGCGGCACGCAGGGTGGCGAAGCCCTGGCCCGCGCCGCTGGCGCCAAGAAATTTGTTGCTGAGCTGGGCTCGAATGCCGCAAATATCGTGTTGGCTGATGCCAATCTGGCCGTCGCTGCCAAGAAGATCGCCAGCGCCGCCTTCGAGGCCAGTGGCCAGCAATGCATTTCGGCCCAGCGTGTGCTGGTGCAGGAATCAGTGTTCGAGGCTTTCACCGCGCAGTTCGCCGCCGCTGCGGCCGCACTCAAGGTCGGCAAGCCCGAGGATCCCGCCACCGATGTTGCCGCCATGGTATCGAGCCAGGCCGCTGACCGGGTGATGGCAATGATCGCCGATGCCAAGCAGCATGGTGCCGTTACCGTGCTGGAACCGAGCCGCGATGGCGCGACGATCTCGCCGGCCATCCTCAGCCTGGTGCCGAAAGCGGCGCGGCTGTGGCGCGAAGAAGTCTTCGGCCCAGTGGCGATCCTGGTGCCGTTCAAGACCGTGGAGGAGGCCATTGCGCTGGCGAATGATTCGCCCTTCGGTTTGCAGGGTGCGGTATTCACCAGCAATCTTGCCACGGCGCTGCAATTCGCCGATGATTTCGATGTCGGCTCGCTCTGGATCAACGAGGCCAGCCGTTTCCGGCTCGACATGTATCCTTTCGGCGGTGTGAAGCAGAGCGGTGTTGGCCGCGAGGGTGTGCGCTATGCCATCGAGGAAATGTCGCAGATCAAGTTCATCGGCATCCGGCCGACGGCTTAAGGTTCAGCCTTCGGCGATAAATCCGAGGATCGCTTCGCCCAGTGCAGTTTCAGCGGTGTTGAAATGCGCGATGGATGAGGTGTGGTTGTGGCGTTTGAGCCAGTAGACCGGCGGCGCCCGACGTTTTGCCACGGCCAGCCGGTGCGCCAGTTCCAGGCAGTAGAGGTCGATCAGCGGATTCTCGAATTCCGCGAGCGCGATGAAGGTGCGCACACTATTGGCATCGACATGCGAGACCGGTGAGTAATCGTCGAACTTGGTGGCATCTGGCCCGTAATAGGCCTCTACTTTTCGGGCATTGGGATTCTCGGCCAGATTGTCGGCCCGCACACGGCCGCTGACGATGATCAGGCCGGCTAGGCCATGGCCCTTGGCGCCATGCAGGCGCTGGTCATAGGCATAGCTGGCGGTATGGGCGCCGCCGGCGGAATGGCCCATCAGGTAGATCCGTGCCGGATCAATCCGCCAGTCGGTGGCATGGCTTTTCACCCAGTCGACCACACTGGCGATATCCTGGCTGGCCCCGGGATAGGATGTGTCGTCAGCCAGGCGATAACCGATATTGATGCCGACAATCCCGTGCCGCGCGAAATAATAAAGCACGTTCGCGTAAATCTCGTCGCTGCGGTTGCGATGCCCCTCGACGAAGGCACCGCCATGGACAAACAGCAGCACTGGCCGCGGTTTGTCGATTGAATCCTGCGGCGAGAAAATATCGAATTGCTGGCGTGGATGTGGGCCATAGGCAATATCGCTGGTCACCGATACGCCAGCCTTTGGCGCGTTTTTCAGCACCTTGCTGAAGGCTTCGATCATGCGCCGGACATTGCCGCCGGTATCGGAACCCCAGCGCGGCCCGATTTCGGCCATTTCGGCCCAGAGCTCGTCGGGAATCGGTGGCAAGCTGGTCATTGCATGCGGTCCACTATTGAACGGATTGTGAGCAAGTAGGTCACCAATTGACCAGATAGTCAATTATTGACGTATTGTCGGTGATCCGATAGGTGTTGTTCATTCTGTTGTAAAACGTAGTCCAGGGGTGGCATTGCGATGGCTATGAATATGAAGGGCGAGGTTTCCCTCCCGGCATCACGCAACACAGTATGGCAGAAGCTCAATGATCCGGAAGTACTGAAGCTCTGCATCCCGGGTTGTGAATCCCTGGAGCGCACCGAGGAAGGCGGCTTTGCCGCTGTTGCCAAGATGAAGATCGGGCCGGTTTCGGCCACGTTCCGCGGCAAGGTCGAACTGGCCGATCTCGATCCCCCGAATGGCTATCGCATTCTTGGTGCAGGTGATGGCGGCATTGCCGGGCATGCCAAGGGCGGAGCCAAGGTGGCGTTGACGGCGGAGGGCGAGGATCAGTGTCTGCTGAGCTATGAGGCGGAGGCCAATATCGGCGGCAAGATCGCTCAGCTCGGTGCCCGCATGATCGATTCCGTGGCCAAGAAGATGGCGGATCAGTTCTTCGAGAAATTCGCCGCCCAGGTTGGTGGAGAGAGTGGCGGCCAGGAGGCCCAGGCATGAGCAGCAGCATGAGCGGCGATGAATTCGATGCCGAAACTTTCGTGCGCCAGAGCGCGGCGCTGAGCGGCTTCACCATCACGCCGGAGCAGCTGCCGGGCGTGGTGACGAATATCAAGCGGATCGTGCCGCTTGCCCGGCTCTATCTGGATTTTCCCCTGCCCGATGAGGTGGAGCTGGCATCGGTGTTCAAGCCATGATCGACCATACCAGCAACGCGGCGGAAATTGCAGCCGAGGTTCAGTCCGGTCGCCGGAGCGCGGCAGAGGCGGTGGAGATTTCCCTGGGCCGCATCGCCGCCCTGGATTCGAAGCTGAACGGCTTCACCGATGTGATGGCGGATCGCGCCCGCGCCACGGCGTCGCGGCTGGATGCGGCGCGTGCCGCCGGAACGGTGCTGGGGCCGCTGGCCGGTGTGCCCTTCGCGGTGAAGAGTCTTTATGATGTTGCCGGACGTGTCACGGTGGCTGGTTCGGCAATCAATCGCGATCATGCCCCGCGCCAGGCCGATCAGCCGTTGATCCAACGCCTGGAAGCCGCCGGTGCCATTCTGATCGGCGCGCTGAACATGAGCGAGTATGCCTACGATTTCGTTGGCGAGAATGTGCATTACGGCCATGCCCGTAATCCGCATGATCCCTCGCGTGGCGCCGGTGGCTCATCCAGCGGCTCTGGTGTGGCGGTCGCCAGCGGCATGGTGCCTCTCAGCCTTGGCTCCGATACCAATGGTTCGATCCGTGTGCCGTCTTCTTTCTGCGGTCTGTTCGGCTTGAAGCCGACTTTTGGCCGCTTACCGCGTAATGGCAGCTTCCCCTTCGTGTCCAGCCTTGATCATCTTGGGCCGATTGCCCGCAGTACGCGGGATCTGGCCTTGGCCTACGATGCAATACAGGGGCCGGATGCCGCCGACCCGGTCTGCGCCCAGTGCGCGCCGGAGCCGGTCCTAGGTAGTCTGGAGCAAGGCATCGATGGTCTGCGTATCGCCGTTGCTGATGGCTACTTCGCCAAAGGCGGAGAACCGCTGGCGCATGAGGCAGTGGAGGCTTTCGCCAAGGCATTGGGTGCCGACCGGCGAGTGACGATCCCGGAAGCCCATCGTGCCCGTGCCGCTGCCTATGTTATGACGGCCATCGAAGGCGCCAATCTGCATCGTGAGCGGTTGAAGCAGCGCGCCGATGATATCAACCCCGAGGCACGCGACCGTTTCCTGGCCGGCGCCCTGCTGCCGGGCGAATGGTATGCCCAGGCCAGCCGCTTCCGCCGCTGGTATCAATCCCGGGTGCAGGAAATCTTCCGCGATGTCGATATCATCCTGGCACCAGCCACTCCCTGTGTGGCACCGCAATTCGGCCAGGAGATCATTGTCATCGATGGTGTGGAATTGCCGGTGAAGTCCACCATCGGCATGTTCGTGCAGCCGATTTCCTTCCTCGGCCTGCCGGTGGTGGCGACGCCCTATGCCAAGGCAGCGCCAATGCCCATTGGTGTGCAGGTGATCGCTGCTCCATGGCGCGAGGATCTGGCCCTGCGCGTGGCGCATCATCTCGAGCGCCAGGGTGTCGCGGCCTCGCGGGTCGCTTTCTTGTGAGGTTGGAGCCTGTAGCCCCGCCAGTTGCCGCACCAGCGGAAACGGTGCGGCTATGCGTCAATGGTTGCGATAAAGCTGTCGCTGTTCCTGCTGGTGCGACTTTGCTGGAAGCCTTGCGGAATCAACTTGGCCTGACGGCAGCACGCTTCGGCTGTGGTCTGGAGCAATGCGGTGCCTGCATGGTGCTGGTTGATGATGTGCTGCGCCATGCTTGCCGGATTGAGGTGGCGGATATGGCCGGTCGAAATATCCGCACGCCAGAGGCCTTGCAGGATGATCCTCTCGGCAGGATGTTGATTGATGCCTTCGTGACCCATCAGGCAGCGCAATGCGGCTATTGTCTCAGCGGCATTCTGATCACGGCCTATGCTTGGCTGCGTGGCCTGGATTATCTACCCGGCCGGACTGAGATTGCCGCCCAGCTCGACCACCATCTCTGCCGCTGTGGGGCACATCCACGCATCTTGGCGGCGATAGCGGCGGCGGCCAAAGCACGCGTTACCGCCTAGGCATGAAACCGCCGCCGAAAAGCCTGCAGGACAATCCATGCCTCGGTGCCTGGCTGGCACTGGAACAGCCGGGCCGCGTCAGTCTGCGCAGCGGCAAGGTGGAGTTGGGGCAGGGTATTCATACTGCCCTGATCCAGATCGCTGCCGAAGAATTGAACCTGAAGCCTGAGTGCTTCGATCTGCAGCCATTGCTCACCAGCTCCGGCCCGGATGAATGGCTCACCGCCAGCAGCCAGTCGATTGAAAGCGGCGGTGCCGCCATACGCACAGCGGCCGCCTGCTTGCGCACATCCACTATTGCCATTGCCGCGTCGATGCTGAATGCCGATCCTGCCCAGTTGGATCTGGTCCAAGGCGAAGTGTGGCATGGCGATGTCGCCACTGGCCATGATTTGTGGTCGCTGGCAGGCCGGATCGACTGGCAGCAGGACCTGCGTGACGGTTGGAGTGGTTGGCCTGCGACTATGCAGCGTTCGATCGGGCAGTCTCTGCCGCGCCGTGATCTGCCGCACATCATTGCCGGCGGTGGATTCCTGCAGGACCTGCAGCTACCGGGCATGTTGCATGGCCGCGTGCTGCATCCACCCGCTCATGGCGCGGTGCTTGAGAATTTGCCGGAGATGGCTTTCAAGGCACGTTTTGCCGAGCAATGCCGGCTACTGCGGCGGCGTGATTTCCTTGCTGTTGTTGCCGATAGCGAAACCCTGGCTCGACAGGCGGCTGACTATCTCGGCCCACGGCTGCGCTGGCGGCAAGCCGAGATTGTCATACCGGAAGATATTGCCCCATGGTTACAGGCGCAGCCTGCGCAAACGATGCGTGATGATCCGGTGTCAACCGGTCCGGGCATTGCTCCGCATGCAGCCACCTATTCGCGCAGCTTCCTGTTGCATGGTTCTATTGCGCCTAGCTGTGCTGTGGCTATGCGCGGTGGCGGCGGACTGCATATCTGGACACACAGCCAAGGGGTTTTCCCGCTGCGCAGCCAGCTTGTCCGCGTCCTGGGCTTGCCGGCAGAGGAGATCGTGCTGGAGCATCGCCCAAGCGCGGGCTGTTATGGCCATAATGGTGCCGATGATGTGGCGCTGGAGGCTGCCCTTCTGGCGGAAGCATTCCCTGGCCGGCCGGTCCGCGTGTTGTGGAGCCGGGCGGATGAAATGGCCGCCACCTGCGGCTCGGCGATGGCGATCAGCCTGCAGGCGGGCATGGATGCCTCGGGCCGGATCGGACCATGGCGGGCCGAGGTCTGGAGTGGCACTCATTCCAGCCGGCCGGGCGCCGGCGGTGACGTCAATCTCAGCGCCGCCGCTGCGTGCGATGCGGCTTTTGTACCGAAGGCAATCAGCGATGTCGCCGATGCGGTGGGCGGCGGTGCCATGCGCAATATTGCGCCCCTTTATGATCTGCCATCGATCAGCGTGCGGCACCACCTTCTGCCGCAATTACCGCTGCGCACGTCATCGCTGCGGGCGCTTGGCGCACAGCCGAATGTATTCGCCATCGAAGGTTTCATGGATGAACTAGCGGAACGGGCTGGTTGCGATCCATTGCATTTCCGCAAGCAGCATCTGAAGGATCCACGCGCTCTCGCCGTGCTGGAGGGGGTGGCCGCCATGGCGGGATGGGAAGCCGATGCCAAAACTGGTATGGGCCGCGCGAAAGGCATCGGCTTCGCGCGTTACAAGAACAAATCGGCTTATTGTGCCGTGGTGGTGGAGGTTGAGGTTGAAGAAATTGTGCAGGTGACGCGCGTGTGGTGCGTCGTCGATGCCGGACTTGTGATCAATCCCGATGGCGCAAGAAACCAGGTCGAAGGTGGTATCGTGCAATCGCTGAGCTGGTGCCTGAAGGAAACGGTGCGCAGCGATGGCGGTATGATCAGCAGTCGTGACTGGGACAGCTATCCGATTCTGCGTTTTTCAGAAGTGCCTGAAATCGAAACACGTTTTATCATAGACTGGGAGACGGAACCCCTGGGCGTCGGCGAGACATCACAGGGCCCAACAGCGGCAGCACTCGGCAATGCGGTCAGCCGTGCGCTGGGTACCCGGTTGCGTGCCCTGCCGTTCACGCGCGACCGGCTGCTGGCCGCCTTAGCCTGACGGCGTGACCGGCAGCTTGCCGCAATTTCACGCAGCAACTGCCTGATTGCTGGGCTGCCGCAGAATGCGACATTTGCTTGACCATGCTGTGCTTGCAAACTAAACTAACCGGACAGTCAATTAAGTATGCAGTGGTGGTGCGGCCCTATCGCAGCTTGGAGACGGCTGCGGTGTTTGGTGAAGACGGCTGACACCAGGAAATTGCCATGTTGTGAATTGCGGCTTGGGTGTCGGGTTGTTGAGTATCGTGCTGCGGCTTCCTGGCTGCAGCCCGTTTCGGGGGTGAGGCAGATGGGTGGCGTGAAAGGTGGCGCGAAGCCGGGTGCTGGCGTCGCGGACATGGTTTTTGAAAAAGACGTGCCGATCCAGGTCGGCGATGGCACCGTGCTGCGTGCCAATGTCTACCGCCCGGCGCAGCCCGGGCGCTATCCCGTGGTGATGGCCATGGGCATCTACGGCAAGGACATCCACTTTGCCGATGGTTATAAGCTGCAATGGGATGTGCTGAAGCGCATCTATCCGGGCGTGGATTCGGAAGGTACTTCCGGCGAACATCTGCGCTGGGAACTGGTGGATCCGGAGCGCTGGGTGCCAGCGGGTTATGTGGTGGTTGCCGTTGATTCGCGCGGCAGCGGCAAATCGCCGGGCTATCTCGATCCCTTCTCGCCGCGCGAAACACAGGATTATTACGATGCCATCGAATGGGCCGGCGTGCAGCCCTGGTCGAATGGCAAGGTCGGTACCATCGGCATTTCCTATTACGGCATCAAGCAGTGGCAGGTGGCGTCGCTGCGACCGCCGCATCTGGCGGCAATCTGTGTCTGGGAAGGTGGCTCAGATCTTTATCGCGACTGGAGCCATCACGGCGGCATTTTCAGTCATCTCTTCCCTACCGCCTGGTATCCGCGCCAGGTGCTGCCAAATCAGCATGGCAACGCTGCCACGCATTACCGCGAGCGCGATACCGGCCAGCCGAATACCGGCGCGCCACTGAGTCCGGCAATGCTTGCCGGCAACCGCGCCGATCATCCGCGTGATCTGCTGGAGCATCCCCTGGATGATGCCTGGTACAGGGCGCGTTCGCCAAACCTGCCGCGCATCGATGTGCCGCTGCTCTCGGCGGGCAATTGGGGCGGTTCCGGCCTGCATCTGCGCGGCAATATCGAAGGTTTTCTGCGTGCCGGTTCGCAGCAGAAATGGCTGCAGCTTCATATTGGCACGCATTTCGAGAGTTTTTATCTGCCGGAATTCATCCAGCGCCAGCAGCGTTTCTTCGATCACTTCCTGAAAGGTGAGGAAAACGGCTGGGACGATGAGGCTAGAATACGGCTGTTCATCCGCCGGCCCGATGGCGGCGCCTTCCGCACCGAAACGGAATGGCCCTTGGCCCGCACGGCATGGACCCGCCTGCATCTCGATGCTGCCGGCAAAGCGCTAAAGGCTTCTCCGCCGCAGGTGGAAGCCAAGCTGAGCTATCGGTCGCTGGGCGAAGGCATCAGCTTCAGCACCGAGCCTTTCGTGCAGGAAACCGAATTCACCGGCCCGCTCAAGGCGCATCTCTGGGTCAGTTCCAGCACAACGGATATGGACTTGTTCGTCACCCTGCGGCTATTCGATCCGGCCGGTGAGGAAGTGGTATTCACTGGCGCCAGCGATCTCACGCCGGTGGCGCGTGGCTGGCTACGAGCCTCGCATCGCAAGCAGGATGCGGCGATGACGCAGCCCTACCGGCCCTATCACAGCCACGACGAAATCCAGAAACTGACGCCTGGCGAAGCCTATGAACTGGACGTCGAAATCTGGCCGACCAGCATTGTCTGCCCGCCGGGCCATCGTCTGGTGCTGACGATTCAGGGCCGCGATTTCGAGGCTTGGGATATTCCCGGGCGCATCCTGCATAACAGTGAAGCGGATCGCCCACGCGCCGAGTTCGATGGCCTTTGCACCATCCTCACCGGCCCGGAACACGATTCCTACCTGCTGCTACCGAAGATCCCTGCCTGATGCGCCCCTCATCCGCATGGTCCTGACATGAAGTTGTCTCGTCTCGAATACGCGCGCCCCGCCAGTGTGGCCGAAGCCATTGCCCTGCTGCAGGCCAATGAAGGTGCCAAGATCATTTCTGGCGGCCAGAGCCTGATGCCGGTGCTGGCTTTCCGCCTGGCGGCGCCGCCGCTGCTGGTGGATATCGGCGCCATTGAAGCGTTGCGTGGCATAGAGATCGCGGCGGCCGGTACCCGCCTTGGGGCACGGGTCCGCTGGTGCGAAATTGAGCGCGATGTTGCTTTGCGCCAGGCGCAGCCATTACTGGTGGCGATGATTGATCAGGTGGCGCATTACCAGATTCGCAACCGGGGCACGGTTGGCGGCAGCTTGGCCCACGCCGATCCGGCGGCGGAAATGCCGGGCGTATCGGTGGTATGCGATGCTGTGTTGCATATCGTCGGGTCTGGCGGCAGCCGTGCCGTGCCGGCGGCGGATTTCTTCACCGGCCCGCTGCAGACCGTGCTGGCGGAAGATGAGGTGTTGGTGGCGGTCGACCTGCCGGCCTGGCCGGCAGCACGGCGCTGGGGCTTCGAGGAATTCGCGCTGCGTCGGGGTGATTTTGCCTTGGCCGGCGTTGCCGTGCATTACGATCGTGATGCGGCTGGTCAGGCGCGCCACGTCCATGTCGGCGTTATCGGTGCCGACGAAATGCCGCGTCGCCTGCATGATGTCGAGCAGGCGATGGAGGGCCAGAAGATCGATGCAGCATTGATTGCCTCGTCAGCGGCGCTTGCCGCCGCCAGCGTCAATCCGATGAGCGATCTGCATGCCGATGCGGAATACCGCCGGGCATTGGTGGCAACCCTCTTCGAGCGCGTGGTCCGCCGCGCCGAACAGTTGCAGTAAGGAACAAGCGATGTCCGTGCAATTCACTTTGAATGGCAAGGCGGTGGAGTTCACCGGTGAAGCCCGCACCACTCTGTCTGATTGCGTGCGCCATCATTTCGGCAAGACCGGCACGCATGTCGGTTGCGAGCATGGTGTCTGCGGTGCCTGCACCGTGCTGGTGGATGGCGAGGCAGTGCGATCCTGCCTGATGCTGGCGGCGCAGGCCGGTGGTCACGAGGTGGTGACGGTGGAGGGGCTGTCGAATGACGACGAACTGTCGCCATTGCAGGCCGCCTTCCGCAAGCATCATGCATTGCAATGCGGGTTCTGCACGCCGGGCATCCTGACGACCGCACATGCCCTGCTGACCCATGAGCCGGATGCCGACGCAGAACGGATTCGCCATGTTCTCTCTGGCAATATCTGCCGCTGCACCGGCTATCTGCCGATCATTGACGCAATCCTGGAGGCAAGGGCCGCCTATGCCAAGCCGGGCATTCAGGTGAAGTCCGACCAAGGAGAGCCGAAATGACGGTGCATGGCAGGGAATTCTCTGCGGCGGCGCCCGCCATCGGCCAGCCCATCAGCCGCGTCGAGGATCTGCGGCTGCTGCGTGGCAAGGGCCGCTATATCGACGATCTGTCGCTGCCCAATCAGGTTTTCGCCGTCATGCTGCGCAGCAGCGTGCCGCATGGTCGCATCATTTCTATAGATGTGTCGGCAGCCCGGCGCATGCCTGGCGTGCATGCAGTGCTCACCGCAGCCGATATCGGGCTGCCGGTACCAAGCATTCCGGTGCGCTTGTTCCCGATACCTGAATATCTGCCGTTCCAGCAGCCGGTGATCGCCCAGGACAAGGTGCGTTACGTCGGTGAGCCCATCGCCATGGTGATCGCCGATAGCCCAGCCATCGGCGAGGACGCGTTGGAATTGATCGAAGTGGATATCGAGATGCTGCCCCCTGTGGCCGATCTCGAAGCCTCGCGCCGTGATCAAGCCCTGCTGGTCGAAGCCACCGGCTCGAACAAGTCGCATTTTTTCGAGGTCAGGAAAGGTGATGCCGAGGCGGCTTTCGCTGGCGCCGAATATACCAGGCGTGAGCGGCTCTATGTGCATCGCCATACCGGTGTCACCATGGAATTGCGTGGTTCGCTGGCACAGTGGGATGTCGAGCGCGGCCATATGACCGTATGGGGTGCCTCCAAGGTGCCGTTCGCCAATCGCCGTATTCTGGCCGCCACGATGGGCCTGCCGGAAGAAGCCGTCGATATGATCGAGGGTGACTCGGGCGGCAGCTATGGCGTGAAGGGCGAGTTCTTCCCTGAGGATTTCCTGGTTCCCTATGCGGCCAAATTGCTGGGCCGGCCAGTTAAATGGACCGAGGACCGCCGCGAACATCTGCTGGCTATCAGCCATGCCCGCGATATCGAGGCAGAGCTGGAGATTGCCTGCACCCGTGAAGGCCGTGTGCTCGCCATTCGTGGCGAAGTCTGGGCCAATATCGGCGCTTATATGCGCACGGCTGCGGTGATCACGCCGCGCAATGCCGGGCAGTTCATCTCCGGCCCTTATCAGGTCGAGCATGTGCATATAGACGTGGCGATGCAGGTGTCGAACAAGTCGCCGTCCGGTACATACCGTGGCCCGGGCCGCTTTGAGGCGGATTTCTTCCGTGAGCGCCTGTTTGATCTTGTCGCCAAGGATCTCGGCATCGATCCGGTGGAGTTCCGCCGTCGCAATCTGGTGCCCGAATCGGCGATGCCTTATCCGCTGCCGCAAACCGCGCCGGTGAACAATCCCACCGCGCTGGATAGTGGCGCCTATGAATTGCTGTTGGACCGCTGTCTCGCCGATGCCGGCTGGGCCGAGAAGCAGCATCTGCAGGGCAAGCTGGTTGATGGCCTGTATCATGGCCTGGCGGTGGCCTGTTTCATCGAAGGCGGCGCCGCTGGTCCGCGCGAATCCTCACGCATCGTGATCGAGGCCGATGGCATGGCGTCGGTTTATGTGGGTTCCTCCGGCGTCGGTCAGGGGGCGGAGACCATTCTGGCCCAGATCGCGGCCGATGCCCTTGATGTGCCTTATGACCGGGTGCGGATGTTCCTTGGCTCGACCACTTATGTGAAGGAGGGCTGGGGTTCCTACCATTCGCGCTCCACCGTGATGGGCGGTTCGGCGATCCTGCTGGCTGCGGAAGAGATCAAGCAGAAGCTGCGTGAGGCAGCGGCGATGCGGTTCAACTGTGCGCCTGATGAAGTGGACGTTACGCGTGGCGAGGTGCTGGCGCGCGATGGTCGGCGCTTGAGCTTTGCTGATCTGTCCTGTCAGGATATCAGCACAGAGGCGACCTTCCACAATCATCGCCATACCTATGCCTATGGCAGCCATGTGGCGCATGTGACAGTCGATCCCGGCACCGGACAGGTGACGGTGGTGGATTATGTCACCGTGGAAGATGCTGGCCGCGTCATCAATCCGCTGACCCTGCATGGCCAATCGATTGGCTCCATCGTGCAGGGCCTGGGCGGCACGCTGCTCGAGAATCTGGTCTACGATGAGAATGGCCAGATGCTGAGCGCGTCTTTCGCCGATTACCTGATGCCGCTGGCGACCGACTTTCCCAATATCCGTTCCACGGCCATCGGACTGCGGCCATCGCCATTCAATCCGCTGGGCGCCAAGGGCGCGGGCGAAGGCGGCACCATTCCGGTTGGCGGCATCATTGCCAATGCGGTAGCCAATGCGCTTTCCAGTTTCGGCGTCGAGCCGATGGAACTACCGCTGACCCCGCCGCGCGTGTGGCGCATGATTCAAGCCGCCAGGCGCAAGCAACAGTCGATGGGAAGGACGGCGTGATGCAGAAGCTGAAAGTCATCGTTTTCGAAGGTATGCAGAACCTGGCGATCTTTGCGGCGCAAGCGCAAGGATATTTTGCGGCCGAGGGACTGGATATCGATCTCACTTTCACACCGGATTCCGGTGTGTTGCGCAATGGCCTGGCCGCCGGGGATTACGATATCGCGCATACGGCCGTGGACAATGCCATCGCCATGGTCGAGCTGGCCAAGGCAGATGTTGCCGTTGTGCTGGGCGGCGACAGTGGCTTCAACGCGCTGATGTTCCAGCCGGATGTCGGCTCGTTCGAGGATCTGCGTGGTCAGACCGTGCTGGTCGATGCACCTAACACCGCCTTCGCCCTGGTGCTGTATCGCATCATGGAACTGCATGGCCTTAAGCGCGGCGATTATGTGGCGCAGCCGGTGGGCGCCACGCCATTCCGCTTCAAGCGTATGCAGGAAGACCCTGCGGCACGGGCCTCGATCATGAACCTGCCATTCCGGATCCAGGCGCAGCGCGCCGGCCTGAAGCTGATCTGTGAAGCCATTGATGAAATCGGCCCGTATCTGTCCACGGCTGGTTTTGTCATGCGGCCCTGGGCAGCGCGACATGAAGCAGCGCTTACAGCCTATTGCCGTGCCTATATCCGGGGCCTGCGCTGGGCGCTGGCGGCGGAGAATCAGGCGGCGGCCGTGGCATTGTTGGCCGAACGGCTGCGGCTTCCGGCCGATGTTGCCGCCGAAGGCTTTGCCATCGCCACAGCACCCGGCGGCATCGCTGTGGACGCAGAGATCGACATGGTCGGGCTTGGCAATGTGCTGCGGCTGCGCGCCGTGGTGGAAGGGCAGTGGGGCGGCGTGGCGCCGCCACCGGAGAATTATGTCGACCGGCATTTTCACGCGGCGGCACTGGCATCCTTGGGGTGAAGGGAATGGGAAGGTGCCGCCAGACATGCGGCGGCAACTGGCCTCGATATTAACGTGAGTGAGAAGGAGACTGTCATGAGTGTCGCGCGTCATAAGCGCCCCCCTGAACTGGAGGGCATGTCGCTGGAGCAGATCATTGCCACCCATGTTGGCGAGTTCCGTAACAAGCGTGCCGATTGGGCCGCTTTCGAGGATGCCAAGATCGAGGGCTTCAAGCGGGCACAGCATCGCTTCATTGGTGCCGGCGGCTCTGGCAAGCATAACGATCCTACCGTTATTCCGGCGCGCAACATGACCCTGTCGATCATGTATGTCGAACCGGGCCAGGGTAATGCCGCGCATACCCATGAGGTGGAAGAAGTGTTCTTCGTGCTCGATGGGCATCTCGATGTCTTCGTCGAGGATGAAGAAGGCAACCGCATTACCAAGCGTCTCGGTAAGTGGGATTGCATTTCCTGCCCGCCTGGCGTGATCCATGGGTATGAAAACAACAGCCTTGAGCGCGTCTACTTCCAGGTCATGCTGGGCCGTGCCAAGCCTGAGACCATGGGTTATGCGGATGACAGGCTGTTTCAGCGCCGCTCCGCGCACTTGTCTGAAACTGACTAAGCGGCAGTGCTTGATGAGAATGGCGATGCAAGCGGCTAAATTTCGTGCGTATGCCCCTTTATCGACCGTGCACCTGCTGAAAAAGCAGAGACGCGGCGATGCGCACAATGCCGTTCGAACACGAATGGACGGCGTGGGAATCCGCTTTGCATCTGCTTTTTTTGTGCCTATAAAAACTGACGAGTTAGTAAAGTAAGGAAAATCGGTGCTGCAGGCGATGCGTGATCGCAAGCGGATTCCGTTAGGGGTGGCAAAGCGTTCAAGCGGTGGAGCAAGCGGCGGAATGGTCTGCAATTTGCAAAGCCTGGCGCAGTTTAAACGGAAGGAAATCGCGAAAATGGAACAACTCAACCGGCATACACTTCTTCGTTCGCATCTCTTTGCGGCGGTACTGTTTTCCGCTGTCGCAGGCGCGGCGGTGCTGATGGCGCAGCCCGTGCAGGCGGCTGATCGTCCGGTCAAGATGCTGCTCGACTGGATCCATAACGGCCCGAATAGCGGCTTCGTGGTGGCGAAGGAGAAGGGCTTCTACAAGGAAGCCGGCCTCGATGTTTCCATCGAGCAGGGCAAGGGCTCGGGCAGCACTGCTCAGCTCATCGCCAGCAAGGTTGCCGATTTCGGCTTTGCCGATGGCTATGTCGTCACCAACGGCGTTGCCAAGGGCATGGACCTGAAGATGGTGGCAGGCGTGTTCCGCCGCAATCCCACCGCAGTGATCGCGCTGCAGAAGTCCAGCGTCACCTCGGCCAAGGAACTCGAAGGCAAGACCATCGGCATCGCCACCGGCGCCGCCCAGTTCCAGCAATGGCCGGCCTTTGTCGGCGGTTGCAAGCTGGATGGCAGCAAGATCAAGGTGGTGAATATCGATCCGGCCGGTTATGTCGCGTCGATGATCGCCGGTCAGGTCGATGCCGTCGCCGGCTTCGCCCAGGGCATGGTCCCGGGTATCGAAGTGCGCGCCAACCAGGATGCCCGCATCATGTGGTATGCCGATTGCGGCGTTAATGCGGTGTCCAATGGCATTATAGTCCACAGCGATTTCCTCAAATCCGATCCGGCGGTGATCAAGAGCTTCGTTGCCGCCAGCCTGCGCGGCTTCCTCTATGGTCGCGCCAATCCGGCGGAGGCGATCGATATCCTGAAGAAGTATCAGCCGAATCTGACTCCGGCGATTACCAACCGCGAGATGAGCATCTCCTGGACCAACTGGGTGACGCCTAACACAGCCGACAAGCCGCTCGGTTGGATGTCGGAACAGGATTGGGCTTCCACCATCGAGGTTGCCAAGCAGTTCGGCGGCATGACCGCGGACCTGAAGACGTCGCAGCTCTACACCAATGAGTTTGTGCCGACGGAAGCATCCTTCATTCCGCCTCAGAAATGAGTCGGGCGCAGGCTTAAGCGATGCAATACTGTCCCGCCGGGCCTGAAACCTGGCGGGACAGTCCAGCAGGTGCCTCTTGGAGTTCGGCATGACACAGGGTGAAGCGGTACGCGGCCAGGACGACGCGTATCTGAATATTGATCACATAACCAAGGTCTACAGCACGCCCACCGGCTCGGTCAGGGCGCTGGAAGAGACCACCATCAAGCAGCGGCCGGGAGAGTTTCTCTCCATTGTCGGCCCCAGCGGCTGCGGCAAGAGCACCTTGCTGATGATCGCGGCAGGATTATCCGCGCCTTCGACCGGGGCCGTGATTGCCGGCGGCAAGACCATTACCGCCCCGCGCACCGATATCGGCATTGTCTTTCAGAGCCATGTGCTGCTGGAATGGCGCACTGTGCTCGGTAATGTCATGCTGCAGGCCGAGGCCCATAAAATCGAGAAAAGCGAGGGCGAACGCCGTGCCAGGGCACTGCTGAAATCGGTTGGCCTTGAGGGTTTTGAAGACAAGTATCCGCATGAATTGTCTGGCGGCATGCGTCAGCGTGTTTCGATCTGCCGTGCCTTGGTGCATGAGCCGAAGCATTTGCTGATGGACGAGCCATTCGGCGCTCTCGACGCGCTGACTCGTGATCAGATGATCCTGGATATGCAGAAAATCTGCCGTGAACGCGCCATGTCGGTGTTGTTGATCACGCACAGCGTTTCCGAGGCGGTTTTCCTTTCTGACCGCGTCATCGTGATGACGCCGCGGCCGGGCAAGATCGACCGTGTTCTGGAGATCGATCTGCCGCGTCCGCGTCGTCTGATCGATCGCGAAAGCCCGGAATTCAACCGCTATAACCGCGAAATCCTGGAGATGTTCCTGGCGCGCGGCGTGCTGCGCGAGTGATGCCGGCTGCCTGTCTGCCGGCCTGTCGATTTATGAGGGGGTGCCATGAGTGAAGATGTCGAAGCTGCGGTGGAACGCCGCCGGCGCAATTTCGAGCGGCGTGAGAAGTTCAGCGTGGTGTTTTACCCGCTCTTCGCCATGTTCGTGTTGCTGGTGATCTGGGAAGTTCTCACGCTGGTTTTCAATGTGCCAGAATTCCTGCTGCCGAAGCCGACGGTCGTATTCCAGTCGATCCAGCAGAATGCATCGCTGATTCTGCGTGAAAGCTGGGTCACGGCGGCGGAGATTGCGCTTGGCTATTTGCTCAGTATCGCCGTAGGTGTGCCGCTGGCATTGGCGATTTTCCTCTGGCCGTTCTTCGCGCGCTCGATCTACCCGATCCTGATTGCCACCCAGGCGATGCCCAAGGTGGCGGTCGCGCCGCTGCTGATCGTCTGGTTTGGCTTCGGCATGCTACCCAAAGTGCTGATCGCCTTCCTAATCGCTTTCTTCCCCATCGTCATCAACACGGTTATGGGTCTTACATCGATTGAGAAAGAGAAGATCTATCTCGCCCGCGCCATGGGTCTCGGCACCATCGACACCTTCTTCAAGATCCGCCTGCCGAACGCCATGCCGTCGATCTTTGGTGGCTTGAAGATTTCGATCACACTGGCCGTGGTCGGCGCGGTGGTGGGCGAGTTCGTTGGCGGCAATGCCGGCCTCGGCTATCAGCTCATTGTCGCCAATGGCGCCATGGACACGCCGATGCTGTTCGCTCTGCTCTTTGGCCTCACCTTGCTGGGTATCGGCATGTTCCTGCTGGTCGAACTGGCCGAGCGGCTGATCGTGCCGCGCCATATGATTGGCGCTGGCGGTGGCCGCGAGATGATCTGATTATGTCGATTTACGAGACGGCGCTGCGCCCGCTGCTGTTCCGGTTGTCGCCGGACCGCACCCACGAACTGGCACAGCTTGCCCTGCGCTGGCCGCTGCCCTGGCAATTGCTGTCGCGGCTTTCCGGTTTGCGGGAAACTTCTCTGGGTGAAGGCAGTGCCGGTCTCGAGACCAATTATGCCGGCATCAAGCTGGCTAATCCGATCGGTCTGGCTGCTGGCTTCGACAAGAATTGCGAATTACTGGATAGCCTGTCCAAGCTTGGTTTCGGCTTCCTCACTGTCGGTTCGGTGATGCCGGTGCCCCGCTTTGGCAATCCATTTCCACGCCTGGTGCGCTATCCAGATAAAGAAGGCATTGCCGACTCCATGGGGGTGCCGAGCAAGGGGCGGGCCTATGCAGTGGAGCGGCTTAAGCAGTTCGATCGCCGCCGCCGCATCCCACTGATCTGCAATATTGGTGGCTTTTCCGCTGAGGAGATTGCGCAGGGCTTTGTCGATGTCGAGCCTTATGTCGATATCGTCGAACTCAGCCTGATGTGTCCGAATGTGCTGAAGCCGGGCGAGGTTTTCGATTATACCGGCATGCTGCGCGATGTGCTGCGGCGTATCGACAAGCGGCAGAAACCGGTGACGGTGCGGATTCCGAATGACGTTGCGGTATCCGATGCATTGCTTGGCGCGTTGCTTGAGGCCGCCGTGGCGGAAGGTGTGGCCGGGATCAAGATCGGCGGTGGCCGGCCGGTGCCGGAGCCGGGGCTTGGCACCGGGCGCGGTACGCTCCATGGCCGTCCCATTGCCGATGCCGCCTTGGAAAATCTTAAGCGGGCGGTCCGGCTGGCCAATGGCCGGCTGTCGATCAAGGGCAATGGCGGTGTCTTCACTGCGGCCGATGCCCGGGCCATGCTATCGGCCGGTGCCGCCTGCATCGACCTCTATTCCGCTTTTATCTATCGCGGCTGGACCATCGCACGTGATATCAACCGCGGGCTTGCCACCGGCAAGCCCTGATCCGGCTTTTCAGCGGAAAAGATAGCAAAACTAGGGACAGCCCAGTCAGTCTATAGTATAGATTGAGAATCAACCGCATCTGATTCAAACGGGCAGAAGCGGGTCGCCCCTATTTGCAAACGTTTGTCTGAAGCGGGCTTATGACCATGGTGAAGAAGACTCTGTCCTCACGGCGCGGCGCGGCGGCTAAAGCACAATCGACTGCCAAAGCGCTATCGACGGCGCCGAAGCGCAAGCGCGATGCGGAACAGAGCCGGCGGCTTATTCTGGAGACGGCTCTGCGGCATTTTGCCACCAAGGGCTATGACGGTGCCCGGGTCGACGACATCGTTGCCGAGACGCATCTCAGCAAGAACATGCTGTATCACTATTACGGCAGCAAGGAAGAACTATTCGTCGCCGTGCTGGAAACGATCTACGAGCGCTTCCGCGGCCGCCATGGCGAAATCGCCATCGCTGAACTGGAGCCGGTGGAGGCTTTGCGGCAACTGGTGGCGGAAACCGCCAAGGCACTGATCCGCACGCCGGAAATCATTTCGATCCTGAACACCGAGAATCTCTACAAGGCGGCCCATATCAAAAGCTCGAAGAAGATCCGGATGATCTATGATCCGCTGTTTGGCGATCTTGGCCGGGTGCTGGAGAAGGGGCAGAAGGCCGGTGTGTTCCGCGCCGAGATCGAGCCGTTGCAGCTCTATATCTCGCTCTCGTCGCTGGTCTATCACTATCTATCCAACGGCTACACGCTGTCGGTGATCCTGCGGCAGAATCTGCTGTCGCGGCAGAATGTCGCCGAACGCATCAGTCATGTGGAAGAAATGGTGCTGCGTTTCTGTGTGCGTCCGGAACTGGCAGCCAAGTATATCGGCTAGGCATTCCTCGGCATGGACGGCTGCTGGAATATCACCCGGTTGCGGCCTGTCGACTTGGCTTTATAGAGCGCCACATCGGCGCGGTCGATGCTATCCTGGATATCCTCGTCCGCTTCGGCGAATACGGTGCAGCCCAGGCTGACGGTCAACTTCAGCGGCGGTGCTTCCGGCAGGGCAATGCCAGATTCCGCGATCATGCTGCGCACACGCTCGGCATAGGCATTGGTGGCGGCGGCATCGGTTTCCGGCAATATCACAACGAACTCCTCGCCGCCGAAGCGGCCAACCAGATCGCTGTCGCGGGCCGCCGCCTTCAGCCGTTCGGCCACGGCGCGGATGGCCAGATCGCCCACCGCATGGCCATGGGTATCATTCACCGATTTGAAGTGGTCGATATCCACCACCACGATGCCGATAGCGCGATTGTAACGCCGGGCCAGGGAGACCAGCCGCTCGGCTGAGTCGAGGAAACCGCGACGGTTCAGCAGGCCGGTAAGCGGATCGCTTTCGGCAAGCTGGCGCAGGCGCTCGACATCGCTGGTCAGTTTTCGCGCTTCCGCATTCTTGGAAGCGATATCCTCGGCGGCATGAGCGAGTTGTTCCTCGGCGAGGCCGATGCGGCGCAGCAGCGAGCGCAAGGCGCGCGACAATTCCGCCACTTCACGCGAGCCGCCGGCTCGCGGCAGGGTGTCGCCGCCGAGACTACGGCCGAGGCGTTCGGCATCGGTGGTCAAGCTCCGGATCGGGTGGGTCAGGCGCCGCGCCAGCAGCCAGGCGCCCAGGCTACCGGCGAGGCTGAGCAGCAGGCCAATGCCGGCGGTAATACCCACTAGGTTGCGCACCGGAGCATTCGCCACGTTGGCCGGCTGCTGCGCGATCACTACCCAGCCGAGTCCCGGATAATCGCGATGGCCGCGCGTGGCGGCAAAACCGGTGAGCCATTGCTCTGGTTGGGCGCCAAAGTAAATGCCGACGCCGCGCTTCTGCGTCAACAGATGCTTCATGGTGTTCTGATCAAGCAGAATGCGGCCACGACTTTCGCCCAGCAGCACCCGGCCATTGTGGTCCAGGATGGAAACACGGGTACGGCTGGGCCGAGATTCCCGCAGCAGCACATCGCGCGCTTCCGCCGCCCAGTCCCAGCTCATATGCGCAGCCAGCACACCGAGCAGGAGGCCATCCTTGTCTCGTATTGGATACGCGACATCGACAAAGCGGAAGGGTTCGTCATCGCTGCGCGGGCCTAGCAGCTTGGCCAACAGCACCGCATCATGCACATCGCCAACGAAAGGTCCGGCCAAGCCACCGCTGAACCAGGGGCGCTGCGCCACCGACAATCCCTCCAGCATGCCGCGCGTTGCGGCGCGTACCGTGCCGGCGGTATCGGCAAAGCCGATCCAGGCATAATCAGGATAACTCTGCTGCAATTGCTCCAGGCTTGACCTGAGCACAACGGGATCGCCGGTCCAGATATCACGCAAGGGTTCCAACTTCGCGAGCGTGCCGATCTCGCGATAGCGCTCGAACATGTCATAATCCAGCCGCGCTGCCATGGCCACGGCGAGATCGGCCATATGGCCGCTGACTAGTTCAGCGGTGCGTTGGCGCGCAAACCAGCCCGCGCCCGCCGAGGCCATTGATACCAGCAGGACGCAAAGCGCTCCAACGGCTACGGCCATTTGTACTTGCACGGACATCCGTCCGATGGCGGCGGCAACACGCAAGCCAGCTCCCTTTCCTTACCGGCCTAAATCACCACCAGTCTAGCCGCAGGTTCTGGTGAGATGAACCGGTTTTCCGGCTTCGTCTACGTTGGTTTGGTTGAGGGATGGTGTTGGAAGGCGCGGAAAAGTAATGACGTTCGGAAATTTCGCCTAAGCTGTCGCCCCACACATAATCCAGAATACTCGAAGTTCCGGTTGGTTGTCGTCAGCAATGTTTCTGTCAACGCGCAACAAGGTGAAAAGAGAGTGCAGCGTCATCCCATGCCATATTCCAGGCGAGACTGGTTTCGCTCCCCTGGCAACGCTCCAGGCGCAGGCGCCAACAGGGGCGATAACCGTCGCTGTTAACCCAATCGATATGCCAGCGTGTGAGTGCGGCAGAGGGCTGGCTATCGCGGCGCAGCAGGAAGCCGATGCCACCGCCCTGCTTGGCAGCGCTCTGTAGGCGGTGTGTCTCGGCCAGGTTGATGCTGTCGATCTCGGCCACCACGGCGCCATAGCCGAGTTCGCTCAAGCCTTCCTCGATCGACCACAGACGATCATCGGCTCGGCGGGCGGAGACAATGGTGAGGCGGCGATGATCGAGGCCGAACTGCAAGAGGCCAGACGCATGGAGACTGGAATCGGGCGTTACCCATAGCACTTCGCCACAGCGCGGATTTTGTCCGAGCAGGGCCGCGAGGAAGCCGGTGATGGCGCCGCGATCCCCGGTCATTTCATGCAGGGCGCCGCGCGCCAGGCCTTGGCCGGGCAGCGCCTGCTCGATCTCTGGCAGGCCAAGCTTGAGAGCACTACCGCCGATCAATCCGCCGCTGGTGAGCCTGGAAAGCTGTTGGCGCAGATGGTCAATGGCCGGGCTGAAAAGGGGCGCTGGGCTGCGGGGGATCGGGCTGTAATGCATGGTGGCCTCCGTGGCTGAGGCATATGTTCTACTATTGATCTTATAAAATCGCAAAATGTTCTTTTTATGAACTTGAATTTTCCACTATTTTGTATGAGAACGCGAATGCCAGCCACCAGATACAGGGTTCCCTTCGCCGTCTGCACAGGTGACGCAGAAATGAGAACGGCGGCATCGCAGGATGCCGCCGTTCCGGGAAGGCTCAAGCCGGCGACCAAGTCCAGAGGGACCCAGCCGCCAGGATTGGGCTACATCTTGCCGCGTACTTCCGCCAGGGCAGCGCGGAATTCCTTCAGCACCTGGGTGCCGGGCTTGCCGCGCTTGTCGAGGGTTTCAGCCCAGTCGCGCGCCACTTCATCCGACACATCATCGAACGGCTTGCGCTCGGCGGCGGTCAGCGTGTGGTACTGCACGCCCGCGGCGGCGAGTTTGGCCTGGGCTTCCTCGACGCTGTGATCGACCACCTTGCACATATTGGCTGTGGTGGCGTCGCCGGTTTCGGTGATGATTTTCTGCACATCCTTCGGCAGCTTGTTGAACACCGCGTCGCTGATCACGTAGGAAGCGACGAAGGAGCCGAAATTACCGCCCTTGGTGCCAAACTTCACGAAGCTCTGCAGATCGTAGGACATCACGCTTTCATTCGGGAAGATCAGGCCATCGAGCGTGCCGCGCGAGAGCGATTCACGGGCTTCCGGCGCCGGAATGCGCACCGGAATGGCGCCAATCTTGCGCGCGAAGATATCCATTGCGCCGCCGGTGGAGCGCAGCTTCAGGCCCTTCACATCCTCCACCGTCTTCACCTGCTTGGTGGTGGTGTAGAACTGATACGGCTCGAGCACGATGGCGAAGATGGCCCGCACCTTGTTCGGCGCGAACTCGTTCTTGGTCATGGTCTCGCCCTTGACCAGCTTCCAGTAGGCCGTGGTGCCTTCACAGGCGGTGGTGAAGCTGCCGGGCAGCTGCGCCACACTGGAGAAGGGCATCTTGTCGGAAACATAGGACATGCCGACATAGCCGATATCGGCAACGCCGCTCTGGGTCAGGTTGAGCAGATCCTGCGCCTTGCCGAGCTGCTGCGCCGGGAAATATTCGAACTTGATACGGCCATTGGTCCGCTTGGTCACTTCCTCCATCCACGGCTTGGTGCCGCGTTCCGAAATGAAATGGCCGACAGGGAAGGAATCAGCGACGCGCAGCGTCGTGACCTTGTCCTGGGCCTGGGCCCCCTGGGCCAGCCCCAAGGCTGCCAACGGAACACCGATGATGGCGGCTGATACAAGCAATTTCAAAGTTTTACGCATGTTTCCTCCTGGGTGTTTTTTGTTTCGGGGGCTGTACTTTCGTCCCGGCTTTCGGCATGAAAGGACTGAACTGGACACAACCCGTCTTTCTTAATTCTTATATCGGAACTATATTCAATATTATGAACAGTGCAATCCCTAAATCGGACCGTGTCAAGGCCACCCTGGATGGCAAGCCGGAAGGGCCGCGTTCGCCGTTGCGCGTGATGCAGGCGCTGGAATTGCTCGCCGCCGAGCCCGATGGCTTGTCATTGGCGCGTCTGGCCGAGCGACTGCAAACGCCGAAGACCAGCCTGCTCAGCCTGCTGCGTTCACTTGAAGCCGGCGGCTACGTCACCCAGCTTGGCGCCCAATATCAACTTGGTGCCAAGACGATGCGGCTCGGTGCCCTGGTTGCCAGCCGCGCGACGCCGGATTCCTCGATCACCGCGCGCATGCATCCACTGCTGCGCGAGATGATGGAGCAGAGCGGCGAGACCACCTTGCTCGGTGTGATGGGCGATGACCGTCGCCATGGCGTCTATGTCGATATCGTCGAGGGCCGTGGCGCAATCCGCTTTTCGTCGCTTATTGGTACGCGTAGACCGCTGTTTTGCTCGGCTTTCGGCAAGATACTGCTGGCCTACCAGCCGCAAGCCGAAATCGATTTCTATCTTGATAACACTGAACTGGTGCAGCCCAATGGCGGCCGCCGCATGCACAAGGAAGAAGTGCTTGGCATCCTGGCGGCGATCCGCGCCACCGGCATCGGTGTTTCGCATGAAGAGATCGTGGATGGCGCCGGCGGCATCGGCTCGCCGATCTTCGACCGCGATGGCCGCAATTGCGGCGTGCTGGTGGTGGCGGCGCCGATCTCGCGGCTGCGTTCGCAGCATGACCGGTTTTCAGCGATGACCCATGATTACGGCGAGCGTGCCTCGCGCCTGCTTGGCTTCTCCGGCCGCTATCCCGGCAGCAAATAAGCCCTTCAATTCTGTCCGGTAGTCTGCGCGTAAACGCGCCACCCCGTTTTGCGACAACCCTATTGACTTTGCCGCCGACCTTTCCCTACGATGTTCAAATATAAGCACGTTGTTCCGATATAAGAACATATTATCGGGCGACGGCCGGGAATTGGGAGAGAAACGTGACTGTCGACCTGACCGCCGACCAGCAATCGATTCGGGATGCGGTGTCCCGCCTGTGCACCAAGTTTGGCGACGATTACTGGCTTGCCCGCGACCGCGATGGCGAATTCCCGGAGGAGTTCAAGCAGGCGCTAGCGGAGGGTGGCTGGCTTGGCCTGACCATGCCGGTGGATTGCGGCGGTGCCGGCTTCGGCATCACCGAGGGCGCCATCATGATGCAGGCGATTGCCGAATCCGGTGCCGGCATGAGCGGGGCCTCGGCGATCCATCTCAATGTCTTCGCGCCAAAGATTATTGCCCGCTACGGCACCGAGGAGCAGAAGCAGCGCATGCTGCCGCCGATCATCAGCGGCCAGGTGATCGCCGCCTTCGGCGTCACCGAGCCGGATGCCGGCCTGGATACCACCAATATCAAGACCAAAGCGGTGCTGAAGGGCGATCGTTACATCGTCAATGGCCGCAAGGTGTGGACCACGCTGGCGCAGCGCGCCAGCAAGCTGTTCCTGCTGGCCCGCACCACGCCGCGCGAGCAATGCGCCAAGGCCACCGATGGCATTTCGCTGTTCTACACCGATCTCGACCGCACGCGTTGCGAGGCGCGCGAGATCGAGAAGATGGGCCGCAAGTGCATCGATTCGAACCAGTTCTTCATCGATAACCTTGAAATCCCGGTGCATGACCGCATCGGCGAGGAAGGCCGTGGCTTCGAATACATCCTTGCCGGTCTCAATCCCGAGCGCGTGCTGCTGGCTGCCGAGGCCGTTGGTCTTGGCCGCGCCGCGCTCAACCGCGCCACGCGCTATGCCAAGGAGCGCGTGGTGTTCAACCGGCCGATCGGCAAGAACCAGGCGATCCAGCATCCGTTGGCGCTGAACTGGATGGAACTGGAAGCGGCGAACCTGATGGTGTTCCGTGCCGCCCAGCTTTACGACGCCGGAAAACCCTGCGGCGCCGAGGCGAATGCCGCCAAGTATCTCGCGGCCGAAGCCGGCTTCAAGGCCTGCACCCAAGCGGTGATGACCCACGGCGGCTACGGCTATTCCAAGGAATTCCACGTCGAGCGCTACATGCGCGAGGTGATGATCCCGCGCATCGCGCCGGTCAGCCGCGAGATGATCCTGAGCTTCATCGCCGAGCGCGTGCTCGGCCTGCCGAAATCCTACTAAGCAAGAAACCCCAGCGGAGAAGCTATCGTGTCGATTGAGAAGCTGTTGCGTTCCACTGAATTGTGCCGCCGCGTCGGCCTGGAATATCCGATCATGCAGGCCGGCATGGGCCAGGTTGCTTATGGCCGGTTGGCCGGCGCGGTTTCCGCTGCGGGCGGCCTGGGCGTCATCGGCGCCGGCTATCTTACCGCCGATGAACTGCGCCGCGAAATCCGTGTCATTCGCGATACCACCGACAAGCCGTTCGGCGTCGATATCCTGTTCGCCAAGGTGAGCGGCAACGACGATGCGGCGGTGGCCTATACCACCCAGGTGCAGGACCAGATCAATGTCAGCCTCGACGAACGTGTGCCGGTGCTGATTTCCGGCCTCGGCAATCCGCTCGGCGTGGTGAAGGAAGCGCATGAGCGCAACATGCTGGTGATGAGCGTGGTGGGTAATGTGCGCCAGGCCAAGCTGCTGGAAGCGGAAGGCGTGGATATGCTGATCGCTTCGGGCGGCGATGGCGGCGGCCATGTCGGCCGCGTTGGCACCGCGGCCCTGGTGCCGGCGGTGACCGAAGCGGTGAAGATTCCGGTGATAGCCGGTGGTGGCCTGGCCGATGGCCGTGGCCTGCTGGCAGCTTTGTCCTTCGGCGCAGTCGGTGTGTGGATGGGCACGCGCTTCATCGCCTCGGAAGAGGCGCGGGCGCATGAGAATTACAAGAATGAACTGGTGGCGCGCGATGACGAAGGCACGGTGATCAGCCGCGCCCATAGCGGCAAGACGGTGCGCATGCTGCGCAATGCCTTCACCAATTACTGGGAGCGGAATCAGGACAAGATTCTGCCCTATCCCCGCCAGATGCAGGAAGTCGGCTTGCCGGCCACCATCAAGGGCCGTATCGAGGGTGATATCGACAATGGCGTACTGCCTGCTGGCCAGAGCGTGGCGCTGATCCATCAGGTGAAGCCTGCTGGCCAGATCGTGCGAGACATCTTCGAGGAAGCCTGCGCCTCTTACCGCAAGACCTTTGGCGGTGCGGCATGATCCGCAGCCTGTTCTTCGCCCCGGCCAACCGCCACGACCTGCTGGCCAAATTCCCGCGTTTCCAGGCTGATTGTTATGTCATCGACCTGGAGGACGGCACGCCGCCTGCCGAGAAGGAGGGCGCCCGCGCCAAGCTGAACGAAGCCGTGCAGATGCTGCGCGCCGCCAAGCTGCAGGGCAAGATCTATGTCCGCATCAACGAGCCGGTCTCGCAGCATTATATCCGTGACATCGAAGCCTCGGTGGCCTGCGATATCGATGGCCTGGTGCTGCCGAAGCTGGAACAGCGCGACCAGATTTTCCCGATCAGCCATGCCATTGCCCGTGTCGAAAGCCAGGACAAGGCGAAGCGCCGCATCGAGATCATGGCCGGCATCGAATCGATGCGCGGTGTGATCGATGCCGTGCCGCTTTGTGCCGCGCATGAGCGCATCACCTCGGCATTTTTCGGCGCCGAGGATTTCGCCGCTGATATCGGCGCCCGCCGCACCAAGGCCGGCGATGAAGTGCTTTATGCCCGCTCGCAGGTGGTGCTGGCGGCCAAGGCGGCCCGCGCCATTGCCATCGACCAGGCGGTAGTGGATATCCGCGATGACGAGCAATGCCGGCTCGATGCCGAGAAAGGCCGCAATCTCGGCTATGGCGGCAAGATCTGCCTGTTGCCGCGTCAGGTGGAAATCTGCAACGAGGTCTATGCGCCGACGGCGGCCGAGATCAGCCACGCCCGCGACCTGATCGCTGCCTATGAGGATGCGACGCGGCGCGGCATCGGTACCATCGACTTCAAGGGCCAGATGGTGGATGGCCCGATCCTGAAGCGGTCCGAAGCCATCCTCGCCATGGCCGCCAAACTCGAAGCAGGCAAGTGATCATGCAGACCGTCAGTGCCGATAGCCTTGATCTCAAGGGCCTGATCCGGCCAGGCGATACCATCATGTGGGGCCAGGCCTGCGGCGAGCCAACCACGCTGGTGGAAATCCTGCTCAAGCAGCGCGCCAGCCTTGGCGGCGTGCAGGCTTTCATGGGCTCGGGCTTTTCCAACACGCTGAAGCCGGAACATGCCGACCACATCCGCTTTGCCGCCATGGGCGCCGCCGGCACCCATCGCCGGCTGACCAAGGCGGGCGTGCTGGATATCCTGCCCTGCCATGTCTCGAAGATGGAGGGCTATGTCGCTGATGGCCTGCTGCCCTGCGATGTGGTGTTCATCCAGGTGTCGCCGCCCGATGAGAACGGGCATTACAGCCTTGGCCTGATCAGCGACTATATCCGCGCCGCCGTGCGCCGCGCGCGGGTAGTCATCGCCGAGATGAATGCCCAGGTGCCGCAGGTGCCTTGCGCCGAACCGCTGACCGCTGACGAGATTCACTACCTGATTGCCACCGACCGGCCGCTGATCGAATTGCCGGCGGCACCGGTTACCGATCTCGACCGCACCATCGCCGGCTTCGTGCAGAATTTCATCCCGGAACGTGCCACCCTGCAGGTCGGCATTGGTGCGGTGCCGGAGGCGGTGATGTCCGGTCTGCGCGACCGCCGCGACATGGGCATCCATTCCGGCATGCTGGGCGACAGCGTGGTCGACCTGGTGGAAGCCGGCGCGATTTCCAATGCCTACAAGGAAGTCGATCCCGGCCTGATCATTACCGGCGCATTGATCGGCACCAAACGGCTCTACAATTTTTGCCACCGCAACAAGCTGGTGCGCATGCATCCCTTGTCGCATACCCACAACATCGCGGTACTGTCGCGGCTGTCCAATTTCATCTCGCT
The DNA here is from genome assembly GCF_038404985.1 of Ferrovibrio sp. MS7. Classification (NCBI taxonomy): domain Bacteria; kingdom Pseudomonadati; phylum Pseudomonadota; class Alphaproteobacteria; order Rhodospirillales; family Rhodospirillaceae; genus Ferrovibrio; species Ferrovibrio plantarum. Next base: position 1,697,328 of record NZ_JBBKBA010000001.1, read on the forward strand.
CAATTCGGCCATCGAGGTCGATCTGAGCGGCCAGGTGAATGCCGAATCCGCTGGCGGCCAGTATATCGGCGCTGTCGGCGGCCAAGTGGATTATGTCCGTGCCGGTTCGGCCTCGCGTGGTGGCCACTCCATTATCGCCTTGCCCGCGACGGCGCAGAATGGCGAAGTCAGCCGCATCGTCGCCGGCCTGGGTGGTCCGGTGACCACGGCGCGCAGCGATGTGGATGTGGTGGTGACCGAGTTCGGCGCCGCCGAATTGCGCGGCAAGACCCTGAGCCAGCGCGCCAAGGCACTGATCGCTATCGCCCATCCGGCGCATCGCGAGGTGCTCGAGCGCGCTGCCCATGGTGCAAGCAAGAGTGCCGCATGACCAAGCCAGCCGCGAAGCAGCCCGGACCGCTGGATGGCATCCGTGTGGTCGATCTCACCTCGGTGCTGATGGGGCCCTACTGTACGCAGATTCTGGCCGATCTTGGCGCCGATGTGGTGAAGGTGGAAAGCCCGCTCGGCGATACCTCGCGCTATGTCGGCCCGACCAAGACCAAGGGCCGCAGCGGCATGTTCGCCAATCTCAACCGCGGCAAGCGTGGTGTTGTGCTGGACCTGCAGACGGAGGAGGGGCGCGAACTCTGCCTCAAGCTGGTCGAGCGCGCTGATATCGTGCTGCATTCCATGCGCAAGCCGGCGATCGAACGGCTGCGGCTGAATTATGAAACCGTTTCGGCGGTCAATCCTGGCGTCATTTATGCCAGCCTCTATGGCTATGGCCGCGAGGGCCGCTATTCCGGCCGTGCCGCCTATGACGATACGATCCAAGCGGTGAGCGGCATGGCGATGCTGCAGGCCGAGATCAATCCCGAGCCGCAATATGTCACTACCGTGCTTGGCGACAAGGTCAGTGCCTTGAGCGCTGCCTATGCGCTGATGGCCGCCCTGTTCCACCGCCAGCGCGGCGGCAAGGGGCAGGAAATCGAAGTGCCGATGTTCGAGATCATGGCGTCTTTCCTGCTCGCCGAGCATATCGCTGGCGCTGCCTATGTTCCGCCGCTGACCCGACCGGTCTATACCCGAACCGTCACGCCCTACCGCCGGCCCTACAAGACCGCCGACGGCTATATCTCGGTGCTGGTTTACAATGACAAGCAGTGGCAGCGCTTTGCCGCTTTGGCCGGACGGCCAGACCTGGCCAAGGACGAACGTTTCATCAGCCAGTCGCAACGCAGCGTCAATATAGCCGCCTTCTGCGAATTCGTTGCCGAGACCATAGCGCAGAAGACCTCCGCCGAATGGATGGAGCTGCTGAACGAGGCCGAGATCCCGGTAGCGCGGCTGAACGAGATGGCGGATCTCTATACCGATCCTCACCTTGCCGATGTCGGCTTTTTCCGCACCCTGCAGGATCCGTTGGATGGCGCGATGCTGTTTCCTGAGAGTCCGGTGCGTTTCTCCGATACGCCTGGCGGTTTCGAGCGTGCCGGGCCGATGCTGGGCGAGCATACAGCGGAGGTGCTGCGCGAACTCGGCATCAGCGATGCGGAATTGGAAGGATACGAACAGCGCGGCGCGATCCGGCGCTGGAGTGGAAAGGCCTGAGCATGAGTGAGATTCTTTACGAGCGCAGTGGCGCTGTTGCCATCATCACCATCAATCGGCCTGAGCAGCGCAATGCCATCAGCAAGGCCGTGCGCAGCGGCCTGCGTGAAGCCTTCGAGCGTTTCGAGGCCGAGGACGATGCCCTGGTGGCGATTCTCACCGGTACCGGGGAGAAAGCTTTCTGTGCCGGCATGGACCTCAAGGAAGCCGCCGATACCATGATCGGCGTGCCACCACGTGGTTTCATTCCGGTGCTGGGCGATAGCGTGCATGTCACCAAGCCGGTGATCGCGGCGGTGAACGGCGTGGCCTATGCCGGCGGCTGGCTGCTGGCGCAGATGTGCGATCTTTGCATCGCTTCCGAGACGGCCACATTCGCCATCACTGAAGGCAAGGTGGGGCGCGGCATGCCCTGGGCGACGCCGCTGGCCAATATGATACCGCAGCGCATCATGATGGAGCTGCTGCTTACCGGCGATCCCATCGACGCCAAGCGCGCGCATGCGATTGGCTTCGTCAACCATGTGGTGCCGCCGACCGAACTGATGCCGGCTGCCATCGCCATGGCCGAGCGGATCGCGGCTTGTGCCCCCTTGACCGTGCGGGCGGCGCGCGAGACCGTGTATCTTGCTGCCGAGATGGGGCGTTCTGCGGCGCTGCGCGCTGCCAATCACGTCTTCGACCGCGTCTATCGCAGCGAAGATGCCCAGGAAGGCCCGCGCGCCTTCAAGGAGAAACGCAAGCCGCAATGGCGGGGTCGCTGACCGCGTCGGCCAAAAAAGAATAAGCCGGGGGAGACATGACGGGATTATTGAAACGCTATGGAAAGCTGGAAACGGCTTTTCTCTACCTCACCAGCTTTGGGCTGTTTCTGATCATGATGGTGATCGTGGTCGATGTGGTGCTGCGCTACATGTTCAATGCGCCCTTAAGCTGGTCTTTCGACCTGATCTCGATGTACCTGGTGACGCTGGTCTTCTTCCCGGCTCTTGCCGATACCTTCAGCCGTGGCGGCCATATCAAGGTGGACATGTTCGATGCTTTCCGCCGCACCAAGGTCTTCGCTTTCTTCGAGATCGTCGGCTACTGCACCGCCATCGTCTTTTTCTCGCTGATCTTCTGGAAGATGGCGGAAACCGGCTGGGAAGCCTTCATCGAGAAGGAAGTGGTGGATGGTGCGATCCCGTGGCCGACCTGGCCGCCGCAGGCCTTCGGCGCGGTCGGCGTCGGATTGCTGCTGATCAGCATGGCGGTCGGCATCGTGCTGCGGGCCCAGGCTCTGATGGAGGGGCGTGTATTTGAGGCACAAGGTGAGCATCACCACGCCGGGGAGCATGTAGAATGATTGTCGCGGCTGGTCTCATCGCGCTTTTCGCGCTGCTGATTTTTGGCATGCCGGTTGCCTTCTCGCTCGGCATTGCCGGCATGATCGGGCTCTACCTCAAGGGCGGTCTGGACATGGTGCTGGGTATCCTGCGCACCACGCCGATCTCCACCACCTCGTCCTATGAACTCATCACCGTACCGATGTTCATGCTGATGGCAGAGTTCATCATCGTCAGCCGCATCGCCGAGGAATTGTTCGACAGCGCCAAGGTCTGGCTTGGTCGCACGCCAGCGGGCCTGGCCATTTCAACGGCCCTGGCCGGTGCCGGTTTCGGCGCCATCTCCGGTTCATCCACGGCTTCAGCGGCGACGTTGTCGGGCACCAGCATCCCGGCGATGATCCGGCATAAATACGATCCGCGACTGGCTTCTGGCGTGGTGGCGATTTCCGGCACGCTTGCCATGCTGATTCCGCCATCCATCGCCATCGTGCTCTATGGTCTGATCGCCCAGGTGAGCATTTCCAAGCTGCTGATTGCCGGCATCATCCCCGGCATCCTGGTGACCGCCGTAATCATCCTCACGGTGCTGGTGCTGGTGGCGATCAATCCCTCCCATGCGCCGGCGGGCTCGAGCTACTCTATGCGCGAGAAGTTGGCGTCGCTCCGCGTGGTTGGCCCGATGCTGGCCCTCATCATGCTGGTGACGGGCTGCATCTATCTCGGTATTGCCACACCCACAGAAGCCGCCAGCCTTGGTGCCTTCGGCGCCATGGTGATTGCCGCGATCCGTGGCCGCCTTAACTTCAAGACCTGCCTGCAGGCCCTGTTCAATGCCTCGCGCACCACTTGCATGATCATTCTGATCGTGATCTGCGCGCAGGTGTTCGGCTACTACTTCACCCTTACCGGCTTCACCCAGGATCTGGTTTCCTATGTCGGCGGCCTGGATGTATCGCGCTGGGTGATTTTCTGCCTGATCATCCTGCTTTATCTGGCGCTCGGCTGCATCATGGACCAGATTGCGATTCTGTTCCTCACCGTGCCGGTGGTGCTGCCGGTGATGACCGCTCTGGGCTTCGATCCGATCTGGTTCGGCATCATCATCATCGTCACAGCCGAGGTCGGTCTGGTCACGCCGCCGGTGGGCCTGAATGTTTTCGTGGTTTCGGCCTATTCCAAGATACCGGTTAAGGATATCTTCATCGGCGTGGCGCCGCATGTGGCAGCGCATCTGCTGGTGATCTTCCTGTTGGCGGCATTCCCGGGCCTGGTCCTCTGGCTGCCATCAACCATCTCGCAATAGGCATATGGGTAGAGGCGACGAGGCAGCGGAAACCGGGCGAGGCAATAGTCGCATCGCCTGGTATGCGCTGAGCGTCGCCTTTTTCTTTGTGCTGGTATCGCGCGGCGTGATCGATACCTGGATGGTGTTCCTGCTGCCGATTGAGCAGGAGTTCAATGTCAACCGCCAGCTCACGGCCGGCGTGTTCTCCACCTATATGCTGGCCACTGGGCTGAGTGCACCGCTGGCCGGATTGATGTTGCGCCGCTTCGGCTATCGCCTTTGCTACTGCTTGGGCCTCGCACTCATCGCCCTGGCCAATTTCATTGCTTCGCGTGCCCATGGCATGCTGGAGTTGTATCTTTGCATCGGGATCCTGTCTTCCATCGGCATTTCAGCCATTGGCGTGGTGCCGGCATCGGCGCTGATCGGCCGCTGGTTCAGGCATCGCATGTCGGTGGCGATGGGCGCGGTATATGCTGGGCTTGGCACCGGGTCGCTGCTGCTGGTGCCCCTGGCTCAGTGGCTGATCGAACTGCAAGGCTGGCGCGCCACGTATATCCTGATGGCCAGCAGCGTTGCCGTGTTGGCGCTGATTGCGCTGATACTGCCCTGGCGTACCCTGGAAGGCGGCAATGCCGAGCCGATAGTTGCCGCTGGCAGCGGCGGTACAGCCAGCCCGCCTGAAGGCATCACCCTGCGCCAAGCCATCCGGTGCCGGGAATTCATCGGCCTGTTCATCTCTTTCGGCTGCACCGGGCTTGGCATGTATATCGTGGTGGTGCAGGCGGTACCGTTCCTGATCGATGGCGGTGTCTCGCCGCTCAAGGCTGCGACGGCGTATGGCCTGTGCGGCATGCTGTCGGTGGGCGGCGTCATCATCACCGGCTGGCTGTCGGATCGCTTCGGCCTGCGACCGGTGGCCTTGGCGAGCTTCGCCTGCACATTTGGCGGCATACTCTGCCTCCTCGGCCTGAGCTTCGGTGTTTCGGAAATACTGCTGGCCAGCTATGTCGCCTGTTTCGGTATTGCGCAGGGTGCGCGCGGGCCGATTGTCGCCACGCTCTCGAATCGGCTGTTTCCCGGCCCGTCTGCCGCCGCGATCTATGGCGTCATCTATGCGTCCAGCAATATCGGCGCTGGCGGCGGCGCCTGGCTTTCCGGCTTGCTGCATGACATGACTGGCAGCTATCGGCCGGCATTGCTGCTGGCGGCAGTGATCATCTTTAGCGCGGCGATGCCCTTCGCTTTTGTGCGTGCCTTCCGGGCGCCACAGCCAGTGCAGCCGCTAACATGAAGAGGGGTGAGCAGTATGTCTGGCGAGATTGTGGTGCCGCGGCTGGCGGCGTCTCTGATCATCCTGCGTGATGGTGCCCAAGGGATTGAGGCCTTGCTGGTTGAGCGGACCGGCAAGGCCAGCTTCGCCGCAGGCAAGTTCGTGTTTCCCGGCGGCACTGTGGACCAGGAAAGCGATGCGGCATTGGCGCCGGATATCGAGGATGGTGCCTTGCGAGCCGCTGCGATACGCGAAACCTATGAGGAAAGCGGCCTGTTGATTGTCGAGCCGGAGCCGCGCGACGTTGCGCCAGGCCAGGATTTTGCTGCTCTTTGCCGCGCCAGTGGTTTCGCGCCGGCCACGCACCGCCTGGTACGTTTTGCCCATTGGATCACCCCGATCACCCAGCCGAAACGCTTCGATACTCATTTCTACCTGGCAGCGGCGCCGAATGCGCAGGTTGCTCAGGCGGATCAGCGCGAAGTGATGTCGGCGGTGTGGCGTCAGCCCCGCGCCGTGGTCGCTGCCGCCGAGGCGGAAGAACTCGATCTGATGTTCGCCACCTATATGAATTTGCGCTGGCTGTCGCGTTTCGATGCCGTGGCCGAGGCCCTGGCGGCGGCGGCGCAGCGCCGCATTGTCACTGTGGTGCCCAGGCCCGAGGCCGGACCGGATGGCCGCATCTTCCATATTCCGGCGGATGCCGATTATGCCGAGGCTGCGGTGCCTGAGAAGCGTTTCCGCCGCGCACCGCCGTAAAATAGGGCAGTCTCCCGTTGCGCGATCCGGTAGCCCGTGCCATGCAGATACTGGGCCTCTGAGCCATAAAACGGAGGGTGGGGATGGGAAAGCTCACGGCGACCGGGATTCTGCCGCGCGATGAAAACGCCTTGCTGGTTGGCCGTGTCTGGTCGGCACGGGCGAAGGGGCCATGCCTGGTGCTGGTGGAGCGCAGTGGCCTTGGCCTGCGGGATATTACGCCGCTGGGGCCAACTATGGCGCAGTTGCTCGAGCGAGACGACTTGCCGGCGCGCCTGCGGGAGCCGGCGCGTTTCGAGGCACTAGGGCCAATCGATGATTTCCTGCGCCAGGCCCCGGAAGCTGGTGGCAATACGCTGTTGGCGCCCTGCGATCTGCAGGCGGTGAAGGCGGCTGGTGTCACCTTCGTCGACAGCATGCTGGAGCGGGTGATTGAGGAAAAGGCTGGCGGCGATGCTTCGCGGGCGCAGGAGGTGCGGGCGCGGCTGGCGCCGGTGCTGGGCAGCAACCTGCGCGGCCTGCAACCGGGCTCGGAGAAGGCACGGCAGGTCAAGTCCGTGCTGCAGGATATGGGGATGTGGTCGCAGTATCTGGAGGTCGGCATCGGCCCGGATGCGGAGATTTTCACCAAGACGCAGCCGATGGCCTCTGTCGGCGTTGGCGCCGAAATCGGTATTCATCCGAATTCCCACTGGAACAACCCTGAGCCGGAGCTGGTGCTTGCCGTACGCTCGGATGGCCGTATCGTCGGTGCCACGCTTGGCAATGATGTGAATCTGCGCGATGTCGAGGGGCGCTCGGCATTGCTACTTGGCAAGGCCAAGGACAACAACGCTTCCTGTTCGATCGGGCCGTTCATCCGGCTGCTGGACGAGCATTTCACCATCGACAGTCTGACCGAACTGGAAATCAGCCTGGAAGTGAAGGGCCAGGATGGCTTTGTGCTGCAGGGCAGCAGCTCGATGGGCATGATCAGCCGCAAGCCGGAAGAACTGGCACGTCAGGCGCTGAACCGTAATCACCAGTATCCCGATGGCATGATGCTGTTCCTCGGCACCATGTTTGCCCCGGTGAAGGATCGTTTCGAACCCGGCCAGGGCTTCACCCATGCGGTGGGAGACATGGTGACGATTGCGACACCGGCACTGGGCGCATTGATCAACCGCGTCAATCACACCGACCAGATCGCGCCCTGGACTTTCGGCAGTACGGCTTTGCTGCGCAATCTGGCAGAGCGCGGACTGCTCGGTGGCAACGGCTGAAGCAGCAGTCTGTTCTAGTTCGCGGGTTTCGCCGTGCCAGAGAGTTCGTGATACTGGCGGGCGTAGAACATGCGATGCGCGGTCTGGGTTTGCGCGATGGCCTGGCGGCGGATCAGCTCTGGCAGTTGGGCATCTTTGAGCGGTTCAAGCTGGTAGGGGCCGGTGCGCATGCTGTAGGGGCGGACATCGCCCTGCGGCGTCAGGATCGCGGCATTGCTGCCATTGCCGAAGGCGACATCGAAATTATGCGCCATGGCGATGCGGCCGCTGCCATCCCTCGGCGCACGGCGCAGGTCTACGCCGAAGAAGGGGCTGTCATAGCTCAAGCCGAGCAAGCCGAGGATTGTCGGTCCGACATCCATGCTGGAGCCCAGCGCCGGATTGCGTTCGGCCTTGATGTATTTCGGCGCCAGGAAGATCAGCGGCACACGGAAGGCCTGTACCGGGATCTGCGCCGCGCCCCAGACTTTCGGCCCATGATCGCCGATCATCACGAACAGGGTATCGTCGAACCACGGCTTCTTTCTGGCGGCATCGATGAACTGCCCCAGGGCCCAGTCGGCATAGGCCGCGGCATGATCGCGGTCGCTCGGGCCGGGTTTGAACGGCACGCGGCCCTCGGGATAGAGGAAGGGGCGATGATTTGTCACGGTCAGGCAGGCAAAGAAGAATGGCCCCGGTTCAGCCGCCAACTGGTCGATCCGGGTCAGCGCCTCCTTGAACAAGTATTCATCGGCCACACCCCAGATGGTCTTGAAACCCTGGTCGGCGATATCGCTCTGGCCGAGCACAGGCGAGAAGCCGATGCTGCGCCAGAAATAGCCCATGTTGTCGAAGCTGGTGGGGCCGCCATAGAGGAAGCTGCTGCGGTAGCCGAACTGCTTCAGCAGGAAGGGCAATGAATTCATGCCTTCCGATCCGGCGCGGCGGGCCGTCGAGATGCCGGGAATCGGTGGGAAGGACGTGAAGATCGCTTCCAATGCGCGCACGGTGCGGTCGCCGGTGGCATAGATATTGGTGAACAGCAGGCCGTCCTCGGCGATGCGGTGCCAGTTCGGCGACATGGTGCGCCAGTAATCGCGCTGCTTCTCCTGGAATACATCCTCGAAATAGACCGAGCCGTAGGATTCTTCCAGAATCAGCACCACATTCAGTTTCTTCCCCGGCGCCGGGCCATTGTCGACATGACGGCGGATGCTGCGTTCACCCGGTGCGGCGAGGTTGGTGGTGTTGTCCTGTGCCACCATGGCACGCAGCAGCGGCAGCGCTTCGGCCTCATCGATGCCGGCATAAATGCCGTCGTATTTGCTATCGTTGGTAACGAAGGCGCGCAGGATGCTGTGCATGCCGTTCACAGCCAGTTCATTGATGGTGCGGCTTGTTGAGGGCTCACGCGGCCCGGCATAGATGATCAGGGCGGTGATCAAACCACTGCCGATGGTCAGCAGCAGCGCACGCTTCTGTTCGCCCAACTGCATTGTTGCAGCGAGGGCCCGGTTCAACGGCCGGAAGAGTAAAAAGCCATAGATCGCCAGCACGACAGCCCCGATAGGCGGCAGATAGAGCCGCAGGTCGAAGCTTTCGCGGATATTGCCCAGCACTTCCTTGGGGAAAATCAGGTAATAGACCGCGATACCATTGAAGCGGCTGTTGTATTCTTCCCAGAAGAACAGTTCTGCCACGGCACTGAACACCGCTAGGCCAAGCAGCAGCAGTAGCAGCAGATGCGCGGCAACCTTGCCAATACGCCAGCTCAGCGGCTTGCGCAGGAAATACAGGCCGAGCAGAAAAGGTAGACCAAGCAGTATGGCGGTGGCGGCATCGTCCACGGTGCCGAACAGCCAGGCGGCAACAAAGGGCAGAATGTCGTCCGGCGTGTCGCGTGCGATCCATATGGTGAGCACCAGGCGCACCGTGGCGGAAAGCAGCATGAAGACAATGAGGCAGCGCAGCCAGAAGGCTAGGCGGGTATAGGGTCGCGTGGCGTCGGCTGGACGATACATGCCAAGACTATTGCTCTGCCGGGCGATGCCTGAATATACCCGGGCGCCTAAAATGTTTTTAATGCTGCGTATGCGAATGAATTGTATGTATCCGGCAGATTGCTTGGTTTAAGCCGTATTGCAGCCTCCAGGGGGGTGAGGCCTTGTCATGCAGATTATTCGGACGCCAGCCGCCGCAATATCTCGGCGGTCGCCGTGTCGGCCGGGAAGAAGGATTCGATCGCCAGTTCAGCCAGCGTGATATCCACCGGGGTGCCAAACATCATTGTGGTGCTGAAAAAGCGCAGTATTCCGGCCTTGGTGGCGAATTCGAAGGGTACGGCTAGCTGTGCCGCGTCGCGCTCTGCCGGCATCCGCCGCATGGTGCCACCCGATGGCGCGGGATACGTGCTGAGTTCGCTATACAGCGCGCTCAGCGTATCGTCGGCGGATAGGTCGATCTGGCGCTTCAACCGCGCCAGCAGATGCGCCCGCCATTCGGCATAGTTGACGATACGGGTGGCAAGGCCCTGGGGGTGCAGGCTGAGGCGCAGCACATTGATCGGTGCGGTCAGCAGGCTGGGATCGGCGCCGGCCATCAGCGGCATCACCATGCGGTTCGCCGCCACCATCTGCCAATGCCGGTCGATGGCCAGGGCCGGATAGGGCTCATGTCCGGCCAGCACCTTGTCGATGGCCTCGCGGATCGGCGCCAGCGCCTGATCGGACAGCTCGCGCTCGGGAAAGACCGGGGCGTAACCGGCGGAAACCAACAGGGCGTTGCGGTCGCGCAAAGGCACCTCCAGCCGTTCGCAGAGATGCAGCAGCATGTCGCGGCTGGGCGCGGCACGGCCGGTCTCAAGGAAGCTGACATGCTTAGTGGAGATGTCGGCCTCAAGCGCGAGGTCGAGCTGGCTCAGGCGCCGGCGCTGGCGCCATTCGCGCAAACGCAGGCCTATCGGTGCGGCTTCGGTCATGGCGCAACGCTACAGCCAACGCGGCCCCGATCCAATTACCTGCAAGGTAATCGACCGCCGCCCAGGCCGGCGGCATCCTGCCCGCGTTCTTAAATCTTGAATCCCAGGAGACACATCATGAGCTTCCTTCGCCGCATCCTGTTCCTCGACGCCGCCACCTGCATCGCTACCGGCCTGCTGCTCACCCTTGGCGCCGGCCTGTTGGCTGGCTGGCTCGGCCTGCCGGAAATGCTGCTGCGCTATGCCGGCATCAGCCTGCTGCCTTTCGCGGCTTTCCTGCTCTATCTCGCGGCGAAGCCGCTTCCGCCGCGCGGCGGCGTGTGGCTGGTGATCGCGCTGAATGCGCTTTGGGTGCTCGACAGCATCCTCTTGCTCATCGCTGGCGGTGTGGCGCCGACCACGCTCGGCTATGCTTTTGTACTGGCGCAGGCGGCGGCCGTGCTGGTGCTGGCCGAACTGGAATGGCTTGGCCTGCGCCGCCAGCAGGCGCGGCTTGCCTGATCTTACTTCAGCATGAAGGCTTTCACCTCGCCGCTGGTGATCTGGTCGAAGCTGGTGGCTTCGACCAGATCCAGCGCGGGGCGCGGCCGGCCGGCCGGAAAGGCGATCAGGTTGACGTCGCTGCCCTGGATCGCCTGGGTCGAACGCTTGAAATTGCCGGCACGGAAACGCTGTGCCGCGAACCAGTAGGGCGTATAGTCATAGCCGCGCAAGGCGCTAGTGATGGCACCGAAAGTCTCGGCCTTGTTGGCTTCGCAGAAAATCATCGGCTGGTGCTGGCGGATCAGGGCGTCACCGCCCCGCAGCACCGGCACTTCCAGGCCTTCGACATCGATTTTGAGGAAATCCAGCCGTTGCAGACCGCGCAGAGCCGGCTCGGAATCCAGCGTGGTGAGCCGCACCGGCTCGCGCCAGGTGCCGGCTGCATAGGCGTTCTCGGTCGAGAAGCCCTTGTCGATGGAGAAGGAGCCGTAGTTGAACGGCTGCGAATAATCTGAAGTCTCGATTTCGATCTCGCCGGCCTCGCCGCCCACCGCGCAATGCAGCGGATGGGCATTGACGATGCCGTTGAGCGCAAGATTGGCGCAGAGCAAGGTGAAGATCGGTCGTTGCGGCTCGAAGCAATAGACCCGGCCCTTGGCGCAGAGCTTTGCCAGCGCCACCGCATGGGTGCCGATATTGGCGCCGACCTCGACAACAGTGGCTTCCGGTGTCAGCAGCAGGCGGAACAGGGCGACTTCGGCCTCGCTCCATTCGCCATACACTTTCATGTGGTCGCTGATGAAATCGCCCTGCAGCAGCAGGAATTTGCCCCAGAGGCAATCTTCCAGATAGGTCTGCATCAGGCTTCACTCCACGAGGAAGGGCAGGTTCGCTGTGGCGGCAGCACCGCGGCCATCGCGCAGCACCAAGAATAGCCGATAACGGCCCGGTTTCAGCCCCTGGATATTGATCCCGTCGAGACCGCCGCCGAGCAGCGCATGCGGAAAGCTGGGCGGTACGGTCTCCAGGTCGCCGGCAACGCGCAGGTCGGTGCTTTCCGCCAGGATGGTCCAGGTCGCCTGCAGCTTGTCGTGATCCGGATCCTCGGCCTTCAGCACCGCGCGGCCGATGGCACCGGCCGGCCAGTTGGCGGTATGGGTGAAACTGAATTCACGGATACGGGGCGCACGGTTGCCGCCAGGCGTGCGGCCATGCCACTGCGCCGCCAGGGCCTCCGCTGTTTCGGTCCATTCGCCGCCCGGCAGCAGCAGGCTGTGCCAGGTCGGCGTCACTTCCTGCTTGTTGCCCCAGAGGAAAACCAGATGTCCGCTGGTGGCCGGCGGCGAAAGCGGCGGCAGGTAGCGCCGCAGCAAGGCGGCCTTCTCGCCGCTGGTGGGTTCGATGAAAGCGCCCCAGGGAGTCTTGGCCGCCTGCCACTGGCCTATGGCGCCAAGTTCGGTGATCAGCAGCGGCCCGGTCCAGCCCTGCTGCCGCACCCGACCGGGCAGGCTCGGCAGGGAGTCGCCATAGGAGTTCACGCCCAGCACATCGATGCTTGGTGCTGCTGCCTTCAGCTTCGCCACCTTGTTGTTGCCGGCTTCGGCCAGCACCGCCAGCGTGGGGTGTTTGCGGTCAAGCTGCTTCACCAGTTTTGCGGCTTCCTCGATGCCGGGCCAGACCTGAGCGTCGTCGGCCAGCTCGGATTCCACCTCATTGCCCAGGCCCCACATCAGCAGGGCGGGGTGGTCGCGGTAGCGCTCGACAAAGCCTCTAAGCTGGTCCAACTGGCGGCGCACGAAAGCCGGGTCGCGGTAGGAAACGCCGCGGCGCGGATGTTCCAGCCAGAAGCCGAGGATCACCTTGAGGCCATGCTTCTGCGCTTCGTCCAGCACAGCGGCTTCTTCGGCGCCATAGGTGCGGATGGTGTTGGCGCCAAGCCCGGCCAGCACATCCAGCCGCACCGTGCCGGAGGCGCCGCGCAGGCCGAACGGTTTGCCATCCACCAGGATGTCGTGGCCACGCACAGCCACCTCGGCGGCATGGGCCGCCGGGGTGATGCAAAGCAGGAGGGCCAGAAAAAGGCCGCGGATCAAAATGCTGCCGCTTTGGCGATGGCCGGCTGTGCGCCACGCAGGCCGCCCAGCATGGTCGGCAGGCCGGAAGCCAGCTCGCCCTTGCGATACACTGCGCGGTGATGCTGGCGGCGCGCGGCGCGGGTGATGTCGCTGGCAGGGTCGCCGTCCACCAGCAGGAAATCGGCAGGCAGGCCGGCCTGCACCTTGCCGTGACTCGGCAGGTCAAGCAGATCGGCCGCAGCGGAGGTGCTGGCGCGCAGGGCTTCCAGCGGCTTCATGCCGGCCTCGACCATGAATTCCAGTTCCAGCGCATTGTCGCCATGCAGATTGAACGGCGTGCCGGCATCGGTGCCCATGGCGATCTTGCCACCGGCACCGTGGAAACGCTTGAAGGAGTCGAGGTGGATGACGTAGACGCGGTTGGCCTTCTCGATCACCCAGGGCGGGATGCCGCCCTTGCCGGCGTTGTTGACGATATTGCGCACGGCGGCCAGCGTCGGCACCAGATAGGTGCCGCGCTTCAGCATCTCGGCCAGGCATTCATCATTCATGAAAATGCCATGCTCGATGGAATCGACACCACCCAGCACGGCATTGAGAATGCCCTCGGAGCCCTGGGCATGGCTGGCGGTGCGCTTGCGGAAACGCCGGGCTTCGGCCAGGCCGGCGGCCATTTCCTCGCGGCTGTAATGCGCGTCCTCGGGATCGACGCCTGGCGTCATCACGCCGCCGGTGGCCATGATCTTGATCGCGTCGGCGCCGGCATGGATCTGCTCGCGCACGCCGCGGATCACATCATCGACGCCATCGGCGACACGGCCGGTGCGGTTGCCATGGCCGCCGGTCATGCACAGCATCTTGCCGACAGCGCGGATCACCGGACCGCTGAACTCGCCGCGCAGGATGGCATCACGCACGCTGATCTCGATGTAATCCTTGCCGCCGCAATCGCGCACCGCGACGATGCCGGCCTGCAGGGTCTGCTGCGCGCGTTCCAGGGTCTTGAGCGTGAGGCGCGAGGCGGAAAGCTTGTCCTGCGCCGTGCCCGGATCGGCCTCGCCGCCCATGGTGAGATGCACATGGCAGTCGATCAGGCCGGGCAGCAAGGTGCCGCCGCTGGTATCGACGGTTTCGCCAGCGAAGCCAGCGAATTCGCCTTTCGGCGCCACCTTCGTCACCTTGCCGTTTTCCACCAGCACGCCATGATCGGCAACCGGGGCATTGTGGCCATCAAACAGGGCGCCGCCGATGAACAGGGTAGCCATCGTTTATCTCCTGGATAGGAATGTGAAGTTGCCGTCAGGGTCGCGCTTTGCAAGCGTGCCGTCAACGCTCTAGTCTGGCACCACAACAAGAGTTGAGGGGGAGGGGATGATGGCCGAATGGACCTTGCCGCCCGGCGTGGCGACGCGGTACGAGGCGCATTTCGGCGATCGGGTGGTGCGCTGCTTCAGCGACCGCGTGAGCGATATCTACGACACCCTGGCCCGCGCCGTGGCGGCACGCGGTGAGGAGGAAGCCGTGATCTGCGGGCCGGAGCGCCTGACCTATGCCGAATTCGGCCGCCGCGTCGAACGGGTCGCCGGCGGCCTGGCAGTGCGTGGTATCGGGCCGGGCGACCGTGTCGCGCTTTTGCTTGGCAACCGGGTGGAGTTCCTGCTCACGGTCTATGCCGCGTTGCGGCTGGGTGCCATCGCTGTGCCGATGGGCACCCGCCTGCAGACACCGGAAATCGCCTATATCCTCGATCATGCCGGGGCAAAGGCGCTGGTGGTGGAGCCGGAACTGCTCGGCCGCCTGCCGGCCCGTGCCGAAACCCCGGAGCTGACAGATATATATGTGCCAGGTACATATCTGGAGGGCGGTGCTGCCGGTGCGTATGATTTCGCCCTGCTGGATGGCGACCCGCCGCCACGCGTTGTGGTCGCTGAGGAAGACACGGCAGTGATCCTCTATACCTCGGGCACCACTGGCCGGCCCAAGGGCGCGATGCTGACCCATTTCAACCTGGCGCATTCACTGCTGCATTTCCAATATGGCATGAACCTGACCAGCGCCGACCGCATGCTGCTGGCGGTGCCGGCAAGCCATGTAACCGGCCTGGTGGCATTGATCATGCTGGCGGTGCAGGCCCAGGGTGCGCTGATCATGATGCCGGAATTCAAGGCGCGGCCGTTCCTGGAACTGGCCGCGCGCGAGCGCATGACCAACGGCATCCTGGTGCCGGCAATGTATAATCTCTGCCTGCTGGAGCCGGATTTCGACCGCTTCGATCTTTCCGCCTGGCGCGTCGGCGGCTATGGCGGTGCGCCGATGCCGGCGGCGACTATCGCGGCCTTGGCCGAGAAGCTGCCAAATCTCGGCCTGATGAATGCCTATGGCGCGACCGAGACAACCTCGCCAACCACAATGATGCCGCCGCAATACACGCGCGAGCATGCCGATAGTGTCGGCCTGGTGCTGCCGTGCGCCGATGTGATCGTGATGGATCCGGAAGGCCGCGAAGTGGCGCCGGGGATGAGCGGTGAAATCTGGATCCGTGGCGCCATGACGGTGCCGGGCTACTGGCGCAACCCGGAAGCGACGGCGCGTGAATTCACCGCCGGCTATTGGCATTCCGGCGATGTCGGCTCGAAGGATGCGCAAGGCTTCGTGCGCGTGTTCGACCGCGTAAAGGACATGCTGAATCGCGGCGGCTACAAGGTCTATTCGGTGGAAGTGGAGAATGTGCTGGCCGGCCATGATGGCGTGCTGGAAAGCGCCATCGTTGCCAAGCCCTGCCCGGTGCTGGGCGAGCGCGTGCATGCCTTCATCAGCCGGCGGCGGCATGACGTTACGGCAGAGGAACTGCGGGCTTTTTGCGCCGCCAGACTCGCGGATTACAAGGTGCCGGAAAGCTACACGCTGCTGGATGAACCATTGCCGCGCAACGCGAATGGCAAGCTGATGAAACGCACCTTGCGCGAAAGGCTGCTGGCCAGCATGGCGTGAAGGCGCATGGTTGGCGGCGAATCGCCTTCTGAACCCCGGTAGAGCCGCATTTCAAGCGGCTTTTTCGCTATCAGGCGATGGGAAATTCCGTTGGGCGGTGCTATGGAGTGATTCGGGGATGCACCCCGATTCGATTCGGACACCCGAAAAGATCGATCCAACGGAGGAGTGAAAACCATGGCGAAAGCCGCCGCCGCTACCAAGACGGTCACTGTGACCGCGAAGCAGATTGTGAACACGCTGGCCGAGAAGAACGGCCTGCAGAAGAAGTCCACCGTCGCCCTGTTCGACGATTTCTTCGCCGCCGTCACCAAGTCGCTGAAGAAGGGCGAGCGTATCCGTCTCGGCGATCTCGGCGTGCTGCAGGTGCGCAAGCGCGCCGCCCGCACCGGCCGTAACCCACAGACCGGCGAGCCGATCAAGATCAAGGCCTCCAAGAAGGTCGCCTTCCGCGCTTCCAAGGCGCTGAAGGAAGCCGTCTGAGCCTCCTGGGTTCCGAACGCTGAAAAGGGCTCGCCGCAAGGCGAGCCCTTTTTTGTTGTGGTTAAGCGACGTGGTTAACGCAACCTCCGGGCGCGTGAAAACCATTGAAAAACCTGCCTGAATCGATACTCGCGCGCCGAGTAATGCTGCGTCGCCAAACCAGTCTTTGAGATAAGTGCTTGCAATCGCGGCGGAAAATTATTAAAAACGGGTAAATTCAGTGCGCGCTCGAGAACGGGAAGCGGCTGAACCCGCAATTTGGCTAACGATCGGGGGACAGAATGGTCTCGGTCATCACCAGCGCGGCGGCGATATCGGCCGTCCATTCGTTGCGCGAAATCGATACGCGCTTCGTTTCAGCATCCAAACGGATCGAATCCGGCTATCGCGTTGCAGATGCCAGCGATGATGCGTCGGTCTTCGCGGTTGCCCAGGGCGTCCGCGCCCAGGTGAAATCGGCCGCTGCGGTCAGTTCCTCGCTCACCCAGGGGCAGAACACCGTGCAGGTTGCCCTGGCCGGCCTGAAACAGATCTACGATCTCAGCAACGATATCCGCGCCAACATCATTCTGCTGGCCGATGGCGCCACGGCGGAAAGCGCGCGGACCATCATCCAGAACAATACCCGGACCCTGCTGGACCAGATCGATTCCGCCCGCCTGACCGCCAATTATAACGGTTCCAGCCAGCTCACGGCGGATGCCCAGGCGCGCAGCTTCATTTCCGATGTCAGCGGCACCTCGATCACGGTGGGCATTTTCGATGCCCAGACCGAAATCGATGCCTTGCGTACGGCCGTGAACAATATCACCGATTCCGCCTCGGCACTGACGGCGTTGGATGCAGCCCGCGCCTTCGAGCAGAAGGTGAACACCACGCTGGCGGATCTTGCCGCCACCGGCAAGGCACTCGCGGCCAGCAACAGTTTTGTCGACTCGCTGACCGATGCGCTCAAGAAAGGCATGGGTGTTCTGGTTGATACCGATGTGGCGGAAGCCATGGCGGTGCGGGAATCGGCAATCGTGCAGCGTGGCCTTTCGATCGCCTCGCTCGATTTCACCAATGGCGCCAATCGGCGCATTGTCAGTATCCTGCGCTGATTCAGCCTGAAACTGCCCGAATGATCCGCCTCATATTGTGCTGGTGCGGCTTGTAACCGCGCCGTCACATAGGTCATGGAAAATTCACGAGACTTGCACGCGGCCGCGACGCATCGTCGCGCCGGCACGCGCGCCGCGTGCCGATTCGGCGCCGGAGCAAGTGATGAACATGGTCCCGTTGGACATGACTCCCGATGCAAGCAGCGGGAGCGTTTTACGTTACCGCACGATATGGATATCGGACATTCATCTTGGTACCCGCGGCTGCAAGGCGGATCTGCTGCTGGAATTCCTGCGGCATACGGAATCGCAGACGCTCTATCTGGTCGGCGACATCATTGATGGCTGGCGGCTGAAGCGCTCCTGGTACTGGAACCAGAGCCATAACGACGTGGTGCAGAAGCTGCTGCGCAAGGCGCGCAAGGGTACCCAGGTCATCTATGTGCCGGGCAACCACGACGAGGCATTGCGCGACTTCACTGAATTGCAGTTCGGCGGTATTGCCGTGCAGATGGAGGCAATCCACCGCACGGCCGACGGGCGCCTGCTGCTGGTCACCCATGGCGACCATTTCGATGGCATCGTCACCTATGCCAAATGGCTCGCGCTGCTGGGCGACATGGCCTATGCGGCGGCGCTTGGGCTTAACACCTGGTTCAACCATCTGCGCCACAAGCTGGGCCTGCCCTACTGGTCGCTCTCGGCCTATCTCAAGCACAAGGTGAAAAACGCCGTCGAATTCATCTCCGATTATGAAAAGGCAATCGCCGAGGAGGCGCGCCGCCGCCATGTCGATGGCGTGGTCTGCGGCCATATCCACCATGCGGAAATGCGCGATATTGACGGTATTCTCTACTGCAATGATGGCGACTGGGTGGAAAGCTGCACTGCCCTGGTGGAGCATCATGACGGGCGGCTGGAAATCCTGCACTGGGCGGTAGTCCGCGAGACCCTGGCGGACGAGGTCGTCGAGGTGCCCGTCATCCCGCTTTCCGTCTGATTCCATTACATTTCCAGCCAGACCCCCTACACTCCGGCGCCGGAAGAGGGTATACTGGGCCATGTTTGGCAAAATCATGGAAGCCATCGGCCTCGGGAAATCGGGGCAGGATGGGGCTAAATTCAGCGCGACCGCCTCCGGCCTCAAGGTCTGGGAAGAGAAGGTTGGCGATGGCGAGAAGGCCACGCCGGACCGGGTCGTGACCGTGCATTATACCGGCTGGCTCTATGTAAACGGCCAGGCTGGGCGCATGTTCGACTCCTCGCGCGCCCGCAAGGAGCCGTTTTCCTTCCAGCTCGGCGCCGGCAAGGTGGTTAAAGGCTGGGATGAGGGCGTCCGCTACATGAAGGTTGGCGGCAAGCGCTGGATCATCGTGCCGCCCTATCTCGGCTATGGCAGCCAGGGCATGGGCCGCATCATTCCGCCTGGCGCCACCCTGATGTTCGAAATCGAACTCGTCGCGGTTCGCTAGAACCCTGAATTTCCGGAGTTGATGCCATGCGCCGTCTGTTCGCCGCTCTTGTTCTTTGCCTGGGGATGTTTGCCATGACCGAACCCGCTGATGCCCAGACTGCCGGCGCCGAACAGCGCACCGCCTCAGGCCTGCGCTACATTGAGGAAAAGCCGGGCACTGGTGCCGAGGCCATGCGCGGCCATACCGCCGTGGTGCATTACACCGGCTGGCTGTATCAGAACGGCCAGAAGGGCGCGAAGTTCGATTCCTCCCGCGACCGTGGCCAGCCCTTCGAGTTTCCGCTCGGCGCCGGCCGCGTCATCCGCGGCTGGGACGAGGGCGTTGCCGGCATGAAGGTGGGCGGTCGCCGCACCCTGATCATCCCGTCCGATCTCGGCTATGGCGCGCGCGGCGCCGGAGGTGTGATCCCGCCGAATGCGACGCTGATGTTCGATGTCGAGCTGGTCGGCCTCAAGTAGGCATCACGATTACCACGCGCGGCCAGGTGGCGGGCCAGTTCTTCGCCGCCATGCGGGCGTGATAGGCGGCGGCGCGGCGCTGGCCCGAGAGGGTCGGCCGCACCCGCAGCGCCATCAGGTCCTCCAGCCCATAGGGCGCCAGCAGCGTCAGCCGTCCATCCGCCTCCAGCCGCACTGCCACGGCGGTCGGCGTCTCCAGCCAATGGGCGATGGCGTCCAGCGTGTCGCGGTAGGGCAGGTCGCCATTGCCGGCATGCATGCGCGCCTGGTTGCGCACGCTCCAGCCCAGGCCCGGCGCCTGCTGTTCCAGCCAGGCTTCGGCTTCCTGCTCCCGCCGTGGTGACAGGTCACTGCCATCGAAATACAGCAGGTCGATATCGGCCAGCGGCGTCGGCTGGGTGTAGCCGCTTAAATGATCCCAGGCCAGCGAGCGGATGAAGCCGGCGCCAATGGCCCAATCAGGCAGGCAGAGGTCGCGCGCCACCCGCAGGCAGCGCATCGCCTGGCTCGAAGCCCGCAGCCAGCCGGTCAGCGTCTCCGCATCATCCGCCATATAGTCTCCCAAAAAACAAACGGCCGGGGATTGCTCCCCGGCCGCTGGTGAACCCTATTCCTGACCCTGATCCGTTATGGGGTCAGGCGGCGAGGTTGCGCAGCACCGTCTGCAGGATGCCGCCATTCTTGTAGTACTCGATCTCGTCCAGCGTATCGATGCGGCACAGCACCTCGAAGGTCTGGGTCGAGCCATCGGCGCGGGTCAGCGTGACCGGCAGCTTCATGCGCGGCTTCAGCCCGCTGGCGACGCCCGAGATGTCGAATTTCTCGGTGCCGTCGAGCTTGAGGTCGAAGCGGGTCATGTCGTTGAGGAACTGCAGCGGCAGCACGCCCATGCCCACCAGATTGGAGCGGTGGATACGCTCGTAGCTCTCCGCGATCACGGCCTTCACGCCCAGCAGGATGGTGCCCTTGGCCGCCCAGTCGCGCGAAGAACCGTTGCCGTATTCCTTGCCGGCGAAGATCACCAGCGGTGTGCCGGAAGCCTTGTACTTCATGGCGGCGTCGTAGATCGACATCACTTCGCCGGTCGGCTGGTACTTGGTGATGCCACCCTCGGTGCCCGGCACCAGTTCGTTCTTAAGCCGGATATTGGCGAAGGTGCCGCGCATCATCACCTCGTGGTTGCCACGGCGGGCACCATAGGAGTTGAAGTCGGCGTAGGTCACCTTGTTCTCGATCAGGTACTTGCCGGCCGGGCCGTCCTTCTTGATCGAGCCGGCGGGCGAGATGTGATCGGTGGTGATCTTGTCCGGCAGCACGGCCAGAACGCGGGCGCCCTTCACATCGGTGATCGGGGCCGGCGTCTTGCTCAAGGTTTCGAAATACGGCGGGTTCTGCACGTAGGTCGAGGTGTTGTCCCAATTGTAGGTCTGGCCGGTACCGACCTTGATCTTGCGCCAGTTGGTGTCGCCCTTGAACACGTCGGCATAGCGCTTCTTGAACATCGCGGCGGTGACATACTTGCGCACCATCGTGGCGATCTCCTTGTTGGAGGGCCAGATGTCCTTGAGGTAGACCGGCTTGCCCTTGGGATCGTGGCCGAGCGGCTCCTTGGTGATGTCGATCTTCATGTTGCCGGCCAGCGCGTAGGCCACCACCAGCATCGGCGAGGCGAGGTAGTTCGCCTTGGTCAGCGGATGGACGCGGCCTTCGAAGTTGCGGTTGCCCGAGAGCACGGCGCCGACGACGAAGTCGTTATCGGTGATCGTCTTGGAGATGTTGTCCGGCAGCGGGCCGGAATTGCCGATGCAGGTGGTGCAGCCATAGCCGACAATCTGGAAGCCCAGCTTGTCGAGCGACTTCTGCACGCCGGACTTGGCCAGATAGTCGGTCACCACCTGGCTGCCGGGTGCCAGCGAGGTCTTGATCCACGGCTTGCTCTTGAGGCCCCGCTTCAGCGCGTTGCGGGCCAGCAGGCCGGCGCCAAGTAGCACGCTCGGATTCGAGGTGTTGGTGCAGGAGGTGATCGCAGCGATCACCACGTCGCCATGGCCGATATCGAACTTGGCGCCATCGACCTTGACGCGGAAATCCTGCGCCGTCTTCTTGCCATAACTGGTGCCGAGCAGTTCCTTGAAGTCGGCGGCGACGCGGCTGAGCGGCACGCGGCCTTCGGGACGGGTCGGGCCGGCCAGCGACGGCTCGACGCTGTTGAGGTCCAGTTCCAGCGTATCGGTGAACACCGGTTCGGGCGAGCGCGCGGTACGCCACAGGCCTTGCGCCTTGGCATAGGCTTCCACCAGCTTGATGCGCTGCGGGTCGCGGCCCGTGGCCTTGAGATACTCGATGGTCTCGCCGTCCACCGGGAAGAAGCCGCAGGTGGCGCCATATTCCGGGGCCATATTGGCGATGGTGCAGCGGTCGGCGATGGACAGCGCGTCGACGCCGGGGCCGTAGAATTCAACGAACTTGTTGACCACGCCCTTCTTGCGCAGCATCTGCGTCACGGTCAGCACCACGTCGGTGGCGGTGGTGCCTTCCTTGGTCTTGCCGGTGAGGCGGAAGCCGACCACTTCCGGCAGCAGCATGGAGATTGGCTGGCCCAGCATGGCCGCTTCGGCCTCGATGCCGCCGACGCCCCAGCCGAGCACGGCCAGACCGTTCACCATGGTGGTGTGGCTGTCAGTGCCGACCAGCGTGTCCGGATAGGCGACTTCGGTTTTGCCATCCATTCCGGTCCACACGGTCTGGGCCAGGTATTCAGTGTTCACCTGGTGGCAGATGCCGGTACCCGGCGGCACAACGCGGAAATTGTCGAACGCGGTCTGGCCCCAGCGCAGGAAGGCGTAGCGCTCGCCGTTGCGCTCGTATTCCAGGTCCACGTTCTTCTTGAAGGCGCCACCGCTGGCGGAATAATCCACCATCACCGAGTGGTCGATCACCAGATCGACCGGCGAGAGCGGGTTGATTTTCTTGGTGTCGCCGCCCAGCTTCTGCATCGCATCGCGCATCGCCGCCAGATCGACCACGGCCGGCACGCCGGTGAAGTCCTGCATCAGCACGCGGGCCGGACGGTAGGCGATCTCGCGGTCGGAGCGGCGGTCCTTCAGCCACTGGCCCACGGCCTTCACATCGTCCACGGTGACGCTGCGGCCATCCTCATAGCGCAGCAGGTTCTCCAGCAGGACTTTCAGCGAATAGGGCAGGCGGGAAAGGTCGCCCAGTGTCTTCTCGGCGGCTTTCAGCGAATAATAGGCATAGGTCTTGTTGCCGACCTTCAGGGTCTTGCGGGTCTTCAGGCTGTCCTGGCCCACCGCGATGGCGACCGCACGGGCGGCGCCGGAAGCCTTCGCCGGCTTGGCGGCCTTCTTCACGATCTTCTTGGCCGCTTTCTTGACAACCTTCGGGGCGGCCGGCTTGCGGGCTGCTGCCGTTTTTTTGGTCACCTTCGCTGCCGGCTTCTTGGTGGCCTTCTTGGCCTTCTTGGCGGCGGGACGGCTGGATTTCTTCGGGGCTTTCACGGGGCGATCCTTCCTTGCATCGGGTAGAGCTGGAATCTCGTGCCGCGCGGCTTGAAGCCGGCTGCTGGCGCCCGCCATTGGTGCCGTAAATCGCCCTTTTTGCCAAGGGGTTCTGCAAAGAACCGGGGGCTTTCGCGGTGAAATATATTCAACCCCGGTTGACTTTGCCCCACCCTGACGCAGCGGCGGGCCTTGACTGTCGCGCCCGGCGGAGCCTATCAACAATTGCACTATCAAATGACGACGCGGCACAAAGCCGCGCGGGCGCCATTCAGGGAGGCGACGTTGAGTGTGGAGAAGCCGGACGGCCGCGATCCGCTTGGACGCGACACGATTCCCAAATTTCTGGCCTATAACGCCGAGCATCGGCGTGACCGCGCTGCCATGCGGGAGAAGTATCTCGGCATCTGGCAGAGCTGGACCTGGGGCGAGGTGGCGGCCAATGTGGAAGCCATTGCCGGGGGCCTGAAGGAACTCGGGCTGCGCCGCGGCGACAAGATGGCCATCATCGGCGACAACCGGCCACAGCTCTACTGGACGCTCGGCGCGGTGCAGGCGCTCGGCGCGGTGCCGGTGCCGATCTACCAGGACAGCGTCGCCGACGAGGTGCAATACGTTGTCGAGCATGCCGAGGCCCGCTTCGCGCTGGCGGAAAACCAGGAACAGGTCGACAAGCTGCTATCAGTGCGCGACCGCCTGCCGAAGCTGGAATTGATCATCTTCGCCGACCCGCGCGGCATGCGGCATTACGATCAGCCCTTCCTGCATGATCTGGACAAGGTGATGGAGCGCGGCCGCGCCTATGGCGCCACCCATGCCGGCTTTTTCAAGGCCGAGGTGGCCCAGGGCAAGCCGGATGATCTGGCGCTGATCTGCTACACCTCGGGCACCACCGGCCGGCCCAAGGGCGTGATGCTGAGCTACGACAACCTGGTCCGCTCGGCCAATCTGGCGATCAATTTCGACAAGATCAACGAAACCGACGAAATCCTCGCCTACCTGCCGCTGGCCTGGGTGGGCGACAATTTCATCTCCTATGCCGAGGCGACCATCGCCGGCTTCTGCGTCAATTGTCCGGAATCGGGCGAGACGGTGCTGAACGACCTGCGCGAGATCGGCCCGACCTACTTCTTCGCGC
Source organism: Ferrovibrio sp. MS7 (assembly GCF_038404985.1). NCBI lineage: Bacteria > Pseudomonadati > Pseudomonadota > Alphaproteobacteria > Rhodospirillales > Rhodospirillaceae > Ferrovibrio > Ferrovibrio plantarum. The sequence goes on from NZ_JBBKBA010000001.1 coordinate 1,721,508, forward strand.
CGCCGCGCATCTTCGAGGGCCTGCTGGCCACAGTGATGATCCGCATGGAAGATGCCAGCGCCATCAAGCGCGCCATGTTCAAGTATTTCATTTCGGTGGCGAAGCGCGCCGGCCGCGCCATCCTGGAGGGCAAGCCGGTCGGTTTCGCCGACCGCCTGCTCTACGCGCTGGGCGACCTGCTGGTCTATGGCCCGCTCAAGAATGTGCTCGGCATCAGCCGGCTGCGCCTGGCCTATACGGCGGGCGAAGCGATTGGCCCGGATATCTTCGATTTTTTCCGCGCGCTGGGCATCAACCTGAAGCAGCTCTACGGCCAGACCGAGAGCACCGTCTATCTCTGCCTGCATACCGATACCGACGTGAAGGCCGATACCGTCGGCCCGCCCGGCCCCGGCATCGAATTGCGCATCGACGAGCAGACCGGCGAGGTGCTGTATCGCAGCCCGGGCGTGTTCGTCGGCTATTACAAGAATCCGGAAGCCACCGCCGAGACCAAGACCGCCGATGGCTGGGTGCATACCGGCGATGCCGGCGTGTTCACCGATGCCGGCCATCTGCGCATCATTGATCGCGCCAAGGATGTCGGCCGGCTCAATTCCGGCGCCCTGTTCGCGCCGAAATTCGTTGAAAACAAGCTGAAATTCTTCCCCTCCATCAAGGAGGCGGTGGTGTTCGGCGACAAGCGCGACCATGCCACCGCCTTCATCAATATCGATCTCGCGGCGGTAGGTTCCTGGGCCGAGCGCAAGGGTATCCCCTATACCTCCTACACCGACCTCGCCAGCCGGGCGGAAGTGTATGAGCTGGTGCGTGGCTGCATCGAGCAGGTGAACCGCGACCTCGCCTCCGACAGTTCGATGGCCGATAGCCAGGTGAAGCGGTTCCTGATCCTGCACAAGGAACTGGATGCCGACGATGGCGAACTGACCCGCACCCGCAAGGTGCGCCGCCGCATCATCGCCGAACGCTATGGCGACCTGATCGAGGCGCTGTATTCCGGCCAGAACGAAGTGCAGGTGGATGCCAAGATCACCTTCGAGGATGGCCGCACCGGCAGCTTCAAGGCACGGCTGAATATCGCCGCCGCCAAAACCTATGACACCATGCGCAAGGCGGGCTGAGCGGTATGCGTGCTGAAACCATGTCCATTGGCCCCAAGTCCATCGGTGACGTGCTGCTGAAGGTGGAGAATATCTCGCTGAGCTTCGGTGGCGTGAAAGCGCTGACCGATATCAGCTTCTCGATCCGCGAGCGCGAGATCCTCGCCATCATCGGCCCCAACGGCGCCGGCAAGTCATCGATGCTGAACTGCATCAACGGCTTCTACCATCCGCAGCAGGGCACCATCACCTTCAAGGGCCAGCCGCGCAAGCAGATGCGCCCCCATGAGGCAGCCAGCCAGGGCATTGCCCGCACTTTCCAGAATATCGCGCTGTTCAAGGGCATGTCGACGCTGGACAACATCATGACCGGGCGTTTGCTGAAGATGAAAGCCGGCCTGCTGGCGTCCGCCTTCTACAAGGGGCCGGCGGAGCGCGAGCAGGTGGAGCATCGCGCCTTCTGCGAAAAGATCATCGACTTCCTGGAAATCGAGGCGATCCGCAAGGTGCCGGTGGGGCGGCTGCCCTATGGCCTGCAGAAGCGCGTCGAGCTTGGCCGCGCGCTGGCCGCCGAGCCGACCCTGCTGCTGCTGGACGAGCCGATGGCGGGCATGAACCTGGAAGAGAAGCAGGACATGTGTCGCTTCATCCTGGATGTGAACGATGAGTTCGGCACCACGATCTGCCTGATCGAGCATGACATGGGCGTGGTGATGGATATCTCGGATCGCGTGGTGGTGCTGGATTACGGCCGCAAGATCGGCGATGGCACGCCCGACGAGATCAAGAACAACAAGGACGTCATCGACGCCTATCTTGGCGTTCAGCACTAGAGCGGGGCGGGACGGAAAATGGCGTTCTTTATCGAAGTTCTGATCGGCGGCCTGATGGCAGGCGTGATGTATTCGCTCGTCGCGCTGGGCTTCGTGCTGATCTTCAAGGCGTCGGGCGTGTTTAACTTCGCCCAGGGCGCGATGGTGCTGTTTGCCGGCCTGTTCTTCGTCGGCTTCCTGCAGAAAGGCGTGCCGATCTGGCTCTCCATCATCCTCACCCTGGTGGTGATGGCCATTCTCGCCTTCGTGATCGAGCGGCTGGTGCTGCGCCATCTGGTGAACCAGGAAGGCATCATCCTGTTCATGGCCACCATCGGCGTATCCTATTTCATCGATGGCTTCGGGCAGTCGATCTGGGGTTCCAGCGTTACTTCCTTCGATGTCGGCATCCCCACCGATCCGATTTTCATCATGGACGGCGAAATCCTGATCCAGTCCTTCGATCTCTGGGCTGCCCTGGTCGCAGGCACGCTGCTGGCTGCGCTTGTGGTATTCCAGAAGACCCGTATCGGCCGGGCGCTGCGCGCGGTGGCCGACGACCATCAGGCGGCTCAGTCGGTCGGCATTCCGCTCAATGTGATCTGGATCATCGTCTGGACCATCGCCGGCATGGTGGCTTTGGTGGCCGGCGTGATGTGGGGCTCCAAGCTCGGCATGCAGCCGGCCATCGTCAGTCTGGCGCTGAAGGCTTTGCCGGTGCTGATCCTGGGCGGTTTCACCTCGGTGCCCGGCGCCATTATCGGCGGCTTGATCATCGGTGCCGGCGAAAAGCTGGCGGAAGTCTATATTGGCCCCGCCTTCGGCGGCGGCATCGAGAATTGGTTCGCCTATGTGCTGGCACTGGGCTTCCTGCTGATCCGGCCGCAGGGCCTGTTCGGCGAAAAGATCATCGAACGCGTGTAGGGAAGGGCGGTCATGCTGTATCGCGAGTCCGGTCAATTCAAGACCAGCTATCCCGCCGATCAGGCGATCTTCACCATCCCGCAGGACCGCGTGTTCTTCGCGCTGCTGCTGCTGGCAGCCTTCGTCGGCGTGCCGATGGTGGCGACGGATTATCTCTACACGGCTTTGCTGATCCCGTTCCTGTGCATGGCACTGGCTGCCTTGGGCCTCAATATCCTCACCGGCTATTGCGGTCAGGTCTCGCTTGGCACCGGCGCCTTCATGGGTGTCGGCGCGGTGGCGGCCTGGAACCTGGCTTTCCGTATCCCGGAACTCAACCTGCTGGTGGTTTTCATCATCGCCGGCCTGATTGCCGCCGTGGTCGGTGTCATCTTCGGCCTGCCATCCTTGCGCATCAAAGGCTTCTACCTTGCGGTGGCGACGCTGGCGGCGCAGTTCTTCCTGCCCTGGATGTTTGTCAAGTTCGGCTGGTTCACCAACAATGCCTCGTCCGGTGTCATCACCGTGCCGAAGCTGACGTTGTTCGGCTGGAGCATTGACACGCCGATGGAGAAATACCTCTTCGCGCTTGGCGTCGTCGCGATCCTGGCGCTGGCGGCGAAGAATCTGGTGCGCTCCAATCCGGGCCGGCAATGGATGGCCATCCGCGACATGGATATCGCCGCCGAGATCATCGGCATCCGGCCCATCGTCGCCAAGCTCTCGGCTTTCGCCGTCTCCTCCTTCTTCATCGGTATCGCCGGTGCGCTCTATCTTTTCGTCTATCTCGGTTCCGCCGAGCCGGATGGCTTCAATATCAACCTATCATTCCAGGCGCTGTTCATGATCATCATCGGCGGCCTCGGTTCCATCCTGGGGAGTTTCCTCGGCGCTTTCTTCATCCTGCTGGTGCCGATCTTCCTCACCCGCGGCCTGCCGCTGATCGGCCTGGAAATGTCCACTGCTGCCATCGCGCATGCGGAATTCATGGTGTTCGGCGCATTGATCGTGTTCTTCCTGATCGTCGAGCCGCATGGCCTGGCGCGGCTGTGGCAGATCACCAAGGAAAAGCTGCGGGTTTGGCCCTTCCCCTATTGATGGGCCGATGAATGCCGGCTTTGTCCGGTCCGGTTTCGCGTGTTAGGGTTAAATCAACCCACCCCACGAATGGGTGGCAAACGGGAGGAAAAACAATGCGTGTCAGCAAACTGACCATGGCGCTTGTTGCGGGCGCCGCCTTGCTCGGGGCGGGTGCCGCCTCGGCGCAGCAGACCCAGATGATCCCTTCGATGGTCTACCGCACCGGCCCCTTCGCGCCGTCGGGCACGCCGACCGCCGATGGTTTCGCCGACTACATCACGCTGCTCAACACCCGCGATGGCGGCCTCAACGGCGTGCGCCTCAAGGTCGAGGAATGCGAAACGCAGTACAACACCGAGCGCGGCGTTGAATGCTACGAGCGCCTCAAGGCGATGGGCGGCACCATCTTCAGCCCGTATTCCACCGGCATCACCTATGCGCTGATCGACCGCGCGCCGACCGACAAGTCGGTGATCTTCTCCATGGCCTATGGCCGCGCCTCGGCGATGGTCGGCAACATCTTCCCCTGGGTGTTCAACGCCCCGGTGACCTACTGGTCGGGCGCTTCCGCCGCGATCCAGTTCTTCGCCAAGGAAGCCGGCGGCAAGGACAAGCTGAAGGGCAAGAAGATCGCCCACGTCTTCATCGACATCCCCTATGGCAAGGAGCCGAATCCGGTTCTGCAGAACTATGCCCAGGAACTCGGCTTCCAGCTCGAACTGGTGCCGGTGCCGGCACCAGGCCTGGAGCAGAAGTCGATCTGGCTGCAGGTGCGCCAGATGCGCCCGGATTTCGTCTACCTCACCGGCTGGGGCGCGATGAACGCCGTGTCGCTGAAGGAAGCGGCGGCGGTGGGCTTCCCGCGCGAGAAGATTCTCGGCGGCTGGTACACCTCGCAGGATAGCGACACCGTGGGCGCCGGTCCGGCGGCCAAGGGTTTCCGCGGTCTCACCTTCCATAGCGCCGACCGCAACCTCGAACTGATCAAGCAGCTCAAGACCCAGGTCATCGACAAGGGCCAGGGTAGCCAGAACGGCAAGCATCTCGGCGAGATCGGCTACATGCGCGGCGTGTTGAATGCCGTGTTCACCACCGAGGCGCTGCGTACTGCCCAGGCGCAGTATGGCAACAAGGTGATGGATGGCGAGCAGTCGCGCTGGGGCTTCGAGAACATCAACCTCACCGCCGACAAGCTCGAAAAGCTGGGCCTCAAGGGCTTCATCCAGCCGATCAAGCTGTCCTGCGACAACCACCAGGGCGACGGCAAGATGCTGATCGTGCAGTGGGAGGGTGATCACTGGAAGACCGTCAGCGACTGGATCGCGCCGGAAAACCAGAAGCTGATGCCGCTCTACCTGGCTGGTGCCGAGCAGTATCAGCGCGAGAAGAATATCCCCGCGCGCTCCTGCGCCAAGTCGTAAGCTGACGTTGATCCCCGCCGGCTGGTCCGGCGGGGATTTTCCTTGCCATTGCGAGCCTCTGCCGATGACTGTCCAGACCGCCGCCGCCCCGAATGCCGCCCCAAGCGCTGCGCCGCCGCTGCTGAGCGTCAACAACATCGAAGTGATCTACAATCACGTCATCCTGGTGCTGAAAGGCGTGTCGCTGCAGGTGCCGGAAGGCGCCATCGTTGCCCTGCTTGGTGCCAATGGCGCCGGCAAGACCACCACGCTCAAGGCGATATCCAATCTGCTGCATGCCGAGCGCGGCGATATCACCAAGGGCCATATCGATTTCCGTGCCGAGCGCATCGAGGCGTTGAATCCCTCTGCGCTGGTCAAGAAGGGCCTGATCCAGGTGATGGAAGGGCGGCATTGCTTCGCCCATCTCACCGTGGAGGAAAACCTGCTTACCGGGGCCTATACCCGCAGCGACGGCAACCGCGCCATCAACGAGGAACTGGAGAGGGTCTACACCTACTTCCCGCGCCTCAAGGTGCGCCGCAAGTCGCTGGCCGGCTACACCTCGGGCGGCGAGCAGCAGATGACCGCCATCGGCCGCGCGCTGATGAGCAAGCCGAACATGATCCTGCTCGATGAGCCGTCCATGGGTCTGGCACCGCAGCTTGTCGAGGAAATCTTCGAGATCGTCCATCGGCTGAACAAGGAAGCCAAGGTCAGCTTCCTGGTCGCCGAGCAGAACACCAACATGGCGCTCCGCTATGCCGATTACGGCTATATCCTAGAGAATGGCCGTGTGGTGATGGATGGCCCGGCTTCGCAATTGCGCGAGAATGCCGACGTGAAGGAATTCTATCTCGGGCTTGGCTCCGGCGGGCGCATGAGCTTCCGCGATGTGAAGCATTACCGCCGCCGCAAGCGCTGGCTGGCTTAAGCTTAAGGAAGCACCATGGCAGACAACAGGTTTTACGACGCGCTGGAGACACGCGATCCGGCCGAGCGACAGGCCGCGCAATGGGCGGCTTTGCAGGCGCAGATCAGCCATGCCGCTGCCAACTCGGCCTATTTTGGTGAAATCCTGGCCGGTGTGACGGGCGCCGATATCAAGTCTGCTGCCGATCTTGCCAAGTTGCCGGTAACGCGCAAATCCGATCTCGCCGCGCGCCAGAAGGCCAAGCCGCCCTTCGGCGGCCTGGAGGCTGTGGCGCGGGCCAAGCTAAAGCATGTGTTCCAGTCGCCGGGGCCGATCTATGAACCGGATGGCTATGATCGCGACCATTGGCGCTTCGCCCGCGCCATGTGGGCCGCCGGCCTGCGTCCGGGCGATCTTGTGCTGAACTGCTTCTCCTATCATCTCACGCCGGCCGGCATGCTGGTGGAGAGCGCCGCCCATGCCATCGGCTGCCCGGTAATTCCGGGCGGCGTCGGCAATACCGAACTGCAATTGCAGGCGGTGCATGACCTCAAGCCCGATGCCTATGGCGGCACGCCGTCCTTCCTGCGCATCCTGCTGCAGAAGGGCCGCGAAATGGGCCTGGATGTGTCGTCGCTGAAAAAAGCCCTGGTCGGCGGCGAGGCCTTGCCACCTTCGCTCCGCAAGGAGATCAATGATCTCGGCTGCTTCGTGCTGCAGAATTACGGCACCGCCGATCTCGGCCTCGTCGCCTATGAGAGCCCGGCGATGGAAGGCATGATCCTGGATGAAGGCGTGTGGGTGGAGATCGTGCGCCCCGGCACCGGCGATCCGGTGGCGCCGGGCGAGGTCGGCGAGGTGGTCGTCACCACGCTGACCAACAAAGAATACCCGCTGATCCGTTTCGCCACTGGCGATCTCTCGGCGGTGCTGGCCGGCACCAGCCCCTGCGGCCGCACCAATACCCGCATCAAGGGCTGGATGGGCCGTGCCGACCAGACCACCAAGGTGAAGGGCATGTTCGTCACCCCGGGCCAGATCGCCCAGGTGGTGGCCCGTCATGCCGAAATCGCCAAGGCGCGGCTGGAGGTCACTTCGACCAACAACACCGATGCCATGGTGCTGAAGATCGAACTGAAAGGCTCGGGCGCCGATATCACCGCTACGGTTGCCGAGACTCTGCAGGCCGTCTGCAAGGTGCGTGGCAGTGTCGAGGCCGTGGCCGCCGGCTCGCTGCCCAATGACGGCAAGGTTATCGCTGACCTGCGGACTTATCAGTAAGAGCTACTTCATATCCGTCATGCCCCGCCTTTGCGGACCATGGCGATTGCTTTTTATTCGTCACCCTCGGGCTTGACCCGAGGGTCCCATTTCAGCCGGTAGAAAAATGGGATGCCCGCTTTCGCGGGCATGACGGCAAGGGTGGCCGCGCCTCGCCAAGCGGGCGGGCTTTCGCCTAGACTGCCGCCATGACCTTGGCGGTGGAAAATCTGGCGGTGGTGCGTGGCGAGCGCCAGCTCTTCAAGGGCGTCGGCTTCGCGCTGGCGCCGGGCGAGGCTTTGCTGCTGCGCGGGCCCAATGGCAGCGGTAAATCCAGCTTGCTGCGCCTGCTTGCCGGCTTTCTCCAGCCTGCCCAGGGCCGGGTTGCCTGGCAGGGCCAGGATATTGCCGGCGATAACGAGGCCTATCGCGCCGGCCTGCTCTATCTCGGCCATGCCGATGCCGTGAAGCCGCAGGTGACGGCAGAGGACAATCTCGTTTACTGGGGCCGACTCAGCGGCCTGGATGCGGAACCCGCCCGCCAGCGCGCCCAGGAGGTTTTGGAACAGGCCGGTCTGGGCCGCCAGCGCCGGCTGCCGGGGCGCTATCTTTCGGCAGGCCAGAAGCGGCGTTTAGGCTTGGCGCGGCTGCTGCTGCGCCCGGCCAGCCTGTGGCTGCTGGACGAGCCGACCAATGCCCTGGATACCGCCGCTATTCAATGGCTTGGCGCGGCTTTGGCCCGGCATCGCGCCGCCGGCGGCATCGTGCTGATGGCCAGCCATGTGGATGTGCCGCTGCCCTCGGCCCGCAGCCTTGGCCTGCCGGATGGAACCCTGACCGCCGGGGCAGGGATATGAGTACCTTTCTGGCCATCGTCGGGCGCGACCTGCGCCTTGGCCTGGGGGCGCAGGGGGCGGCGCTCACCACATTGTTATTCTTCGTCCTGGCGGTCAGCCTGTTCCCGCTCGGCGTCGGCCCGGAGCCGCAATTGCTGTCGCGGATCGCGCCCGGCGTGATCTGGGTGGCGGCTTTGCTGGCGGCGCAATTGTCGCTCGACCGGCTGTTCCAGGCCGACCATGAGGATGGCACGCTGGACCTGCTGGCGCAGACGCCGCTGCCGCTCAGTCTTGTGGTCGCGGCCAAGATCCTGGCGCATTGGCTCGGCACCGGCCTGCCGCTGGCGCTGATCGCGCCATTGCTGGCCATTCTGCTGCAAATGGATATGAGCGCGCTGCCCACCCTGCTGCTGGCCTTGCTGCTCGGCACGCCATCCTTGAGCCTGATCGGCGCCATCGGCGCGGCGCTGACCCTGGGGGCCCGGCGCGGCGCCATCCTGGTGCCGCTGCTCACCCTGCCGCTGCTGGTGCCGGTGCTGATTTTCGGCGTCGGGGCCGTGGAGGCGGCCGCTTTCGGCCTGTCGCCGAAGCCGCATCTGCTGCTGCTTGGCGCCTTCCTGGCCGGGGCAGCGGTGCTCAGCCCGCTGGCCGGGGCGGCGGCGGTGAAACTGGCCTTGGAATGAACGAAGCCCTATAACGGCGCCCATGCATTATCTTGCCAACCCCGCCCGCTTCCTGCGCCTGATGGCGGCGATCCGGCCCTGGGCCGCCGCTGTGGCGGTGCTGTGTCTGGGCCTAGGCTTCGGCTGGGGCCTGCTCTATTCGCCGCCGGATTATCAGCAGGGCGAGACCGTGCGCATCATGTATCTGCATGTGCCGGCCGCCTGGATGAGCCTGTTCATCTATGCCGGCATGGCGCTGGCCTCGGCGGCGGCGCTGATCTGGCGGCATCCGGTGGCGGAACTCGCTGCCAAGGCTTCTGCCCCGGTGGGCGCGGCCTTCACGCTGATTTGCCTGATTACCGGCTCGCTCTGGGGCAAGCCGATGTGGGGCACCTGGTGGGTCTGGGATGCCCGGCTCACCTCGATGCTGATCCTGTTCTTCATCTATCTCGGCTACATGGCGCTGTGGGAGGCCTTCGACGACCCGCAACGCGCGGGCCGCGCCGCCGCCATCCTGGCCCTGGTGGGGGCGGTGAACCTGCCGGTGATCAAATTCTCCGTCGATTGGTGGAACACGTTGCATCAGCCGGCCAGCGTGCTGACGCTTTCGGGGCCGAAAATCCACAGCGATATCCTGTGGCCGCTGCTTTTGGTGGCGATCGGCTGCAAGGCCTATTACCTCTGGCTGCTGAGCCTGCGCGTCCGCGCCGAAATCCTTGCCCGCCAGGCCCGCATGCTGCGTTTCGCCGCAGCCGGGGAAGGGGCCGCCGGGTAGTTTTCACCCCGCCGGCAGTATATATTTTTCATGAACTTATGGAGCCGCGGACAGCCCCGTGTACTGGTCCAGCCTCAGTGACTTTTTCGCCATGGGCGGCCATGCCGGATTCATCTGGCCGGCCTTCGCCATCGGCTTTGCCGTGCTTGGCGGTCTCGCCCTGCTGAGCCGCCGCGCGCTCGGCGAGGCTGAACGCGAACTGGCCGAGGCGCGCAAAGAAGCGGGCCGCGATGCGTAGCATCGAAAGAGAAAGCCGCGATGCCTGATCGGGCCGGAGAAAACCGTGACGCGTAAACGCAAGCGGCTGTTTGCCGTGCTGGCGCTGGTGGCGGGCCTGGGCGTGGCTGCCGCCCTGGTGCTGACTGCCTTTTCCGACAACCTGGTATTCTTCCACTCGCCCAGCGATGTGGTGGAAAAGCACCTGCCTGCCGACAAGCGGTTCCGCGTTGGCGGCCTAGTGGAGCAGGGCAGCGTGAAACGCGATGGCCTGGTCACCGATTTCGTCGTTACCGACCTGAAGCATTCGGTGGCGATCCGCTATACCGGCATGCTGCCCGACCTGTTCCGCGAGGGCCAGGGCATCGTCGCTGATGGCCGGCTCGACCGCCAGGGCCGCTTCATCGCCTCCGAAGTGCTGGCCAAGCATGACGAGAATTACATGCCGCCGGAAGTGGCTGACGCTTTGAAGAAGTCGGGCCAATGGCAACATGCCGGACCGGGGCAGCATGCCGGCGAGGGTAAGCCGAAATGATCGCCGAGTTGGGTCATTTCGCGCTGATCCTGGCGCTGGCGTTGGCGGTGGCGCAAGGCACCCTGCCGCTGATTGGTGCTGCGCGCGGTATCGCGCCGTGGATTAACTTGGCGCCTTCGGCGGCCATGGGCCAGGCGCTGTTCACCGCCTTTGCCTTTGGTTGCCTCACCTATGCCTATGTCACCTCCGATTTCTCGGTGATGAACGTGGCGCAGAATTCCCACACGCTGAAGCCGATGCTCTACAAGATCAGCGGCGTGTGGGGGAACCATGAAGGCTCGCTGCTGCTGTGGCAGTTGATCCTCGCCGTGTTCGGCGCTGCCGTCGCGATATTCGGCGCGCCTTTGCCCGGCACCCTGCGCGCCCGCGTGCTCAGCATCCAGGGCCTGATCGGTGTCGGCTTCCTGCTGTTCATCCTGCTCACCTCCAATCCCTTCGACCGCCTGTTGCCGGCGCCGCTGGAAGGCAAGGGGCTGAACCCGTTGCTGCAGGATCCCGGCCTCGCCTTCCATCCTCCCTTCCTCTATCTCGGTTATGTCGGTTTCTCGGTCGCCTTCTCCTTTGCCATCGCGGCGCTGATCGAGGGCCGCGTCGATCCGGCCTGGGCGCGCTGGGTGCGGCCCTGGACGCTCGCCGCCTGGATCTTCCTCACCATCGGCATCGCCATGGGCTCCTGGTGGGCCTATTACGAACTCGGCTGGGGCGGCTGGTGGTTCTGGGACCCGGTGGAGAACGCTTCCTTCATGCCCTGGCTGGCTGGCACGGCCTTGCTACATTCCGCCATCGTGGTGGAAAAGCGCGAGGCGTTGAAAAGCTGGACCGTGCTGCTCGCCATCCTCACTTTTTCGCTCAGCCTGCTCGGCACCTTCCTGGTCCGCTCCGGCGTGCTCAATTCGGTGCATGCCTTCGCCACCGATCCGACACGCGGCCTGTTCATCCTGATCTTCCTCGGGATCGTCGTCGGCGGCAGCCTGGCGCTCTATGCCTGGCGCGCGCCGGCATTGTCGAGCGTCGGCATTTTCGCGCCGATCAGCCGCGAGGGCGCCCTGGTGCTCAACAACCTGCTGCTCGCGGTGGCCACTGGTGCGGTTTTGCTAGGCACGCTCTATCCGCTAGCGCTGGATGCCATCGCCAGCCAGAAGGTTTCAGTTGGCCCGGCCTATTTTAACAGCGTGTTCATTCCCTTGATGGCGCCGCTCTGCGCGGCCATCGCGGTCGGCCCGCTGCTGGCCTGGAAGCGTGGCGATCTTGCCGCCGCGCTCGGCCGGCTGGGCTTCGCCGGCGGTGCCGCCATTCTCGGCCTGCTGCTGGCGTTGTGGCTGCGCGGCGATGGCCCCTGGCTCTCGTTGCTCGGCCTGGCGCTTGGTGCCTGGCTTGGCGTCGGCGCCCTTACCGAATGGGCCTCGCGCATCAAGCTGTTCCAGGCATCGCCCTCCGAGAGCCTGAACCGCGCCCGCCATCTGCCGCGCGCCGCCTGGGGCATGACGGTGGCGCATCTTGGCGTCGCGGTGATGATTCTCGGCATCACCGTATCGGAAACCTGGCAGATCGAGAAGCAACTGGTGATGAAGGCCGGCGAGGTCGTCACCGTCGGCCCGGTGCAATACCGCTTCCTCGGCGTGCAGCCGGTGCAGGGGCCAAACTACCTCGCCAACCAGGGCCGTTTTGAATTGCTGCGCGACGGCAAGGTGGTGGACCTGCTACTGCCATCGCAGCGCCGCTACCAGCAGCCGCCGATGGAAACCACCGAGGCCGCGATCCGGCCGTCGCTGTTCGCCGATCTCTATGCCGTGGTCGGCGAGGGCGATGCCCAGCGCGGCCATGCCGTGCGGCTCTACTGGAAGCCGATGGTGTCCTGGATCTGGCTTGGCGCCCTGGTGATGGCCTTCGGCGGCCTGCTGTCGCTTTCCGACCGCCGCCATCGTGTCGGTGTGCCGAAATCGCAGCGCCGCCCACAATCAGTTCCGGCAGCGGCAGAGTAAAACAGCATGATGCGCTATCTGCCCTTCGTCCTGTTCATCATCATCGGCATTGGCCTGGCCATCGGCCTCACGCTCAATCCGCGCGAGATTCCCTCTGCCCTGATCGGCAAACCGGTGCCGGAATTCTCCCTGCCGCCAGTGCAGGGCCGCAGCGATGGCTTGAGCAGTGCCGATCTCAAGACCGGCGAGGCCAGCCTGGTCAACGTGTTCGCCTCCTGGTGCCTGCCTTGCCGTGTCGAGCATCCGTTGCTGCTGCAGCTCAGCCGCCAGGGCGTGCCGGTGCATGGCCTGAACTACAAGGACGAGCCACAGGCGGTGGCGCGCTGGCTCGACGATCTCGGCGACCCGTTCAAGCGCACCGGTGCCGACCGCGATGGCCGTGTCAGCATCGACTGGGGCGTCTATGGCGTGCCGGAGACTTTCGTGGTCAATGGCACCGGCCAGATCATCTGCAAGCATATCGGCCCGCTCAGCGACTTTGATGTGGTGAACAAGATCAAGCCGGCAGTGGAAGCCGCGCGTGCCGGCAAGCCGGTGCCGGCCGAAACCAAATGTTGAAGCGGCCCAAATGCTGAAGCAACTCGGTTTCCTTCTGTTGCTGCTGCTGGCGCTGCCCGCATCGGCGCAGCATCTTGAGCCGACGCTGACCGATCCGGCCGCCGAGGCCCGCGCGCGGCAATTGTCCAAGGATCTGCGCTGCCTGGTCTGCCAGAACCAGTCGATCGAGGAATCCAATGCCCCGCTGGCACGCGACCTGCGCCGCCTGGTGCGCGAGCGCATCCTGGCTGGCGATTCCGATCAGGCGGTGCTGGATTATCTGGTGGCGCGCTATGGCGAATGGGTGTTGCTCACGCCACGCTTCAACCAGCGCACCCTGCTGCTATGGATTGGTCCCGGCCTGCTGCTGCTGGCCGGCGCTGCCGCCGTCTTCGCCCTGCATCGCCGCAACCGCCGTGCCATGGCCGAGGCCAAGCCGGCCACGCCGCTTTCCGCCGATGAGAGCAAGCGCGTCACCGAACTGTTGCAACGCGGGGAACCTTAAGCATGCTGTGGCTTGGCATTGCCCTGCTGCTCGCCGTGGCGCTGGCCTTCCTGCTCTGGCCCTGGCTCAGTCGCCGCCGTGGCGCCACTGCGCGCAAGGCCCATGATCTAGCAGTCTATCGCGCCCAGCTTGATGAGATTGCCCAGGAAGTGGCACGCGGCACCTTGAGCGAGGCGGAAGCCAACAACGCGCGCGTGGAAATCCAGCGCCGCCTGCTGCGTGCCGATGCCGCGCCCGATGAGGCGGCGGTCTCCCGGGCATTCACGCCGGGTGTAATGATCGGCACCGGGCTGTTGCTGGCCTTGCTCCCGGTTGGTGCTGTCGGCCTTTATGCTGCGCTGGGGCGGCCGGATGCGGCGCGGCTGCTGCCGGCGGTGCAGCAGGCCGAGCTTGAGCACCAGCGCGCCGAGCGCCGCGAACTGGATGTGCTGGTGGATCGCCTGCGCCAGCGGCTTGAAGCGGAACCGAACCGCGCCGATGGTTGGCTGCTGCTCGGCCGCACGCTGATGAATATGGGCCGCTATGGCGAGTCCGCCGATGCCTTCAACCGGCTGGTGGCGTTGCAGCCGCAGGATGCCGAGGCGCAGGCCTTCCTCGGCGAGGCCTATGTTTTCGGCAACGATGGCGCTGTGACGCGCGAGGCGCGGGTCGCCTTCGAGCGGGTGCTGCAGATCGAGCCGGGGCATCCTGGCGCGGCCTATTACATGGGCATGGCCAAGCTGCAGGATGGCGACACGCGTGCTGCCTTCGCCGATTGGCTGGCATTGGCACGTTCGGCCGAACCCGATGCGCCCTGGCTGCCGATGCTGCGTGCCCGCCTGGCTGAACTGGCGCCGCGCCTGGGCGCCGACCTGGCGCAACTGTTGCCGCCGCTGGCTGCCGCTCCGGTTCAGCCAGGGCCGGCGCAGCCCGGCCCGACACGCGAGCAGATGGAAGCGGCGCAGGCGATGTCGGCGGAGGACCGTGCGGCGATGATCCGCTCCATGGTGGATCGCCTGGCCGAACGCCTGAAGGATAATCCCGACGATGCCGAGGGCTGGGTGCGGCTTGGTCGCGCCCGCGAAGTGCTGAACGACAAGCCTGCCGCCATCGAAGCCTATACCAAGGCCCTGGCCCTGCTGCCGGCTAACCTGCCGCAGCGGGCGGAAGTGGAAGGCCGCTTGCGGGTCTTAAAACCCTAACAGCTTTTAACCATGGCGCTTAACCCGGATTTAAGAGTCGGCGGCCCTTAATCGGCCCCAGCTTTTCCGGAGTCCGACACCCCATGGCCATCGCGCCCAGCACCAATCTGCTCAATGCTCTGTCGCAGTTGCAAGGCAGCAAGCCGACGGCTTCCGCAGCCCGCCCTGCCGCCAGCGGCCCTGCTGCTACTGGCAATGCCAGTTTTTCCGCACAATTGAGCCAGGTTTCAGCAGCAAGCCCGGTCAGCCGCAGCGGCGAAGCCGGCCCCGCCCGTGCCACTTCCCAGGCCCAGGAGACGCTACCGGGTGCTGAAACCAGCCAGCCCCGGCCGCGCGGTCGCTATCTCGGGCAATACGTCAATATCCTCGTCTAGACCCTCTGGTTGACGCCAAAGGAACCCCCAATTAGGTTGGCCGCAATGCCAATCGAGTATTAGGGGAAACGCCATGTCGTCGCGCCGTACGATTCTCGCCGCCTTGCTCGCGGCGGGCCTTGCTGCTGCCATTCCTGCCGCCGCCCAGGCCCAGTCGAAAGATAAAGCTTCCATCGCTTCGCTCGCCTTCGTCTCCTCGGCGCCGATCTTCATTGCCAAGGAACGCGGCTATTTTGATGCCGAGGGTATCGATCTCGAAATCAAGATTTTCAACGCCGCCCAGGCGATTGCCGTGGCGGTGGCCGGCGGTGATGCCGATTTCGGCATCACCGCCTTCACCGGTGGCTTCTTCAACCTCGCCGGCAAGGGGGCGCTGAAGGTGATTGCGGCGCAGAGCCGCGAGGAGAAGGGCTATAATTTCGTCGCCTATGTCGCCGGCAAGAAGGCTTATGACGACGGCTTCCGTAACCCGAAGGATTTTGCCGGCAAGAGCGTCGCCGTCACCACCATCGGTTCCAGCTTCCACTACAATCTCGGCATGCTGGCCGACAAATACGGCTTCAAGCTCGATAGCGTGCAGATGAAGCCGGTGCAGTCGATCCCCAACATGATGGCGGCGCTTGCCGGCGGCCAGGTGGATGCCACCATCCTGCCGGCCAACAATGCATTGAAGCTGCAGGCCGATGGTGCCGGCACCATCATCGGCTGGGTGGCCGATCACACCCCGTGGCAGCTTGGCGCGCTGTTCACCTCGACCAAGAATGTGGAAGGCAAGCGGCCGCTGGTGGAGCGCTTCGTGCGCGCCTACCAGAAGGGCCTGGCCGATTATGCCGATGCCTTCCTGGCCAAGGATGCCGCCGGCAACCGCGTGTTCGGGCCCAAGGCTGAAGCCGCCTTCCCGATCCTGGAAAAGTGGGTGGAGCCGAAGCCGAGCTACGACGTGGTGAAGGTTTCCGCCAACTTCATGGACCCGCAGGGCCGCCTGCTGGTGAAGAACATCTACGACCAGGTGGCCTGGAATCAGGCCCAGGGCCTGGTCGACAAGACGGTCGATGCCAAGCAGTTCCTCGACTTGAGCTTCGTCAAGGATCATCTCGACCTGCCGAAGTAACAGCAATGCAAGTGGTGTTGCGGCAGGTCGGCCATGCCTATGGCGACCTGCCGGTACTGGATGGCATTTCCTTCGCGGTGGCGCCGGGCGAGACGGTGGCACTGATCGGCCCATCCGGCTGCGGCAAGTCGACGCTGCTCAATCTGGTTGGCGGCCTGCTGGAATTGCAGCAGGGCAGCATCGATCTGGTTGGCACGCCGCCGCCCGGTTGCCTCAATCCGCTCACCTTCGTGTTCCAGGATTTCGCATTGCTGCCCTGGCGCAGCGTTGCCGGCAATGTCGCGCTGGCGTTGGAGCATCACAATCTGAGCAAGGCTGAACGCACCGCCCGCATCGACGAGGTGCTGGCGCTGTGTGGCCTCAGTGATTTCGCCCATGTGCTGCCGAAGCAGCTTTCCGGCGGCATGCGCCAGCGCGTCGGTATCGCGCGCGCCATCGCCGTGAAGCCCGCCGTGCTGCTGATGGACGAGCCGCTTTCCGCGCTGGATGCCCAGACGCGCGAATTGCTGATGGAAGACCTGCTCGCCATCTGGAGCCGCGAGCGTACCACCACGCTCTATGTAACGCATAACCTGGCCGAAGCCGTGCGGCTGGCCGACCGCGTGGTGGTGCTGTCGCGCCGACCCGGCCAGATCAAGGCGGTGGTTGATATTCCGGTGCCGGTGGCCGAGCGCGGTGCCGCCACCCATGCGGCGCAATTGCAGGCGATGCAGGCGGAACTCTGGCAGTTGATCAAGTCCGAAGCCCAGGTGGCAGATCGCGAGATGCAGCATGACGCCGGATAAGACGCACAAATCCGTGCCGTTCCGCGGCGGTGGCTTCGTCCCTGGCGTGAAGCGCTGGGCCCCCTGGCTGGCCTTCGCCGTGATCATCGCACTATGGGAGGTGGCTTCGCTGACGCGCCTGCTGCCGGCCCTGTTCATGCCGGCGCCGCATGAGGTGATCAGCGCGCTACGTGATCTGCTGGCCTCGGGCCGTTTCATGGCCCATATCAGCGCCTCATTGCAGCGCGTATTGATCGGCTGGCTGCTCGGCACTTCCGCCGGCCTGGTGGTCGGCTTCCTGATGGGTGTGTTCACGCTCGCGCGCTCGGTTGGCCTGCCGGTGGTTTCGGCGCTGTTCCCGATCCCGAAGATCGCCCTGCTGCCGCTGCTGATCCTGTGGTTCGGCATCGGCGAGCCGTCGAAATACGCCACGATTGCCTTGGGTGTGTTCTTCCCCACGGTGGTTTCCACCTTCTCGGCGGTGGATAACGTGCCGCGCAACCTGATCCGCATGGCGCAGAGTTTTGGCCTCTCGACGCCAAGCATCATCTTCAAGGTGGTGTTCCCCGGCGCCATGCCGGGCATTCTCGCCGGCTTCCGCATCTCGTCCTCCATCGCCCTGATCCTGCTGGTTTCCGCCGAGATGATCGGCACCCAGGTCGGCATCGGCGCCTTCATCCTGGGTGCCGGCAACCTGATGCAGACGGATCAGCTTGTCGCCGGCGTGGTGCTGCTGTCGCTGCTTGGCCTGACAATTTCCGCTTTGCTTTCGGCGGCGGAAAAATTTCTGCTGCGCTGGCGATGAACGATTATCCGATTCCCGATACCCGCGTTGTGCGCCGGCAGGATGGTGTGGCGAAGCAGTATGCCGGCGATATCGCCATCCTGGGCGCCGGCATCGCGGGTGTCTCGGCGGCGCTGGAAGCGGCGAAGCTGGGCCGCAAGGTGGTGCTGATCGATGCCGGATCGCAGCTTGGCGGGCAATCGACGCAATCGCTGATCGGTACCTTCTGCGGCCTTTATTCCAATGGCCCGTCGCCCTACCGCGTCGTCTATGGCATGGCCGATGCCATGCTGCGCGATCTGACGGCGGCGGATGCGGTGGCGCCGCGCCGGGGCCGCAACACCATTATCCTGATGTACCAGGAACAGGCGCTGGCGCGCTGGATCGAGCGCAGCCTGGTCGAAGCCGGCGTGACGTTGCTGCTTGGTGCCACCTTGCTGGAAGCGCGCCGCGATGGCGGGCGCATCACCGCGCTCAGGCTGGCAACGCGCTTCGGCCTTATCGACGTGGCGGCGCAGGGCTTTGTCGATGCGTCCGGCGATGCGGCCTTGGCCTATGCCGCTGGTTTCGATTGCCGCGAGCCGGCCACGCCGATCATGGGCACGCTGATGTTCAGTATCGAGGAATTCGACGAGGCGGCGGCCTTGAAGCTCGACCGCTGGGCGATGCAGAAGCGCCTCGCCGAAACCGCTGCGCAGTATGGCCTGGTGCGCAAGGATGGTTTCGTTTTTGCCTTTCCCGGCAAGGGCCAGGCCCTGGTCAACATGACCCATGTGGCAACCCCGCTGGATGCGGCCGGCCATGCCCTGGCGCAGATCGAGGGTCGCGCCCAGGCCGACCGCGTGCTGGATTTCCTGCGCGGCGAATATGCCGAGGTTTTCGGCCACGCCCGGGTGCGCAGCTATGGCCTGCTGGGTGTGCGCCAGACGCGCTGGATCGTCGCCCGCCACAGCCTTGATGTGGCCTCCGTGCGGGCCGGGACCCGTACTGCCGATGCCATCCTGCGCTGTTCCTGGCCGATCGAGCTGCATGACCGGCCCGATGATGTGCATTGGGAGGAATTCGGCGACGACCATCTGCATTACCTGCCGTTCGGCACCATGGTGCCGGCGCAGGCCGACAATCTGGTTGCCGCCGGCCGCTGCATCGATGGCGATCCGGCGGCGCTCGCTTCGGTGCGGGTGATGGGGCCATGCATCGCCATGGGCGCGGCTGCCGCTCAGGCACTCGATCTGGCTGGTGCCGGCTCGGTGCGGCAGGTGGATATCGCTGCCTTGCAGGCACGCCTGGCCGATAACCTGGAACGCCGCGATCCCGCCTGATAGGCTGTGGTC
The DNA here is from genome assembly GCF_038404985.1 of Ferrovibrio sp. MS7. Classification (NCBI taxonomy): domain Bacteria; kingdom Pseudomonadati; phylum Pseudomonadota; class Alphaproteobacteria; order Rhodospirillales; family Rhodospirillaceae; genus Ferrovibrio; species Ferrovibrio plantarum. The sequence continues at coordinate 1,740,572 of NZ_JBBKBA010000001.1, forward strand.
ATGAAACTGCTGTTCGTGGTCAATGCCGATCCGGCACAACTGGCCGGCGGCGCGATAGCGTTGGCCAGCGTGCGTTACCGTGCCGCCATGCCGGCAGCGGGTTTGCGCGCGCTCGGCTGGGATGTGGATGTGATCAGCCTGGATCAAGTGCTCGATCCGGCTTTCCAGTTCACGGGCGACGCCATCGTGCTGGCCCAGCCCAAGGAAGACCGCCTGCTGCGCGGCGATCTGCTGCCTGGCCTTGGCAGCTTCATTCAGCGCCACCGTGCCGCCGGTGTCAGGCTGCTGATCGATGTGTCTGATCTCAAGGTCGGCGAGCCCTATCTGGCGCATATCGGGCGAGGCCTGCGTAATCCGGCAGCCATTGCGCTGTGCCGCCAATTCTATCCGGCCCTGCTCCGTGCCGCCGATCTGCTGGTGGTGCCAACCGCCGTGCTGGGAGAGCATATCCAGCTTCATGCGGGCAGCCATATCCGCTTTGCCGCAGTAGGCGACACGGTGGAGGTGGCGGCAGCGCCGGTACGTTTCGCGCCCGTTCCGGCAGGGCCATTGCGCCTGCTGTGGTTCGGTTTCTTCGGTGTGCATGCCGCCGCATTGGCGCGCTTTTGCCTCACGGATATGCCGCGCCTGGCTGCCCTCAGGCCATTGCATCTCACCATGCTGTGCGAGGCGCCGGCCGCGGCGCAGATTCCGCGCCTGCATGAATTGGCCAAGGGCAGCGGCGAGATTGCCTTTCAGCCCTGGTCGGTGCCGGCGCTGGAAGCGGCACTTGCGGCTTGCGATGCGGCGGTATTTCCCATCGACCAGGAATCCGAAGTCTCCGTCGGCAAGAGCAACAACCGCGCCCTGCAGGCCTTGCAGGCCGGTCGCGCCATTTTTGCCCATCCCATCGCCAGCTATCGTGAATTGCAGGAATACGGCGTCATCGCCGATGATCTGGTGCCCGGGATCGCTGCCGCGCTGGCCGATCCGGCGGCCTGTGTCGCGCGCACGACAGCCGGCCAGGCCTATGTGGCGGCGCAATACAGCCCCGCCGCCATCGCGCAGCGCTGGGCCGATGTGATCAGGTTGTAGAGATCAATCCAGCAGCTTGAACAAGGCGGCGAAGGCGGCATCGTCGTCAGGCGCCGCCAGTTGCGGCGGTGCCGGGCAGTTGCCTTCGTCGGCCCAGCAAGCCCAGCCGAAATCCAGGATCACCGGCCCTTCCGCCGTCAGCATCACATTCTGCGGCCGCAGGTCGCGGTGGCGGATGCCAGCCGCCTTAAGTGCAGCTTGTGCCTGCTGCAGGCCAGCGCGCACCCTGTCCTTGTTCTCGATGTCACCATCGGCGGCGGCTTCGGCCAATGTCTTGCCTTCCAGCAGCGGCAGCGCCAGCACATAGGTCTTTTCATCCATGCCGAAGGCGACCGGCTTCAGGAAGCAGGGCACATCCAGGCTGTAGAGGAATTCATGCTCGCGGTAGAGCAGGCTGCGCGCGATATCGTGCTTGCCCTGCACCAGCTTGATCGCCAGCTTCTGCGTGCCGCCCATCAGCACGGCATAGATGCGGCTGATGAACTGGTCGTTTTCCTTGGCGTAGAACGGCTTGCTGCCGGCAGCCATGCGCGCCACCTGGGCCAGGCCTTCCGGCGCCATGGCCCAGAGATCGGGAGCCGCCACGGCGCGGTTCTGCGAGCGGAACAGCAGCCGCTTCTGCGCCATCGGCGAACCGGGCGCCGGGATCGCGCCCAGGCAATCCACATGACTATGGATGCCGGTATTCTTCACCATGGCATGCACGGCGGCCGCATCGGGAATCTGCGGCAGCTTCATCTTGCCTTCCTGGCCCATGGAAGTTTCAAAGAAAAGTACATCGCAGTGGCGCTGCACTTCCTCGAGCAGTTTCACGGCCGCTTCGAAGCCATCGAAATGCACCACCCACTGGAAGGTGGAAAGGAACAGGATGACATCGAAATGGCCAAGATCGCGGATCAGCTCCGGCGAGGCGGCGGCATTGATGAAGGTGATGCCTGTTTGCTTCAGCTCGTTCACGTCCTGCCCGATCTCGCAGGTCAGCGTGTCCTTCTCGATGCCGGTGCAGGTATAGCCCAGGCGCTGGAAGCGGAAGCAGTTATAGCCGCTGTGGCAGCCGATATCGAGCAGGCGGCCGGTCTTGAACGGACGCGGCAAGGTCGTCTGCATCAGCGCGAAGCGCTCCTCCACGGCATCGCGCTGATAGGGGATATCAGCGAATTCCTCGAAGGGCAGGGGATTGTACAGGTGTCCCGGCCGGCTGGCATTGCCGGGCTGATAAACCTGACCCATGCGGGCAATCTTTGCCCGAATCGACTCGACCGTGACCATGACTGACCCTTCCGAAAGCGGCGTCTGCCGGGTCAGATTAGCCCGAAAAGGTTAATTTTCGGCCATGTCCGTTTCGGCTTCGGCGGTATCCAGGGCGGCGGCGCCCGCCGGGCCGTTTACCGAGGCCAGCAACCGCAGCAGGTCGATCAGTTCGGCCCGCCTGGCAGGCGGTACCGGCTGCATTGCCCGGGTCTGCGCCCGCAGCACCGCCGGCAGGGCCGCCCGCAGCATGGCCTCGCCCGCCTCGGTTACCGCCAGCGCATTGGTGCGGCGGTCCGTGGCGGTGCGGCTGCGCTCCAGCAATTCGCGCTTGAGCAGACGAGCCACCATCTCGGCGACTGTCGAGCGATCGATGCCGGTCAGCCGCACCAGATCGACCTGGCTCAGGCCGCGATTCTGGTAGACGGTCAAAAGCAGCGCGAATTGTGGTGGTGTTGGGCCGCTATCGCCCACTTCCTCGGTATAGAAATCCACCGCGATCTGATGGCAGCGACGTAACAGATGCCCTGGAGCGTCGAGCAGCACGAAGCTGCCCAGCGGATCCTCCGGCATAGTCGATTTAGCCATGCCCCACTCCCCCCATTTTTTTCGGGTGGTTTGACACCACCTCATGCTTTGCGAAAATCAGCCTACGCCGGACCAAGGCGATTTGCCAACCGGGGTATGCAGAATATAAACTTCTCGTGATGGCGATCCAACGACCCAGCGATTTCAGCTTCACGCATCAGGTGCCGGACGGTGACGACAAGCCGCGTCTGGTCTGTGGCAATTGCGGCTGGATTCACTACGTCAATCCCAAGATCGTGGTCGGTGCGGTATGCAGCTTCGGCGACCGTATCCTGCTCTGCCGCCGCGCCATCGAGCCGCGCCATGGCTTCTGGACCTTGCCTGCCGGCTTCATGGAAGAGCGCGAGACCACGGAAGCCGGGGCTGCCCGCGAGGCAATGGAGGAAGCCGGGGTCACTATCCGGATCGATGCGTTACTGGCTGTGTACAACATACCGCGTATCAGCCAGGTGCAGATGATGTATCGTGCCACGCTGCCGGGGCCGGAACTCGATCCTGGTCCTGAATCGCTCGAAGCGAAGCTGTTCCTGTGGGATGAAATTCCATGGAACGAGCTGGCCTTCCCGAGCGTGCTGTGGGCCTTGCGCCATTGGCGCGAAGTGCGCGGCAAGCAGGATTTTGCTGCTTTTGGCAATCCGCCCGATGCAGTGGGTGTTTAGTTAGCTTTTCTGCTCCAGCCCGGCCAGCGCGCGGGCAAAGGCATCGGCGGAGAAAGGCTGCAGGTCGGCGGCGGTTTCGCCTACACCGACGAAATGCACCGGCAGACCGAACTTGTCGGCAATCGCCACCAGCACGCCGCCGCGCGCTGTGCCATCCAGCTTGGTCACCACCAGGCCGGTGACATTGCAGATCTCCTTGAAGGTCGCCACCTGGTTCACGGCGTTCTGGCCAGTGGTGGCATCCAGCACCAGCAGCACATGATGCGGCGCTTCGGGCGTCTGCTTCTTGATCACGCGCACGATCTTGGCCAGTTCCTGCATAAGGTCGGCCTTGTTATGCAGGCGGCCGGCGGTATCGATCAGCAGCAGGTCGGCGCCTTCTTCGCGGGCTTTGCTCAGGGCCTCGAAAGCAAGGCCGGCGGCATCGGCGCCGGTTTCGCCTTTTACGATAGTGGCGCCGGTGCGCTGGCTCCAGATGCTGAGCTGTTCAACGGCGGCGGCGCGGAAGGTGTCGCCGGCGGCCATCACCACTTTCCTGCCGGCTTCGCGGCTGCGTTGTGCGATCTTGCCGATGGTGGTGGTCTTGCCGACCCCGTTGACGCCAACCACCAGCACCACCTGCGGCTTCGGCCCGTCAAGGTCGAGCGGCTTTTCCACCGGCTTCAGGATCGGGGCCAGGCTTTCCGCCAGGGCGGTACGGATTTCCTCCGAAGTCACTTCCTTGTCGAAGCGGGTGCGGGCAATGTCCTGCACGATGCGGGCAGCGGTCGTGACGCCGAGATCGGCGCCGATCAGGGTTTCCTCGAGTTCATCCAGCGCCTCCTGGTCCAGCTTGCGCTTGGTGAACAGGCCGGTGATCTGATCGCCGAGCGCGCTGGCGGAACGCGACAGGCCCTGCTTGAGGCGACCGAACCAGCCGAGCTTGGGCGCGGATTCCGGTTGCTCGCTCATGTCTGCTCACTCATCAGGCGGCCTCCAGCCAGAGTTTGCCGTCGCGCGCGGCGCCGATCCGGCGCTGCAGAATGGTGCCTTTCGGCGGCCCCGGCGGCAACACCACCGGTGCATAGGTTTCGTCGCGGCCCAGGCCATCCTGTTCTACCAGGATGCTGGCCTCGCGACCGATTCGGCTGTGCAGGAAACGCTGCTGCGCGGCCGCACCGCGCCGGCGCAATTCCGCCGCGCGTGCCTTGCGGGTGCCAAGCGGCACCTCCGGCATGCGTGCCGCCGGTGTGCCCTGGCGCGGCGAATACGGAAACACATGCACAAAGGCCAGCGGCATCTCGTCGATCAGCGCCGCCGAGCGCTCGAAGGCCGCGTCGTCCTCGGTCGGGAAACCGGCAATCAGGTCGGCACCCAGCGCAATGCCGGGGCGCAACCGCTGCAGCGTCTCCGCCATGCGCAATGCCTGCGCGCGGCTATGGCGGCGTTTCATGCGCTTGAGGATCAGGTCGTCGCCGGCCTGCAGGCTGAGATGCGCATGCGGCATCACGCGTTCTTCCTCGGCATAGAGCCGAAGCAGGTCTGTGTCGATCTCGGCGGGATCGAGCGAGGAGAAACGCAGCCGCTGGATTTCCGGCACCAAGGCCAGCAGGCGCCGTGCGGCCTGGCCCAGGCTGGGGCGGCCCGGCAGGTCATGGCCATAGCTGGTAATGTCGACGCCGGTGAGCACGAATTCGCGATAGCCGCGCTGTGCCAGCGCGCGGGCCTGTTCGGCCACGGCGCCGAGCGGCAGCGACCGGCTGGGGCCACGGCCATAAGGAATGATGCAGAAGGTGCAGCGATGGTCGCAGCCCTGCTGGATTTCCAGATAGGCACGTGGCCGGCCGGGAAATTCACTCACACTCGCCCATGCTTGCTCAGGCGCAATCGCCGGCGGCGTGGCCGCCAGGATGTCACCGACCATGACGCGGGCCTTGCCAAGTTGTTGCCAGGCAGTCGTATCAAGCTTCTCGCGGTTGCCGAGCACATGGTCGACTTCCGTCATCGCAGCGAAGCGTTCCGGCGCCACCTGTGCGGCGCAGCCGGTGACGACGATGCGCGCCTCCGGCTGTTCGCGGCGCAACCGGCGGATGGCCTGGCGTGCCTGCTTCTCGGCTTCCGCCGTGACGGCGCAGGTATTCACCACCACCACGTTATCAAGGGAGAGTTCGCCGAGCCTGGCGCGCACGGCCTCGCCTTCATAGGCGTTGAGCCGGCAGCCAAAGCTCAACACATCGACAGCCATTGCGGTTCAGGCCGCCGCCGGTTCGTCGAGCCAGAAGGCCGGAGGAATGGTGCCACGGAAGGATTCGGTGGCAGGGCCGGTCATGTAGATGTGGTTGTCGGCTGCCCAGTGGATGTTCAGCACGCCGCCATCCAGCAGCACGTCGGCGCGACGCGCCGAAAGGCCGCGACGGGCCGCCGCCACCAGGGTGGCGCAGGCGCCGGTGCCGCAGGCCTTGGTGATGCCGACACCGCGTTCCCACACCCGCATGCGGATACGGTCCGGGGCCAGGATTTGCGCGAACTCGACATTGATGCGCTGCGGGAACAGCGGGTCATGCTCGATCCGCGGCCCGATCTCGGTCAGCGGCACGGCTTCCACATCACTCGGGAAAAACACCACATGCGGGTTGCCGACATTCACCGCACCGGGCGCGGAAAAGCCGGCATGGGTATAGTCCAGGGTCGCGGTATCCATGGCGCGGCTCAACGGAATCTGCTGCCAGTCGAAGCGCGGCTCGCCCATATCGACGGTGACCAGGCCTTCGACGCTCGCCGCATCGGCGCGCTTGGCATTCAGCCAGCCGCCGAGCGTGTCGATGCTGACACTTTCCTTGCCGGTCTCATGCATCAGCAGGCTGGCGACGCAGCGCGCCGCGTTGCCGCAGCTTTCCACTTCGCCGCCATCGGCATTGTGGATGCGCATGAAGGCATCGGCCTTGCCGGAGCGCTCGATGGTGATCATCTGGTCGAAGCCGACGCCACGGCGACGGTCGGCCAGCCGGGCGATGGCGGCCTGTTCCAGCGGCAACGCATGGGCGCGCGCATCCAGGACAACGAAATCGTTGCCGAGGCCGTGCATCTTCACGAAGGGCAGGGGCGTGGTCGGGCGCATGAGCGGGTTATAGGGCGCCGGGGGCTTTTAGTCCAGCCAGGGCTGTCATCCAGGGTGGCGCGGCAGGGGGCCGTTCAGGCCTGGGAATCCCTGGTTTTTGCCTTTTCCACGGCGGCTTTCAGGGAGGCGCGGAGCTGTGCTTCCAGGGCACCGCCGGAACCGCTGATCTTGTGCGCCACCACTACATAGAGTGTATCGATATGAATGGAGACGATTTCCTGCTGCAGGTCGTCGAGGTCGCCATCGAAGGTCTTGAGGAAGTCATGCAGCGACTTGGCGAATTCGGTGAGCAGGGGATAGCCGAACACGCCGCCCATGCCCTTGATCTGGAAAGCCTGCTCGCGCACATCCTCGACCAGCGCGCGGCGATCCTCCGGCGAGGCAGTGCCGGCAGCGCTGAGGCGCTCGCGCAATTCCTTGATCTGCTCGGCGGTCTCGTCCAGGAAGGCATTGGCGGACGCCTGTACCAGGGCATCCATTTTCTGGCGCAGCGCATCATCAAGCTTGAGCTCAAGGCCCTTCTTGTAATTCACCGCCTTGCGCTTGAGTTCGCCGCGGTTCGGGATGTGGACCGGGCGTGCCGGCCTTGAATCCGCCGACACTTGCATCATTCCTTCGCGCGGCGGTCAGCGCCATCAAACGGCAATTGCTGGCGGCGACGGTCAGGTCCGAAATAGCCGCGCACGCTGACGAAGTCGCGCGGCCGGGCAATCACCGAGACCAGACGGCGGTAGAGGCCGTCAGCGGTGAAGGGCTTGGCGAGGAATTCGGTGACACCGGCATCACGGGATTCAACCACGTATTCCATTTCGGAATTGGCGGTGAGCATGATCACCGGCAGCAGGCGGTCGGCGGAGGTTGCATCGTTGCGGATAAAATCGAGCAGTTCGAGGCCGCTGCGCGGCTTCAGGTTCCATTCCGTGATGCAGACATCGATATGGCCCGAGCGCAGCGAACCCAGTGCGCTGTCGTAATCACGGGCCAGGCTGATCTGCACGGCACCAAGCATGGCCAGGATATCCTTGACCAGCTTGCCCATCAGCCGATTGTTGTCGACGATGAGGAAGCGCACGTGGCTGAAATCAATTTTTTCCGACATGCGACTGTCCAACGCTCCCGGCCTGGCGACTAATCCACCCGCGGATATGGCTTCTTCCGACCAAATCTCTATATACTTTAACCCTTGCGAAGCCAACCAATTGAACGATTCTACCGGGGCTTGTTAACGACTAGTAATCATCCGTGCAGAAACTTGCCGCTGCGTTGTTTCTGCGTCCCTCTCGCAATGGCGAAATATGACTGAATCAGTCGCCACCCGACCGCCTGGTCTGCTCGCGCTGCTCGGGATAGTGAATGCCAACGGTATTCTGGTGGCAACGATGTATCTGCCGTCGCTGCCGAGCCTGAGCAATGTGCTGGGCGTACCGGTAGATGCAATGCCCTTCACGCTGATGGTGTATTTGGCCGCTTATGCTGGCGGTCAGCTTGTGTTTGGCCCCTTGAGCGACCGCTGGGGCCGGCGCTGGCTGATGCTTGGCAGTCTGGCTGTGCTGGCGCTGGTGAGCGCCGCCTGCGCTTTCGTCACCACCTTGGAGCAACTCTGCTGGCTGCGCGGCATCCAGGGCTTTGCCGCGGCCGCCGGCCTGGTGATCGGTCGTGCCGTCCTGTTCGATGTATACAATCGTGCCGAAGCAGCGCGCGCGACGGCAGTGGTCACGGCCACCCTGGCGATGGCACCGATCTTTTCGCCTCTGCTTGGCGGTCTGGTGGAGGAGTTCATTGGCTGGCGGGGAAATTTCCTGATCTCAGCCGCCGTCACGGCCGGCGCCTTGCTGCTGCTTGGTATCTGGCTGGGCGAGACACATCGCCCGGTGCGCCGCCCGGGTTCGATGCTGGGCGGCATTTTGCGCGATTATGCCGGCCTGCTCGGCTCGCGCGCCTTCCTTGGCTTTGGCGGCGTGATCGCCAGCATCTTTGCCGGGTTGCACAGCTTTAATGCCGCAGCACCTGCCGTGCTGATCGAAACCTTAGGCTTGCGTCCGGCGGTTGCCGGCCTGCTGCTGGCCTTGGGCGGCGGCGGCTTTTTCCTCGGCTCGCTGTTCTGCTCGCTCTACTCCATGCGGCTTGGCACGGCAAAGCTGATCGAGCTTGGCATCGCGGCGATGCTGCTGGGGGGCTGCGGCCTGCCGCTGCTCACCGCCCTGTTCGGCGACAGCGTGGCGGTGGTGATCGGTTGCCGCGTGGTCTGGGCGGCGGGCATGGGCATTGCCGTACCGGCGGCGGTGGCGGGAGCCACCGGGGCAAACCCCAAGGCGCTGGGTGCCGGTTCGGCGCTGGCTGGCTTCATGCAGAATGCCGCCGGTGGCCTGGGCGCCATGGCGATGGGCCTGCTGCCGGCAGGCGATACCCTGGCGCTGGGCCTGGCCTATGCGGCCATGGCGGTATTGGGCTGGGCCGGCTGGATGGTCAACCGACGCGCCGCGCTGGCGGCGATTAACTCTCCGGATTGAGCACGGCCTGCAATTCGCGCCATTCGCGCGCGGACAGGCCGGACGAAGCCTGATCGACAGCCTCGCCGGCCAGCAGGCGGCGCACCGTCTTCAGTGCCGTGGCCGAGAGGCTGGCGCCGCCGATGCGGTATTCCACGAAGGCGTCGTAGCAGGCCGGCACCCAGCGCTTCACTGTTTCCAGCATTGCCTCGGCATAGACACGGATTTCGTATTGCGCGTGGCTGTCGGCGCGCAAGCTGAGGAAATGCAGCAGGTTCAGCAGGTCGGTCTTCCAGTACCACTGGGTATAGTAATTCAGCGTCAGGTTCATGCGCGCCAGCTCGCGCGCCAGCCCGGAGCGGTCTTCATCCACGCGGCTGCCATCGGGGCGCTCGTTCAGCATTTCCTCGTAGGAATCGTAGGCCTGGGTGGCGTCGCGCTTCAGCAGTTCCATCACTCGCTCGGCTTCAGCACCGGTCAGCAGGTTGCCGCGCCCCTGGCGATTGGTGGTGGCCTGGGCCGCAAGCTGGTCGGCGGCGGGCAGGTAGAATTCCTTGTCCAGGATCGAGTAGCGCGCGGAATATTCGTTCACATTGGCGGTGCGGTGGCGGATCCACTGCCGCGCCACAAAGATCGGCAGCTTGACGTGATACTTGATCTCGCACATCTCGAACGGCGTGGTGTGCCGGTGCCGCATCAGGTAGTTGATCAGGCCGCGATCCTCGCTGACCTTCTTGGTGCCCCGGCCATAGGAGACGCGCGCCGCCTGCACCACCGCCGCATCGTCGCCCATATAGTCGATGACGCGCACGAAGCCGTGATCGAGCACGGTCAGCGGCTCGTAGAGGATTTCCTCCAGCGCCGGCACGGTGGCACGCCGGGTCGGCTGGCTCTGGCTGCGCAGCGCGGCAATCTCGGCGGCTTGTTCGGGCGTGACGGACATCGGCGGGCTCCCTGTCGGCGGCCCCCTGGGAGGGGCCCGGGGAATCGGGCGCCCCGGCTGAAGGCCGGACTTTATAGACCCTTCAAAATGCCTTCGGGAAGCCTTATATGTCTCTCTGCCGGCTTGCCGGCTATGGCGATAAACGCCGCTCGGAATAGGCGTAATGGACCCGGGGGCAGTACCCGGCGCCTCCACCATGAGGCCAGGCTCAGGCGATCCCGCCGCCCTGGCTTGATGATGGGGGCGAATCAGGCTCGACATGCGCAATAAAGGATCGGTTTTTGCCCGGCATGATACCGCCGTTATCGGGTCAAACTCTAAGTGCGAACGATAACTCCGTAGCACTCGCTGCCTAATTAGGTAAGCGCGGCTTGGGGGGTGCCGGGCAACAGAAACCCCCCGCTTATTCCGCTATCTCCCGTATAGCCTTGCGTTTTCCGGCATTTACGCTGCCCGGAATTGAAGTTTGGCATGGCCTTGGGTTATGATGGCGGCAACCTGCACCCCACCCGTGTAACAGGCATGGCCGGCAAGCTGCTCGATTATAACCTCCTGGTCGAAAACGCACTGCGTGGCGCGGTGCGCGACGCGTTGAAGCGTGCGGCCGAATTCGGCCTGCCCGGCAACCACCATTTCTACGTCACGTTCCGCACCGATCAGCCCGGCGTGGAAATCCCCGCCTACCTGCGGGAACGCTATCCGGACGAGATGACCATCGTGCTGCAGCACCAGTTCTGGGGCCTGGAGCCGGGCGAGGACAAGTTCCAGGTCACACTGAGTTTCAACAAGGTGCCGGAACGCCTGGTGGTGCCCTATGCGGCGCTCACCGCCTTCGCGGATCCGAGCGTGCAGTTTGGCCTGCAGTTCCGTGTGCAGCCCTCGGCCGAGAGCCTGGCACGCGGCGCCGCATTGGCGGCGGAAGCCCCGGCCACCGAGCCTTCGGCCGATGACAAGCCGGCGGAAGAGCCGAAGCCGACCACTGGCGAAGTGGTGGCGCTGGATGCCTTCCGCAAGAAGAAGACTTAAATCCCGCCTTTCCGTCCGCCGCCCCAGTTTCACCAGCGAGACACGCCATGCCTGATTTCAGCTACCAGGATCTCTTTCCGCTTGGCCCCGACAGCACGCCCTACCGCAAGCTTTCGAGCGACGGCGTGGAAAGCATCGAGGTGGCCGGCCGCCGCGTGCTGAAGGTCAGCGACAAGGCGATGAGCGACCTGACCTTCGCTGCCATGCGCGACATCGCGCATCTTTTCCGCCCCGGCCATCTGGCGCAGTTGCGTGCCATCCTGGAAGACAAGGATGCCTCCGACAACGACCGCTTCGTGGCGCTGGAGTTGCTGAAGAACGCCAATATCTCGTCCGGCTTCGTGCTGCCCTCCTGCCAGGATACCGGCACCGCCATCGTGATCGGCAAGAAGGGCCAGTATGTCTGGACCGAGGGCAATGACGAGGCGGCGTTGAGCTACGGCGTCTACCGTACCTACACCGAGACCAACCTGCGCTATTCGCAGCTCGCGCCTTTAAGCATGTTCAAGGAAGTGAATACCGGCACCAACCTGCCGGCGCAGATCGAGCTCTATGCCACCGAAGGCGACGCCTACAAGTTCCTGTTCATCGCCAAGGGCGGCGGCTCGGCGAACAAGACCTATCTCTACCAGCAGACACCGGCCGTGCTGCGCGGCGAGAACCTGGTCAAGTTTCTCGATACCCAGATCAAGACCCTGGGCACCGCGGCCTGCCCGCCCTATCACCTCGCCATCGTCATCGGCGGCCTCTCGGCGGAGCAGAATCTCAAGACCGCCAAGCTTGCCTCGGCGCGCTATCTCGACAGCCTGCCGACCCAGGGCAGCCCGTCCGGCCATGCCTTCCGCGATCTCGAGATGGAGCAGACCGTGCTCGAGCTCTCGCGCAACAACGGTATCGGTGCGCAGTTCGGCGGCAAGTATTTCTGCCATGACGTGCGCGTCATTCGCCTGCCGCGCCATGGCGCCAGCGTGCCGATCGGCATGGCGGTGAGTTGCTCCGCCGACCGCCAGGTGCTGGGCAAGATCACCAAGGATGGCGTTTTCCTCGAGCAGCTTGAGACCGATCCGGCCAAGTACCTGCCCGAAGCCACGGAAGACGCGCTTTCCGAAACCGTGGTGAAGGTGAATCTCAATCAGCCGATGAGCGAGATCCGCAAGCTGCTGTCGCAATACCCGGTCAAGACCCGTCTGTCGCTCACCGGCACGCTGATCGTTGCCCGCGACCTGGCGCATGCCAAGTTCGCCGAGCGCGTCGAGCGCGGCGAGGGCCTGCCCGAGTATGTGAAGAACCACATGATCTACTATGCCGGCCCGGCCAAGACGCCGGAAGGCTATGCCTCGGGTTCCTTCGGCCCGACCACGGCTGGCCGCATGGATTCCTATGTCGGCATGCTGATGCAGAATGGCGGCGGCTTCATCAGCCTGGCCAAGGGCAACCGCTCGAAGCAGGTGACTGATGCCTGCAAGCAGTATGGCGGCTTCTATCTCGGTTCGATCGGCGGCCCGGCCGCGATCCTGGCCAAGAACAACATCAAGAAGGTCGAGCAGCTCGAATATCCCGAGCTCGGCATGGAATCGGTGTGGAAGATCGACGTGGAAGACTTCCCGGCCTTCATCATCGTGGATGACAAGGGCAACGATTTCTTCGCCAAGCTGGCCTGAGGCAAAGCCTCTGCAGACTCTATTGCTGTTTCTCGTCATCGCCGGGCCCGCCCTTCGGGCCTCTGCGCCTACGCCGCCTTCGGCGGCGCGCGCTTAGAGCCCGGGCGATCTCGTGGGAGCGGCACGAAGGTGCCCGGGTCAAGCCCGGGCATGACGACTGAATCGAAAAGCTTCAAAGATAGTCGACTATCTCAGCGCAAGACCGCGCGGCCCTCGGGATCGTAAACCACGCTCAGGACCAACATGCGGTCCACCGTCACGCCATCGGCGGCGAGCGGAACCACCAGGGTTTCCGCGCTGCCATAGTCGCGGCCCGGGCCAACCCGTTTTGGTCCGCGCCGCCAACTCGGGCCACGGTTTTCCGCCACCCAGGTAAGCCCCTCGAAGGATTGCGGGTCGGCGCCCAATTCGTCCAGCCAGCGGCCGGTCGGATCGGCATGCAGATGCCGGGTGATCATGGTGCCGACCAGGCGCAGGCGGAAGCGCATCGGCGGCGGTTCGCGCTGCACCTCAAACAGCGTGATATGCGGCAGCAACTGCCGCACCGCGATGGGGTCGAAGTGATCACGGCTTGGCAGCAGGCCCTTGGCCATGCCCTCCGGCCACATATTGCGCCAGGCGTCGTAAAGGCCGCGCGACAGTGCATGCCAGGCGGCAGGATCAAGCGTGTCGCCACGTTGGATGAGGTCGGCGGTGTCAATACTCAACAGAACAATCACTCCACGGCGATACTGAAATGGGCGCGACACTGCACCAGTATTTGGTGAATGTTGTATTAACCCGGCGTGGTTGTTTTGATTGTCTACAGGCCGAGATAGGCTTGGCGCACGCGGTCATCGTGTAGCAATGCCTCGCCGCTGCCCTGCATGGCGATGCGGCCATTCTCCAGCACATAGGCACTGTCCGCCAATTTCAGCGACACCGCCACATTCTGCTCCACCAGGATGATGCTCAAGCCGCGCTCATGCAGCAGCTTGATGATGCGGAAAACTTCCTGCACCACGGCGGGCGCCAGGCCCAGCGACGGCTCGTCGAACATGATCAGTTCGGGTTGGCCCATCAGGCAGCGGCCAATGGCCAGCATCTGCTGCTCGCCGCCAGACATGGTGCCGGCCAACTGGCCACGCCGCTCGGCGAGGCGCGGGAACAGGCTGAAGATTTCCTCCAGCGTCTGCTTTTCCTTGCCCTTGGCGCGCGGCAGCAATGCGCCCATCTGCAGATTCTCCAGCACGCTGAGCGTGGGGAATACCTGGCGGCCCTCGGCCACCTGGCCGATGCCCAGATTGCACACCTTGTAGCTCGGCAGGCCGGCGATATTCTGGCCCTTGTAGCGAATACTGCCCTGGCGCGGCGTTTCGATGCCGGCGATGGTGCGGATCAGCGTCGACTTGCCGGCGCCATTGGCGCCGACGATGGCAACGATGCTGCGCTCTGCCGCCTTCAGGCTGACGCCATCCAGCGCCTGGGCATCGCCATAGAAAACGTCGAGGCCTTCGATCTCGAGACTCATACGGCGGCCTCCTCGCCGAGATAGCATTCCAGCACCGCCGGATCGCGCACCACGGCTTCCGGCTCACCGCGCGCGATCACCTCGCCATGGTGCAGCACCACCACCTGCTGCGACAAAGCCATCACCGCCCGCATCACATGCTCGATGAGCAGGATGGTGAGGCCATGGCGCTGGTTCAGTTCGCGGAATACAGCGACCATCTGGTCGGTTTCCGTCGGCCGCAGGCCGGCCATCACTTCATCCAGCAGCAGGATCGTCGGCTTGGTCGCCAGCGCGCGGGCCACTTCCAGGCGCTTGCGTTCCGGCAGGGTAAGCTGCGCCGCCGGCTGGTCGCGCTTGTCCAGCATGCCAAGCTGGTCGAGGATCGCTTCCGCCGCCTTCGCCGCCTTGCGCGCATCCGGCTCGGTGCGCAGCGCGCCGACGATCACATTGTCCAGCGCGGTCAGTTCCTTGAACGGCTTCACCAACTGGAAGGTGCGGCCAACGCCGGCATGACAGATCTGATCCGGGCGCAGGCCATCGATGCGGCGGCCTTCCAGCGTGACGCTGCCTTCATCGGGCTTGTAGACGCCGGCGATCATGTTGAAGCAGGTGGTCTTGCCGGCGCCGTTCGGGCCGATCAGGCTGACGATGCCGCCGCGCGGCACCTCCAGCGAGGCGCGTGTCACTGCCTTGAGGCCACGGAAGCTTTTCGAGATGCCATCGACCTGAAGCAAGGGCGCGCTCATGACTTGCTCTCCAGGCCGAGCCGGCGGCGCAGCGGCGGCCAGATGCCATGCGGCAGATACATGATCACGGCGGCAAGGCAGATGCCGTAGAACACATGCTTGATGCCGGGAATGTCGTAGCCCAGGCCATGCAGCAGTTCGTAAAGCCCTTCCGCCAGCACGGTGAGCACGAAGGCGCCGAGGATCGGGCCGAACAACGAACCCAGGCCGCCGATGATCGGCCCCAGGATCAGCTCGATGGAGCGGCTGATGTTGAAGATCTGCTCAGGAAACAGGTTGTTGTAGTAGAAGGCGAAGAACACGCCGCTGATCGCGGTCATGCCGCTGGAGATCAGCACCGCAAACATCTTGTAGCGGAAGGTATTGATGCCCAGCGTCTGCGCCGCATCCTGGTCCTCGCGGATCGCCAGCCAGTAATAGCCGATGCGACCGGTGAGCAGCCAGCGGCAGAGGATGAAGGCGCCGACAGTGAAGGCCAGCAGCAGGTAATAGAACATCACTGGCCGGCCACGCAGGTTCAGCAGGTCGTTGCTGGCATATTGCGCCACCGGCAGGAAGAAACCGCCGGAGCCGTTCACCCAGGCGAAGTGGTCGAAGCCGACGCGGGTGAATTCTGCGAAGGCGATGGTGAGCAGGGCGAAGTAGGTGCCGCCGATGCCGAAGCGGAAGGCGAGGAAGCCGATGCCGGCGCCGAACGCCATGCTGATGCCGATGGCGGCGAAGACGCCAAGGCTCGGCGGCAGCTTGAAATGCACATACAGCGCCGCTGCGGTATAGGCCGCAACACCGACATAGAGCGAATGGCCGAGCGAAAGCTGGCCGCAGAAGCCCATCATCACGTTCCAGGCCTGGCCGGTATAGGCGAAATACAGCACCAGGATCAGGATCGAGAGCAGATACGGGTCGACCAGGAAGGGCGCCACCAGGAAGGCGGCGAGCAGCAGGCCAAGCAGGATCAGGGCGCGCTTCGGCACGCCAGCGGTAAGGCGGTCGACAATACTAGCGATCATGACGGTTTCCTGCCCAGCAGGCCCTGGGGCCGGAACAGCAGCACCAGGATCAGCAGCGCGATGGCGAACATGCTCTTGGCCGAGGGCGCAAAGAACAGGCCGGACAATGCTTCCGAAAGGCCGATCAGCACGCCGCCGAGCAGCGCGCCGGGCATCGAGCCGAGGCCGCCGACGATGACGATGACGAAGGCCTGCAAAGTGAAGGCCGGGCCGAGGCTGGGGGTAACGTCGATCAGCAGCACCATCATGGCGCCGGCGGCGCCGACGCAAGCCGAGCCGAGGCCGAAGGTGAAGGCATAGAGCCGCTTCACGTTGAGGCCGACCACCAGGGCGCCGAGGTAATTATCGGCGCAGGCGCGGATTGCTTTGCCGGTGAGGGAAAGGCGGAAGAAGGCGAACAGGCCGGCGGTGATCAGCAGCGCCAGGCCGGCGGTGATCAGGCGCACCTTGTCGGCGAGCAGCGGCCCGATCTCGACGGAATCGAGGGCGTAGTCGACGAGCGTGGTGCGGGCATCGGGGCCGAAGATCATCAACAGCCCGTTCACCATGATGATGGCAACGGCGGCCAGCAGCATGAACTGGCTATGCTCCGGCCGGTTGATGAAGGGATTGATCAGCAGTGCCTGCATGGCATAGCCCAGCGCGAACAGCAGCACGGCGATCGGCACCATGCTGATCAGCGGGTCGATCTGCCAGGCACCGAAGGCGACGATGGCGCCATACATGGCAATGGTCATTATTTCGCCATGGGCGAAATTCACCACGCGGACCACGCCGAAAATGACGCTGAGGCCAAGCGCCATCAGGCCATAGACCAGGCCGGTCAGCACTCCCTGCAGGGTGACATTGAGAATGAGTTCAATCGGCATGTTGTGAAAACACCCACGGCGCGGCTAACGCCGTGGGTGCCATTTTGAGGGGTGGGTCAGGTTAGGCGCGCTTGTTCCAGCTCGGCATCGGCAGCAGCAGGTTGTCTTCCGACACGTTGAGCGGCAGCACCACCTTCGGACGCTGGCCGATATTCTGCAGCGTCACCGACTTGATGTTGGTGTTCTGGCCCTTGGCGTCGAATTCCAGCGTGCCGCCGGCCATCACGTGGTCGGTGATCTTGGTGGCGCGGATGGCATCGGCGAGTTCCTTGCCATTGGTGCTCTTGGCGCGGTTGAAGGCTTCCACCGCTACCAGCATGGCCTCGAAGGAGAAGCCGACATTCAGCTCGAACAGCTCCTTCGGATAGGCCTTGGTGAAGGCATCGAGCAGCTTCTGCGTCATGCTGGCGCGCGGGTTGTACCACGGCACATTGGTCAGCAGGTAATCGGAATACTTGCCGAGCGTGCGGTAGAACTGGCCTTCATAGAAGCCCGGCGCGCCGGGGCTCATGATCACCTTCGGCTCCCAGCGCTGCTTCACCATCTCGCGGATCAGCAGGATGGCGTCGTTCAGGCGCGTCACCGGCATCACCATGTCGGCATTGGTCGCCTTGGCCTTGGCGATTTCCACCGAGAGGTCCTTGGCCTGCGGATCGTAGCTGATGGTCTCGACGATCTGGAACGGCAGGTCGAAGCGCGGGGCCATCGCCTTGATGGCGCCGGCCATGGACTGGCCAAAAGTGTCGTTGGCATGCATGAACACCGCGGTCTTCGGCGACACGCCGCTCTGGGCGAACACGGTCTTCATCAGCGCCAGGCCGTCGCCGACCAGCATCGGCGCGGTCGGAAAGTTGCGGAACACGAACTTGTAGCCCTGTTCGGTGATCTGCGGCGCGGCGGCGACGTTGATGATGTAGGGCACGCCCTTCTGCTCGGCGACCTGGGCGATGGCGGCGGACTGGCCGCTGTCGAAGGCGCCGATCAGCACGTTGGCGCCGTCATTCACCAGTTTTTCGGCGCGGCTGCGGGCGATGTCGACATTCGACTCGGTGTCGGCATTCATGATCTCGACTTCGGCGTTGATGCCGAGGCCCTTGAGCACGCCCGGGGCGATGTCGATGCCACGCTGGCAGGCGAGGCCAAGCTGGGCCTGGAAGCCCGAGCGCGGATGGATCGAACCGATCTTCAGCACGCGGCCTTGGGCGCGGCCGATATTGAACGGCGCGACACCAGCGGTGAGCGCGGCAGCCGCAGCGGCGGTCTGGCCGAATTGCCGGCGGGTAAGCTTCTTGGTCATGTGTTCCTCCCGAAATTCCGTGCCGGAACGTGTCTGTCCGGCCTTGGTTTGTAACTTTAGCGGATCATCCGCGTCACACAAAGTCCCCGGGGCTGGATTCAGCCCCTAAATCCGTTGCAGCAGCTCCATTAATTGCCGCCTTTCGGCTGCATCCAGGCGGTGGCCGATGCGGCGGTCATGCTCGGCCACTTTGGCGCGCAGGCTGGCGGCGAGTTTCTGCCCTTTTGGTGTCAGATGCAGGCCATAGGCCCGGCGATCGCGTGGCGAAGGCTGGCGCAGCACCAGGCCGAGCCGCTCCAGGCGGTCCACCATGGTCATGGCGCCGGAGCGCGCCACGCCCAGCGCCTGGCCGAGATGGCCCTGCTGCACACCTGGATTGCCCTCCACCAGTACCAGGGCGGAGAACAATGCCGGGCTGATGCCGGTGCCGCGCAGGCTGGCGTAGAAATCCTCATAGAGCCGAAGCTGGGCCCGGCGCAGCACATAGCCGATCAGGTTGGGCAGATCGCCATAGTCGATCGCCGCCTTGGTATTGCTGCTGTCTGGTGCCGTTGCCGTGCCGTTTGCCGGCATCGCGCTGTCCCTTCGTTGCTCCCCATGCGGCCCGCGGCGCGAACCGTGCAGGCTACTAGGCGAGCCCGCTTGCGGTGCATTCTAGCTTACGCTAATTGTAATGCAACTATACAAATTGCAAGGCGGGAGGAAATAATGGTGGAGGCTCAAGCCCCGGCGGCGGCAATGGCCCCGAATGTCCTCATCATTGGTGCCGGCATCGGCGGTCTCACCCTGGCGCTCAGCCTGCACCGGGCCGGTATTCCGGCGCGCGTGGTGGAAGCGGTGCCGAGCATCAGGCCATTGGGCGTCGGCATCAATGTGCTGCCGCATGCGGTGCGCGAACTGACCGAACTGGGCCTGGCGGAAAAGCTCGAGGCCCGCGCCATCCGTACCAAGGAACTGATCTATACCAACAAGTTCGGTCAGGAAATCTGGCGCGAGGCGCGCGGCCAGGATGCCGGCTATAGCTGGCCGCAATTCTCGGTGCATCGCGGGCGGTTGCAGATGCTGCTGTTCGAAACCGTGGTCGAGCGGCTGGGGGCAGGCGCCGTGCGCACCGATGCCGAACTGGTCGGCTTCGAGCAGGATGAGGCCGGCGTCACGGCGCATTTCCGCCGTCGTTCCGATGGTGCCGCATTGCCGCCCGAGCGCGCCAGCATCATGATCGGCGCCGACGGCATCCATTCCGCCGTGCGGGCGCAATATTATCCCAATGAAGGCGCGCCGAAATGGAATGGTGCCGTGCTGTGGCGGGCCACCTCGGAAGCCGCGCCGTATCTGTCGGGCCGCTCGATGATCATGGCCGGGCACCAGGACCAGAAATTCGTCTGCTACCCGATCAGCCCGGAAGCCGCCGCGCGCGGCCGGTCCGAGGTGAACTGGATCGCCGAACTGCGTTTCCCGAACGACACGCCGTGGAACCGCGAGGACTGGAACCGTCCGGGCAAGATCGAGGATTTCCTGCCCCAGTTCGAAAGCTGGAATTTCGGCTGGCTGGATGTGCCGGGCCTGATCCGCAGCGCCAATGCGATCTATGAATTCCCGATGGTGGACCGCGATCCGGTGGCGCGCTGGAGTTTCGGGCGCGTGACGCTGATGGGCGATGCGGCGCATGCCATGTATCCGATCGGCTCCAACGGCGCCAGCCAGGCAATCATCGACGCCCGCGTGCTGGCGCACCGGCTGGCGACCATCGCCGATCCGGTGGCGGCCTTGCAGGCCTATGAAGCGGAGCGGCTGCCGGCGACTTCGCGCATTGTGCTGGCCAACCGGGCCAATGGACCGGAGCGGGTGATGCAGCATGTGGAGGAGCGGGCGCCGAAGGGCTATGCCAAGCTCGACGACATCATCAGCCGCAGCGAACTCGAGGCGGTGGCCAAGGATTACAAGCTGATCGCTGGGTTCGACAAGGATGTGCTGAACAACCGCCCGTCCCTGGACGCGCGGTACGGCGCTTAAGCCTCTTCAGGCTCCAGCATTTCTTCTGCCACGGCCGGGCGGCGGCGGTCGCCCTGGCGCCGTGACGAGGAATGGCGGCGATCAATGTCGCCGGGCAGTTCATGGCTGGTATGGCGGCGGTCACCCAGGCGGCGCTCGCCGCGGCGGCGGCGGTCGGGGCCGACATAGCCACCGCCCTTCACCATCACGCGCTGGCCGATCAGGGCATGCATCAGGCGGCGCACCAGCACCTGCATCGAAATCGGTTTCACCACCACTTCGTTGACGCCGGCATCGCGGGCCGCCACCACTAGGGAAGCGTCCACGTCGGTAGCCATCAGGATCACCGGCATAGCATTGTTGCCGACGCTGGTATCGCGGCGCAGCCGCTCGGTGAACATCAGCCCGTCCATCTTCGGCAGGCGGTAATCCACCAGGATCAAAGTCGGCTCATGGGCGGCGATTTCCAGCATTGCCTGGCGCGCATCTGCGGCCAGATGCACGGCGCCGAAGCCCATGCCGTAGAGCACATCGCGCAGGCCATTGCGCGTCGCCTTGTTCTCGTCGACGACGAGGATGCTGGAGACACGGAATTGCGACAGCATGGGATGAGACCTGCTGTCGGGCTTTGTCGGGCTGCGCATAGCGGTATTCATACCGGCAATTTTGCCGCGCGCGGGTTAATTAAGTGTAATTCCTGCCCAGGTTGTCCAGAATTTTGCTGAGCCGCCCTAACGACTTATCAGTCCCCTGATTAGTCTTTAGGCAACTTAGTCGCGCAGTAGTTCGTTGATCGAGGTCTTGGAACGGGTCTGGGCGTCGACGCGCTTGACGATCACGGCGCAGGACAGCGACGGGCCCGGCTCGCCATTGACCAGCGGCTTGCCCGGCAGGTTACCCGGCACCACCACGGAATAGGCCGGCACGCGGCCATAGATGATCTCGCCGCTGGCGCGGTCGACGATCTTGGTGGTGGCGGAGATGAACACGCCCATGGAAAGCACGGCGCCTTCTTCCACGATCACGCCTTCCACCACTTCCGAACGGGCGCCGATGAAGCAGTTATCCTCGATGATCACCGGGGCCGCCTGCAGCGGCTCCAGCACGCCGCCGATGCCGACGCCGCCCGAGAGATGCACATTCTTGCCGATCTGGGCGCAGGAGCCGACGGTCGCCCAGGTATCCACCATGGTGCCGCTGTCGACATAGCCGCCGACATTCACGAAGCTCGGCATCAGCACCACATTCGGCGCGATGAAGGCAGAGCGGCGCACCACGGCGCCCGGCACGGCGCGGAAGCCGGCGGCACGAAAGCGCTGCTCGTTCCAGCCGGCGAACTTGGACGGCACCTTGTCGAACCAGTTGGCGCCGCCTGGGGCATCGGAGATCAGCATGTTGTCGGTGAGGCGGAAGGACAGCAGGATCGCCTTCTTGGCCCATTCCTGGGCTTTCCACTTGCCGTCAATCTTCATCGCCGCGCGCACAATGCCGGCATCCATCGCCTCCAACGTGCTTTCCACAGCATCGCGCACCTCGCCCTTGGTGGCGGTGTTGATCTCGGCGCGTGCCTCCCAGGCAGCATCGATGATGGGCTGGAGCTGGCGCGCGAGGGTGGCGGCGTCGGTCATGGTGGAAATCCTTAAACTTTAGGGCCGGGTCAACTGAAGCGGCGGACGGAAAGTCGCGTGACAATAACCGGCGCGGCCGGGGCGTCAACCTTTTGCCAGCCCAGCCGCGTGCGGGGGAATAGCGCTCAGGAAGGCGGTCAGGTCCGGGGCGACATGGTGGATATGCGCCGCTTCATCCGGGCCGGGCTGGGCCCAGTCGGAGCGGGTCGGGACCCAGATTGTCGCCATGCCCAGCCGGGCCGCCGGGGCCAGGTTGCGCGCCATATCCTCCACCATTGTCGCCCGGCTCGGCTCCACACCATGCTCGGCCAGCAGCTTGGCATAAGGCTCGGGCCGCGGCTTGGGCAGGTAGTCGGAGGCAACGATGTCGAATATGGCTTCGAAGCAGTCGGCGATGCCAAGCCGGCCCATCACGCGCTCGGCGTGGGCCACGGTGCCGTTGGTGAAGATCAGCTTGCGGCCGGGCAGCGCCTGCAAGGCGGCGCGCAATTCCGGCAGATGCGGCAGCGGCGAGAGGTCGATGTTGTGGACATAGCCGAGGAACTCGGCCGGGTCGATGCCATGTTCCACCATCAGGCCACGCAACGTGGTGCCATGCTGCTGGAAGAAGCCCTTTTGCCGGCGCTTGGCTTCCACGGCATCGACACCGAGCAGGCCGGAGATGAATTCGCCCATCCGGCGGTCGATCTGGGCGAACAGGTCGCAATCCGCCGGGTACAGCGTGTTGTCGAGATCGAACAGCCAGGTTTCTGTGGCGGCGAGGCGGGCAGGGTTGGCGGCGGTGGTCAGCATGGCGGCAAAATATGCCGAAGCGGGCCCGATGACGAGGCCCGGGCAACACGGCTATAAACGACCCCGGAGGGCATGGGGCACCGATGGAAGCCGATACTTTCGCACCTGCGGGCATGGGGCCGGGCTTGAACCCGGAGGCCCTGATACCGGTATTT
This sequence comes from Ferrovibrio sp. MS7, assembly GCF_038404985.1. Lineage (NCBI taxonomy): Bacteria > Pseudomonadati > Pseudomonadota > Alphaproteobacteria > Rhodospirillales > Rhodospirillaceae > Ferrovibrio > Ferrovibrio plantarum. The sequence continues at coordinate 1,763,338 of NZ_JBBKBA010000001.1, forward strand.
CCGGGGCCGGCGGCCTTGTTCGACGAAAACGGCGCCGTGCTGCAGGCGAACCGTGCCGCGGCGCCGCTGCTTGAAGCCCTGGCCGCCGATCAGCTCGTGGCGCTGGCCGCCGCCCTGGACGCCTCGCTGGCCGATGGCTTGCCGCGCCAGGAAAAGGCTGATCTGCCTGGCCTGCGCGGCGGCACCGCTCTGCAGGTGACATTGCTGCCGCATGGTCAATCGCCCGGTCAGCCGGTATCGCGCCTGCTTCTGCTGTGCCGCGATACCACGCTTGAGCGCAACCTGCTGCAGGCGCTGATGCAGTCGCGCCAGTTGTTCCGCGATCTGGTCGCCTGCTCCTCGGAATTCGCCTGGGAAACCAAGCCCGATGGCCGCTTCGGCTTCGTTTCGCCCCGCGGCGCGCTGGGCTACACCGCGCGCGAACTGGAAGGCCGCCGGCCGGAGGATTTCACCGCCCCGGATGCACCGGAAACCCCGCGCCCCAGCCTGTGGCCGTTCGATGCGGGGACGCCGCAGGATGCGGTGGAACTCTTTCTGGTCCGCAAGGATGGCAGCATCGGCTGCTTTGAAGTGTCGAGCGTGGCGGTCCGCGATGCCAAGGGGGCATTCGCTGGCGCGCGCGGCGTCGCCCGCGATGTCACTGAGGCACGCGAACGGCTCGAGGCGTTGCGCCGCGCCCACAAGACGCTCAACACACTGGCCAATACCGATGGCCTCACCGGCCTGCTCAACCGCCGGGCTTTCCTCGGCGAACTGGATAAGCGCCTGGCACGGCATTTCCGCAACCGCCTGACCGGTACGCTGATCTATTTCGATCTCGACAATTTCAAGAAGGTCAACGACGTGCATGGCCATCAGGCCGGCGACGAGGTGCTGAAAGCGGTGGCCGAGGCGGTACGCAAGGGTCTGCGCGTGGTCGATCTGGCCTCGCGTATCGGTGGCGATGAATTCCTGCTCTGGCTGGAGGAAACCGGCCGCGACAGTGCCGCCTCGATGGCGGCACGCCTCACCGAAGCGGCGGCCGAGATCAACAGGCAATGGGGAGTCGAAGGCTTTCCGCTTGGCCTTTCCATCGGTGCGGTATTCGCCCGCTTGGATGCGGCCGAAAACGCCGAAGCCCTGGTGGCGCGCGCCGATGCGGCGATGTATGTCGCCAAGAAGGGCGGCAAGGGCCGCACCCATATCGCCGAATATGTCGAGGAAGGCGGGCAAGCGTAATGGAGTATGATCGCGCCAAGGAACTCGCGGCATCGCCCGATCCCGCCGTGCGCCTGGAATTGGCCCAGCGCCAGGATGTGCGCCCCGAGATTCTGTATTTCCTCGCCATCGACGAAGCCACCGATGTGCGCCGGGCCATCGCCGCCAATATTTCGACGCCGAGCCAGGCGCATCTGCTGCTTGCCAACGATGCCGACGAGGAGGTGCGCGCGCAGCTTGCCGACAAGGTGGCGCGGCTGCTGCCCAGCATGCCAGAGGACGAAGCCGGAGCGGCGCGCGAATATGCCGTGCAGACCGTGGAATTGCTGGCGCGCGATGAACTGACCCGTATCCGTGCCATTCTTTCCCAGGCGCTGAAATCGGCGGTCAATGTTCCGCATCATGTGGTGAAGCAACTCGCGCTGGACGTGGAGCTGATCGTCTCCGCTCCGGTGCTGGAATTCTCGCCGCTGCTCACCGACGAGGATTTGCGCGAGATCGTTGAAGGTGCGGCGCAATCGGGCGCGCTTTCCGCCATTGCCCGCCGTGTTGGCCTGTCCTCCGGCGTATCGGATGCCATCGTCGCCACCCGCGACGTCTCGGCGGTGGCGGCTTTGCTGGCGAATGACTCGGCACAGATCCGCGAGGAGACGCTGGACCTCATCCTCGATGCCGCGCCGAGCGTGGAAGCCTGGCACGAACCGCTGGTGCAGCGCCCGAACCTGCCGGGCGCGGCGGCCAAGCGTATCGCTGGTTTCGTGGCGCAATCGCTGCTCAGCCGCCTGATGGCGCGCAGCGACCTGCCAGCCGAGGCGCTGGCCGAGATCAAGACCGTGATGCAGAAGCGCCTGAACGTGGCGTTGCCCGAGGAGCCGGCGGCCGAGGCTCCTGGCGCGGCCGGCAAGGAAAAGGAAAAAGAAAAAGACCCCAACTCGGCGATGGCCGAGGCGGAGACAGCGGTGAAGAAGCTGCTGAAGCTCAACAAGCTCGACAACGATGTGATGCAGGACGCCATCGAGCGGCTGGACCGCAATTTCGTGCTGCAGGCGCTCGCGCAGGCCGGCAAGGCACCGGTGCCGGTGGTCCAGCGCGCACTGGAGTCCCGCAATGGCCGGCTGATCACCGCCCTGGTCTGGCGCGCCAAGTTCAGCATGCGCACGGCGGTGATGGTGCAGCGTGATATCGCCAAGGTGCCGCCGAAGCAGATGCTGAATGCGCGCAACGGCACGGATTATCCGCTTGGCAAGGGCGAGCTGGAAGAACAGCTCAAGGTGCTGGGGCTGTAACTAGCGGCCCTATTTCCGGGAAGATCCTCGGGCCAAGCCCGAGGATGACGAATCCAAATAATACCTCGTCATGCCCGGGCTCGACCCGGGCATCTCATGCCGCGTGGCTCATTCCTTGAATTCGGCCTCGTCCGGAATCCGGTTGAAGGCGATCTTGGCGCCCATGAAATCGGTTTCCGGTTTCTTGCCCTTGCGCTGACCCGGCAGCGGGCCGATATGCACCGTGTCGCGGGTATATTTGGCGTTCAGCTTGTCGATTGCCTTGGCCAGTTTCACGCGCTTCTCGCTCAAGGCCGGATCGGCCTCGAAGCCGCTGCCGCCGCCGAACAGGTCGCCGGTGATTTCCGTCTCCGGCACCAGATCGGTCAGCGCCACGCCCACCTTGCGCAGGCGGCGGCCCTGATCGGCCTGGCTTTCGGCCACCATGCGCTGCCACAGGCGGTCCACCGCATCCAGGATCACGAAGCTGTCCTGGGTTTCGGTGAGGCGGAAATCGGCCGACCATTTCTCATGCGCGCGGTCATCGAAGCGCACCGAGAGATGCAGCAGGCGTGCGGCACAGCCGATGCGCCGCACCCGGGTCGCGGCTTTCGCCGCCAGCCGCCGCGCCACGCCCTGCGCCATGTATTCCGGCCGCAGCGAGGGCGGCAGCACATGGCTGTGGCTGACGCTGTGGCGACCCTCGGCGGCGCGGTGCACCGCCTCGCCGCGCAATTCGCGCCAGAACATCTCGCCGCCGATGCTGCCCCAGATGCGGCGTGCCTCGCGCGGCCCCAGATCCCACAAGGCCGGCAGGCTGTCGATACCGGCATCCAGCAGCCGCTGCTCCATGTTGGCGCCGATGCCGGGCAAGTCGCGCGGTTTCAGATTGAACAGCGGCCCGGGCAGGTCGGCGGCTTCCAGCACGGTGAGGCCATCCGGCTTCTTCAGGTCGCCGGCCACCTTGGCGAGGAAGGCATTCGGTGCGATGCCGATGGAGCAGCGCACATATTCGCCGATATTCTGGCGCAGGCCGGCCTTGATCCGCCCAGCCAGGGCCACGGCTTCCGATTTCAGTTTCTCGCGCCCCATCAACTCGCAGGCCATCTCGTCGATGGAGCCGACCTTGGCCACCGGGATATGGCGGTCGATCTCCTTCAGGATGCGGTGGTGGTAGCGGGAATACATGTCGTGTCGCGCCGGCACGATCAGGATGCCGGGGCAGCGCCGCTTGGCCTCCCAGATCGGCGTGCCGGTGCGGATGCCATAGGCCTTGGCCTCATAGCTGGCGGCGATGGCCGAGGTGGTGTCGGTCATCACCGGCGAGACCACCACCGGGCGACCGCGCAGGCGCGGCTGCTCCTGCTGCTCCACGCTGGCGAAGTAGCTGTTGAAGTCGATATAGAGCCAGTTGAGGCTCGACTCCGCCCAGGCCGGTTTCATGGCCCGACTCTCTCGCCCCAGGTCCATGGGGTCAATCGGATTCGCGATTATATCTTTGACTGAACAGGTGGGTTATGGAAAATAGCAAGCGACATGCAGAAGAGATCGAAATTACTCAAGAAATGGTCGAGGCGGGATGTTCAACTCTTTTGGAAAGTGGGGTCCTTCCTAATGATTATCTTTCGTCCGCAGACCCTCTTCTAGTGCAGCGAATTTTTGTGGCAATGTGGGATTGCCGACCTCATGGAACGTGGCGAAAAGCCGATTTACATCATCTACGCGTTCGACTTGCCACCGGGCCTTTTTCGCGCCTTGCATAATCGAGGATGCCGTTAGGCCGGGCGGTTGCCCTGTTTTGGCTATATGTCTGCCAACTCGGTTTTGATCGAAAACAGGAGAGCAAAGCCGAGCATGATTGCGTCCGCGAATTGTTAGGGTGACGGGCATGCCATGGGCGATGTTGTTGCGCATTTTGCGAGTACTGCGAAAATCCTCGTAAAGTTTAGACCAAAGCGGACTAAGATCGGCAATCCGAGGGTTTTCGTTAATTAATTGCTTAATGACGTTATCGACGATCTCAGTGCGCGCGTCAAAACCATTGGGGCTGTAGTAGATGGCATACGCGACTTGACTATGTTTTATGTCGAGGGCGCTATACAGGAGCGCACTAAGCGCAAGTTCCATTTCGTTGAATGTTGCGTTGAAAGCCCAAATAGCATTTCGAAGTTGGGTGTGTTCTGTTTTGAGGCGGTCATGATCATGGTTGATTTTGCGCCGTTCGTCGTGAGTCAGGGGGCGTAGTAATTCAGGAGGCACCGGATGAGCTTGACGAAATGCGATTACCTCAGGGTTGTCTTCGGACAATTCCTCCTCAGCATGCCCGGCTTGGGCCAAGGAAAATAAGCCCGTAACTTCACCCTTCCAATTTCTTTGGACAAAAGGCATGACAAATTCCCCCCAAGACAATCAGCGAGACGAGGTATTGAGGCGAATGCTCAATACCCCGCCAAAGCCGCATGAGCCTAAGGGTAAAAAGGCTAAGAGTCCCGCGAAAGACGTTTCTTCCAATAAGCAATCCAGCCGCGCAACTGGCAACGGGTCAATTTCTTCTTAGGCGGCAGCGCCGTTAGTCCGCCGATAGGTCAGGCGCTTGCCTTGGGAGCCCAGAAGCGCAAGATCGCGGCGTTCGTTGTCGCTGATTTCCAGCGCGATACGGTTGTTATAACGGAAGTCAAATTCGACAAGGTAGCGGTGCAGGTGCTGCTCCCCGCACTGCTGATAAACGCCCTTCATGCCGCGCTTAAAGATGGAGAAGAAGCCTTCCACGGTGTTGGTCGAAACCTTACCGCGCGCATATTCCTTCTTGGAATGCAGAATGGTTTCGTGCTTCTCAAAATGCTTGCCGGCATGGATATAGTGGCGCGCTTCATCGGTCATAAGGGTGCTGTCCTGGGCCAAGTTCTTGACCAGCAATTCCTTAATCTCGTTGTAGCGCAGATTTTCAACCTTGATCGAGCGAGCCTTACCGCCACGCTCCACCAGTGAAACAATTTTCTTCATGCCGGCGCCGCTGCGTTGCTTCTGCCAGCCCTTTTCGTTGCTGTAGGTATCGCGGTTCTGCCCGATAAAGGTTTCATCGGCTTCCACAATCTTGCCACCACCACCCAGCGGGCCGGTCGGGGCTTCAATCATGGACTCGCGGATGCGATGGGCCATGAACCAAGCCGACTTGTAGGTAACGCCCAGCATGCGATGAAGCTGGTGGGCGCTCATACCCTTTTTGGAAGCGCAAAGCAGGTGGGTTGCCAGTACCCACTTGTGCAACGGGATATGGCTGCGCTCGTACACGCTGCCGACGCGGACAGTGAACTTCTTGCGGCAGTCCGGGCAGTGATACCAACCATCGCCCATGCTCTTGCCACCCAAAGCCTTGGCATTGCCCACAACGCCGCAATAGGGGCAGCTAACCACCCCGTTCGGCCAGCGGATGCGTTCCAGGTGCAGCCGGGCGGCGGTTTCGTCGGTAAAGATGGGATTGGTCAGGTCGGTCATGGGCTTATCTCCTAGGCCCAAAACTACCCCGTCACGGCTGTTCAGTCAAGTATATAATCGCCATCGGATTCGTACAGAAAAAGAACATTTGCTGGATTGTGGAGAACATTGCCGCTTTCGCGGGCAGGGCGGGAATCGCATAAAAATTGCCCAAGAAATGTTTACACTTCCGCGTCCGTCATGCTTACAATCCGTGCTTGTGTGCAGCGCAATATCAGGGGGCAAGGCATGGCGCAGCGGTATCCGACCCGGCAGGGCGGGGACATTTGATGCAGGACAGCACCAGCTCTGCCTTCGTCACCCTCGACAAGGTCTCCCTCGTCTACCAGCAGGCGGAAACTTCCACCCTGGCGGTTGAGGACCTCTCGCTTGGCATCAAGAAGGGCGAATTCGTTGCCGTGGTCGGCCCGTCGGGCTGCGGCAAGTCCACCCTGATGAAGCTGGTCACCGGCCTGATGCCGACGACCAAGGGCGCCATCACCATCGAAGGCAAGCCGGTGAACGGCCCGACGCCCGGCGTCGGCATGGCCTTCCAGAATTCCACCCTGCTGCCCTGGCGCTCCACCATCGACAACGTGATGCTGCCGCTGGAGATCGTGAAGCCGCACAAGCACCAGCTCCGCCGCGAGCGCGACCGCTATGTCGCCCGCGCCATGAACCTGCTGCGCACCGTTTCCTTGCATGAATTCGCCGACAAATTCCCCTGGCAGCTTTCCGGCGGCATGCAGCAGCGCGCCAATGTCTGCCGCGCCATCATCCACGATCCCAGCCTGCTGATGCTGGACGAGCCGTTCGGCGCGCTCGATGCCTTCACCCGCGAGGAATTGTGGGGCGTGATGCAGAAGCTGTGGATGGAGCGCCAGTTCACCGCCATCCTGATCACCCATGACCTGCGCGAAGCCGTGTTCCTCGCCGACCGCGTTTTCGTGATGAGCAAGCGGCCAGGCCGCATCGTCTATGAGCGCGAGGTGGATATCCCGCGTCCGCGCACGCTGGACACTACCTTCGAGCCGTATTTCGGCCAGATCGTGCATGAACTGCGCGAGCGCATCGTGGAGGTCAAGCACTCATGAACCGCGAGAAGATCATTCTCCGCCTGATGCCGTGGGCCGTCACCATCGGCTTGTTCGTGATCTGGGAAGTCGCCTGCCTGGTCACCGGCGTAGCCGAATTCGTGCTGCCGGCGCCGACCAAGGTGTGGGAGGCGACAGTGAAATTCGCGCCGCAGATCCTGCATCATTCGCTGCAGACGCTTTATACCACCACTGCCGGCTTCGTGCTGGCCGTGGTCGGCGGCATGCTGCTTGGGGTGTTCATCGGTGCGTCCAAGCTGGTCTATACCGGACTCTATCCGGTGCTGGTCGGCTTCAACTCGATCCCAAAGGTGGCGATCGTGCCGGTGCTGGTGATCTGGTTCGGCATCGGCACCATTCCGGCCATCATCACGGCCTTTGTCATTTCCTTCTTTCCCATCGTGGTGAACGTGGCCACCGGCCTTGCCACCATCGAACCGGAATTGCGCGACGTGCTGCGCTGCCTTGGCGCCACGCGCACGGAAATCCTGTTCAAGATCGGTATTCCGCGCGCCATGCCCTACCTGTTCGCCTCGCTCAAGATCGCCATCACCCTGGCTTTCGTCGGTTCCGTGATCGCGGAAACCGTGGCGTCGAACGAGGGCATCGGCTACCTGATGCTGTCTGCTTCTTCCAGCTACAATGTGCCGCTGGTCTTTGCAGGCCTGGTGGTTGTCGGTATCATGGGCGTGCTGATGTATGCCGTTGCTGCGGCTTTCGAACGCCGGATGACCGGCTGGGCGTTCCGTGGCAGCGATCTGATGACCTGAGCCGGGCCGGAGGCGCAAGCCTCGGGCCGGAGGAGCGGACGGGATGCCGGAAACGGTACGCTTCCTGCTGCGTGGCGAGGTGGTGACAGTGGGGCCTGAATTGCCCCACACCACCACGGTCCTCGACTATCTAAGGCTCAGCCAGCGTCTTTGCGGCACCAAGGAAGGCTGTGCCGAGGGCGATTGCGGCGCCTGCACCGTGGCGGTGGCGGAACTCGACGGTGACAAGTTGCGCCATCGCGCCGTCAATAGCTGCATCCAGCTTGTCGGCCAGCTCGATGGCAAGGCCCTGATCACGGTCGAGGACCTCGCGGAAGGCGACATGCTGCATCCGGTGCAGCAAGCGATGGTCGATTGCCATGGCTCGCAATGCGGCTTCTGCACCCCGGGCTTCGTGATGAGCCTGTTCGCGCATTACAAGTCCGGCATGCCGACCGATAACGACAGCCTCTGCGATACGCTGGCCGGCAATCTCTGCCGCTGTACCGGCTATCGCCCGATTCTGGAAGCCGGTCAGAATATGGGCCAGGGTGAGGTCGGGGCACCGGATAAATTCTCCATCCTGGAAGCCGACTGGATTGCCAAGCTCAAGGCGATGCAGCGCAGCGAGGGCTTGCGCCAGGAGACGCCGGCTGGCCGCTTCCTGGCGCCGATCAGCCTGGATGAATTGATGACGCTGCTGCGCGGCGTCGACTGGGACGATACCTGGGTTTTGGGCGGCGGCACCGATGTCGGCCTGTGGATCACCAAGCAGCATCGCCGCATCGGCACTATCCTGCATCTCGGCAAGATCGCGGCACTCAAGCGGGTGGAGATTTTACCCGACGAAGTGAGCATCGGCGCCTCTGTCACCTACACCGAGGCGATGCCGGCAATTGCCGCGCTGCATGCCGATTTCGCCGCCATGGTGCGGCGCCTCGGCTCGACGCAGATCCGCAATGCCGGCACCATCGGCGGCAATATCGCCAATGGCTCGCCGATCGGCGACAGCATGCCGCCGCTGATCGCGCTGGGGGCGCGGCTGCAATTGCTCAGCCCGGCGGGCGAACGCTTCCTGCCGCTGGATGAATTCTTCCTCGGCTACCGCAAGACCTATCTGCGCCCGCGCGGCGTCGTCGCCAAGGTGATCGTGCCGCGTCCGGGGCCGGATTCGCGCTTCGCGGTCTACAAGCTGTCGAAACGGCTGGATCAGGATATCTCTGCCGTGCTTGGCGCTTTCCATGTCGTAATGGATGGCGACCATATCGCCTCGGCGCGCATTGCCTATGGCGGCATGGCAGCGATCCCGCAGCGGGCGCACGCCGCCGAGCAGGCTTTGCTGGGCCAGAAGCTGACCGTGGAAGCTGTGGAGCCCGCCGTTGCCGCCCTGGCGCAGGATTTCACGCCACTCAGCGACATGCGCGCCTCGGCACGCTACCGCCTGCTGGCGGCGCAGAATCTGTTGCGCAAATTCGCCGCCGAGCAACAGGCGGGCAGGCCGATCCGGATCGAGGCTGCAGAATGACACGGGTGGTGGCCAAGCCGCTGAAGCATGACAGTGCCGCCAAGCATGTCTCGGGCAGCGCGCGCTATATCGACGATCTGCCGGAGCCGGAAGGCTGCCTGCATGGCGCCTGCCACATGGCGGCGATTACCCATGGCCGCATCAAGTCGATAGACCTCTCGGCGGCGCGCGCCCTGCCGGGGGTGGTCGATGTCATCACGGTCGCCGATGTGCCGGGCGATCCCGATATCGCGCCGGTATTTCCCGGCGACCCGGTGCTGGCATTGGACACAATCGAATTTCACGGCCAGCCGGTGGTGGCTATCGTTGCGCGGGACCTGCAGACGGCGCGGGCGGCGGCGCGGCTGGTGAAAGTGGAATACGAGGAATGGCCACCGCTGCTCTCGGTGGCCGAGGCCATCGAACGCCAGGCCTGGGTCGGCGATCCGCTGACCATGCGCCAGGGCGATGCAGCGGCGGCCCTGGCCCGCGCGCCGCATCGGCTTAAGGGCGAGTTCAATCTCGGCGGCCAGGATCATTTCTATCTCGAAGGCCAGATCAGCCTGGCGCAGCCATCCGAAGATGGCGATGTACATGTCTGGTGCTCGACGCAGCACCCCTCCGAAGTGCAGAAGCTGGTGGCGCGGGTGCTGGCGCGGCCGATCCATGCCGTCACCGTGGAATGCCGCCGCATGGGTGGCGGCTTCGGTGGCAAGGAAACCCAGGCGGCGCAATTCGCCTGCCTGGCGGCCATCTTCGCCACGCGCACGAAGCGGCCGGTGAAATTCCGCCTCGACCGCGACGAGGACATGATCGCCACCGGCAAGCGCCATGATTTCCTGGTGCGCTACGATGTCGGCTTCGACGACGAGGGCCGCATCCTCGGCTATGACGTGACGCTGGCCGGGCGCGGCGGTTCTTCGCCGGACCTGACCAATGCGGTGGTCGATCGCGCCATGTTCCATGCCGATTCCAGCTATTTCCTGCCCGATGTGCGCATCACCGGCCTGCGATGCAAGACCAACACGGTGTCGAACACCGCCTTCCGTGGCTTCGGTGGCCCGCAGGGCATGGCCGCCACCGAATACGTGATCGACCAGATCGCGCGCTATCTCAAATGCGATGCGCTGGATGTGCGGCTGCGTAATCTCTATGGCACGACAGAGCGAAACGTCACCCCCTACGGCCAGACGATCCGCGACAATATCCTGCCCGAGCTGCTGGCCGAACTGATCGAGTCTTCCGACTATCGCCGCCGCCGCGCCGAGGTCGATGCCTTCAATGCCGCCAATCCTTATCTCAAGAAGGGCCTGGCCATCGTGCCGGTGAAATTCGGCATTTCCTTCACCACCAGCTTCCTCAACCAGGCCGGCGCGCTGGTGCTGATCTACGAGGATGGCTCGGTGCAGCTCAATCATGGCGGCACCGAGATGGGGCAGGGGCTCTATATCAAGGTGGCGCAGGTGGTGGCGGAAGTGCTGGGCCTGAAACCGGAGGCCATCCGCATCACCGCCACGCGCACCGACAAGGTGCCGAACACTTCGGCCACGGCGGCTTCCTCGGGCGCCGATCTCAACGGCAAGGCCGCCGAGGATGCGGCGCTGATCCTGCGCGGGCGCCTGGCAGAGGTTGCGGCAGCGAAGTTCGGCGTGCCGGCGGAGGCGGTGGTCTTCGCCGATGGCATGGTCAGTGGCGGCGGCAAGGCGCTGCCTTTTGCCGAGATCGCGCATCATGCCTATCTGCAGCGGGTACCGCTTTCCGCCAATGGTTTCTACGCCACGCCGGGCCTGACTTTCGACCGCAAGGCTGCTACCGGTACGCCGTTCTATTACTTCGCCTATGGCGCGGCGGTGACCGAGGCGTTGATCGATACCTTCACCGGCGAATACCGCTTTCCGCGCGCCGACCTGCTGCATGATTGCGGCTCCAGCCTCAATCCGGCGATTGATCGCGGACAGGTCGAGGGCGGCTATCTGCAGGGCCTGGGCTGGCTGACCATGGAAGAATTGTGGTGGGACGAGAAGGGCCGGCTGCGCACCCATGCGCCCAGCACCTACAAGATTCCGACCGCGCGAGACCTGCCGGCGGATTTCCGCGTGCAGCTGGTTTCCGGCCGCGCCAATCCGGCTGATACAATCTTCCGTTCCAAGGCGGTGGGCGAGCCGCCCTTCCTGCTCGGCGTCTCGGCCTGGCTGGCGCTCAAGGATGCCGTTGCCGCCGTGGGCGATCATCGCCTGCTGCCCGATCTTGATGCGCCGGCAACGCCGGAGCGCGTGCTGCTGGCGGTGGAGGCGTTGCGCCGGAAGCGGGCAGCCATGCCGGAACAGGCGGCAGCGAAATGAGCGAGTGGCTCAACCGGCTGATCACGCTGGAACAGCTCAACGTCCCCTGCGTGCTGGTGACGGTGGCGGCTGTGGATGGCTCGGCGCCGCGCGAGGCCGGCGCCAAGATGGTGGTGACGGTGGCGGAAAGCACCGGCAGCATCGGCGGCGGCGAACTGGAATTCCAGGCGATCCAGATCGCGCGCCGCATGCTGAAGGGCCGTACCGAGCCGGCGCTCCGCCGCTTTCCGCTAGGCCCCGCCCTGGGGCAATGCTGCGGCGGCCATGTCACCTTGTTGTTCGAGCCACGCCGGGCTGAGAATTTCACCGTTGCCCTGTTCGGCGCCGGCCATGTTGGCCGCGCGCTGGCGAATATCCTCGGCACCTTGTCCTGCCGGGTGCGCTGGATCGATCCGCGCCCCGATGCCTTCCCGGACCATGTGCCGCAGAATATCGATGTCGAGGTGTCGCCGGCGCCTGAGCGCGAGGTGGCGGCTCTGCCCGATGGCGCCTGGGTGATCGTGATGACCCATAACCATGCGCTTGATCTTGGCATCGTTGCCCGCGCCCTGCAGGAAGGCCGCTTCGGCTATGTCGGCCTGATCGGCTCGGATACCAAGCGGGCGCGGTTCGAGAAGCGGTTCCGCGAACTCGGCATCGCGGAAGACCGCATCGCCTCCCTGGTCTGCCCGATTGGCATTTCCGGCATCACCGGCAAGCAGCCGGGCGAAATCGCCATTGCCGTCGCCGCCGATATCCTGCGCCGCCGCGAGGCCCTGCTGGCCGGCCTGCCGCTGGAAGAGGCGGAAGCCTAGCCGCCGGCCAACCTAAAGGTAGGGTGGCGTTTCCGCGCTGGCAGCGTTGCGCCTGGCCCAGGGCAACCGCTAACATTCAGCCATAATCCAGAGGAAACGCTGTAGCGAGGAGATGCCGCCATGTCCGTGCCCGCCTTGTTCAAGGGCCGTCTGTCGATCCCGGTGATCGGCTCGCCGATGTTCATTGCCTCGACACCCGACCTGGTGATCGCGCAATGCAAGGCCGGTATCGTCGGTTCTTTCCCGGCGCTGAATGCGCGGCCCAAGGAAGTGCTGGAAGACTGGCTGAAGCGCATTGCCGGCGAGCTTGGCGAGTATGCCGCCAAGCATCCGGACAAGCCGGTGGCGCCGTTTGCCGTGAACCAGATCGCGCATCACTCCAATGACCGGCTGATGCATGACGTGGAAATCTGCGTCAAGCACAAGGTGCCCATGTTCATCACCTCGCTGAAGGCGCCGGTGGAAGTGGTGCAGGCGGCGCATAGCTATGGCGGCATCGTGATGCATGATGTGATCAATGTGCGCCATGCCCGGAAGGCGATAGAGGCCGGCGTCGATGGCCTGATCCTGGTCTGCGCCGGGGCCGGCGGCCATGCCGGCACGCATTCGCCTTTCGCCCTGGTGTCTGAGGTCCGCCGCTTCTTCAAGGGGCCGATTGCACTCTCAGGTGCGATCTCGAATGGCGCCCAGGTGCTGGCGGCGCAGGCCATGGGTGCCGATTTCGCCTATATCGGCACCCGCTTCCTTGCCACCAACGAAGCCAGCGTGGTGCCGGAATACAAGCAGATGCTGATCGATAGCGCGGCGGCAGATATTGTCTACACCTCGCTGTTCTCCGGTGTGCATGCCAATTACCTGAAGAAGAGTGTCGCCGCTTCCGGCATGGACCCGGAAAATCTGCCCGAGGCCGACAAGAGCAAGATGAATTTCGGCACCGAGGGCAGCAGCCACAAGAAGGTGTGGCGCGATATCTGGAGCGCCGGCCAGGGCACTGGCACCATCGACGAGGTGCTGCCGGTGGCCGATCTGGTGGCGCGTATGCGGCGCGAATACGATGCCGCCCGCGCCGCCCTTGCCGCCGGCGTGGCGGCTGATCAGGCAGCGGAGTGAAGGCCATGACCCTGCGCTACAAGACCCTCTATGCCGAGGCCAAGAACGATCCCATCGGCTACTGGCAGCGCCAGGCGCAGCGTGTCGCCTGGAGCAAGCCGCATGAGCGCGTGCTCGATGACAGCAATCCGCCCTTCTATCGCTGGTATCCCGGCGCCGAACTCAACACCTGCTACAATGCGCTCGACCGCCACATCGAGGCCGGCCACGGCGCGCGTGCGGCGCTGATCTACGACAGCCCGGTCACGAATACGGTGAAAAGCTACAGCTACACCGAATTGCGCGAGCAGGTGGCGAAGCTGGCCGGTGCCATCCGGGCGCTCGGTGTGAAGAAAGGCGACCGTGTCATCATCTACATGGCGATGACGCCGGAAGCGGTGATCGCCATGCTGGCCTGTGCCCGCATCGGCGCGGTGCATTCGGTGGTGTTCGGCGGCTTCGCGCCGCGCGAACTCGCCACCCGTATCGATGATGCCAAGCCGGTGCTGATGATCGCCTCATCCTGCGGCCTGGAGCCCGGCCGCGTGGTGGAATACAAGCCGCTGCTGGATCAGGCCATCGAGATCGCTGCGCACAAGCCGCAGGCCTGCCTGGTCTTCCAGCGTCCGATGTGCCAGGCGGCGATGATCGCCGGCCGCGACCATGACTATGCCGCTGCGGTCGCAGCCGCAGCCCCGGTGGATTGCGTGCCTGTCGCCGCCACTGATCCGCTCTATGTGCTCTACACCTCCGGCACCACCGGTATCCCCAAGGGCGTGGTGCGGCAGAATGGCGGCCATGCCGTGGCGCTGCACTGGTCGATGGAGCATATTTATGGCGTGAAGCCCGGTGAGGTATTCTGGGCCGCGTCCGATGTCGGCTGGGTGGTCGGCCATTCCTATATCGTCTACGCGCCGCTGATCTTCGGCGCCACGTCGCTGCTCTACGAAGGCAAGCCGGTCGGCACGCCCGATGCCGGCGCCTATTGGCGGGTGATCCAGCAGCACAAGGTGGTGGCCCTGTTCACCGCGCCCACGGCTTTCCGCGCGATCAAGAAGGAAGACCCGCGCGGCGAACTGGTAAAGAAATACGATCTTTCCCATTTCCGCGCCCTGTTCCTGGCCGGCGAACGCGCCGATCCGGATACTGTGCACTGGGCCGAGGATATCCTGAAGAAGCCGGTGATCGACCATTGGTGGCAGACCGAAACCGGCTGGCCGGTCTCGGCGAATTTCATGGGCCTGGAACTGCTTCCCGTGAAACATGGCTCGGCCACCTGCGCGGTGCCAGGCTATGATGTGCAGGTGCTGGATGATGACGGCAAACAGGTGCCCGAACCCGGCACCATCGGCAATATCGCCATTAAGCTGCCGCTGCCGCCGGGCTGCCTGCCGACGCTGTGGAACAACGACGAGGGCTTCAAGAAAAGCTATCTCGCGCGCTTCCCCGGCTATTACAACACCGGCGATGCCGGCTTCATCGATGAGGATGGCTACATCTACATCATGAGCCGCACCGACGACATCATCAACGTCGCCGGCCACCGTCTTTCCACCGGCGGCATGGAGGAAGTGCTCTCGGCGCATCCTGATGTCGCCGAATGCGCCGTGGTCGGCGTGGCGGATCAACTGAAAGGCCAGGTGCCGCTCGGCTTCGTGGTGCTGAAATCCGGCACGTCCAAGGCCGAGGACCAGATCGTGCGTGAACTGGTGGGGCTGGTGCGCGATAAGATCGGCCCGGTCGCTGCCTTCAAGCAGGCCGTGGTGGTGAAAAGGCTGCCCAAGACGCGCTCCGGCAAGATCCTGCGCGGCACCATGCAGAAGCTGGCCGACGCCCAGGAATTCCGCATGCCGGCGACCATCGACGACCCGGTGATCCTCACCGAGATCGAGCAGGCTTTGCAGCCGATAGGCTATGCGAAGAAGGGGTAGTGCCTCATCGTCTTCATGGTCGGCCTGCGCCAACCATGACGGTTTAACTAACCGTCACTCCCACTTGCGGAAGGCTTCGACGAACTTCTCTTCGCCGCAGGCGATGAAGTAGCCGCGGCGCACGCAATTCTCGGACTCGCCGAGCCGCTGGCGTACCGCCTTGAGGGCGGGGAGCATTTCCTCGGCGGTTTTCAATTCGGTAAAGCGGAACACTTCGCCTTCCGTGCGCGCGCCTTCGTAGATCACGCCGAGCCCGCTATCGGCGACGATCTGGTTGCGCGACTTCGGATAGGTCTTCATGCCCTTCATGCTGCCGGTCTTGTTGATGAAGCGCTCGAAGTCGGAGATGCCGGTATGGCGCTTGGTCGGCGCCGACGTATCCTCGTTGCAGCCAGCAAGCAGCAGGGTGGAAACGGCCAGAGCGGCGAGGGTGCGGGGGAAAGTAGACATCTTAAGCATGCAGCCGTTGTATAGACCGTTGGTTACAAAAAGCTATACGGATCGACATCGACACTGAGTTTTACACCCGAGGGTAGCGCCACCTGGGATAGCCATACGCGCAGCAGGGCCGGAACATCCACGCCGCGCTCGGCCTTCAGCAGCAGCCGCTCGCGATGCCGGCCGCGCAGGAAATTCAACGGTGCCGGTGCCGGCCCCAGCACGCGCAAGTCCGGCCCTTGGGGGGCACGGCGTGCCAGGTCGCGCCCGGCCTGGGTGACGCGGGCCTGGTCGGGGCCGCTGACGATCAATGCCGCCAGCCGGCCGAAAGGCGGCATGCCGGCACGCCGGCGCTCGTCCAGTTCGGCGGCGAGGAAGCCTTGGGCATCGCCGCGCGCCATCGCCGCCAGCACCGGATGCTCGGGCATGAAGCTTTGCAGCAGCACGCGGCCGGGCCGTTCGGCGCGACCGGCGCGGCCGGCCACCTGGGTGAGCAATTGCCAGGTGCGCTCCGAGGCGCGCGGATCGCCGCCGGCCAGGCCGAGATCGGCGTCGATCACGCCGACCAGGGTGAGCAGGGGGAAATGGTGCCCCTTGGCGACGATCTGGGTGCCGATCAGGATATCCACCTCGCGCCGTGCCACGCGGTCGAGCAATTCCACGATATGGCGCGGCGTGGTCATGGTGTCGGAGGCCATCACCGCCACGCGGGCCTCGGGGAACAGTTCGGCGGCCTCCTCGGCCAGGCGCTCGACGCCGGGGCCGCAGGGCTTGAAGCGGTCGGCTTCGCCGCAGGACGGGCAGGCGTCGGGCTGGCGTGCCTGGAAGCCGCAATGGTGGCAGAGCAGGCGGCCACGCCCGCGATGCTCCACCAGCCAGGCGCTGCAATTCGGGCATTGCAGGCGGTGGCCGCAGGCACCGCAGAGGGTGAGCGGGGCGTAGCCGCGGCGGTTCAGGAACAGCATCGCCTGCTCGCCCTGCGCCAGGGTTTCGGTCATCGCCGTCTGCAAGGCCGGGCTGATGAAACGCTGGCGCGAGATGCCCTGCTTGCGCATGTCGATGGCGGCGATATCGGGCAGGCTGGCGCCGCCATGGCGCTCG
This sequence comes from Ferrovibrio sp. MS7, assembly GCF_038404985.1. NCBI lineage: Bacteria > Pseudomonadati > Pseudomonadota > Alphaproteobacteria > Rhodospirillales > Rhodospirillaceae > Ferrovibrio > Ferrovibrio plantarum. The sequence continues at coordinate 1,780,316 of NZ_JBBKBA010000001.1, forward strand.
GGCAGTGGCACATGGCGGTAGCGGCCACGCTTCACATTCTGCAGCGTTTCCAGGCTCGGCGTCGCGGAAGCCAGGACCACGGGAATGCCCTGATGCTTGGCGCGCACCACGGCCATGTCGCGGGCATTGTAGATGGCGCCTTCCTCCTGCTTGTAGGAGGCATCATGCTCCTCATCCACCACGATGAGGCCGAGATCGGCATAGGGCAGGAACAGTGCCGAACGCGCGCCCACCACCACGCGGGCGCGGCCCGCGGCGATGGCGCGCAAGGTCTCGCCGCGTCTGCCGGGACTCAGTTCGGAATGCCAGGCCCAGGCCATGCCGGAGAAGCGGCGCTCGAAACGGTCGAGCCAGGCTTGCGTCAGGGCGATTTCCGGGATCAGCACCAGGCTTTGCCGGCCCAGCCGCAGCGCCTCGGCCACGGCCTCGAAATACACTTCCGTCTTGCCGGCACCGGTAACGCCTTCGAGCAGCAGCACATTATACTCGCGTGCCGCCACCGCTGCGCTCAATTGCTCGGCTGCCGCCGCTTGGCCTTCCGATAGCTGTGGCCCCGGCGCATCGCCCTCGGGCTCCGGCTGGCGGCGGTCGCTGGCAACAGCGCGCTGCACCAGGGCGCCAGCCGTCACCAGCCCGCGCACCACGGCGGGCGTGACTCTGGCGGCCTCGGCCAGCTCGGCCTGCGAAAGGCCGGGGCGTTCGCGGGCTATGCTCAGCACCCGCTGGCGCGCGGCGCTCGGGCGCAGCTCGGGCTGTGTCTCGGCGGCATCCAGCACGATACGGCTCGGCGCCTCGCCGATCAGCGCGTCGGGCATTGGCAGGCACATGCGCAGCACGGCGCCGGGCGGATTAAGCGTGTACTCCGCCATCCAGTCGATGAAACCGCGCAAAGCCGGCTCCAGCGGTGGCACTCCCGCAAAAACCGCCTGGATCGCCTTGGTCGTCTTGCCCGGCGCCAACGCCTCTGCGGTGCCATCCCATACCACGCCTAAACTCTCGCGGTTGCCCAGCGGCACACGTACCAGCATGCCGGGCTGCGGCAGCGGCTGGTTCGCCGGTGGCGCGTAACTCAGCGGCTGGCCGAGCGGCAGCGGCAGCAGCACGCGCAGCAGGGGGGGCGAGGGCATTGGCGGGCTGGCCATGGTGGCGACAGATCGGTTTTGATCGGATATTATTAACCAACGGCTTATAGCATCGCCCGCAGCGGCGGCACACCCGCCCAACAACAAGAGTGTAGAGGACCATGAAATTCTTCGTCGATACGGCTGACGTGACTGAAATTGCCGCCCTGAGCGAATCGGGGCTGCTCGATGGCGTCACCACCAACCCCACCCTGGTCGCCAAGACCGGCAAGGATTTCCTCACCACGATCAAGGAAATCTGCCGTCTGGTGCCCGGCCCGGTTTCCGCCGAAGTCACCGCCACCGATTTCGCCACCATGATGGAAGAAGCGCGCAAGCTTGCGGGCCTCGCCGGCAATGTCTGCATCAAGGTGCCGCTCACCCCCGATGGCCTGCGCACCTGCAAGGCGCTGTCCGATCAGGGCATCATGGTCAATGTCACGCTGTGCTTCTCGCCGGCGCAGGCGATCCTCGCCGCCAAGGCGGGCGCCACCTTCATCTCGCCTTTCGTCGGCCGGCTCGACGATATCGGCCAGGACGGCATGAGCCTGATCGCCGATATCGTGCAGATCTACCGCAACTACACCGATTTCAAGACCGAAGTGCTGGTGGCCAGCGTGCGGCATCCGATGCATGTGATCGATGCCGCCAAGATCGGCGCCGATGTCTGCACCCTGCCGCCGAATGTGCTGAAGCAGCTCTACAAGCATCCGCTCACTGACAAGGGCCTGGATGCCTTCCTGGCCGACTGGAAGCAGAGCGGCCAGAGTATCCTGGGCAAGGCGTAATGTCGGCGCCGGAACGCCAGAGCGACCAAGCCGCGAACCTCGCCGGGGATCTGGACGAGGCGCGCGTGCTGGCTTGGCTGAAGCAGCATCCGGATATCCTGAACCGCCACCCTGAACTCTGCGCCATATTGCTGCCGCCGCTGCGCGACGGCAGCGGCGACAATGTCACCGACCTGCAGCGGGTGATGGTGCAGCGGCTGCAGGGCCAGCTTGCCCGCGCCAACCAGGTGGGCGTGGCGCTGATCGATGCCGGCCGACAGAACATGACTGCCACGGCACGCGTGCATGAAGCGGTACTGCTGCTGCTCGATGCCACCAGCTTCGAGCATATGATCCATATCGCCACCCAGGACTGGACCGATCTGCTGGATGTGGATGTGGTCAGCTTGTGTGTCGAGGGCGACCCGCGCCGTGCGCTCGGCCTTTCCGCCAGCAGCGTTTATGTGCTGCCGCCCGGCAGCATCGATGATCTGCTGGGGGCGGGCGTGCCGAACTTGCTGCGCGAACACAGTGGCGTGGCGCCGAAACTCTATGGCCCGGCGGCGGAACTGGTGCAGTCCGATGCCCTGGCGCGGCTGCAGATCGGGCCGAACATGCCGCAGGTGCTGCTGGCGCTCGGCTCGCGCGAGGCCGGCAAATTCCAACCGGCCCAGGGCACCGAGCTGCTGGATTTCGTTGCCCGCGTCCTCGAACGCACGATCCGCACATGGCTGAAACTGCGGCGCCTCTAGGCGATACGCCGCCGCCTTTCTTCATCCTGGCCGGTGAAGATACGCAGCGGGCTGCCGCCCGCTGGTATGACTGGCTGGCCAAGGAGAAGCGGTATTCGCGCCACACTTTGCGAGGCTATGGCCAGGATCTGGCGCGTTTCTTCCTTTTTCTCTCCCAGCATCTCGGCGAACCGGCCAGCCTCAAGGACCTGGCCGAATTGCGCACCGCCGATTTCCGCGCCTATCTCAACCGCTGCCGCATGGATGGCCTGGAATCGACCTCGCTGGCGCGGCAACTGAGCAGCATCCGCGGCTTTTTCCGCCGCCTGCAGCGCGAGGGCCATGCCGTGCCGGCGGCCGCTTCGCTGATCCGCACGCCGAAGCTGAAGCAGGCCCTGCCCAAGCCGCTGACCCAGGCGGCGGCGCGCGATGTGATCGACATGGTGGAATCCAGCCGCGACGAGCCCTGGCAGCAGGCCCGCGATGCCGCCCTGCTGCTGCTGCTCTATGGTGCCGGTCTGCGCATCGGCGAGGCTTTGGGCTTGAACAACGCCGACCGACCGCGCGGCAACAGCCTCACCGTCACCGGCAAGGGCAACAAGCAGCGCGTGGTGCCGATCCTGCCCGTCGTGCGCGAGGCCATCGAAACCTATCTCAAGCTCTGTCCCTATCCGCAGGATGCCGGGGCGCCGCTTTTCTACGGCGCGCGCGGCAAGCGGCTCGATCCGGGCATCGTGCAGAAGGCGATGCGCGATGCCCGCCGCGCCCTGATGCTGCCGGAAACCGCCACGCCGCATGCGTTGCGCCATTCCTTCGCCACCCATCTGCTGGGCGGCGGCGGCGATCTGCGCACGATCCAGGAACTGCTCGGCCATGCCTCGCTCTCGACCACCCAGCGCTATACCGATGTGGACGCCGAGGCGTTGTTAAATGTGTATAAAACTGCCCATCCCCGCGCTACGATGGGGTAATGCGAATCTCCTGCCTGCTCGCCGGCCTTGCCGCCGGCATCATCGCTACCGCTGCTATTGCGCAGCCGAAGCATGGCCTCTCCGCCTTTGGCGACCTGAAATATCCGGCCAATTTCAGCCATTTCGACTATGTGAACCCGCAGGCGCCGAAAGGCGGCGAGTTGCGCCAATGGCAGCTTGAGACCTACGACAATCTCAACCCGCTGATCATCAAGGGCGTGACGGCGCAGACGCTCAGCCTGGTCTACCAGAGCCTGATGAGCCGGGCGGCGGACGAGCCTGATGCGCTCTATGGCCAGATCGCCGAAAGCGTGGAACTGGCGCCAGACCGCGCCTGGGCGGCGTTCAACCTCAATCCCAAGGCACGTTGGCACGATGGCAGCCCGATCACCGCCGAAGATGTGGTGTTCACGTTTGACGCTGTGCTGAAGGATGGCCACCCGCAATACCAGCTCATCCTGCAGGACATGGAGAGCGTGACGGCGGAAAATCCGCGCCGCGTGCTGTTCCGCTTCAAGCCGAGCGAAAGCCGCCGCGACCTGCCGCTGATCGTCGCCGGGATTCCGATCCTGGCGAAGAAATGGTTCCAGGGTCGCGACTTCGCCCGTGCCACCATCGAGCCGCCGCTGGCCAGCGGGCCGTACCGCGTCGACCGTGTCGATGCCGGCCGCAGCCTGACTTTCCGCCGTGTCGCCGATTGGTGGGCCAAGGATCTGCCAACCAATCGTGGCATGTATAATTTCGACTCCGTGCGCGATGATTATTACCGCGACCGCGACATCGCCGCCGAGGCGCTGTTCGCCGGCGAATACGATTACCGCGTCGAGGTGACGGCGCGGGTCTGGGCCACCAGCTACGATCCCAAGCCCGCCGTGCAGCAGGGCCGCATCAAGCGCGAAGTGCTGCCGGATGAAACGCCTTCCGGCGTGCAGGCTTTCTTCCTCAACACGCGCCGCCCGCATCTGGCCGATCCGCGCGTGCGCGAGGCACTGAACTACGCCTTCGACTACGAGTGGATGAACAAGACGCTGTTCTACGGCCTTTATAAGCGCAACCGCTCGATGTTCGAGAATTCGCCGCTGGCCGCCACCGGCTTGCCGGCTGCCGACGAACTGGCGCTGCTCGATCCCTACAAGGCGCAACTGCCGCCGCGCGTTTTTACCACCGAATATCAGCCGCCGATGAGCGACGGTTCGGGCGCCAACCGCGATAACCTGCGCAAGGCACAGGCTTTGCTGCGCGAGGCCGGCTACGATATCCGCGATGGCAAGGCTTATGCCAAGGGTGCGACCGAGCCGTTGACCATCGAATTCCTGCTCTACGAGCCGAGTTTCCAGCGCGTGATCGGGCCGTTCACCGCCAGCCTGCAGCGCATCGGCGTGCAGTCGCAGGTGCGGGTGATCGACCTCACGGCATACGAAAACCGCATGCGCTCATTCGATTACGACGTGATCCTGCGCCGCTTCACCCAGCCGCTGACGCCCGGCGTGGAGCAGCGCAACTACTGGGGCAGCCGCGCCGCCGATATCACCGGCAGCTTCAATTTCTCCGGCATCAAGAACCCGGCCATCGATGCGCTGATCGAGCGGATCGTCGCGGCCCGGAGCCGCCAGGAATCCGTCACCGCCGCCAAGGCGCTGGATCGTGCCCTGATGTGGGGTTTCTACGTCATCCCCAACTGGTATAGCGGCACCTACAAGCTCGGCTACTGGGACCGTTTCGGCCGCCCGGCGGTCAAGCCCAGCTACGACCTCGGCCTGCTGGAAACCTGGTGGATCGACGAGGCCAAGGACAAGGCCATCGGCTTGCGGCGGTAGGGTATCGCCGGTATCCTTGGCCCAGTCCCCCATTGACGGTGAACGATGCTCGCCTATATCGCCCGCCGCCTTGCCCTGATCCTGCCGACCCTGTTCGGCATCATGGTGATCAATTTCGTGGTGGTGCAGTTCGCGCCGGGCGGACCTGTCGAGCAGGTGATCGCGCAAGTGACTGGCACGGCGGTGGACGCCACCTCGCGGATTTCCGGCTCGGCCGGCGGCGGCGAAATGCCCGGTGGCGGCGCCCCCCCGCCCGGCATCATTGGCGGCGGCGGCGATGTTTCGAAATACCGTGGCGCCCAGGGTCTCGATCCGGCCTTCATCAAGAAGATCGAGCAGCAATTCGGCTTTGATAAGCCGGCGCATGAGCGGTTCTTCCTGATGCTGAAGAATTTCGTGCGGCTGGATTTTGGTGAAAGCTATTTCCGCTCCCGGCCGGTGATTGATCTGATCGTCGAGAAGCTGCCGGTCTCGATTTCGCTCGGGCTGTGGACCACCTTGCTGGTCTATTTCATCTCGATCCCGCTCGGTATCCGCAAGGCGGTGAAGGACGGCAGCCGTTTCGATATCTGGACCTCCGGCATCATCGTTGTCGGTTATGCCATTCCAGGCTTCCTGTTCGCCGTGCTGCTGGTGGTGCTGTTCGCCGGCGGCAGCTTCGTGCAATGGTTCCCGCTGCGCGGCCTCACCTCCGATAACTGGGCTGATCTCAGCCTGATGGGCAAAGTGCTGGATTATTTCTGGCATCTGGTGCTGCCGGTGGTGGCGATGGTGGTGGGCGGCTTCGCCAGCCTCACCATGCTGACCAAGAATTCCTTCCTGGAAGAGATCAACAAGCAATATGTGCAGACGGCGCGCGCCAAGGGCCTGCCGGAACGCCGCGTGCTCTATGGCCATGTCTTCCGCAATGCCATGCTGATCGTGATTGCCGGCTTCCCGGCCGCCTTCATCGGCATCCTGTTCACTTCCTCCATGCTGATCGAGGTGATCTTCTCGCTGGATGGCTTGGGCCTGCTTGGCTTCGAGGCAGCCTTGAAACGCGATTACCCGATCATGTTCGGCTCGCTGTTCATCTTCACCTTGCTGGGCCTCATCGTCGGGCTGATTTCAGACCTGATGTATGTCTGGATCGATCCGCGCATCGACTTCGAAAGCCGCGACGCCTGATGCAGCTTTCCGCCATCAACCAGCGCCGCTGGCGCAACTTCACCAACAACCGGCGCGGTTACTGGTCGCTGTGGATTTTCCTGGCGCTGTTCGTCTTCAGCCTGTTCGCCGAACTGATCGCCAACGACCGGCCATTGCTGGTGCGCTACGACGGCAAGTTTTATACGCCGGTCTTCGTCGCCTATCCAGAAACCACCTTTGGCGGCGATTTCGAGACCGAGACGAAATACCGCGATCCTTTCGTCGCCGACCTGATCAAGGAAAAGGGTGGCTGGATGCTGTGGCCGCCGGTCCGCTATTCCTACAGCACGATCAACCTCGATCTGCCGGTGCCGGCCCCGGCGCCGCCGAGCCGCGACAACTGGCTCGGCACCGATGACCAGGGCCGCGATGTGGTGGCGCGGCTGATCTACGGTTTCCGCATCTCGGTGCTGTTCGGCCTCATTCTCACCATTGCCTCCTCGATCATCGGCGTGATGGCCGGTGCGGTACAGGGCTATTTCGGCGGCCTCACCGATCTGCTGTTCCAGCGTTTCATCGAAATCTGGTCCGGCCTGCCGACGCTTTACCTGCTGATCATCCTGGCTTCCGTGGTACAGCCGAATTTCTGGTGGCTGCTCGGCATCATGCTGCTGTTTTCCTGGATGGCGCTGGTCGGCGTGGTGCGCGCCGAGTTTCTCCGGGCGCGCAATTTCGATTATGTCCGCGCCGCCCGTGCGCTGGGCGTTCGCGACGCCCAGATCATGTTCCGCCACCTGCTGCCCAATGCCATGGTGGCGACGCTGACCATGCTGCCCTTCATCCTCAACGGCTCGATCACCACGCTCACGGCGCTGGATTTCCTCGGCTTCGGCCTGCCGCCCGGCTCGCCCTCGCTCGGCGAATTGCTCAGCCAGGGCAAGACCAACATCCAGGCGCCCTGGCTGGGTATCACGGCCTTCGCCGTACTCGCCGTGATGCTGAGCCTGCTGATCTTTATCGGCGAAGCGGTGCGCGATGCCTTCGACCCGCGGAAGATCTTCAAATGAGCGACCTTCTGCTTGAGGTCAGCGGTTTGGGTGTCGATTTCGATGTCGGCGGGCGGAAGGTTTCTGCGCTCCGCGATGCCGCTTTCACGCTCCGGCGCGGCGAGACTTTGGCCCTGGTGGGCGAAAGCGGCTCGGGCAAGTCGATCACCGCGTTGAGCGTGCTGCAATTGCTGCCCTACCCAACGGCGAGCCACCCGCCCGGCTCCTCGATCCGTTTCCGTGGCCAGGAGCTTGTCGGTGCCGGCGAGGCTGTGCTGCAGACCGTGCGCGGCAACCGCATCGCCATGGTATTCCAGGAGCCGATGACCTCGCTCAATCCGCTGCACACGATTGAGCAGCAGATCAATGAGGTGCTGTTCCTGCACAAGCGGCTCAATCCGCAGGCGGCGCGCGCCCGCACGCTTGAATTGCTTACCCTGGTTGGCTTGCCGCAGGCGGAAAAGCGGCTCGATGCCTATCCGCACCAGCTTTCCGGCGGTCAGCGCCAGCGTGTCATGATCGCCATGGCCCTGGCCAATGAGCCGGATATCCTGGTGGCCGACGAGCCGACCACGGCGCTGGATGTGACCGTGCAGGCGCAGATATTGAAGCTGCTCAAGGAATTGCAGCAGCACCTCGGCATGGCGATCCTACTGATTACCCATGATCTCACCATCGTGCGCAAATTCGCCGATCAGGTCTGCGTAATGACTCAAGGGGAAATCGTCGAGGCCGGCAAGGTGGCCGATGTCTTTGCCGCGCCGGCCCATGCCTATACCCGCAAGCTGCTGGCCGCCGAGCCGAAGGGCAAGCCATCGGAAGCCCGTGCCGATGCGCCGGTGGTGCTGGAAGCGGAAGCGGTGAAGGTCTGGTTCCCGATCAAGGCCGGCTTTTTCCGTCGCACCATCGGCCATGTGAAGGCAGTGGATGGCATCAGCATCTCGATCCGGGCCGGCGAGACCCTCGGCGTGGTCGGCGAGAGCGGTTCGGGCAAGTCGACGCTCGGTTATGCGCTGCTGCGGCTGCAGCGGGCCGAAGGCCGCATCGCCTATGCCGGGCGCAACCTGCAGGGCCTCACCTGGGCCGATATGCGGCCACTGCGCCGCGAGATGCAGGTGGTGTTCCAGGATCCGTTCTCCAGCCTCAGCCCGCGCCTCTCGGTATTCCAGATCATCGAGGAAGGCCTGCGCGTGCATGGCCTCGGCGGCTCGGAGCCTGAGCGCCGCGAGCGTGTCGCCTCGGCGCTGCGCGAAGTCGGGCTCGATCCCGCCAGCATGGACCGCTACCCGCATGAATTCTCCGGCGGCCAGCGCCAGCGCATCGCGATTGCCCGCGCCATGGTGCTGGAGCCGCGTTTCGTGGTGCTGGACGAGCCGACCTCGGCGCTGGACATGAGCGTGCAGGCGCAGATTGTCGATCTGCTGCGCGACCTGCAGCAGAAGCATGGCCTGGCCTATCTGTTCATCAGTCATGATCTGCGCGTGGTGCGCGCGCTGGCCGACCGCGTGCTGGTGATGAAGGATGGCCGCGTGGTGGAAGAGGGCGCGGCAAAAGCGCTGTTCACCGCGCCGCAAACCGATTATACCCGCGCCCTGATCGCTGCCGCCTTCGACCTGGCGGTGACGCATGAACACGCGGTGCGTGGCTGATACCAGTACGGGACTGATATGGCGCTTCTGATTTACACGCTGATCCACGATGCCGATGAATGGGCGGAGACGCTTGCAGCACAACTGCCCGGCCTCGATATCCGCGTCTATCCCAATATCGGCGACCCGGCCGATATTGACATGGCCCTGGTGTGGAAGCCGCCTGTCGGTTTCCTGGCCGGCTTTCCGAACCTGAAATTCGTGCACAGCTTCGGCGCCGGTGTCGATGGCATCCTGGCCGATCCGAAATACCCCCGCCATGTGCCGATGGCCCGCGTGGTCGATGCCGGGCTGGCCAACGGCATGGCCGAATATGTGGTGCTGCATGTGCTGCGCTTCCATCGCCAGGTGCAGGCGATGCAGTTCAACCAGCGCAACAAGACCTGGAAATGGCTGCCCCCCGTGGATGCTTCCGAACGCACCATCGGCATCATGGGCATGGGCGCGCTGGGCGCTGTCGCCGCGAAGCGGCTGACCGATTTCGGCTTCCAGGTGGTTGGCTGGAGCCGCCGTCTGAAAGCCATCGAGGGTGTTGCCAGCTTCCATGGCGAGGATCAGCTCGAAGGCTTCCTGCGCCATTGCAACGTACTTGTCTGCCTGCTGCCGTTGACGCCGGAAACCACCGGCATCATCAGCCGCCGCACCATGTCACTGCTGCCGCGCGGTGCCTATATCATCAATGCCGGCCGCGGCGGTCATGTGGTCGAGGCCGACCTGCTGCATGCGCTGGACAATGATTATCTCTCCGGCGCCACGCTGGATGTTTTCGCCGAGGAGCCGCTGCCGGAAGACCATCCGTTCTGGACCCATCCCAAGGTAACGGTGACGCCGCATAACGCCGCTGACAGCATTCCCAGCCTAGTGGTGCCGCAGATCGTCGAGAACATCCGCCGCCACCGCGAAGGCAAGCCTTTGCTGCGCGTGGTGGATCTGACGGTGGGTTACTAACCATTCAAAGGCGTCATGCCCGGGCTTGACCCGGGCATCTTTCTCCGCTGGACATCGAGATGCCCGGGTCGAGCCCGGGCATGACGAAAATAAAAAAGAAGCCCTACCGCCGCGCCTCGCGCAGCTTGGCTTCCTTGGCGGCATCGACCCACCAGGCCATGAAGTCGTTGCCGTATTTCGGCGTCTTCTCCGGATGGCCGAACTTGTCCCAGTAGGCGATGCGATCATAGCCGAAGGTCCAGCCATGGATCAGGTAGAAGCCCCAGGTTAGCGCGCGGTCGAGTGCCCGCGTGGCGGTGATCAGTTCGTCGCGGTCCTTGGCGTAGATCACCGCATCCACCAGCTTGTCGATGGCCGGGCTCTTGATGCCGGCGAAATTGCGGTTGGAGGGATTGTCGGCGGCGGCCGTGGTCCAGAAGCTGCGCTGCTCGTTGCCGGGTGAATCCGACTGGCCCCAGCCGCCGGAGATCATGTCGTAATCAAAGGCGCGCAGTCGGTTGGTGTATTGCGAGGAATCGACAATGCGCAGATTCAGCTTGATGCCGACGCGTTCCAGGCTTTTGCCCCAGGCGGCGGCGATACGCTCGAAGGCGGGATCGACCAGCAGCATCTCGATCTCGAACGGCTTGCCGGCCTTGTCCACCAGCTTGCCGTCCTTGACGCTGTAGCCGGCCTCGGTGAGTAATTCGCGGGCTCGGCGTAGCGTGGCGCGGTCGGTGCCGCTGCCATCGCTCACCGGCGGCTGGTAGGCCGGGCCGAACACGCGCGGCGGCAATTGCGCACGCATCGGCTCCAGCAGTTTCAGTTCGGCAGCCGAGGGCTCGCCGCGCGCGGCGAAATCGGAATTCTGGAAGAAGCTCTGCGCCCGGCTGTATTCGCCGAAGAAGAAATTCTTGTTCGCCCATTCGAAGTCGAAAGTGTAGGTTAGCGCCTCGCGCAATTTCGGATCGGCGAATTTGTCGCGCCGCAGGTTGAAGACGAAGCCGGAGAGGCCGCCCGGCCGCTCATGCTTGATCTTCTCCATCTTCACCAGGCCGTTCTGCCGCGCCGGGAAATCGTAGCCGGTGGCCCAGACGCGGGCGATGTTTTCCGGCCGGTAATCGTATTGCCCGGACTTGAAGGCTTCCAGCGTCACCGTGTTGTCGCGGTAGATGTCGTAGCGGATGCGGTCGAAATTGTAGCGACCCTTGTTGATCGGCAGATCCTTGGCCCACCAGTTCGGATCGCGCTCATAGACGATGAAGCGGTTGGCCTCGAATTCCTTGATTCGGTAAGGGCCTGAGCCGGTCCAGGGCTCCAGCGTCACCTTGTCGAACTCACGCTTCTGCCATTGCGCCTTCTGGATCACCGGCAACTGGCCCATGATCTGCGGCAATTCGCGGTTCGGCGGGCCGTCGAAATGGAACTTGATCTGGCGCGGCCCCAGTACTTCGGCGCGGCTGACATTGGCATAGTAATACTGCATCGCCGGTTCGCCCTTTTCCTTGATCTGGGCGAAGCTATAGGCGACATCCTCGGCGGTGATTGCCGAGCCATCGGCCCATTTCGCTTCCGCGCGCAGGCGGAAGCTGACCCATTTCAGGTCGTCGGGCACTTCCACGCTTTCGGCGATCAGGCCGTATTCGGCTGACACATCATCCATCGGCGAGGTCATCAGCGTCTGATAGATCAGGCCAAGGCCCGGCGCCTCGTCGCCCTTCGGGATGAAGGGATTGAGGCTGTCGAAGCCGCCCAGGCCGACCAGCTTGATTTCGCCGCCCTTCGGCGCCGCCGGATTGACATAGTCGAGCTGCTTGAAGTCGGCGGCGTATTTCGGCGCCCCAACCAATGAGAGGGCATGGCTGCTGGTTTGCGCTTGCCCAAGATTGGGCAGCAAGGCAAGGCAGCAGGCAGAAGCAAGGGCAGCCAGACGCAGCATCACGGTCTCCCGGAAAGCGGTGAGGGCGTAAAACGAGCGTATACTATATAGAGGCTTCAGGCGCCCGCGAGTATGGCCTTCGCGGCATCGTGAAGGCCGGCATTGGCGGCAGCCAGCACGCGGGCCGGGTTCCTGGTATCGAGCCGGCGGCCTTCCCAGTCGGTGACGATGCCGCCGGCACCTTCGATCACCGGGATCAGCGCGGCGTAGTCATAGGGCTGCACCTTGCCGTCCAGCACGATATCGGCAAAGCCGGAACTGATCAGGGCATAGGCGATGCAGTCACCGCTCATGCGGTTCAGCCGGCAGGATTTGCGCAATGTCGTGAAGGCGGCGGCTTCGCTGTCGGTGAAGCCGTCGACATAGGTGGTGAGCAGGGCCGCATCGGCCAGCGCGGTGCCGCTATTGGCCTTGGTCGCCACGCCGTTATAGGTGGTGCCGTGGCCCTCGGCGCCGATCCAGCGGTCGCGCATGATCGGCTGGTCGATCACGCCCAGCAGTGGCCGGCCCTCATAGGTCAACGCGATCAGAGTGCCGAAGATCGGCAGACCGGTGACGAAGCTCTTGGTGCCGTCGATCGGATCGAGAATCCATTGCCACGGCGCTTCGGGGCGCGCATGGCCGTATTCCTCGCCATAGATGCCGTGGTCGGGATAAGCCTGTTCGATGGCCTTGCGCATCGCGGCTTCAGCGCCACGATCCGCCACCGTCACCGGCGAGGCATCGGCCTTGCTCTCCACCGCCATGCTGCGCTGGCGGAAATGCGGGCGAATAGCTTCCCCGGCCAGATCGGCCAGGTGACCGGCGAAGCGAATCAGGTCAGCGGGGCAGGACTGCACCGGCAGTGTTACTGCAGCGGCTTCGGGCTATCCGACTGGGCGTTCAGATAGGCGATCAGGTCGGCGCGCTCCTTGGCGCTCTTGATGCCGGCGAAGGCCATCTTGGTGCCCGGGGCATAGGCCTTCGGGTTGCCGATGAACTTGAACAGGCTGTCGGTGCTCCACTCGCCGCCGGTCTTCTTCAGGCCGTCGGAATAGGCGAAGCTGGCGATATGGCCCTTCGCGGCGCCGACGATGCCGTACAGGTTCGGGCCGACCTTGTTGGCACCGCCCTTGTCGAAGCTGTGGCAGGCTGCGCACTTGGCAGCAGCCTTCTGGCCGGCTTCGACGCTGGCGGCGGCGAGCAGTGGGCCAACCGGCTGCTCCGGCTCGGCGGCGGCCGGGGTGGCAGCGCCACCGGCGGGCGGCTGATCCGGCACGTCGATCTTGTAGGCCTGCTCGGCCAGCTTCTTCGGATGGATCACCATGTTGCCGATCTGGTTCAAACCGGTGATCACCAGCAGGCAGGCGAGGGCGGCGCCGGCGATCTTATTCAGCTCGAAACTATCCATTCGACAACTCCATAGGGCTGCGGCGCTCCCCAGTCAGCGAGAGGGCCGGAAATTGCGCGCAGATTACCGGCTTCCCCCCGCCATCCGCAACCCGTATAAAGCCGGCGGGACGGGCCGGCGGCGGCCCCATCCTGCGGCGAAGTGCCGCATCCCCCGCGATTCGCAAGCCTTTGAAACTCATGCCCCAATCCGCCCAAGCCCAATCTGCTCTGCCCCAGAACCCGATCGTGCTGATTCCGTCACGGCTGGCCTCCACCCGGCTGCCGGACAAGCCGCTGGCCGATATCCATGGCAAGCCGATGATCGTGCATTGCCTGGACCGGGCGCGCGAGGCCGGATTCGCCCGCGTGGCGGTGGCCTGCGGCGACCAGGCAATTGCCGATGCGGTGCGGGCCGCCGGCGGCGAGGCGGTGATGACCGACCCGGCGCATCCCTCGGGCTCCGACCGCATCTTCGAGGCGCTGACCCGGCTCGACCCCAAGGGTGAGCATGACGCGATAATCAATCTGCAGGGCGACCTGCCGGCCATCGATCCCAAGGTGGTGCGCGCGGCGCTGGCGCCGCTGGCCGATGCCGCCATCGACATTGCCACGCTCGCGACGCCCATCGTCGACCGCCATGAGATCGACGATCCCAATGTGGTGAAGGCGGTGCTGAGCCTGGAGCCCGGCCAGAGCATCGGCCCGGCGCTGTATTTCAGCCGCCGCCCGGTGCCTTCGGGCGACGGGCCGCTGTGGCACCATATCGGCATCTATGCGTATCGCCGCGCCGCGCTGGTGCGTTTCGTGGCGCTGAAACCATCGCCACTTGAGCGGCGCGAGAAACTGGAGCAGTTGCGTGCGCTTGAGAATGGCATGCGCATCGCGGCAGCCGTCGTTGACACCCTGCCGCTCGGCGTCGATACTCCCGGCGACCTTGATCGCATCCGCCAAGTCATGGCGAAATAAAGAAAAAATGTAAGGCCCAGGCATGTCTCCGGTCGCAACTCTCGCCACGTCTTCCACCGATCCGGCCCGCGTCGTGGCCTTCCAGGGGGCTGCTGGCGCCTATTCGCATCTGGCCTGCCGCGAAGCCTTGCCCGATCTGGTGCCGCTGCCCTGCGCCACTTTCGAGGATGCTTTTGCCGCCGTGCGCGAGGGCCGCGCCACCTGCGGCCTGATCCCGATCGAGAATTCCACCGCCGGCCGCGTCGCCGACATCCATCACCTGTTGCCGGAAGGCGGGCTCTACATCACGGCAGAGCATTTCCTGCGCGTACGGCACCAGCTTCTGGCGCCGAAGGGCGCCAGCCTCAAGACGGTGCGCCGGGTCTACAGCCATGTGCAGGCATTGTCGCAATGCCGTGGCGTGATCCGCGAGTTGGGCCTGGAGGCGATTGTCTCCACCGACACCGCTGGTTCGGCCAAGGATGTGGCGGAACGCAACGATCCGGCGGAAGCCGCTGTTGCCTCCACCATCGCCGGCGAACTTTATGGCCTGCAGGTGTTGCGCCCCGATATCGAGGACAACGACACCAACACCACGCGCTTCGTGAAGCTGGAGCGTCAGCGCCTTGATCCCGATCCGGTGCAGGCCGCTGATTGCCTCACCAGCCTGATGTTCAAGGTGCGCTCGGTGCCTGCCGCGCTCTACAAGGCGCTGGGCGGTTTCGCCACCAACGGCGTCAATGTCGTGAAGCTGGAAAGCTACATGACCGATGGCTTCCGCGTCGCGGAATTCTATTGCGAGATCGAAGGCCATCCCGCCACCAAGAGCGTGCAGTTGGCGCTGGACGAGCTCGGCTTCTTTTCCCGCCAGCTCAAGATTCTCGGCGTCTACCGCGCGCATTCCTATCGTTCCAGTTTGTGAGCCGGGCCGGGATGCGGCGCGCCTCCCGGTCACTCCTGTCGCGGCGCCGGCTTCTGGCGGTTGCCCTTGGCAGTGGATTGCTGCCGCGGTTTGCGCGCGCACAGGCCGTGCCGGCCAAGGTGGATGTGGCCATATTGGGTGCCGGCATCGCCGGCCTGGCGGCGGCACGGCTGCTGAAGGATCGTGGCCTTTCCATTGCGGTGCTGGAAGCACGCAACCGTATCGGTGGTCGCGCCCATACCGATACGCAGCGTTTCGGCTTCGCCGTCGATCTCGGTGCCCTGCATCTGCGTTCGCTGGAAGTGAATCCGCTGGTGCCGCTGATCCGCGAGGCGCGCGTTGCCAACCAGATCGAGGATGGCGATTTCTGGCTCTACGAACCCGGCCATGAAGCGTCGGCCGGCGATTACGACGCGCTTGGCGCCGCGCTCGACCGCATCGACGATGCTCTGAACGATGCCAAGGCCGCGCACCAGGACCGCGCGCTCGCGGCCCTGGTGCCGGTGATGGAAACGCGCTGGGCCGATGCTGCCCGTGCGCTGGCCGGGCCGTTGCATGTCGGTATCGAATTCGCGCAAGTATCGGCACTGGATGCGCCGCGCCTCACCGGCACCGGCAATGATCTCTGGCTGCCGGGCGGCCTCGGCGCCTGGGTCTCAAGCCTCGGCGCCGGCCTGCCGATCTTCCTCGAGAAACCAGTACATGCCATTGAATGGAGTGAGCGCGGCGTCAGCATCGGCCATGCCGGCGGCAGCCTGGAGGCGCGCGCCTGCATCGTGGCCGTGCCGCTCGCCGTGCTGGCCACCAATGGCGTGAATTTCCGTCCCGAATGGCCCGGGCCGCGCCGCGAGGCACTGGGCCGGCTGCAGGTTGGCGCCATCGAACGCATCGCCCTGCGCTACCGGCCGGGCAGCTTCGATGCCGCGCCAAGTACGCAGCTTTTCGGTCCCGGTCCTGGCGGCGATGTGGATATCGCGCGCCAGGCGATGCAGTTCCGGCTCAACGCACTTGGCCAGCCGGTGGTGCTGGCCAGCGTCGGCGGCGCCTACGCCCGCGACCTGGTGCGGGCGGGCGAAGAGGCGATGATCGAGGCCGCGCGGCGCCGCCTGGCGAAATTGCTCGGATCGCAGATCGATGCCAGCTTCGTCGATGGCATGGCCTCGCGCTGGGGCGCCGATCCCTACAGCCTCGGCAGCCATTCGGTGGCCCGGCCTGGCGCCGTGGCGGCGCGGCGGGCGCTGGCGCAGCCTTTGGGCCGCGTCTTCTTCGCCGGCGAGCATGTGGCGCCGCCGGAATGGGTCAGCCAGCTGCCCGGTGCCTGGGCCTCGGGCCGCGAGGCGGCGCTGGCGGTACTGAAAGCCCTGGCTTGAGTTAAACTGGCATGAGTTAAACTGTGTAATCCAGGGGGAGGGACGCATGACATCGGCAATGATCCGCGTACTGGCCTTGATGCTGCCGCTGCTGCTGGCGGCCGTGCCGCTGCGGGCACAGGAGGATGCGGCGGCGGTGCAGCAGTTGCTCAGCCTGAACCGCGATTTCCGCAGCGCCTATGAAGCAACCCGCAAACAGATGGAAGCCGGCGCCGAGCCGGTGCTGATCGTCGGCGGCAGCCAGCTCGAACTCTACCGCCGGGGCGTGCGCGAATGGAGCGCCGATATCACGCCGCCGCTCTACACCCGCTACAAGGCGATGGCGCATATCCCGTTCGCAGTGGAACTGACCCTCGCGCCGTGGCTGGGGCGCCAGGAGGCCGGCTGGCTGCCGGCGTTGCAGGGCTACCGCGACAAGGTGGCGGCTTTGCGCGACCGTCTCGGTCAGCTCGGTTTCCCCAGCGATCAGTTGCCGCGCCAGCAGGCCATTGCGGAGTATGCGCTGCGCTACATGGACACGCTGTTGCAGAGCCGGCGGCTGGACCCGGCCGACCTGCGCTCGTTTGCGCGTGGCATCGCGCCCGACCTGCTGGCCAATGCCGATGCAGCCGCAGCGTTGCAGCTTGACCTGATGCATGCCGAGACGGCGCGGCTGCGCGCCCGCTTGGGTGAGGCGGATTGGGCGAAGCTGTGGATCCTGGTGCCGGGCCCGAAATCGCCGCGCGCGGGCAATCTGCAATACAGCTACTACAGTCGCCTGCTGCGCGGCACTGAAGATGAAAAGCGCCTGCTGTATTTCGAGGGCATGTTTGATGCGCAGCCTTCCCTGAACCAGCTTGGCCGCTATATCACCGACAGGCAGGCGGCGGAGCTGTTCTTCGGCGACGCTTACCGCCTGGATCGCGACCTGCTTGCCGATGGCGCCGCCCGCCATCTCGACCGCCTATTTCCCAAGTGAAACGCTCCCCGTTAAGTAAAAAGAGGAAACCCCAGAGATGGCGAAAAAGATCATCGATTACCTGCAGCAGCGCAGCAGCATCCGCGCCTTCAAGCCGGATCCGGTGCCCGCCGAGGTGCTGCAGCGGCTGCTGGCTGCTGGTTCGGAAGCGCCGAGCTGGAGCAATACCCAGCCCTACCGCGTCGCCGTGGCGCAAGGCGACCTGCGCAACCGCATCGCCAAGGCGCTGTGCGACCGCTTCGATGGCGAGGTCGAGCATGGCCGTCCCCGCGAATACCATGTGCCGGACAAGTACCCGGCCGAATTGCAGCCGCGCCGCGTCGCCTGCGGTTTCGGCCTCTATGGCGCGCTCGGCATCGAGCGCCAGGACATGGCGGCGCGAGCCCAGCAGATGCGGCGCAATTTCCATTTCTTCGACGCGCCGGTGGGCCTGTTCATCTATGCCCATGGCGCGCTGGATGCCTATGCCGCGCTGGATGCCGGCGCCTACATGCAGTCGGTGATGCTGGCGGCGCTGGACGAAGGCCTTGGCACTTGTGCCCAGGCGGCGCTGGCCACCTGGCCGGAGGCGGTGACGCCGTTCTTCGATGTGCCGCCGGAATACAAGCTGCTCTGTGGCATGGCGGTCGGCTATCCGGCCGAGCATGTGGTGAACAAGTTCCGGCCGCATCACCTGCCGCCGGCGGACCTCAGCATCGCGCCGAAGTGATTGCTCAATAGTGGTGGTCGCTCTCGCGCAAGCGAGAGTCCCATTTTCCGGCAGGCGTGAAATGGGATACCCGCTTTCGCGGGTATGACGCCAACCCTATGGCTCAGGCGATGATGTCGGGCAGCAGCAGGCTTTCCAGCTTGATAATCTGGTCCTTCAGGGCCAGCTTCTTCTTTTTCATGCGCTGGATCTGGAGCTGGTTGATATGCGCCTGGCCGGCCAGCGCGTTGATCGCGTCGTCAAGATCGCGGTGTTCCGACATCAGGTCGGCCAACTGGCGCTGCAGGGCTTCAAGGTCGAGGGAGCCGGAAAAATTCATGTCTGCGGTCTACGCCTGTTCACGGAACGCGCGGGGCGGGTATCTTAACACGGAATGACGGGTCCGGGCATGGCATTCTGGCGGTTTTCCCTGGCGCTTTATGGCCGGCCCGGGGTGGCGGATTCCTGCCTGAAATTGCAGGACGAGGCCGGGGCGGACGTCAACCTGCTGCTGCTGGGCTTCTGGCGCGCGGAACAGGGCCTGGCACCCTGGACAGCGGCGGAAATCGCGGCTCTTGCGGCAGCCATCGACCCGGTAAACGCGGTGTTGCGGCCTTTCCGGCAGGCACGCCGGGGCCTCAAGGCCCTGATCGCCACCACGGCAGACGCCGGCGACCTCTATGAACAGGCCAAGGCGCTGGAATTGCGGCTTGAGCAACTGGTGCAGGCGCGGCTTGCCGAACTGACACCGGTGTCCGCCACTGCCCATGCCGGCAGCGACTCGGCCGAGGCACATCTCGCGGCCTACATGGCGACCCTGCCGCAGCCCGGCCATCCTGCCGCCGCCGCTCTGTTGGCGGCTGCCGGCTTTAGCGTTTCTTGAGCGGGCTGCCCTGCCAGCGCCGCACCAGGCCGGACTCAATGCCGAAAAGATCGAGCACGCGGCCGACGCTGTGGTCGATCAGATCGTCCAGCGTCTTTGGCTCGGCATAGAAGGCCGGCATCGGCGGCGCCACGATGGCGCCGATTTCCGTCACGCTCACCATGTTGCGCAGATGCCCGAGATGCAGCGGCGTTTCGCGCGGCACCAGCACCAGGCGGCGGCGCTCCTTCAGCACCACATCGGCGGCCCGCGTCAGCAGATTGCCGGTAACCCCGGTGGCGATCTCGGCCAAAGTCTTCATCGAGCAGGGTGCCACCACCATGCCCAAGGTCTGGAACGAACCGGATGCTATCGCGGCGCCGACATCCTCCAGCGGATAGACCTTGTCGGCCAGGGCTTTGACGTCCTTCGCCGTATACGGTGTTTCATAGGCGATGGTCATTTCCGCAGCGCGGGTGACGACGAGATGGGTTTCGATCTCGGAATTTTTGAGCGATTCCAGTAACCGGATACCGTAGATCACGCCGGAGGCGCCGCTGATACCGACGATCAGGCGTTTTGCCACTTTTGATCGCGCAACCCTTGTCGGGATTGGCGATGGCGGTTGCGTATGATTTTTGCGGCGCGTCATATCCACAAGATAATGCTTGAAAGGGGCTGACAAAGCGAGGGGGCAGTGCTTACATGAATATCAAGCGCATGCCTGAGCGGTTGCGCAAGCCACCGCGCCGGTCATCGCGCTCCCGGATCATCCCTGGTCCGGAGAACGGAGGAGGATAGCGATGGCTACTGAAGCCCATATTGAGAGCCTCGTCGAAAAACATGCCCATCTGCAGGCGGTCATTGACGACGAAACGCACCGCCCACTCCCAGATCCTGTCCGCGTCAGCCAGTTGAAGCGCGAAAAGCTCAAGCTCAAGGAGGCGATTGAACGCCTCAAGCAGTGAGCCTTACTGGACTAGCCTGAAACATCTCACCTGAAACAAAACTGGCGCCGGATTGCTCCAGCGCCAGTGGTGAGGTTCGTTCGTTGCACGTACAAGCCGGACCCGGCGTTAGCCGAGATTCTTGGCCTTCTCGCGCAATTCGAATTTCTGAATCTTGCCGGTCGAGGTTTTCGGCAGTTCGCTGAACACCACAGTCTTCGGCACCTTGAAGCGCGCCAGATGCTCGCGGCAGAAGGCGATGATGTCGTCTGCCGTCGCCTTGCCGCCCTGCTTCAGCGTGACGAAGGCGCAAGGCGTCTCGCCCCAATGCGCGTCGGGCCGCGCCACCACGGCGGCTTCCATCACGTCCGGATGCATGTAGAGCACGCCTTCCACTTCCAGCGTCGAGATATTCTCGCCACCGGAAATGATGATGTCCTTCGAGCGGTCCTTGATCTGCATGTAGCCGCCGGGATAGGCAACGCCGAGATCGCCGGAATGGAACCAGCCGCCGGCGAAGGCTTCCTGGGTCGCCTTCGGGTTTTTCAGGTAGCCCTTCATCACGATGTTGCCGCGGAACATGATCTCGCCCATGGTCTCGCCATCGGCGGGTACGCGCTGCATGGTCTGCGGGTCCAGCACCGCCACGTCTTCCTCGACATGATAGCGCACGCCCTGGCGCGCCTTCAGCTTGGCGCGCTCGGGCAGATCCAGCTTTTCCCATTCCTCATGCCAGTCGCAGACCACGGCGGGGCCATAGACTTCCGTGAGGCCGTAGACATGGGTGATGTCGAAGCCCATTTCCTCCATCGCGGCGATCACGGCGGCGGGCGGCGCGGCACCGGCGGTCATGCATTTCACGCCCGGCTTCAGCTTGGCGCGCACCTCGGCGGGTGCATTGATCAGCATGCTCAGCACCGTCGGTGCACCGCAGAAATGCGTCACGCCGAGATCGGCGAAGCTGGAGAACACGGCGGCCGGCTCGACCTTGCGCAGGCAGACATGCACGCCGGCCAGCATGGTGATGGTCCAGGGGAAACACCAGCCGTCGCAATGGAACATCGGCAGCGTCCAGAGATAGACCGGATGCTTCGGCAGGTTCCAGGTTACGGCATTGCCCATGGCATTCAGGTAGGCGCCGCGATGATGCGTCACCACGCCCTTGGGATTGCCGGTGGTGCCCGATGTATAGCCGAGCGCGATGGCATCCCACTCATCCAGCGGGCCCTGCCAGGGATATTCATAGTCGCCGAGCTTGAGGAAATCCTCGTACTCGATGCTGCCGATGCGTTCGCCAGCAGTGACGGCGGCATCGTCGATGTCGATCACATAGGGGCGCACTTTCGCCAGGGCCAGAGCCTGCTCGGCAATGGCAGCGAATTCGCGGTCGACGAACAGCACCTTGGCTTCGCCGTGATCGAGGATGAAAGCGATGGCTGCCGGGTCCAGGCGTGTGTTGATCGAGTTCAGCACCGCGCCGGTGGCCGGCACGCCGAAATGCGCTTCCAGATGCGCCGGGGTATTCGGCGCGATCAGCGCCACGGTGTCGCCGCGCCGGATGCCGCGCCGCGCCAGTGCCGAGGCAAGGCGGCGGCAGCGGACATAGAGCGTCGCATAGTCATAGCGCCAGGCGCCATGCACCACCGCCAGGCGGTGCGGGAAAACCTCCGCCGTACGCCGCAGGAAACTCAAGGGCGACAGCGGCTCGTAATTCGCCGGGTTCTTGTCGAGATCACGATCATAAATTGTTGTCATGGGTTTCACTCCCCAAAGCGTTTCAGCACCCCTAGATCGGCGGGGAGAAACTAATGACAACCGGGCAGCCGGGCAACCGCCGCTGGCGTCAGTTTTGCCTTATTGGCGTCAGTTTTGTTTGTGCAGAGCCAAAACGGTTTTGTGGCCAGGAGCGGCCTGCACCACGGCAGCATGGAAGCTGTCCTTGGTTGGCGCCTGCAGATGCAGGTCAATCTCGGCCTTGCCGCGGTTGACCACGGTGAGCTGGTCGCCCTTGGCCGGCTCGTGCAGCGTGGCGTAACGCACCTTGCCCTGGTCGAGATGATGCGTCAGGTCGCGGCGGCCCTGGCGCAGATGGGTCAGTGAGGCAGCCAGCTCCTCGCGGCTCTGGATGCGCAGATGCACCGGATCCTTGTTGTCCACCTGCACGTCGAGATTGAGCTTTTCGCCCGGCTTGAGGCGATAGTCATGGGTCCAGTCCATCGCGTCGGCGGCAGCATGGAAATGCACCGCCACCACCTGCAGGCGCGGCTGGGTATGGTCGATATTGTGCTGCACCACCGCGAGCGTCACGGCGGCGGTGATCGCGGCCCCGACCAGACCGCCCAGCGCGGTGCGCAATTGTGGTGGCTGTCGCAGCCAGGTGAGCAGGCTGGCCAGACGGGCCGCCAGGGGGGTGGGCTGCGGCCTTGCCAACGGCGCGGCGAGGCTGGCCGGCAGCGGCACGGCTTCGCTCATGCGCGCCAGGTCGCCGAGATCCTGCTCCAAAGCCGCCAGCGCTGCCGCTTCGGGCAGCTTCTCCGGATGCGACGCCAGTTCGGCCAGAAGCTCTATCCGCTCCTGCCGGCTGAGGTCGCCATCGATATATCGGCCGAGCCGCTCTTCGAACACGCCCGTACTTCTCCTCAAGAAATTCATGGCTGGGCGGTCGCTTGCCGCCCGGCATGCACTAACCCGTAGACTTGAGTGTCGGCAGCGGCGGGATAGTTCCCGCCGCCGCGACATTTTTTCACGCCAGCGCCGACCGCAGCAATTGCCGGGCCCGGAAAACCCGGCTGCGGATCGTTCCGATCGGCACGCCGAGGATTTCGGCGGCCTGTTCGTAGGTCAATTCTTCCAGCGATACCAACAGGATGGCCTCGCGGAATTCACCCGGCAACGTGGCGATGGCGCGGTGCAGGCGCTGCAATTCATCGCGCACCACATAATGCTCGGCCAGCGGCGGGTCGTTCGAGGGCACCGCCTCCAGCGCCTCCTCGCCGACAAAGCGCCGGTTGCCGGCGGCCATGCGGCGGTGGCTGCGCACCATGTTGAAGGCAATGCCGATCACCCAGGTGGAAAGCGCCGCGTCCTGGCGGAAGCTTTGCAGATTTTCCAACGCCACCAGGATCACGCGCTGGGTCAGGTCTTCCGCATCGCCGGCATGGCCGATGGCCTTGAGGATGAAACGGAATACCCGCGCCCTCAGTTGTGCCACCTCATTGGCTCTCGAATCGAGCAACACTATCCCCACCGGTTTTTACGCCATGAGTATGAGGGCATTCCGCCCGGCCCGCCAAGCCTAGCGGAAATGAAAACGCGCGCCGCCGGGAACCATCGCCGCGCCTGCCGCACTCATGGCCTGAAGCCGAGAAACAGCAGAGGACAGGATGAGAGAAGTGAAACACAGGCAGCGACGCCGACCGGCGCGGCGGAGTGTCAGCACACTTCCCTGGCGTCCGCTGGCCTGGCTGATCCTACTGCTGCTGGCGCTGGGGCCGTTGGCGCAACCATGAACTCGGCAGATTGATCCACTGCCACCCGCCCGGACAGCCTGTCCCCGTATCACTCGTCCCGGCGGGTCTTTTCTTTAAATCCTCAAAGCCCGAAGCCATCGGCCAGCAACTTCAGGCCGCAGAGGAAAGTGATGCCGTAGATGATGCGGTAGAAGGTGGTGTCGCTGAGAAACTTGTGCAGATACATGCCGAGAAAGACACCGCCGACCGCGACCGGCGCCAGGATCGCGGCGGTGCCGAGATTCTCCGGGCTGAATTGCCCGAGCCAGGCATAGGGGATCAGCTTCACATAGTTGAGGATGGTGAAATACACCACGGTGGTGCCGAGGAAGAGCGTCTTGTCCAGGCGTTGCGGCACCAGATAGACCGAGAGAGGCGGGCCGCCGGCATGGGCGATGAAGCTGGTGAAGCCGGAAATGATGCTCCAGAACACGCCTTTCTTCACATTGCGCGGTGCCGGCTGCGGGCTGCCCTTGCGCAGCAGCTTGTCGAGCACGAAGGCAATGGCGACGATGCCGATGATCACCTGCACGCCGCGATTGCTTACCCAGTCGGCGGTGAGCGTGCCGATCAGGATGCCGAGCAGCGCGCCGGGCAGGATGATCGCCATGTTGGCGCGGTCCCAATGCTTGCGGAACCCCCATAGTCCGGCGAGATCCATGACGCAGAGTACCGGCAGCGTGATGGCGGCGGCCTGCAGCGGCGGAATGGTCAGGCTCATCAGCGGCAGCGCCAGCATGCTGGTGCCGGGGCCGAAGCCGCCCTTGCTCAGGCCGATGATGATCACCGCCGGCATCGCGGCGGCATAGAACCAGGGGTCGTGCAGGATCGGCAGGGCTTCGAGCATGGGGCTGTGGATAACTTGCGCGGATGGCGATGCGGGCAGGTGGTTTGGTTGACGCTGAGGGGAAGCGACGCTTATCCTGCCTCTCAGCAAATCGCGACAACATCATAAAGCAATTGACGATCATGGAAACCGGTGTGGCGGCAGCTTCGGCTGCTTTGGAAAAGGCATTGCGGCGGCTGGATGCCGCGCTTGCCAACCGCGCCGTGGCCTATCGTGCCCTGGCCGAGCAGTATGGTCAGGCGACACTCGAACTGCGTCAGACGCGCGAGGCATTGCAGACGGCCCGTGCCGAGGCCGATTCTTTCCGCGAGCGCGCTGCCCTGGTGGATGCGCTGCGCCAGGAATTGGCGATCCATCAGGCCGAAGCGGAAGCGCCGGCCGCGACAGCGACCGACAATTCGGTGGATGCCGGCAGCGAAGTCCTTGCCGCGCTGGAGCGCGAGAATGCCAGCCTGAAGCGTGAATGCGGGGATTTGCAGAACCGCCTTTCAGCCGCCTTGGCGGCGCAGGAGCAGTTGCGCCTTGCTGCCGAGCGCCCCGCAATGCCAGCACCGGTGCCGGTGACCGTGGCTGCCGCCGAGGAAGGCGACACCGCCGAGCCCATCGCTGCCGCACTGCGTGCCGAGCTTGATGCCGCACGCGCCGCCCAGGCCGAGGCCAAGGCCTTCGAGGCCAGCCTGCTGGCGCGTCTGGATGCCACCATGGACCGCTTGCGCCGCTCGCTCGAGAGCGCCGGCGGCACCGCTTGAGGAGGGCGTCATGGCCGAGGTGAATGTTACCATCAATGGCCGTATCTACCCGATCGGCTGCGACGATGGCGAGGAAGCCCAGGTCACGCGGCTATCCGCCCTGGTGGATGCCCGCGTGCGCGAACTGGCCGCCCTGGTCGGCCAGGTGGGCGAGGCGCGGCTGATGCTCATGGCATCGCTGACCATGGCCGACGATCTGGAAGTGGCGCAGCGTGACCTGGCGCAGTTGCGCGAGGATGTTGCCACCCTGCGGCGCGGCCAGGAAGCCGACAAGAGCGGCGCCGATGCGCTCATCGGCCTGGCGCAGAAGCTCGAAGACATCGCGGCCAAGCTCGAGACGCCCTAGATTCTCAGGCTAAGCCGGCGCGGCCACTCGCCATGTCGGCGCGCAGGGCGCCGGCATAGTCGCGGAAATCCACTTCCAGGGTATAGCGCGCGCTGTTCACATAGCGGCGCTTGACGCCGGCATGATGCGCCGCGATTTCGGCCTCCATCGTCCCACGGTCGGGCAATGCGATGCGGCCCGCCAACACGCCGGCAAGCCAGCGCGCCTGGATTTCCACCAGCGGAATAGTGGCGCCAATCGGCTGCACCAGCCCGACGAAATAGAGTCCGGGATGCGCGGGGCTTAGCATGCGGCGGTAGAGTTTTACTGGCTCGCCATCGCGCACGCTGAAGATATCGGATTTCAGAAACGGGAAGCTGGTGCGGTAGCCGGTGGCATGGATGATGGCGTCAACGCGGCTTTCCGCGCCATCGGCGAACAGCACCTTGTCGCCCCGCAATTCGCTGACATTCGGCCGCATGGTGATCCAGCCATGGCCGATATAGGGCAGCAATTCCTGGCTGATGGTGGCGTGTTCGCGCCACATCGGATGCGGCGGCTTCTTCACGCCATAGCGTTCCTGATCGCCGACGGTGAGGTACATCAGCTTCGACACGATGGCGCGCGCGACCACGGTCGGCAGTTTCAGCTTGCGGATCAGGAAGGCCGACCAGCGGTCGGTGGGAATGCCGAGGATGTATTTCGGCATGATCCAGGCGCCGCGCCGTGTGGAAAGCTGCACGCTGGCGGCGCGGCGGCAGAGGTCCACCGCGATATCAACGGCGGAATTGCCCAGGCCCACCACCAGCACATGCTTGCCCTCGAAGGGCGCGGCGGTCTTGTAGTGGTGCGAATGGATCTGCTCGCCATCGAAGTTACCGGGGAAACTGGGCCAGCGCGCATCCCAGAGATGGCCGTTGGCCACCAGCACGGCGCGGTAGAGCCTGCTTTCGCCATTCTGCAGCGTGACGCGCCAGTTGCCGGCTTCCGGCGAAACATCAGTTACCGTGACCTGGAACCGGATATGCTCCAGCACGCCGAAACGCTCGGCATAGGCTTGCAGATACTGCATCACCTGCCAGTGGCTGGGAAAATCCGGCCAGTCGTCGGGCGTCGGGAAATCCGGGTATTGCAGGTTCTTGCGGCTGGTATCGATATGCAGGCTGCGATAGGCCGAGGACAGCCCGTTGTCATTTTCGTAGCGCCAGTTGCCGCCTATCCTCGAGCCGATCTCGAAACACTCGAAAGCAATGCCGGCCTGTTTCAGGGCCTTCGCCGCCGCCACGCCGCTCGAGCCGGCGCCGATGATACAGACGGGCAGTGTCGTATCGCTCATGCGCTGGCCAGATAATCCTGGATGATCGCGTCCATGTCGGCATCGGGCAGGATGCCGAGGCGGCGGGCGCGGGCGGAATCGAAGCGTTTCGGCCAGCCGGCGACAATGCGGATCAGTTTTTCGTCCGGCGCCCAGCCGATGGGGCCGAGGCGGCGGTCGCCGGCAACGCGGCGCAAGCTCTCGATCATCATGGCGATTGTAACGCTCAAGGCCGGCAGGTTGATGGCACGGCTGATCCCGAAAGCCTCGCGCGGCAATTCATGCACGCCAATCAGGCCGCGCGCCACGGCACCGACAGAGGCGACAGTGAGCCAGCTTTCCGGCGGCAGCGGGCAGGCAACGGGCTCGCCGCGCAAAGGTTCACGCAAAACGGCGGCAACGCGGTCGGAAACGGAGTCGACCGCTGCACCGGGGCGGATCAGCACGATGGGCAGGCGCAGCGCGCGACCGTCCAGCACACCGTGGCGGCTATGATCATCCAGCAGCAACTCGGTGATCAGCTTATGCGTGCCGTAGGAGGTCTGCGGCCGCTGCACGCAATCATCCTCAACGGTTTCCGGCAGCGCGCCGCCGAAGGTGGCAATCGAACTGGCGAAGATGAATTTTGGCGGCGCCGCCTGCTGGCGGCAGAGCTGCAGTAGCTCCAGCAGGCCACCGACATTGACACGCAGGCCGGCTTCGATGTCGCGCTCGGCATCGGTGGTCAGCGTTGCCGCCAGATGGAACAGGCTGTCGAAGGGCTGGGCGAAGGCGCGGGCGCGGAAATCGGCATCGGCGAGATCGCCGGCGGCGGTGCGGATGCCGATGCGGGCGGCTTCCGGCGGCAGATTCCAGTCCGGCAGGTCGATGGTGGCGCGGTCGAGCAGCAGCAGGTCGGTAATGGCGCGCTCATGGCCCATGGCATCGCGCAGCCGGCCCCGGCTTACCAGTTCACGCACCAGGCGCCGGCCGATGAAACCGGCCGCTCCCGTCACCACTACGCGCATTGCCTGATCCCGAGTATGGGTTCGATCCCGATATTGGCCCGTTTTCCGCCTTCTGCTTTAGCAAGGTTGCGGGGCGGGGCCAAGCGCCCTACATTCCCCGCCGGACGGTGTTTCCTGCCCGGTGCGTTAGGTTTTCACAACCCTGGGGCCAATGCTGATCTCTAGGGAGCTGTCCCTGGCCGGGACCGAGGTTTCGGACATACGGCGCCCACCTGGTACGCCAGGCCTACAGAGGTTGGATTCATGCCGACGGCCACGGTGGGCACCGTCCACTCTTCGCCCTAAAGAAGCCGATGCCCCAGTCAGATAGCCTCGATGATATCCAGGCCGCCAAGGCGGCGCTCCGGCCGAAACTGCGCCAGCGCCGCCAGGAAGCGGCCAAGGCCAATGGCGCGGCGATTGCCGGCGTGGCGGCGGAGCGGTTCATCGCCGGCATTCCGCTGACGCAAGGCATGGCCGTGGCTGGTTACTGGCCGCTGCCGAGCGAGATCGACCCGCGGCCCCTGCTGGCGCGGTTGCGCGCCGAGTTTGGCGCGCGCATCCTGTTGCCGACGGTGCAGCCCGATAGCCTGGGTTTGACTTTCCGGCCCTGGAATGGCGACGACGCAATACTTGAGCCGGGGCGTTACGGCATCCCGGCACCGCCGGAGGCCGCTGGCGCGGCACGACCCGATCTGGTGATCGTGCCGCTGGTCGGCTTCGACCGTCAGGGCCGGCGGCTCGGTATGGGCGCGGGTTATTACGATGCCACGTTGAGCGCGTTGCGCCGCGATGCGGCGAACCGGCCGCTTTGCGTCGGCTATGCCTTCGCCGTGCAGCAGGTGCCAAAGGTGCCATGCTGGGCCCAGGATGAGAGACTGGATTGGGTAGTGACCGAGCGCGGCGCTATCAGATGTGAAGATAAGGTTGAAGAACGGGAAGGCAGGTAGGCGGGTGAAGCTGCTGTATTGTGGAGATATTGTCGGGCGCTCCGGGCGCGATGCGGTGATCGCGCGCATTCCCGTACTGCGCCGCGAACTCGGCCTCGATTTCGTGGTGGTGAATGGCGAGAACGCCGCCGCCGGTTTCGGCATTACCAGCCGTATCTGCGCCGAACTCTACGAAGCCGGCGTCGATGCCATCGTGCTCGGCAACCATTCCTGGGACCAGCGCGAGACGCTGTCCTATATTCAGTCTGACGCGAAGCTGATCCGGCCGCTGAACTACCCGAAGGGTACGCCGGGCCGTGGCTCGGCGATGTTCACCACGCCGCAGGGCAAGCGCGTGCTGGTGGCGCAGGTGATGGGCCGCGTGTTCATGGACCCGCTGGATGATCCCTTCGCCACCATCGACACCGAGCTGGCGAAATACCGCCTCGGCGCCAGTGCCGACCTGATCCTGGTCGATATCCATGCCGAGGCGACCTCGGAAAAGATGGCGATGGGACATTTCCTCGATGGCCGCGTCTCCATAGTCTGCGGCACCCACAGCCATATCCCGACAGCGGATGCGCAGATCCTGCCGGGCGGCACCGCCTATCAGACCGATGCCGGCATGTGCGGCGACTACAATTCGGTGATCGGCATGGAAAAGACCGAGCCCTTGAGCCGCTTCCTGCGCAAGATTCCCTCGGGCCGCTTCGAGCCGGCCAATGGTGAAGCGACGCTCTGCGCCGTCTATCTCGAAACCGATGACCGCACCGGGCTTGCCACCCGCATCCAACCGGTCCGCCTCGGTGGCCGTCTTGCCCAAAGCCCGGTCGTCCTTTGAGGCCCTGCTTGCCGAGATCGCGGCCTGCCGGGTCTGCGCCGCTGAGCTGCCGCTCGGGCCGCGCCCGGTGGTGCGCCTCGGGCCCAGCGCCCGGCTGCTGATCATCGGCCAGGCACCTGGCACCCGGGTGCATGAAACCGGCATTCCCTGGAATGACCGCTCCGGTGATCAGCTCCGCGCCTGGCTCGGCCTCGACCGGGATACCTTCTACGACACCAGCCGTATCGCCATCATGCCGATGGGCTTCTGCTATCCGGGAGTGCTGCCGCAGGGCGGCGATGCACCGCCCCGGCCGGAATGCGCCCCGCTCTGGCATGACCGGCTGCGCCGCCATCTGCCTGCGATCAAGCTCACCCTGCTGGTCGGCTCCTATGCCCAGGCGCGCTATCTCGGCACACGGCAGATGACCGAAACTGTGCGCGACTTTGCCACCCACCTGGCTCGGGGTTTCTTCCCGTTGCCGCATCCTTCCTGGCGGAATACCGCCTGGCAGAAACGCCAGCCCTGGTTCGGTGCCGAGGTGTTGCCGGCTTTGCGTCGGCAACTGGCCTGTCTCTGGGCCGATTGAGTCTCTGGGCCGATTGAGCGGCCAGCGGCGGCTTGCTTTTCGCCGCATCTGGCTTTATCCGACGGCCCAACCGGGCTGCCTGCAAACCGGAAAATATGGTAAACATGCCCGATTCGCAGCAGCCGCAGCTTCACCCCCGTTTTTGCCGCGCAGGTAGATCATGGCCGGTCATTCCCAGTTTAAGAACATCATGCACCGCAAGGGTGCGCAGGATGCCAAGAAGGCGAAGGTCTTCACCAAGCTGATCCGCGAGTTGACCACCGCGGCGAAGATGGGCCAGCCGGACCCGGCGACCAATCCACGCCTGCGTGCCGCGATCCAGGCTGCCCGCGCCGCCAACATGCCCAAGGACACGGTGGACCGTGCCATCAAGCGCGGTGCCGGCGGCGATGGTCAGGATAATTACGAAGAGGTGCGCTACGAGGGTTATGGCCCGGGCGGCGTGGCGGTGATCGTCGAGGCGCTGACCGACAACCGCAACCGCACCGCCGGCGAAGTGCGCGCCGCCTTCTCGAAGAATGGCGGCCAGCTTGGCGAAACCAATTCGGTGTCGTTCATGTTCGACCGCGTCGGCCTGATCGTGTTCCCGGCCAGCATCGCCAATGCCGACAAGATGATGGAGGCCGCCATCGAGGCCGGCGCCGAGGATTGCCAGTCGAACGACGAGGAACATGAAGTCACCTGTGGCCAGGATGATTTCGCCGCCGTGCGCGAGGCGCTGGAAAAGGCGGTCGGCGAGCCGAAATCGGCCCGCATCGTGTGGCGCCCGAAGAATCTCACCCCGGTATCCGGCGACAAGGTGGAAACCTTGATCAAGATGCTCGACACGCTGGAAGATTCCGACGACGTGCAGCAGGTCTACGCCAATTTCGAGATTTCGGAGGCCGAGCTGAGCAAGCTCGCCTCCTGAGGCCGGCAATGGCGGGGCTGCAGCGCATCATCGGCCTCGACCCCGGCCTGCGGGCCACCGGCTGGGGCGTGATCGAGGCCGAAGGCAACCGCCTGCGCCACATCGCCCATGGCACCATCCGCATCAACCCGGATGAGGAGCTGGCCTACCGCCTGCGTTTCCTGCATGACGCGCTGGTGCAGGTGCTGGCCGAATGGCAGCCGCAATCGGCGGCGGTGGAAGAAACCTTCGTGAACCAGAATCCGGCTTCCACGCTGAAACTCGGCCAGGCGCGCGGCATCGTGCTGCTGGCGCCGGCCCAGGCCGGCCTGCCGGTGGCTGAATATGCGCCTAACCTGATCAAGAAAGCGGTGGTCGGCGTCGGCCATGCCGAGAAGGAACAGGTGCATGCCATGGTCAAGCGCCTGCTGCCCGGTGTGGCGGTCAAGGGTGCCGATGCCGCCGATGCGCTGGCTGTCGCCATCGCCCATGCCCATCTCGCCGCCACCCAGGGCCGCATTCGTGCCGCCGAGACGGCGGCTTATCTGGCAACGCAGGCCGCGCGATGATCGCCAAGCTGAAGGGCCTGCTCGATAGTGTTGGCGAGGGCGCGCTGGTGATCGATGTCGGCGGCGTCGGCTACCAGGTGTTCTGCTCGGCGCGCACTTTGCGCGGGTTGCCCAAGGTTGGCGAAGCCGTGCAGCTTCACATCGAAACCCATGTGCGCGAAGACCATATCCACCTGTTCGGTTTCCTCTCTCAGGCCGAACGCGCCTGGTTCACCCTGCTGCAGACCGTGCAGGGCGTCGGTGCCAAGGTGGCGCTCGGTATTCTCGGTTCGCTCAGCCCTGATGAACTGACCCGCGCCCTGGCCTCGGGCGACAAGGCGATGCTGACGCGCTGCGATGGCGTTGGCCCAAAGCTGGCGGCGCGGCTGGTGACGGAACTGAAGGACAAGATGGGCGGCCTCGAGCTTGGCGCCGCTGCCGCCGGCCTGCCGGAAGCGGCTGCCGACGCTCCGGCGGCGGGCGAAGGCCAGGGAGCCGTCTCCGATGCGCTCTCGGCCCTGGTCAATCTCGGCTATAAGCGCGCCGACGCCTTCGGCGCCGTGATGCAGGCGGCGCGCAGCCTCGGCGACAAGGCCGATGTGTCGTCGCTGATCCGCCTTGGCCTCAAGGAACTGGCGAAATGAGCGACGCTAATCGTCTGATTTCGTCCAAGGCCGCCGAAGGCGACGATCTCGACCGCCATCTGCGGCCGCAGGTCTTGAGCGATTTCGTCGGCCAGGCGCGGGCGCGGGAGAATCTGTCCATCTTCATCGCCGCCGCCCGCGAACGCGGCGAGGCGCTGGACCATGTGCTGCTGCATGGGCCCCCAGGCCTCGGCAAGACCACGATGGCGCAGATCGTGGCGCGCGAACTCGGTGTGAATTTCAAGGCCACCTCCGGCCCGGTGATCGCCAAGGCCGGCGACTTGGCCGCCTTGCTGACCAATCTCGAAGCCCGCGATGTGCTGTTCATCGACGAAATCCACCGCCTCAACCCGGCGGTGGAGGAAATCCTCTATCCCGCCATGGAGGATTTCCAGCTCGACCTGATCATCGGCGAAGGGCCCTCGGCGCGCAGCGTGCGCATCGACCTGCCGCCGTTCACCCTGGTCGGCGCCACCACGCGGTCGGGCCTGCTGACCACGCCGTTGCGCGAGCGGTTCGGCATTCCGCTACGGCTGAATTTCTACGAAGTCGCCGAGCTGGAATTCATTGTCAGCCGGGGCGCGCGGATCCTGAATCTTAATCTCGATGCCTCCGGCGCCCATGAGATCGCCAAGCGCTCGCGCGGCACGCCGCGCGTCGCCGGCCGATTGCTGCGCCGGGTGCGCGACTTCGCCGTGGTTTCCAAGGCGCCGGTGGTCGGCGCCAAGGAGGCGGATGCGGCACTGACCCGGCTGGAAGTCGATGGCCGCGGCCTCGATGCCATGGACCGGCGCTACATTTCGGTGATCGCGCGCGATTTCGGCGGCGGCCCGGTGGGTGTCGAGACCATCGCGGCGGCCTTGTCCGAGCCGCGCGACGCGCTGGAAGACATTATCGAGCCCTACCTGATCCAGCAGGGCTTCCTGCAGCGCACCCCGCGCGGCCGGCTGCTGACCCCGCAGGCCTTCGCCCATCTCGGGCTGGCGGCGCCGAAGCGGCCGGATGCGGCGCAGCTCGGTCTGCTGGATGGCGAGGATATGGATGCCTGACGTTGCGGAAAGACCCCAGGAACGCCCCCTGGGCCACCTCTATCCGTTGCGTGTGCAATGGGAGGACACGGACGCCGCCGGCATCGTCTATTATGCCAATTATCTCCGATTCGCGGAGCGGGGGCGGTCAGACGTGCTGCTGAGCCAGGGGGTGAGCCAGGACAGGTTGCTGCAGGAGCAGAAGATCGCTTTTGCCGTGCGGGCCTGCGCCATCGAATACCTCAAACCCGCCCGGCTGCATGACGAACTGCTGGTGGCGACCCGCCTGAAAGCGGCCCGGGGCGCCACCCTGGTGCTGGATCAGGCGGTGTGGCGCGGGAGGGATAAGCTGGCGGTGGCCGAGGTGACCCTGGCCTGCATGGGGCTGGAAGGCCGTCCACGGCGGATTCCGGCGGCGATTACGGCGCTGTTCGCCACACTTTCAACAAATTCTTCGCAATCCTCTGGTACCCAGACTGAAAAGGAATGAGGCGTTATGGATAGAACTGTGAGTGCGGCGGCCCTTGGTGGCGCCGGTCCTGCTGCCGACCTGTCGATGTGGGCGCTGTTCTGGCAGGCCGACTGGGTCGTCAAGTCGGTGATGCTGATGCTGGTGATTGCGTCTTTCTGGTCCTGGGCGATCATTTTCGACAAGCTGATCAAGATCCGCCGCACTTTGCGCGAGACCGATCAGTTCGAGCATGATTTCTGGTCCGGCGGTTCGCTCGATACGCTTTACGACCGCCTGTCGCAGATGGGCCCGCAGCACCCGATGGCGGTGCTGTTCGTTGCCGCCATGCGCGAATGGCGCCGCTCAACCGAGCGCGGTCTGGTGCGCGGCAAGCAGGGCCTGGGCTCGCTGCAGGTGCGCATCGGCCAGGTCATGCGCGTCTCCATCGACCGCGAGATGGAGCGCCTGGAACGCTATCTCGGCTTCCTCGCCTCGGTCGGTTCGGTGGCGCCCTTCGTCGGCCTGTTCGGCACCGTGTGGGGCATCATGAATTCCTTCCACTCCATCGCCGCCAGCAAGAATACCTCGCTGGCTGTGGTGGCGCCCGGCATCGCGGAGGCTTTGTTCGCCACCGCGCTCGGCCTGCTCGCCGCGATTCCGGCGGTGATGGCTTACAACAAATTCTCCAACGATCTTGGCCGGCTGAATATCCGGCTGGAGGGTTTCGCCGGGGAATTCCAGGCGCTGATGAGCCGTCAGCTTGACGAGGAGGCGGCCTGATGGGCGCCCAGCTCGCCGGCGGCGATACCCGCGGCCACCGCATGCGGCGGCGGCCGATGTCGGACATCAATGTGACGCCGCTGGTCGACGTCATGCTGGTGCTGCTGATCGTGTTCATGGTGACGGCGCCGTTGCTCACCGTCGGCGTGCAGGTCGACCTGCCGAAAACCCAGGCCTCTGCGATACCGGGGCAGGATGAGCCGCTCACCATCACCATCGATTCCAAGGGTGGCGTGTTCCTGCAGGAGACCGGCGTGGAACTGGATGCCCTGGTGCCGCGTTTAACCGCTATCGCCAATGGCGCGCTGGATCGCCGCATCTTCGTGCGCGGCGACCAGGCGGTGAATTACGGCAAGGTGCTGGAAGTGATGGGTGTGGTGAATGCCGCTGGCTTCACCAAGGTCGCCCTGATCGGCAATCCGCCGCAGGGCGGCAGTGGCAGCAGCAACACCCGGCGCCGCTAGGGCCGGGCGAAGCGTAGAGGATAGAAGGCAGTGCAGCGTCGCTCTTATGTGTATTCCGCAGCTTTCCACGCGAGTCTGGTCGCGGTGGGAATCTTCGGCCTGCCGTATTTCGAGCGCGAGCGCATTCCTGAGCCGCCGGTGATCCTGGCCGAGCTGGCGCCGATTGCCGAAAAGAGCAACGTGCCGAAGCCACAGCCGCTGCCGGTGGAAGCCAAGCAGGAACCGAAGCAGGAGCCGGAGCCGCCGAAGCCCGAGGCCAAGCCGGAGCCGCCCAAGCCGGTAACCGCCGCGCCACCACCACCTCCGCCGCCCCCTCCGCCACAGCCGCCCAAGCCGGTGGAAGTCGCCAAGCCGACCCCGCCGCCGCCAGAGCCGCTGCCGAAGCCGGAAGTGAAGGCCGAGCCGCCGAAGCCGGTGGCCAAGCCGGAACCGCCGAAGCCGCCGGCGCCGCCGCAGCAGACCCAGGCCAAGGCGCCGGATTTCAGTTCGGTGGCCGCCCTGGTGAACAAGATGCAGAAGCCGGCGCCCGCGCCGGCACAGCCGGCCCCGGCCCAGCCGCAGGTGGCGCAGCGCACGCCGGCGCCGCCGGCACCGCGCGCCGTCGGCCCATCCGACCCGAGCCAGCCGCTGTCGATTTCCGAGAAGGATTTCATCGCCAGCCAGATCTATGACAAATGGGCACTGGATTGCGGCCGCCGCGATGCCCGCGAGCATGTCGTGCGCGTGCAGTTCCAGCTCAATCCCGATGGTTCGCTCAAAACCCAGCCGGAAGTGCTGGATGCAGTGAAGCTCTACACCCAGGATAATTATCGCGCCTCGGCGGAAGCCGCGCGCCGCGCCGTGTTCAAGGCGGTGCCGTTCAAGTTCCCGCCGAACACCGACATCGCCAAATTCACGCAAGAAATCATTTTGAACTTCGATCCGAGGACGCAATGCAATTCCTAAAAGGCGAAACTGCCGCCGTGTCCAGGCTGCTGGTTCTGCTCTCGCTCTTCCTGTTCGCCGCCCAGAATGCCGAAGCGCGGGTGGAGATCGATATCACCAAGGGCAATATCCGCCCGGTGCCGATCGCGATTTCCGATTTCGACGCCGATAACCCGCAGGCGACCAAGCTTGGCAGCGATGTCGCCCGCGTTATCCGCGCCAACCTGGAACGCTCCGGCCTGTTCGCCCCGGCCGATCCCAGGGCGCATATCCAGCAGCCCGCCGCGATGCGGGTGCAGCCGCGCTTCCAGGATTGGCGCGTGATCAACATGGATGCGCTGGTGACGGGCCGCATTGAGCTGCAGGCCGATGGCAGGCTGCGCGGCGAATTCCGCTTGTGGGATGTCGCCGCCGAGCAGCAGATGACCGGCCTGGCGCTGTTCACCACGCCGGATAACTGGCGCCGCCTGGCGCATCTGATCTCGGATGCGATCTACAAGAAGGTGACCGGCGAGGACGGCTATTTCGATACCCGCGTCGTCTATGTCGCCGAGAGCGGTCCGCCGGACAAGCGCGTCAAGCGCCTCGCCATCATGGACCAGGACAGCGAGAATCACCGCTTCCTCACCGATGGCCGCTTCTTGGTGCTGACCCCGCGCTTCAGCCCGAGCCAGCAGGAAATCACCTATCTCTCGTATTTCAACGACCGCCCGCGTGTGTATCTGTTCAACATCGATACCGGGCAGCAGGAACTGGTTGGCGACTTCCCCGGCATGACCTTCGCGCCGCGTTTCTCGCCCGATGGCAACCGCGTGATCATGTCGCTGGCGGTGGATGGCAATTCCGATATCTACATGATGGATCTGCGCACCCGTGCGCGCAGCCGGCTGACCTCCGATCCGGCCATCGACACCTCGCCGAGCTTCTCGCCCGATGGCCGCCAGGTGACCTTCAACTCGGATCGCGGCGGCACCAAGCAGCTTTACGTGATGGAATCCGATGGCTCCAACCAGCGCCGTATCAGCTTCGGCCAGGGCCGCTATTCCACCCCGGTCTGGTCGCCGCGCGGCGACCTGATCGCCTTCACCAAGGAAGGCGGCGGCACCTTTGCGATTGGCGTGATGCGCCCGGATGGTTCCGGCGAGCGCATCCTCACCACCTCGCCGATGGTGCAGGAAGCCCCGACCTGGGCGCCGAACGGCCGTGTACTGATGTTTTACCGGGAACGCCCCTCCGATTCGCGGGGCCGGGGCCAGCGCGTGAAGCTGTACTCAATCGACCTCACCGGTTTCAACGAACGCGAGATTCCGACCCCGATCGATGCCTCCGATCCGGCCTGGTCGCCGCTCTCGGCCCTCATCCGATAGGTTGAAATCGGGTGGAACTGTTGCAG
Organism: Ferrovibrio sp. MS7; assembly: GCF_038404985.1. NCBI lineage: Bacteria > Pseudomonadati > Pseudomonadota > Alphaproteobacteria > Rhodospirillales > Rhodospirillaceae > Ferrovibrio > Ferrovibrio plantarum. The sequence continues at coordinate 1,817,665 of NZ_JBBKBA010000001.1, forward strand.
AAATGCCGCAGTAATGCGGCATCCGTTACGTGGAGTGTGGATTAGCCCCCGCCAACCTTGATTCGTGTATAGGCGGTGGATATGATTAAAAGTGACGCAGTGGCTTGAACCGTCGGTTCCGGCATCGTTTTCCTCTGGCGCAGGTTAAGTCGCAAGACCTAAACCGCTGGCGGAGCGGATCGCAGACGGAACGGGTTGAGGCTTAAGGCGGCGGGTTATGGTCGGTTGTCCTCCAAAGGAGGCACGGCAATGGCCTGCAAGTTGGAATAACAGGTACCTGATCACCAAACCAAACCCTTGGAGGGGTAAAACATTATGCGCCTCAACACCTTCGGCACCAAGTTCCTGGCCGTTGCCGCCGTGGGCCTGTTCCTGGCCGCTTGCGAAAAGGCTCCGGAACCGGCTGCCAGCACCAGCGGCAGCGGCACCTCCGCCGCTCCGGCCACCGCCACCGCTCCGGCCGCTACCGCCACCACCATCGCCCCGGGCTCCGTGCAGGACTTCCAGGTCAATGTCGGCGACCGCGTGTTCTTCGACTATGACAAGTTCGACGTGAAGCCGGCCGGCAAGGCCACCCTGGACAAGCAGGCCGCCTGGCTGAAGCGCTATGGCCAGTGGAAGGTCGTGATCGAGGGTCATGCCGACGAACGCGGCACCCGCGAGTACAACCTTGCTCTCGGCGAGCGTCGCGCCAACTCGGTCAAGGCCTACCTGGTCAACCAGGGCATCCCGGCCAACCGCGTGACCACGATCTCCTACGGCAAGGAGCGCCCGGTCGCTCTCGGCTCGAACGAAGCCGCCTGGGCGCAGAACCGCCGCGGCGTGACCGTTCTGTCGAACTAAGCTGATCCAGCCTTGGCCGGCTCCGTGCCGGCCAGAGCGTGGCTCAAGAGATTGCACCCGCCTAGCCCCTGACCTGTTCAGGCGGCAGGCGGGTGTTTTCGTTTGCAGGGGTCGGAAATCCACGCCCAGGCCGGTTCCATGGCTGGCGAGACGCCTTGGTTTCGCCGTAAAAATCGCGCACCCTATTCGCTGATTCGCGCCCTCTGGCGCGCCCCGCATACCGCCAGCCCATACAGGGGTGAGCCCATGTTTCGCATCCTGCCTTCGCTTGTTTTCTCCAGCCTCCTCAGTGTGGGCCTGGTGAGCGCCGCCTTTTTGGCGCCGGCTGCCCATGCCCAGAGTGATCAGGCGCTCTACGACCGCATCAACCGGCTGGAGACCGATCTGCGCACGCTGCAGCGCCAGGTCTATCGCGGCGGCCCCATACCCCAGACTGGGCCCCAGGGTGCCGCGCCGGCGCCAAGCGGTTCGCTGACCGAATCCGGTGAAGGCGAAACCAGCGCCGCCAACCGGCTGAACTCCCGCATCGACCAGCTCGAGGGCCAGATCCGCGACCTGATCGGCCGCTTCGAGGAAGTGGAATACAAGAACATCCAGACCCAGCGCCGCCTCGACAAGCTGGTGGAGGATATCGACTTCCGCCTCAATGCGCTGGAGCGCACGCAACCGGCACCGGGCAGTGCGCCGGCTGCTGCGTCGGCGCCGGCTTCCGGCGGTGGGGCCCAGGCCCAGGCCCCGGCCCAGGCTGTGGCCGGCGCGCCCGGCCAGTCGTCGTCGAACCCGAATCAGGCGCCGAGCCGCGAAGGCGTGCTCGGCAGCATGCCGGTGGATGCGCAAGGGCGGCCGCTGCCGGGCAATGCCCAGTCCGGCGCTCCGGCCCGCACCGCCGCGGCACCGGCGGCCCCCGCTGCCTCGGCCCGCGCCCGGCTGCCGGCCGGCAGCCCTAAGGAACGCTACGACTACGCCTACAAGCTGCTGGTGCAGAGCGACTATGCCGATGCCGAAGCCGCTTTCCGCGAATTCATCGCCGCCCATGGCCAGGATCCGCTGGCCGGCAATGCGCAATACTGGCTCGGCGAGACCTACTATGTGCGCGGCCAGTATGAGCAATCGGCCTCGGCCTTCCTGCAGGGCTACCAGGGCTATCCGAAGAATGCCAAGGCGCCCGACAGCCTGCTCAAGCTCGGCATGTCGCTCACCGCGCTGAAGAAGACGGCGGAGGCCTGCGCCGCCTATGGCCAGCTCGCCAAGGAATTCCCCAACGCGCCGCCGCATGTGAAGGACGCCATGGGCCGCGAACGTGCCAAGGCCGGCTGCCGCGCCTAATACATCATCGCGACCGCTGGCGGCGGCTGAATTCGGCCGCCTGCTGGCGCCGCTGGTGGCTGATGCCGGATCGCTGGCTGTTGCCTGTTCCGGCGGCGCCGATTCCCTCTGCCTGACACTGCTGAGCCATGACTGGGCGGCCCGGCGCGGTATCGCGCTCACCGCGCTGATCGTCGATCACGGCCTGCGGCCGGAGTCGCGCAGCGAAGCGCGCCAGGTGGCGGCCTGGCTGCGCGATGCCGGCATTGCCGCCGAAATCCTCCCCTGGACCGGCACAAAACCCACCGCCAACCGCCAGGCGGCGGCGCGCGACGCCCGCTATGCCCTGCTCGAAGCCTGGTGCCGGCGCCATGGTGTCGCGCATCTGCTGCTGGCGCAGCATCGCGACGACCAGGCCGAGACTTTGCTGCTGCGCGCCGCGCGCGGTTCCGGCGTCGATGGCCTCAGCGCCATGGCGCCTTCGCTGGAGGTGAACGGCATCCGGCGGCTGCGGCCATTGCTGGGCATCCCGAAAGCGCGGCTGCTCGCCACCCTGCGGGCGCGCGGCCAAAGCTGGATCGAGGACCCGAGCAACCGGCATCCGGCCTATGCCCGCACCGCCATGCGTGCCGCGCTTGCCGGCCTTGGTGATGACGCAGCGGCGCATCTGGCGCAGACGGCCGCCAACATGGCGCGGGCGCGGGCGGCACTGGAGCAGATCACGGCGGAGCGGCTGGCCCAGGCCGTGGCCTATGACGATGGCGCCGGCATCGCCTGGGTGGATGCAGCAATGCTCTGCCATGGCCCCGACGAGATCGCGCTGCGGGCGTTAAGTACTGTGCTGAAACGCATCGGCGGCGAGGCGTTGCCGCCGCGCCTCGAACGCCTGGAACGCCTGCTGGCGAAACTGCGCGGTGGCGATTTCAGTCACACTTTGCACCGCTGCCGGCTGCTGCCTTGGGATAATCGCCTCTTGATCCTGCGCGAGGCCCGCCATCTGGCACCGCCGCTGGCGCTGAAAGTTGGGCAGGAACAGGTCTGGGATGGGCGCTGGCGCGTGCTGGCTTTGCACAAGCTGCCGCGTGGCTTGCGGCTTGGCGCGTTCGGTGAGGGCGCATTGGAGCGAAACGGCGCTTTTCCGGGCCTCATGGAACGCCGCCTGCCGGCCCCGGCGCTGCCTGTGCTGCCGGCGCTGTTGCTAGGGCGGCGGGTGATCGGCCTGCCCAGCCTGGGGCTGGGCGCCAATCCGGGTGTCATGCTGGCCTGGGGTCATGCCGGCTAAGCTGTAACCATTGCTCATAATTTCGTGAGCCGAAGCACAAAATAAGGTGCTTGTTTCAGCTCCATGGGCTCTTATGTAATGAGGACGAGGCAGTGGTGCCGCCGGCTTCCGGCCGCTACACTATTGCCCGACCGGGCGGACAGATGCCGTCTGGTGCTTCGTCGAGAAAGGGTAAGGCCTCCGTGAATATGTTTGGTCGCAATCTTGCGCTCTGGGTGATCATCGCTCTGCTGGTGGTCGCGCTGTTCAATCTGTTCCAAGGCCCCACCATGCGCGAGGGCGGCAGCCAGGTTGCCTATTCCGATTTCCTCAACGATGTGCAGAACGGCCAGGTCACTGATGTCGCCATCCAGGGCCACACCATCAAAGGCCATTACCGCGACGGCCGCGGCTTCTCCACCTATGCCCCCAGCGATCCCGGCCTGGTCGGTCGCCTGACCGAGCGCGGCGTGCGCGTGCAGGCGCTGCCGCCGGAAGAAAATTCCACCCTGGTGCAGATCCTGATTTCCTGGTTCCCGATGCTGCTGCTGATCGGCGTCTGGATTTTCTTCATGCGCCAGATGCAGTCCGGTGGCGGCAAGGCGATGGGCTTTGGCAAGTCCAAGGCCCGCCTGCTCACCGAGCGCCATGGCCGCGTCACCTTCGAGGACGTCGCCGGCATCGAGGAAGCCAAGACCGAACTGGAAGAGATCGTTGAATTCCTGCGCGACCCGCAGAAATTCCAGCGCCTCGGCGGCAAGATCCCGAAGGGCTGCCTGCTCGTCGGCCCGCCCGGCACCGGCAAGACCCTGCTCGCCCGTGCCATCGCCGGCGAAGCCAATGTGCCGTTCTTCACTATCTCGGGCTCCGACTTCGTGGAAATGTTCGTCGGCGTCGGCGCCAGCCGCGTCCGCGACATGTTCGAGCAGGCGAAGAAGAATGCGCCCTGCATCATCTTCATCGACGAAATCGACGCCGTTGGCCGCCATCGTGGCGCGGGCCTCGGCGGCGGCAACGACGAACGCGAGCAGACGCTGAACCAGTTGCTGGTCGAGATGGATGGCTTCGAGGCCAATGAGGGCGTGATCCTGATCGCCGCCACCAACCGCCCCGATGTGCTCGATCCCGCTTTGCTGCGCCCGGGCCGCTTCGACCGTCAGATCGTGGTGCCGAACCCGGATATCCTCGGCCGCGAGAAGATCCTGCGCGTGCATATGCGCAAGGTGCCGCTGGCCCCGGATGTGGACCCCAAGATCGTGGCGCGCGGCACCCCGGGCTTCTCCGGCGCCGACCTCGCCAATCTGGTGAACGAGGCCGCCCTGCTTGCCGCACGCAAGAACAAGCGCGTCGTCACCATGGCCGATTTCGAATCCGCCAAGGACAAGGTGATGATGGGTGCCGAGCGCCGCTCGATGGTGATGGGCGACGAGGAAAAGCGCCTCACCGCCTATCACGAGGCCGGCCATGCCCTGGTCTCGCTGTTCATGCCGAAATGCGATCCGCTGCATAAGGTGACGATCATCCCGCGCGGCCGTGCGCTCGGCGTCACCATGTCGCTGCCGGAAAAGGATCGCCTCTCGGTCTCCAAGCTGGAACTGGAATCGCGCCTCGCCATGATGTTCGGCGGCCGCATCGCCGAGGAAATTGTCTTTGGCCGCGAGAATGTCACTACCGGTGCGTCGAACGACATCCAGCAGGCCACCGGCCTCGCCCGCCGCATGGTCACCGAATGGGGCATGAGCGACAAGCTCGGCCGCCTGCGCTACTCGGATAACGAGGAAGAAGTGTTCCTCGGCCATTCCGTCACCCAGCGCAAGAACGTGTCGGATGCCACCGCCAAGCTGATCGACGAAGAAGTGCGCCGCATCATCGACGAGGCCGAGGGCAGCGCCATGCGCATCCTCACCGAGCATCGCGACGACCTCGAGAAGGTGTCGCTGGCCCTGCTCGAATACGAAACCCTCTCGGGTGACGAAGTGAAGGCTTTGCTGCGCGGCGAGGAGATTGTGCGCACCGACGACAACAAGCCGGCCTCTGGCGACAGCGGCCCGCGCTCGGCGGTGCCGACCACCAATCGCGGCGGCGGCAAGAAGTCCGGCCCCTCGGGCCTCGAGCCGGAGCCGCAACCGGGCGCGTAATGCTATCTCGCGTCATCCCCGGGCTTGACCCGGGGATCTCGTGCCACAGACCAAAAGCCCGGCAGCAATGCCGGGCTTTTTCTTTGCCTAACTCCCTCCTGCCGTCACCCCGGGCTTTCGAGCCGGGGTCCCATTTTTTGTGTTACGATTTTCCATTCGATCACTCAGGGAATCGCCATGCTCACCGTGCATCATCTCGGCAAGTCGCAATCCGAACGCATCGTCTGGCTCTGCGAGGAACTGGGCATTCCCTATGACCTCAAGGTCTACCAGCGCGCGCCGCGCCTGGCGCCGCCGGATTACAAGGCGCTGCATCCGATGGGCAGCGCACCAGTCATTACCGATGGTCCGGTTACGCTTGCGGAATCAGGCGCCGTGGTGGAATACATCCTGGCGAAATACGGCGAGGGTCGCCTGGCGCTCGGCAAGGATCATCCGAATTTCGCCGACTATCTCTACTGGCTGCATTTCGCCAATGGCACGCTGCAGCCCGGCTTCATGCGGCTGATGGTGACAACATTGCTCGATGCCCCGGTTGATAACCCGACGCGGCAATGGGGCGAGAAGCGCCTCGCCCAGGCGCTCGGCCTGATGGATCAGCGCCTCGGCGCCACCCCCTGGCTCGCTGGTGCTGAATTCACAGCGGCAGACATCATGTCGGTGTTCTCCCTCACCACCATGCGCCACTTCCAGCCCTACGACCTCACGCCTTATCCGCATATCCGCGCCTACCTGCAACGCGTCTCTGCGCGACCGGGCTACAGCCGAGCGATGGCGAAGGGCGATCCGGGGATGGAATTGCTGTTGGGGTGAGGGACGCCCACTAAAATGAGCGAACGTCTCGACTAATCTAAAGTATATATCTAGTGCCTTCGCATGTCTCCCGTCTTGTGGTTCTTAGCCCATTCTTGCATTTCGGTATCAGCTTCGCGTGGAGTTGCAGAAATATGCCTCGCCAGTTGATCAAGCAAACGTACTTTCAGAGAGTTGGAAATGTGTTTGGCGTTGTTGATGTGGTTGCGTGCATCACGAAATCGCTTTCGTTCCATAAAAATGCGAACCTCGAGCTCCTCTACAGCCCCTTCTTCTCCTTCCGATGATCCTGCTTCTGCAAGTATGCGTGTTAGAGCCTTAAGATCAGCTTCCGCTGCCTCACAATCCGATGCGGCTAGATGAATCTCTGCCCTAATAAAATAAGCATCAGGCAGGTTTGGGGTTCTTTCAATTGCGCGATTGATTGATGAGAGCGCTTCTTGACGGTTTTTATTCTTCAATTTTTGCTGTGCGTCCCGAACCAAGAAGAATGACGAGCCGGGCGCATCTCCATATATCTTTAATTGGTCCATTATGTGGGAAAGCTCTTTTTGATCAACGCGCAACCCCATTCCAAGTTTCCCCAGTAGGGTGTCCGCAAAAATATCAAGAATGAATGGATTGGTTGGTGCAATCTTATACGCAGCTCGAGCGTGTACCTCTGCATCTTGATAGCGGCGCTGTCGGCAATACAAGCTTGCTAGCTCTCTGTTTACGCTTTCATTAGATGGAGTGAGTTTCCATGCCTCTTTGAATTTTCCTTCAGCAATATCGAGTTGTCCTCTGCGTCTTGCTTCGAATCCTTCCAAAAAGAATCCTACGCGCTTCGCGATTGGGCTCGCATACTGTTTGAGTTGTTCTAGGATGTGGTCAATCATTTGACGTTTCTTTAATCTTACTGCGGAAAGCCCCCACAATCTAAGGGCCTCTACCTGTGCATCTATGGGTAGGCGGTTTTTCATTCCATATGCGCGTTCGCAGAATTCCATGCACGGCCCTCTCTTGCCGGCATCATAATATTCTTTAGCGATGCGCAGGAGGTGGGAGGGCAATACTAGCGTGGATAAAAAAGCAGGTGGGTTTACTGCTCTGGCAGCTGCCAAAGTTGCGCTTTGAATAATTGTAACTGGCATATGGTCGTCATCTTCATAGCCGTCAATTAAAGCGCAGATTGCTTGTCCTATTTGTTGTTTCCAGGAATCATCCCTATGAAATCGATCGTCTCTCCTCATTCCATCTCGAATTGGAGGGGAGATGTGGAAGTAATGCTCTCGCAGCTCTACGCAGCAATGCTCTTGAAGTCTTTTTATTGCTTGCGTCACTACTATTGAATCCTCATCTAATGCCGCAATTAATGTATGTGAATCTAAGTATTGATACTCGGAAAGAATGGCCATTAAATCTTCTTCAATGGCGCTAAATTTTATTTTCCGCAAGAAATCGACGGCTCGTCTATTCTTCCAGTCGATTAAATCGCTGGGGTCAGTTAGCAAAGAATCAATTCCAAAATTGAGGATAAACTGGATAACAAATCGTATGTTATACGGGTGCCCGTCAATCAAATTGGCTATTTCACTTACTTGGGCTTCTGAAAAGCTAATTCCAAATTCCTTAAGCGTAAGACTAACAAGCTCTATTATTGTTTCAGTAGATAGGGGTTTTAAGTATTGGTGAAATGTGCGCCCAAGGTTTTGGCGACGTGAAAATGGCATCATTCTAGTCTGAATGAATCCGAGAGAAGGCTGCCCTGCTGATTTAAGTTGATCGAGTAGATCGGCGAGAAATGGTTGCAGTTCGCCGTCATCGGTTAGAGCTCCGCCATTATCTATGACAATGACAAACTCATTGTGCAGGGCCATATTTCTAATTACACGTCCGATTTCTGCCGCTTGATTGATGGCTGGCATCTTTGAGAAAGATAAGAACGCATTGTATGTTTCATCAGCGGAAGCAACTTCACTTAGGGTGAATAATTGTCGATAAAGTTCTTCTGGCCCTTCAAATTGCCCCAAGGTTACTTCAACGAAAGTGTTGTACAAACGTGGGAAAAATTTTGATAGGGATTTGGAAAGAAAAGTGCGCCTACCAATGCCATAATGGCCAACGGCATGTAGATATATTGGCGTACTCTCTGGCGGTGCTATAATAGCCTTCCTAAGATCGCTCTCGTCTGTTTCCCTGCCAAGATACAGCCCAATGCCTTGGTCTTCTTGGGCTTCTAGCTCCATTAAGGCAACTTGTATTTGTCGCGCACACATTTTTGGAGAGCTGATTTTTCGAACTATGTTTATATCTTGCAGCCACCCCGGTAGGGCTTTGTGGGATGTTTGATCAAGAGCAAATATTAATACTCGTTTAATAAGCCCTTTCCCTCTATTCTCTAGGGCAGCTCTAAGTTCTTCGTTGACATAAGAAGATGCAATGGAATTTTGAGATAGAAAAAAAACAAAAAGATTGCAACGGTTTAGCGCATTGTGAATGGCTTGAACATTTAATTTGTACTCAAATGTCCATTCATCATATTCAATTTGAGTCTTTCCAAGTTGCTCCGCAACTTGCCGAATGAATGCTTTATCTTTGCTGCTGTGGGATAGAAACGCAGTCATTGAATTTCCCCTATTTTAGTTTTCTATGGCTCCGTCACTGCCAGCTTAACACCAAGCCCGACGAAGGCCGCCGCAAAAGTCCGCCGCAGCCACAGCATCACGCGCGGGCGCGTCAGCACATGGTCGCGCATGGCGGCGGCGAACAGGCCGTAGACGGCGAAGACCGCAAACGTCATCGCCATGAAGACGGCGCTTAAGGTCAGCATGCTGCCGAGCGGCGCCGGGTCGTTGGCCGCGATGAATTGCGGCAGGAAGGCGAGGAAGAAGATCGAGAGCTTGGGGTTGAGGATGTTCACCAGCACTGCCTCGAGCGTGATCTGCCAGCCGGAACGGGGCGCACCGTTGGCCTGAGCGGAGAAGCTCATGGCGCCGCGCTCGCGCCAGGTTGCCCAGGCCATGTAGAGCAGGTAGGCGACGCCGGCATATTTCACGATCTCGAAGGCCAGCGCGCTGGCATGCAGCAGGGCGGCGAGGCCGGTGATGGCGGCAAGCATATGCGGCACGATGCCGAGCGTGCAGCCGAAGGCCGCGATCACGCTGGCGCGGCTGCCGCGCCCCAGACCGGCGGCGATGGTGTAGACCACGCCGGTGCCGGGCGTGGCGACGACGATCAGCGAGATAATCAGGTAATCCAGGCTCATGACGATGCCGCTCCAGGTCAAGCCGCCGCTGCGAGCCCCGCGATCCGTTGCCGGCGCCAGCGCAGCAGCATCCAGCCGATGATAGCCACATTGAGCAGGTTGAAGGCAATGCCGTTCAGCAGGGCGGCCTGATAGCTCCCCGTCAGGTCGAAGATGGCGCCGGACATCCAGCCGCCCAGGCTCATGCCGGCAAGCGTGGCGGCGATGGCGACCGAGACGCGCAGGCCCGATTGCTCGGGCGGAAACAGTTCGCGCACGATGAAGGCATAGCTCGGCACGATGCCGCCCTGTACCAGGCCGAAGAAGGCCGAGACGATGTAGAGCGAGGCGAGGCCATCGAAGGGCAGGTAGAAGGTCAGCGCCAGGCCCTGCAAGGCCGAGCCGAGCAGCAGCGTAGCGAGTCCGCCGATGCGGTCGAGGATCCAGCCCGAGGCCAGCCGGCTGATGATGCCGAAGGCCAGCATGAGTGAGAGCATCTCGGCGCCGCGCGCCGGGCCATAGCCGAGATCGACGCAATAGGCGACGATATGCACCTGCGGCATCGACATGGCGACGCAGCAGGCAATGCCGGCGATCAGCAGCAGGCCCTGCACGCCATTCGGCGCCAGCCCGAGCGGGCGATGCGCACCGGCCTTGTTCAAGCCCGCGCTGGCCTGCGGCAGCGGCGGCTGGACCGGCGGGCGGCGGCGCAGCACAAAGCTCAATGGCACCATGGTGACGAGGCAGAACAGGCCGATGCCCCAATGGGTGTCGCGCCAGCCATGCTGGGCGATGAAATATTCCACCACCGGCGGCCACACCGCGCCGGCGAAGTAATTGCCGCTGGCGCAAAGCCCGATGGCGAGGCCACGGCGGCGCTCGAACCACAGCGAGATATCGGCGATCAGCGGGCCGAACATGGCGGAGGAACCGAAGCCGATCAGGCCGCCATAGATGAAGGCCAGCATGGTGATGCTGGTGGCTTTCGCCGCCAGCACATAGCCGAGACTCAAGGAGAGCGTGCCGAGGATCACCGGGGTGACGATGCCGAAACGGTCGGCCAGCCTTCCCATGAACACCACGCCGACGACAAAGCCGAGCATGGTCAGTGAGTAGGGCAGCGAAGCACCGCCACGCAGCACGCCGAATTCCGCCTGCACGGCGGGCAGCGCGACGACGATAGCCCACATGCCGACACCGCCGATGGTGCTGATGGTGAAGCTGCCCAACAGGCGCAGCCAGGCATAGGGGGATTCAATATCGCTGGCGTGACCAGGGGCGGTGGTCATGCGGCGGCTTCCTTCTGGGCGAGACGTTTCCTTGTCCGCTAGCCTAGGTGCTGCCGCATTCCATGGCAATGGCGCGATTGTGCGGGTGCAATGCTCTAGGCGGTTATTCCGCCGCCCAGCTACTCCGCTGCTTCGGCGTCGAGGATCGCCTGCTTGCGCGCCAGGCCCCAACGATAGCCGCCCAAGCCGCCATCGCTGCGCAATGCGCGGTGGCAGGGCACCAGCACGCCGAGGATATTGTTGCCGCAGGCCGAGCCGACGGCGCGCGCCGCTTTCGGTTCGCCAAGCGCGATGGCAATTTCGCGATAGCTGCGGGTTTCGCCGCGCGGGATGGCGCTCAAGGCCTGCCAGACGCGGATCTGGAACGCCGTGCCGCGCAGATCCAGCGGTAGCTCCTGCTTCGGCTTGCGGCCCATCAGCAGGGCGTCGAGCGCGGCCAGCGCCTTCTTGCCGGCCATGTCGTCGCGGCTGATGTCGGCCGCCGGGAATTCGCCGCGCAATTCATCCAGCATCGCCGTGTCGCTGTCGCCGAACAGCAAGGCGGCAATGCCACGATGGCTTTCCGCCACCAGCACGCGGCCAAGCTTGCGCGGCGCGGGATGGATCGCCACGGTGAGGCTCAAGCCTTCGCCGCCGCGCTTGTAATCGGCCGGCGTCATGCCGAGCCAGCGGTCGGCTTTTTCATACACCCGGCTCGGGCCACCGAAACCGGCGCCATAGATTGCGTCCGACACGTCAGCACCGCCTTTCAGTTCCGCTTTCAGCTTGTCGATGCGCCGCGCTTCGGCATAGGCGCGCGGCGAGAGGCCATAGGCCGCCGTGAACAGCCGCTGCAGATGCGTCGGGCTGACATGGGCGGCACGGCTTAAAGAGTTGAGGTCCGGCGCTGCTTCGCCGGCTTCGAGTTTCTTGTCGATCAATTGCCGCGCCCGCTCCAGCCGCGCATCGGCCTCAATCAGCGCATCCGGGCGGCAGCGTTTGCAGGCACGGAAGCCGGCGGCCTGGGCCTCGTTCGGGGAAGCGAAGATGCGGACATTGTCGCGCTTCGGCGCCCGGCTGGTGCAGGAGGGGCGGCAGTAGATCCGCGTGCTGGCGACGCCGTAGAAAAAGCGGCCATCGGCCTTGGCATCGTTGCCGAGGATGGCGGCGAATTCGCGGTCAGTAGGGGTGCGTGGCTTGCTCATGGGATGAAATCTACGGCCTGCCCCGTCGCCCGGCTATCCGGTTCCTGCGGTTTCAGTGGGGGCCTTATTTCCTATTGACTATGCGTCACCCCCGGGCCCGACCCGGGGGTCTCAGGCCAGTCACGGCGAGATGCCCGGGTCAAGCCCGGGCATGACGATGGGAATGGGGGGCAGTCGGCCCTCAATCCCCCTTGAGGCCCCAGGCGGCGGGCACCGGCACCGGGAAATCCAGCAGCATGCCGGCATAGGCCTTGCCCTGGGGGTCGTTCTGCAGCGAGGCGATGCCGCCGCCGCCGAGCGAATCCTTGAGCAGGAAATTCAGGCCATGGATACCGGGCCATTCATAGCGCGTCACGCCGCCCTGGCAGCGATGCGCGAAATACTTTTGCACGGCCTCCGGGGTCAGGGCGGCACGGATCGCCGGCAGATAGTCCGGCTTGCGCGCGATGACGCCGATATTGCTGTCGTTGCCTTTGTCGCCGGAGCGCGCCCAGGCCAGCCGGATCAGCGGTACAGTGAGATCGGTCTGCTGTGGCGCCGGCGTGGTATCGGGCACGCCCGCCGGGCCGCCGCAGACATCGCCGCCCACCGTCATCACCGCCACCGGCTTCGCGATGCCATCGCCAAGCTCGATGCTGACCGGCAGGGCGGCTTTCGGGATGAAGCAGGAGAACAGCCGCACGATCGGTTGCGGCGAGGCGCGGCCGCCACCCGAGCCGGTGGTGCCGGCGGCGAAAGACGTGCCGGCCGGCGCGATCTCGCGCACGAAAATGTCGAGCGCCGCCTTCTCGGCATGGCTCACCGCCAGCTTCATCACCACTTCGCGGCTATCCAGCGCGCCTTGCCGGGCATTGTCGCCATACATCGCTTCCGTGCCGATTTCCTCGATGGAAACCGCACGGTAATCGCCCAGATTCAGCATCTGGAAAATCTTGCGCGTGCGAGTGAGGATGGCTTCCGCCGTGCGCCGCGCGCGTTCGCGTGCTTCCCGCCCGCCGATGGTGAGCTGCGCCACGGCGCGGAAGCCGTCCATGTAGGTGGCCGAGACCTTGTATTCGTCGCCCGGCGGCTGGCCCTTGGCGTTCGACACCTTCACGCGATGCTCGCCAACCTGCTCGATGCGCACGGCGGTGAAATCGCAGGTCACATCGGGCAGGCGATAGGCCGCCGGATCGCCGATCTCGTAGACCAGCTGCTCGGACACCGTGCCGACGCTGACCAGGCCGCCGGTGCCTTTCGGCTTGGTGACGATGAAGCTGCCGTCTTCCGACACTTCCGCGATGGGATAGCCGATATTGTCCCAGTCCGGCACGTCGCGCCAATCGGTGAACAGGCCACCAGTGGCCTGCGCGCCGCATTCCAGGATATGCCCGACCAGGCTGCCGGCCGAGAGCCGGTCGTAATCAGTGAGGCTCCAGCCGAATTCATGCAGCAAAGGCCCCAGCGCCACGGCGCTATCGACGCAGCGACCGGTGATGACGATATCGGCGCCGTCCTTGAGGGCTGCGGCAATCGCCCCTGCCCCGAGATAGGCATTGGCCGACATGAAGCGGGCAGGGCGCTCAGTGCCCGGTACCATCGGGCGCAGCCTGCCTTTGAGTGTCTCGATATTCGGCATCAGGTCGTCGCCCTGCACCACGGCGACTTTGAGGTCGAGGCCGGCATCGGCGATCATCTGGCGGATCACTGCCCCACAAGCCTGCGGGTTCACGCCGCCGGCATTGGACACGATCTTCACCTTGCGCCGCGCGATCTCGGGCAGCAGGCGCTTCATGGTCACGGTGACGAAATCGGTGGCATAGCCTTGCGCCGGATCCTTGGCGCGCATGCGGGCCATGATCGACATGGTGATCTCGGCCAGATAGTCGAAGATCAGGTAGTCCAGTTCGGCCTGGAACAGCAATTGCGGCGCGCCCACCATGGAATCGCCCCAGAAGCCGGATGCGCAGCCGATCTTCACCACTTTGCCGGTCATCGCCGTTTCCTCATGCTTTTTCTCTTTATGGCGCAAGCTTAGCGGCTGTTGACCGGGCCGTCATCGCTGCCGCAACGTAAGCAGATGAGCCTTGGCGCGATTTCCCCCCTGCCACGCGGCCTGCGGCGCTTCGGTCGCTGGGCGCTGGATGCCCTGCTGCCGCCGCGCTGCATGCTCTGCGGTGCCCTGGTCGACGAGCCGGGCCGGCTTTGCGCCGGCTGCTGGCCCAGCCTGGATTTCATCGCCGAACCGCTTTGCCCCTGCTGCGGCACGCCCTTTGCCATCCCGGTGCCGGCGGGGATGCTCTGCGGCGCCTGCCTCGCCAAGCCGCCGCGTTTCCGCCGCGCCCGCGCGGCGCTGGTCTATGGCCGTGGCGGGCGCGACCTGGTGTTGCGCTTCAAGCGCGCCGATCGCACCGACCTGGCTTTGGGCCTCGCCGGGCTGATGCGCCAGGCCGGCGGCGTGCTGCTTAAGGAAGCCGACCTGATCCTGCCGGTGCCGCTGCATCGCGGCCGGCTGTGGCGGCGGCGCTATAACCAGTCAGCCCTGCTGGCCCAGGCGCTGGGGCGGCTCAGCGATAAGCCGGCCCTGGTGGATGCCCTGGAGCGGGTGAAACCCACCCCCAGCCTCGGCGGCCTGAACCGGCGGCAGCGGCGCGAGGCCCTGGCCGGGGCCATCCGGGTGGCGCCGCAGCGGCGTGCCAGTCTGGCCGGCAAGACCGTGCTGCTGGTGGACGATGTCTACACCACCGGGGCGACGGTTTCGGCCTGTATCCGGGCCTTGCGCGGTGCCGGGGTGGCTGCCGTGGATGTGTTGACGCTCACACGGGTGCTGCGGCCGGATATTGTTTAGCCCCGCGGCCGCGCCATATAATTTTCATAGACGACTCACTCCCCGAGGCAGGCCCATGGCCGACATCACCATCTACACCACGTTTCTTTGCCCTTATTGCGCGCGCGCCAAGGCGCTGCTGGACAAGAAGGGCGCCAGCTACAACGAGATCGACGTCTCCTACGACCAGCCGAAGCGCGAGGAGATGACGCGCCTGACCGGCGGCCGCACCAGCGTGCCGCAGATCTGGATCAACGGCCAGCATGTCGGCGGCTGCGACGATCTCTACGCCCTGGACCGCGCTGGCAAGCTCGATCCCATGCTGGCGGCGGCCTGACCATGGCCGCACCGGAGGCTGCGACCGGTAATACAAAAGGCCCGCGCCATATTCGCATCGCCTGCGTGCAGCCGAATATCGGCGATGACATGGCGGCGAATATCGCCCAGGTCTGCGGCCTGATCCGCGAGGCCCATGCCAAGGGCGCCGAATTCGTCACCACGCCGGAGAATTCCAGCTTCATGGGGCGCAATTCGGCGGCGAGCCTGGAGGCCGGCAAGCCCGAGGCAACGCATCCGGCGCTGAAAGCCTACCGCGAGCTGGCGGCGGAACTGAAAATCTGGCTGCTGATCGGCTCGATCTCGGTGCGCGAGGACGGCGCCAACCGCAACGCCAACCGCAGCTATCTGGTCAATCCAGAAGGCGAGATCACCGCGACCTACGACAAGATCCACATGTTCGATGTCGACTTGCCAAACGGCGAGGTGTTCCGCGAGTCCAATACCTTCGCGCCGGGCGAGCAGGCGGTGCTGGCGGATCATCCCCAGGCCAAGCTGGGCCTTTCGATTTGCTACGACGTGCGCTTCCCGCAGCTTTATCGCGGTCTGGCGCAGGCTGGTGCGGAAGTGATCATGGTGCCGGCGGCGTTCACGCGCAATACCGGCCAGGCGCATTGGCATATCCTGCTGCGGGCGCGGGCCATCGAGACCGGGGCCTTCGTGGTGGCGCCGGCGATGTGGGGCGATCATCCGGGCAAGCGCCAGACCTACGGCCATTCGCTGATCATCGATCCCTGGGGCCGCGTGCTGGCTGATGCCGGCGAGGGCACCGGCGTGGTGCTGGCGGATATCGATCTCGATGAAGTGGCCAAGGCGCGCGGGCAGATTCCCGCCTGGCTGCATGAGCCACGCTATTCGAAGCCGATCACCTCGGCGACGAAGGGATAAAGCGCCGGCGTTGCTGCCAGCACGGCATTGCCTTTGTTAAGGCCGTCGTTTTTCAGGAAATCGTTCATCTCGCCGCCGGCTTCCGCCACCAGCAGCAGGCCGCCCAGCGCATCCCAGCTATTGAGATGCGTTTCGTAGAAACCTTCCAGCCGCCCGGCGGCGACATAGGTGATGCCGAGCGCGCCGGAACCGAGCCGGCGGTATTCGCAGCCGCGCCGCAGCAGCCCGTCGATGGCTTCGACATGCGGCGTCTGGCTCATGCGGTGGCCATAGCCAAGCCCGATGCAGGCACGGCTGGGATCGCTGATGCTGCTTACCTGCATGCGCTGGCCGTTGGCAAAGGCGCCCTTGCCACGCCGGCCGGAAAAAAGCTCGTCGCGCACGGCATCGTAGACCAGGCCAAGCTCCAGCCTGCCATCCACCACCAGGGCCAGCGACACGCACCAGAAGGGCAGGCCACGCAGAAAATTCGCCGTGCCGTCGATTGGATCAATCACCCAGGTGGCATGGCCGCCATCGCGGCCCTTGGCTTCGTAGAGACCGCCTTCTTCGCCCAGGATATTGTCCTGCGGAGATTCCAGGCCGAGCCTGGAGACTATCAGCGCCTCGGTTTCCTTGTCGGCGCGGCTGACGAAATCCTGCAGGCCCTTCTGCTCGATGGTCAGGGTCGCGCGGTTGTCGAAATAGGCTCGCGCCAGTTTGCCGGCGTCGCGGATGATGTCCTCGGCCAGATGCCAGCGCCGCTCGATGCCGTCACCACTCATGTTCCGCTCCCTCTCAAGGGACGGCCAGATAACTCAATGATCCGCGCCCTCTCAAGGGACGGATTGTGTCACCGTTTCGGGTGTTGGGCAAATCCAGGCCTCGCGGTCGAGCGCGAACCAGCGCACGTTGCGCTCCCATAGCAGTTTCTCGCCCTCCGGCGCGAAACCAAGCTTCAGCAGCACGCGTTGCGAGGCGCCGTTGCCCGGCGCGGTAACGGCAAAGACATGCGCCAGGCCCGCCGCGCCGAAGCCATGATGCAGTGCGGCGCGGCCGGCCTCGGAAGCCAGGCCACGGCCCCAATGGGTCTTGTTCAGCAGGTAGAGCAGTTCCACCGCATCGGCCTCCGGCACATAGCGCAGGCCGCATTGGCCCAGCAGCCGGCCGCTGGTGCGGTCGGCCACGGCCCAGACGCCATAGCCGCGCTGTGTCCAGGAGGTGCCGAAATTGTGGATGTTGCTCTTGGCCCGTTCCTCGGCCTGGGCCGGCGAAAGCCCGCGCCCCGGCAGCATGTGGCGCATCACCGTGTCGTCGGCATAGAAGCGTGCCAGGCCCTGCCAGTCGCCGGGCTGGAAGCCGCGCAGCCGCAGGCGCTCGGTTTCAATTTCAGGCGCGGTCATCAGTCCTGGATTCATAGGCGCCGCGCCGCGATACGCTGGCGCATGGCCGTTTTTGGTTGGCTTTCCTCGCCCTGCTCGAAGGCGAGTACTTGGCAATGTGGTCGGCAGAGATCGAATAGTTCGTTCTCGGCCAGCAGGAAATCCGGGTTGGACGGTTTGCCGAAGCGTTCGTTGCCGCGCATGAAAGTTTCATAGAGCAGCAGGCCGCCGGGTTCCAGGGCGGCGAAGAGTGCCGGAAACAATGGCCGCCACAGGTAGTTCGTCACCACGATGGCGGCGAAGGCGCGGTTGGCCAGCGGCCAGGGAGCATTGCCTTCGAGATCGGCCTGCAGCAGTTCCGCGCCAGGTTGGCCTTGCAGATCGGCAACGCCGCGCAGGTCGATATCGACGAAGCAGACCGGGTGGCGGTTTTCCAGGAACAGCCGGCCATGGCGCCCGCCGCCGCAGGCGAGATCGAGCACCGCACCACCCGGTTTGGTGGTGGGGGCGAAGCGCGCAATCCAGGCCGAAGCCCCATCCCCCTTGCTGTGCACCGGCAACTGCCCCATATATTAGTCAATAATCATCAATACTTGGGTCCCCCCAGCGGAATCAAGCGGCAACGCGATGATCAAATACGAGTTGAAATGTAAAAAGGAACATGTCTTCGAGGCGTGGTTCCAGGATAGCGCCACCTACGACGTGCAAGCGAAGAAGGGCCAGGTGCAGTGTCCGCATTGCGGCTCGCGCAAGATCGCCAAGGCGCCGATGGCGCCGCGCCTCGCCCGTTCCAGGGGCGAACAGGCCGCCGACGAGGCCCGCATGGCGGCGGATGCGCGCAAGGCGCTGCTGGCGTTGCGCGAACATGTCGAGAAGAATGCCGATTATGTCGGCGCGGAATTCCCCGAGGAAGCGCGCAAGATGCATTACGGCGATGCCGAGACGCGCAACATCTACGGCGAAGCCACACCCGACGAGGCCAAGGAACTGGCCGAGGAAGGCATCGAGGTGACGTCGATCCCGTGGATTCCCCGGGGGGATGCGTAAGTAGACACAAATATACAAATATCGTCATGCCCGGGCTCGACCCGGGCATCTCTCTCAATTTAGCCTGAGATGCCCGGCTCAAGGCCGGGCATGACGAGTTTATAAAGAAACGGGCTGTGGAATTTAAGCCATAACAAAGACCGTCATACTCCGCGTAGGCGGAGTATCCACGAGTTTTCTTTATTTCGATTGCTCAAGCAAAAACGCGTGGATGGTCGGCCTTCGCCGACCATGACGTTTTATGTAGGTCTGGTCCTGAAATTCACAGCAGGTCGCGCAGCATCGCCACCAGCGGCACATCGGCCGGCGGCATCGGCAACTCGCTCATCTTTACCGGCCGCACCCATTTCAGTGCCTGGCCCTCGCGGCCCTCGGGCTGCCCAGCCCAGCGGCGGCAGACATAGAGCGGCATCAGCAGGTGGAAATCATCGTAGCTGTGGCTGGCGAAGGTGAACGGCGCCAGGCAGGCGGCGCTGATATCGAGGCCGAGTTCCTCGCGCAGCTCGCGCAAGAGCGCCGCTTCGGGCGTCTCGTTCGCTTCCACCTTGCCGCCGGGAAATTCCCACATGCCGGCCAGCTTCTTGCCCGGCGGGCGCTGGGTCAGCAGCACGCGGCCATCGGCATCCACCAGGGCCACCGCCACCACCAGCACCACCGGTTTCGGCTTCAGCACGCTTTCGGCATCGCCGGGGCAGAGCGGGTCGGCGTTCATCGTGCGATTAGCTGCGGTAATCGGCGTTGATGTCGATATAGCCGTGCGTCAGGTCGCAGGTCCAGACCACGGCCTTGCCCTTGCCCACGCCGACATCGACGCCGATGCGCACATCGTCGCTCTTGAAATGTGCCGTGGCGGCGGCTTCGTCATGGTCCTTGCGCACCATGCCCTTCGAGGTCACGGCTTTGCCGCCGATGGTCACCACCAGCTTGTCGCGGTTGGCCTGCTCGCCGCTCTTGCCCACGGCCATGACGATACGGCCCCAATTGGCATCGGCACCGGCAATCGCGGTTTTCACCAATGGCGAATTGGCGATGGCGCGGGCGATGACGCGTGCGGCGGCATCGTTCTTGGCGCCGGTCACGCTCACCGTCACCAGCTTCTGCGCGCCTTCGCCATCCTTGGCGATCAATTGCGCCAGTTCGGCCATCACTTGAGTCAGCGCGCGGCGGAAATCCGCCAGCGCCTTGTCATTTGCCTTGGCCGGCGCCTTGTTGCCGGCAGCACCGGTGGCGAACAGCAGCACGGTATCGGAGGTGGAGGTGTCGCCGTCCACCGTGAGGCAGTTGAAGCTCTGATCGTTGGCACCTTTAAGCAACGCCTGCAACACATCGGTCGGCAGCTTGGCATCCGTCACCAGGAAGGCCAGCATGGTCGCCATGTCCGGCGCGATCATGCCCGAACCCTTGGCGATACCGTTGATCGTCACCGGCTTGCCGTCGATCTTGCAGGTGGCGGTGGCGAGCTTGGGGAAGGTGTCAGTGGTCATGATGGCGCGGGCCGCAGCGGCCCAGCCATCGCCGGTCAGCGCCTTCTTCAGCTTCGGCATCTGCGCCACGATCTTCTCGGCCGGCAGCAATTGGCCGATCACGCCGGTGGAGGCGAGATAGATCTGGTTCGCCTTGGCGCCCAGCGCCTTGGCCGCGCCCTCGGCAGTGGCCTTCACCGCCGCGAGGCCGGCCTTGCCGGTGAACACATTGGCGATGCCGGCATTCACCACCAGGCCGCGCGCCGGCTTGCCCAGGATCTTGCGGCCCCATTCCACCGGCGCACCCGGCATCGAGGATTGCGTGAACAGGCCCGCCGCCTTGGTGCCAGGCGCCAGTTCGATCAGTAGCAGGTCGTCGCGGTTCTTGTAGCGCATGCCGCTATGGCCGGTGGCCAGGCGCGCGCCGGCAATGGCAGGCAGGCTGGGCAGGGTCTTGGGGGCAAGCGGCGAAACCGGATGCGCGGCCATGGCGGCGTTTCCTCGTCTTCTCTGATCTAATTTACTTCTTGGGAGCCGGCGCCAGGGTCGGGAGCTGGCCCGCCGGCTTGGGCTGTTCCACGATCTCGATCTTGGCGCCCTTCTTCAGGTCGTTGACCGTCTGCTCGACGATCTCGCGCACCAGGATGTCGCGCACTTCGTCGGCGACGTCGTTGAAGGACGGCGGCGGCGCCACGCGGCGCGCTTCCACCTTGATGATGTGGAAACCGAACTGGGTCTTCACCGGCTTCTGCGTCACCTGGCCGGGCTGCAGCGCGAAGGCGGCTTCGGCGAATTCGGGCACCATCTGGTCCTTGGTGAAGAAGCCGAGGTCGCCGCCAGTGGTGGCGGTCGGGCCGGTCGAACGCTTCTTCGACACGTCGCCGAAATCCTGGCCCTTCTTCACGTCTTCCAGCGCCGCCATGGCGTCGGCTTCGGTGGCGACCAGGATATGGCGGGCATGCACTTCGTCGCGCGGCGGCTGGGCCTTGATCAAGTCGTCGTAACGCTGCTTCAGCCGCGCCTCGGTGAGCTGCTGCGACACGGCGCGCTCAAGGAAGGCCTGCTGCATCACGTTTTCACGCGCCACTTTAAGCTGATCCTTCACCTTCGGATCATTGTCGATCTTGGCCTTCTCGGCGGCCTCGTTGATCAGGCGGCGGGCGACGATCTCGTTGATCAGCGCCGGCATGATGGTGTCGAGCGGCGCCTGGCGCATCTGCGGCGGCAGCGTCTCATACACGGCGGCGACCTGCGAGCGGGTGATGGCCTGGCCGTTCACGCGTGCCACCACCGGGTCATTGGCAGCCGGGGCAGCAGCCTGGGCGGGTGCCGCCGGCTTGGCGCCTTGGGCCAGCACGGTGGTCGGCATGGTGGCCGGCAGCGAGCAGGCCAGCAGGCCGGCGATGAGGGCAAGGCGGGAAGCGGAGAGATGGAACACGGGCGGGCTCGCGGGAAGAGGGGAGGGGTGCATTAAAAGCGGCGCCAGCATAGCCATTTCCAGCCTCCCGGCAAGGCCGCGATTGTCAGGGTTCACAGGCTTTTCAAGTCTTTATTCGGTCAGCTTCTTATCCGGCTTTTCCGGGCTTCGGCTGGCTCAAGCCGGCAGCTTCGCGCAGCGCAGCGATTTCGGCGCGCAGTTCTTCGATCAGCGGGGTGCTATGGCGCAGATACCGGGCCTCGGCGGCCAGGATGATCTCGAAGGCGCGGTATTTCAGGGCGCGGCGGTCGACACGCGGGGCGTCGGTGCCGTCCAGGCCGGAATCGCAGACGATGTCGATCAGTCGCTCCACGCCATGCAGCCGGCCCCAGAGATAGTCGTTCTCGCGGTGCGGCCGGCTGAAGAAGGCACCGAAACGGCCGAAATTGATGCCCTTCAGCGTGTTGGCATCGCGGATGGCGCGGGCATCTTCCGGGCTGATGCGGTCGATGCGGATTTCGTTAAATTCGCCCAGGTCTCGCCAGTTGGTGATGGTGAAGGTCAGCACGTCCCAGAAGGCAAAGCCGATATAGCTTTCCAGGATGTCGCGCCGCGCCACCCGGCTCCAGTCGTCGGGATGCAGTGTGGCAAGCAGGGCATCCAGCCGGTTGGTGGTGGCATTCAGCGCGATGTCGGCATTGAGGCCATCGACGATGGCGTCGATCTCGTGCAGATGCGCGTCGGCGAATTCGGCGGCATCCTGCGCCAGTTTCTCCGGCTCCATTGGCTGGATCGAGCGGCGGAACAACTGCCGGATGCGTGATGCCGTGTCGATCGAGACGAAGCCGCCGGTATCGAAACGCCGCAAGGTTTCAAGTTCGCCGTAGAGCAGCCGTTTGAGCTGGTTGAGCTGCACGGCTTCCAGCCCCTGATGCTCGGGATCGCCGATCTTGGCATAAAAGGTGTTCAGCCGTTGCAGCAGAAAGCGCAGGCGGCGCTGACGGAAGGCGACGTCGAAGGCGAGCAGGAAACGCACCCAGGGCGGCAGTTCGTCGCGATTGCTTGCCAAAGTGGTGCGGGCATAGCTCGGTGCCGTGGCGCAGACCTGGCGCACCGTGGCCCAGCGCGTGATCACTTGTGCGATCCAGGCGGATTCGATGGAGTTCTCGCGCAGTTCGCTGATGCGCTCGATCTGCCGGTTGATGAATTGCTGCACGGCGCCGAGCTTGAGGCGGATATAGCCTTCATAGGCGAAGCCGGCATCCTGCGCGGCGCGCGCGCTCGCAGCCAGCCGCCAGGCGCGGATCTGGTCCTCGTTCAGCGGCCCGTCGCGGCCTTCCGGCGCATGCTCGCTCACCAGGCGGGAAATCTGCGGCTGCGTCGCGTCGATGATGCCGCGCAGATGCCGCACGCGCTCGTTGAAGCGGCTGACCCAGATCAGTTCATCCGAAATCGGCTGGTTGCGCGGGATATCGGAAAGTGCGCCTTTGAGCGTGCGGAAAAAGCCCGGGATGCGGCCAGTGGGCGGCGGCGGTGGCCGGATCGGCGCCGGATCGATATAGACCAGGCGGCGGTCGACCTGGCGGTAGGCCGGGCGACCGCGGATCGCCTTCATCGCCGAGGCGAAGGGTTTGTTGTTCAGCACGCCGCCATCGACGAAGGAAGTCAGCGATGGATCCAGCCCGGCGCCGAGATAGTCGCCGAAATTCTTCCTAAGGAAGGCTTCCTTGCTTTCCCATTGCCGGCCGCGTTCGGCCAGCAGCGCGTCGATTTCGCTCAATTGCGCTGGTGGGAAGGCGCCGGGAAAGGCCGAGGTGGCGCGGCCGGCGAAGGCCAGGGCCGGCGCATCCAGTTTGGTGAAATCGGAAATCTCCTCGCCATCCTGCCAGCGGCGGTACTGGAATTTCAGCATGTGGCGATGCTCGCGGTCGCGCACGAAGGGCGGATCGTGGATCGGGATATGCTGCAGATAGCCATAGAAATCGGTGACGGTGACGAACAGGTCGAGCTGCAGGCCGGCCGGCATCAGCGAGGCGCCGGGCTCGGCGGGATCGCCCATGGCTTCCAGGCCCTGCAGCAGCTTGCGCCCGAGATGCATGCCGTCGAAAGGCGGCTCGAACCAGCGCGAGCGGGTGAACAGCGACACCTTCTCGCGGATCTCCGGATCGGCCAGCAGGCGGCCGAGCCTGGAGCGCGAGGCCAGCCAGAGCAGGGGCCGCATGAACCATTTGCTCCAGGGCGAGGCGCGCTTGGAGCGGTCGAGCAGTTTGCTCACATCGGCCTGCTTCAGCCACAGGTCGCGGAAATGCGACAGCCGCAGGTCATGTGCCAGGGCGCGGGCCAGCATGATGCCGTTCATACCGCCGGCCGAGGCGCCGGCGATCACGTCCACGATCACCCGCAGCTCGATATGCTTGCTCAGTTCCTGGATCAGCTCGAAATAGATCAGCTCGCTATCCGCCGGATGCTTCTCGGCATCCTCGGTATCGGCATAGCTGATGGTCTCGCGGCTGCCCTTGGGCAGGGTGTGGAAGGCCTTGGAAGCGCGCACGAGTTTCAGGATTTCCTTCGACACGCCATGCATGTAGATGGCGAGCGAGACGCCGCCAAAACACACCAGAGCCAGGCGCAGTTCCTTCTCTTGCACCGCGAATCCTCCTTAACTTCCGGCAGTCTGCGCCTCGCCGCCCGGCTTCACAAGGCAGGAATCCGCACGGCTTTCCCCAGGGGAGGACCGGGGAGCGGCTTGCA
This sequence comes from Ferrovibrio sp. MS7, assembly GCF_038404985.1. Lineage (NCBI taxonomy): Bacteria > Pseudomonadati > Pseudomonadota > Alphaproteobacteria > Rhodospirillales > Rhodospirillaceae > Ferrovibrio > Ferrovibrio plantarum. The sequence continues at coordinate 1,841,793 of NZ_JBBKBA010000001.1, forward strand.
GGCAGAAGCCTGGGGGCGTAAAGGGTTGCCATGCCTCTCGATGCTGAAACCATCGCCGTCAGCACCGACCGCGCCGCCCATGAATGGCGTCGTGGCCGGGCCGTGCTGCTGCAATCGGCGACGGGCAATTACCTGGCGCTGGCCGCCGAAACCCTGAGCGAGATGGCGCTGGCCCAGGCGCTTGCCCTGGCGGGCGCCGGCGCCGCCGAGGCGGCCCTGGCGCTCACTGCGCAGCGCGCCGCCGTGCTGCATATCCTGCCCAACGGGCATGACACCCTGCTGCTGCCGTTGGCCGAATTGCCGGTGCCAGTCCCTGAACGTGCCAGCCTGATCCGCGACCTCGCCGATGCCAGCCGCGACCTGGCGGCGCCCTTGCGCGGGCCTTATCAGCGATTGCGCGGGGCACCGCCGCCGGCAGCCGCTGCTGCGATCAAGCTGGCCAAGGTGGCCTACCTGCTGCCCGCCGCCGTGCTGATCCCGCTGGGCGAGGCTGTGCTGTCCGATCTTCTGGTGCGGGTGCAGGCCGAAGCCATCACCGCCTATGACCAGGCGGCGGCGGAAAGCCTGAAACCGGTGAGCCAGGCGCGGCTGCCGGTGGCCGATGCCGAGGATGCACGGCTTTATGCCTTCCGTGCCGCTGATGGCGGGCCGGAACATTTCGCCCTGGTGATCGGCCGGCCCGATCCCGGCCAGCCGGTGCTGGCGCGGCTGCATTCGGAATGCTTCACCGGCGACCTGCTTGGCAGCCTGCGCTGCGATTGCGGCGAGCAGTTGCGCGGCGCCGTGCGCACCATCCGCGAGTCCGGCGGCGGTGTCCTGCTCTACATGGCACAGGAAGGCCGTGGCATCGGCCTGGTCAACAAGTTGCGCGCCTACCAGCTCCAGGACGAGGGCTTCGACACCGTGGAGGCCAACCTGCGCATCGGCTATGCCGCTGACGAACGCTGGTTCCTGCCCGCCGCCCGCATGCTCAAGCTGCTCGGCTTTTCCAGCGTGCGGCTGCTGACCAACAACCCCGAGAAGGTGGATGGCCTGTCTGCCGCCGGTATCGAAGTGGCCGAGCGGGTGCCGCACAAATTCCCCGCCAACAGCCATAACGAAGCCTACCTGGCGACCAAGAAGAAGCGCTCAGGGCATTATCTGTAAATAGGCGCCGTATCCATCAGCCGTGCAGATGCCGTCCTGGCTCATCTATGGTCAGCACCAGGCGCTCATGGCCTGGCCGATAGGGTGGCGAGCGATGTACCACGCCGCGGCCATTCCAGGCCGGGTCACGCTCGCCGCGCAGCAATGCGGCCCAGCCGGGCTGCAGGCTCGCCACGGCGTCGGGATCGCGCAGCACGGCGGCATTGTCGCCACGGCCCAAGGCGGACCGGTTGACCTTGTCATCCGGTAGCCATTCGGTGCCAGGACCGGCATAGCTGCATAGCAGCCGCTGCCCCACCATGTCGGTGTGATAGAAGCGGCAGGCATTGCCGCGCACGGGAGCCAGCCCGACATGCAGCCGCGGCGCGCGGCTCTGGCGCCGGAACCAGTCGATCAAGGTGGCGATATCGGCCATCAGCAACTGCAAGCCGGTGCCGGCATTCCGCATTGGCTGTGGCTGCCAGCCTGGGGCGGCAAATGCCTGCAGCGTCGCCTGTTGTGACGGCTCATCGCGACGGACCCAGAATTGCAGGCCATCCTCGGCTTCTGCCGCGAGATGCCGCGCCGCGCTGAACAGACAAGGCGATAAATCACGGCGCCAGATGGCGATGTTGGATTGTGGCCGCCACACTGCGGCAGCCGGCACCATCCTGCGCAACGCCGGCATATTCATGCGGCCTTGGCCTGCCGCCAGGTCGGGAAAGGGTCCCACAGGAATTTCCAGCCGCGAGGCCCCAGTTGCATTTCGGCCGGCGTCAGCAGGCAGGCATCGAAGCCTCGGCGCAAGGCGGCTTCATCCATGCCGGCGCCGATCAGCACGATTTCCTGGCGCCGGTCGCCAAACGGCTCGCGCCACACCTGCTGCATGCCGGCCTGCCAATCCGGATGATCCGGCCAATCCTCGCGCGGCACCTGGGCCCACCAGAGGCCGCCTTTTTCATGCCGGGTCACCGCTCCGGCCTGCGACCAGGTGCCGACAAAGGCCATGCGGCTGGCCAGCCAGAAGAAGCCCTTCGAGCGCCATACATTTGGCCATTCGCTGTTGAGCCAGTGATACAGCCGCTCGGGATGAAACGGGCGATGGGCGCGATAGACGAAGCTGCGGATGCCGTATTCCTCGGTTTCCGGGTTATGTAATCCCAACAGCGCTTGTTGCCAGCCGGGCAGGCGGCCGGCACGTTCGGCATCATAGCGGCGGGTATTCAGCAGGGCCTCGAGCGGTACGCGGCCATGCTCGGCATGGCGTATATCGGCATCGGGATTGAAGCGCCGGATCAGTCCTTCCAGGAAACCAAGCTGTGCCGATGTCACCAAGTCCGCTTTGTTCAGCACGATCACATCGGCGAACTCGATCTGCTCCAGCAGCAGGTCGACCACGGTGCGCTCGTCGCCCTCGCCGGCACTGGCGCCACGCTGATGCAGGAAGTCCGTGGAAGCATAGTCGCGGCTGAAGTTGAAGGCGTCGACCATGGTCACCAGCGTGTCCAGCCGCGCCAGATCACTAAGCGAAAAGCCGGCTTCGTCGCGGAAATCGAATGTTGCAGCCACCGGCATCGGTTCGGCGATGCCGGTGCTTTCGATCAGCAGGTAGTCAAAGCGATTCTCGCCTGCCAGGCGCTTCACTTCTGCCAGCAGGTCGTCGCGCAGGGTGCAGCAGATGCAGCCATTGCTCAGCTCCACCAGCTTTTCCTCGGTGTGGCTGAGGCCGGCGCCGCCATCGCGGATCAAAGCCGCGTCGATATTCACCTCGCTCATATCATTCACGATCACCGCCACCCGTCGGCCCTCGCGGTTCGACAGCACATGATTAAGCAGCGTGGTTTTGCCGGCGCCGAGGAAGCCGGACAGGACGGTGACGGGCAGGCGGGTATCGGCGGCGGGGCTGACGGTGTCTGGCATGGATGGCTCGATCAATTATAGTTATGTTATAATATAACATATTTAATGGGCCGTTAGGCAAGCGCTGCAGTCTCCACCCGGCAGAATCTGCCCGCCGCTCCGCCACATTCGTCTAAAGTATTGAATTATATACATTTTGAAAACTGGCATTGCGCTTGCTTTGGTTAACCGCGAAAGCGAGGGGAAGAGCAATGGTTGCCGCCTTCATAGACAGTTCGGAGAACATGACGCTGGGCGTGTCGCCGTGGCAGAAAGCCACCACGCCGGCGTCGGGTGCTGCCGGGTCGAAGGCGGGTGCAACCAAGGCGCAGAATGCGCTGGATGACTCCCAAGCGGTGGCCGACGGCAAGCAGCATCGCGGCCTGTTCGGGCCGGAAGGCTTCACCTTCTCGTCCTTCCTCGACATCATCAATCCGCTGCAGCATATCCCGGTGGTGAACACCATCTACCGCGCGGTGACAGGCGACACGATCGAGAACGGTCCGCGCCTGATCGGTGGCGCCCTGTTCGGCGGTCCGCTCGGGCTTGCCGCTTCGGTGGTCAACGGCATCATCGACGAGGAAACCGGCAAGGATATCGGCAGTCATGCGCTCGCCGCCATCGGCATCGACGATGGTACCGGACGCGACAGCACCATCGGCCTGGCCCAGAATGGGCCGCCGCCAGAAACAATGGCGGAGACCCAGGCCTGGGTTGGAACAGCAAACGGTCCGTTAGCTGTCAACGCGCCGACCGCCAATGCCCTAGTATCGCAGAATCCGGCGCCGCAGAATGTGGCGCAGTTGCGTGCCCGCGCCTCGGGCGAGCGAGAAGCCGCCACGCGCGATACCGGGCCGCGCACCGTGGCGGAAGCCGCCACCATTCCCTACAGCCCGGTGGTGATGAACAATCTTGCCGCGCCGCTGCCGGCCGATCAGGCCCAGCCGCAGCAGCAGAATCTGCCGTCAGCCCCCGCCAGCCGGGGCGATGATGGCCGCAAATGGTACTCGGTCGATACCCAGCAGGGCGGTGTGGTGACGCGCGGCGTCGGCGCCCAGCCAATCACGTCCAACAACATCACGCAGAAATTCGGCGTCACCAAGGGCACCGCCTATGCCGGCTCGGTGCCGGCGCCGCAACCGCAGCAGCAGGCGCAGCCGGTCAATGCCTCGGCAAACCCCGGCATGCAGACCGTGCCCGCCGATTTCCTCGAACGCGCCAACGCGGCCTACGCGAAATACAACGCCTTGAAGCAGGCTGAGCCGCGCCAGGGCCGCGTCGATCAGACTTACTGATTTCCGGGCTGCCGAAGATTACTCTGCCGGCTGCTTCTCGGCGGCATGGTCATCATCTGGGGCTTTCGGCAGGAAACGCTTCACGAAGCTGCCGAAATCATCCAGATAGCTGTAGATCACCGGCACCACCAGCAAGGTCAGCAGGGTGGAGGAGATCAGGCCGCCAATCACCGCATGCGCCATCGCCGAGCTTTGCTTGGCACCTTCGCCGAGCGCCAGCGCCAGCGGTATCATGCCGAAGATCATTGCCAGGGTGGTCATGATGATCGGGCGCAGGCGGATTTCGCCGGCTTCCTGCAGGGCTTCGGTGCGCGGCTTGCCGGCCGCGCGCGCCTGATTGGCGAAGTCGATCAGCAGGATGGCGTTCTTGGTCACCAGGCCCATCAGCATGATGAAGCCGATCACCGAGAAGATGTTGAAGGTGGAACCCCAGGCATAGAGGCCGATCAGCACGCCGATCAGGGAGAGCGGTAGCGAACTCATGATCGCGAAGGGCTGCAGGAAGCTGGCGAATTGCGAAGCCAGGATCAGGTAGATGAACACCACTGCCAGCAGCAAGGCGGCGGCGGCGAAGCCGGCGCTTTCGTTCATGTCCTTGGAGGAACCACCGAACCAGAAGCGGTAGCCTGGCGGCAGGTGCAGGCCGCTCAGCCGTGCCTGGATGTCGCGGCTGACTTCACCCACCGGGCGGCCCGAGGAAGAGGCGGATAGCAGCACTTCGCGGTTGAGGTCGCGGCGGTTGATCTGGGTCGAGCCGGCAGATGGCGCGATATCCGCCACCTGCGACAGAGCGACCATCTTCGGGCTGCCATCGGCATTGGTCTGGCTGGAGGCGACATAGAGGCGGTCGAGATCGGGCAGGCCGGCGCGGTCGCTGCGCGGCAGGCGCACGAACACGTCGTAATCCTCGTCATCCGGCGCCTTCCAGGTGCCGGCCTCGTCGCCGGCCAGCAAAGGCCGCAAGGTCGCGGCAATCGAGCCGAGGCCGACACCGAGATCGGCGGCCAACTGGCGGTCGATGGTCAGCGCCACGGTCGGCTTGTTCGCCTTCAGGCTCGATTCCAGGTCGACCAGGCCCGGCACGTCGCGGATCAGCGCCATCGCTTCGCGTGAGAGCCGGTCGAGTTCGGCGATATCGCGGCCCTGCAGGCTGATCTGGATGGTCTTGTTCAGGCCGCCGCCGATATTCGGCTGGCCGATATTGATATTGTCGATGCCGGCGATCTGCCACAGGCGCTGACGCATCGGCTGCGCCAGTTCCGCCGGCGTGCGCGTGCGGTCCTTGAGGTCGACGAAGCGCACATAGATGGTGCCGACATTCTTGCGCGCCAGCAGGCCGGCATTGGCGGCGCCATAGCTGTAGCGCACTTCCGGGAATTCCTTCAGCGCATCCTGCACCTGGCGCAGCTTGGCTTCCATATAGTCGAGCGAGGCGCCGGGCTGCACCGTCACTTCCACCAGGATTTCGGAAAGATCGGCATCAGGCACAAACTCCGTGCCGATGCGCTTGGCCAGGCTGAAGCAGCCGATGAAACTGGCCAGCGCGAGCACCAGCACCAGCCAGCGCCAGCGCAGGCTCCAGCCGAGCAGGCGGTGATAGACGCGGCCGAGTTTCTCCATGCCCTTGTCGACCAGGCCAACCAGGCGGCCGATGGGGCCGCGCTTGGCGTTGGGCAGGGAGTCCGGATCATGCCACACGCTCGAGAGCATCGGATCGAGGGTGAAGCTGACGAACAGCGAGATCAGCACCGCCACCACCACGGTGATGCCGAATTGCAGGAAGAAGCGGCCAATAATACCGCCCATGAAGGCGACGGGCAGGAATACCGCGACGATGGAGAAGGTGGTGGCGAGCACGGCGAGGCCGATTTCCTCGGTGCCCTCCAGGGAAGCGCGGCGGTGCGATTTGCCCATCGCCACATGCCGGGTGATGTTCTCGCGCACCACGATGGCGTCGTCGATCAGGATGCCAACCGCCAGCGACAAGGCCATCAGGGTCAGCTTGTTGAGCGTGAAGCCGGCGGCATAGACGGCCGCCAGGGTACCGATCACGGCAATCGGCAGGGTGAGGCCGGTGATGATGGTGCTGCGCCAGGAATTCAGGAACAGGAACACGATGATCACGGTCAGCACGCCGCCCTCGATCAGGGTGCGGCGCACGCTGTCCACGGATACGCGGATGCCGCGCGAGGTGTCCTTGACGAATTCCAGCTTCACATCGGGCGGCAGCGATGGCTCGAGTTCCTTGACCAGTTGGCGCAGGTTGTCGATCACCTGGATGGTGTTGGCGCCCTGCACCTTCAGGAAGTCGATGGCCAGCATACGCTCGCCATTCAGCATCGCCACCGATGTGTCGTCTTCCTCGCCATCCTCCACGGTGGCGATGTCGCGCAAGTAAACCGGCGCGCTGCCGCGCCGCGCCACGATCAGGTCGGCGAATTTCGCCGGATCCTGCACCCGGCCCTCGATCTGCACCACGAATTCCTGCTGCGCCCGGGTCAGCGTGCCCACGGGAAGCTGCTGGTTCTCGGCCCGCAGCACGCTCATCAACTGGTCCATGCCGATGCCCTGGGCCAGCATCTTCTCCGGGTCCGGCATCACGTTGATGCGCCGCTTCACGCCGCCGACGATATAGGCTTGGCCGACGCCGCGCGCGATCTGCAGCCGCTTGATGATCACCTGATCGGTCAGCGTGGTGAGTTCGCGTAACCCACGGCGTTCCGAGCGCACCGCGATGGAGGCGATGGGCTGATTGTCCGGGCTGAAGCGGCTGATTTCGGGATCCTTGATCTCGCGGCGGAATTGCGGCGCCACCAAAGCCACCTTCTCGCGCACATCCTGCACCGCGCGCACCGGGTCTATGGTCAGTTCGAACTCGATCACCACGCTGGAACGGCCTTCCAGCGACCGCGAGGTGAGCGAGCGCATGCCGCTGATGGTGTTCACGGCTTCCTCGATCGGCCGCGTCACTTCGCTTTCCACCGATTCCGGCGTGGCGCCGGGATAGCTGGTATTCACCAGCACGATGGGAAATTCGACTTCCGGGAATTGATCGACGCCGAGGCGCGAATAGGAGAACAGGCCAACCACCAGCAGCGACAGCATCATCATGCTGGCGAAGACCGGGTTGTTGATGCTGACGCGGGTGAGCCACATAGAGGTCAGCGCCCCGCGACGCGGGCAGCCAGGCCGTCGGAGAGTTTCAAGCCCGGCGCCGAGATCACGGTTTCACCGGGCTGCAATCCTTGAGTGATCTGCACCAGGCCCTGCACGGTCTCGGTCAGGCCGACCTCGACCTTGCGCTTCACCACGCGGTTATCGGCCAGCACGAACAGGTGTGTGCCAGCGGCATCGCGGCGCAATGCTTCATAGGGCACCGCCACGGCGTTTGCTGCTTCCGCCAGGATTGCCTCGCCGCTGGCGAACATGCCGCCGCGCAGGGTGAGATCGGGATTGCTTAAGCGGATATAGACCAGGATCGAGCGCGAGCCGGCCTGGGCGGTGGGGTTGATGCGGTCGATGCGGGCGAGGAATTCGCGGTCGGCGAAGCCTTCCACCTTCAGCGCCACGCGCTGGCCGATCTTGAGCCGCGGCACGTCGCGCGCCGGCACCAGGGCTTCCAGCTCCATGGTGGTGAGGTCTGCCAGCACGAACAGCTTGCCATCCACCGGCACGCGTTCGCCCGGATTGGCGCTGCGGTCGGCCACTTGGCCGTCGATGGGCGCATAAATCGCGGCATCGCTCAGCGCCTTGCGCGCCATGGTAAGCTGCTGCTCGATGGCGGCGACATTGGCGCGCGCGGTGTTGTAGGCATTCTCGGCATCGTCCACGGCGGTCTGCGATTTCACGCCGCGCTGATTGAGCTGGATCGCCTTGGTGCGGTTGGTCTCGGCCAGGCTGAGTGAGGAGCGCGCCGAGGCCAGATTGCTCTCGCGCTCGCGCAGGCGGGCGGCAAGGTCGCGGGTATCCAGCTTGGCCAGCAACTGGCCCTTCTTCACCGTCTCGCCGCGCCGCACCGTCACTTCCAGCACCAGGGCGGCGACTTCGGCCCGCACATTGCTCTGTTCCAGCGGCTGCACCGTGCCGGAGAGCCGCACGCTCTGGCGCAGGTCGGCGCGCTTCGCTTCACTGAGATCGGCCGGCGAGAATTCGATGCCCTCGAAACGCGGTGCTGCTGCCGGGGTCTGTGCCGCAGTCGCCACGGCATTGGCGCCCTGTCTGCTTTTCAGCACATAGAGGCCGCCGCCGGCAACGCCCGCCAGCACCACAAGCCACAGGCCGATCTTCACCGCACGCTTCATGTTTCCGCCTTCGGGGGACAAGTCCGATTTTCACCGATAGAGCACTGTATAATCAAACGGCTGAACACCGTCGAATCCTGCTGTGGTTACCCCTGGGTAACTGTGATTTCGATCACAAGACTTCGGCACCCAGCCGCGCGCACCAGGCGCCGCGCTTCTCTTTCAGCAGCCGTTCGCGCACGAAACCGAGCTCCTCTTCCTCCAGCGCTTCCAAGGCTTCGAAGCGGAAGGCGTCCGGCCCATGCGCCGACCAGGCGGCCTGCAGGCTGCCGTGGCGGTGACTGCCGTGTCGCAATGCGAACCAGATGCGGTTCTGGATTTTTGCCAGGTCGGGCGCGCTGCCAACCCAGCATTGGCCATTCGCCAGGCAGGTAATGGCGAAGATGCCGGCCTCGGTCTTGCGTTCCTTGTAGGCGGCGGTGGCCGCTTTCTTCTGCTCGTTATTCATAACTCGCTCCTCATCGGGTTGGCGATATATCACCCGGGTAATATTGACGCAAGAATTTTATCCGGGTAAATAATCCCCATGACCGACCCGATCCTATGTACCGCCTTCGCCGCCGACCGCCTGCTGGCTGCCGGTCCCCTGCCTGATATCGCCCTGGCGGTGAAAGCGGCGCTCGCCGCCGATCCCGTCCTGCCGGTGCTGGTATTCGATGACCGCAATGGCGCGGTGATTGATCTCGACCTGCGCGGCAGCGATGCCGAGATTGTCGCTCGCCTGATCCCTGCCGAGACACGCGGGCGCGGCAGGCCGAAGCTTGGCGTGGTGGCGCGCGAGATCACCCTGTTGCCGCGCCATTGGGATTGGCTCAGCACACAGCCCGGCGGCGCCAGCCAGGCGCTGCGACGGCTGATCGACCAGGCACGCAAAGCGGAAGAGAGCGGAGCAGGCGAGGCGCGGGCGCGGCGCGAAGCCGCCTACCGTTTCATGAGCGCCATGGCGGGCGACCGGCCGGGCTTCGAGGAAGCAGCGCGCGCGCTGTTCGCCGACGACCGTGCCCGCTTCGATGCCGAGAGCCGGGCCTGGCCGCTTGATATCCGCCGCCATGCGCGCAGACTGGCCTGGCAAGAAGAGGGAGCCGCGTGAGCGTCACGGTCTACAGCATCGGCCATTCCAACCGCGATACCGACCATCTGGTCGCGCTGCTGCGCCAGCATGGCATCCAGTTGCTTGCCGATATCCGCTCGCAGCCGGCGTCGCGCTATCTGCCGCATTTCGGCCGCACCGCGTTGCAGCAGAGCCTGCCTGAGGCCGGCATCGCCTATCGCTGGCTTGGTGAAGCCCTGGGCGGCAAGCCGCGCGCGCCCTTGCCGGTTTTTTCGGCAGGCATCGAAACGCTGCTGGAACTGGCGGCGCAACAGCCCGTGGTGATGATGTGCGCCGAGCGCGATCCGGCGCATTGCCATCGTGCGCATCTGGTGACGCCGGCCCTGCTGGCGCGCGGTGCCGCAGTGCAACACATCCATGGCGACGGCCATCTCGAAAGCGATGCCGATTTGCGCCGCCGCATCGCGCCGCCGCTGCCGCGCCAGCCTGATCTGTTCGGATAAAACTCATATATCAGATGGTGATCTTGGCTTGACGCGGCGCGGCGCGCTGCCGCACACTCTCGCCTACAAAAATAAACTCGGAGGAACGCCACATGATTACCCGCCGTCTCGGCGCTTGCGCCGCTATTGGTCTTGCATTTGCCGCCGCTTGTGGTGCCGGCGATGCCAGCGCACAAACCTACAAGCTGATGACCGGCCCGCAGGGTGGCGTCTGGGTGCCGATGGGCGGCACCTTCAAGGCGATGTTCGAAAAGGCGGTTGCCGGCTCGAATATTCAGACCCTGCCCGGCGCCGGTATCGCCAATGTGAAAGGCATCGAGGAAAGCAAGGCCGATTTCGGCTTTGGCAACTCGATCTCCACCGTGGATGCGATCAACGGCAACCCGCCTTTCGACAAGAAGGCAACCAACGTCTGCCAGATCGCCAATCTCTATCCGCAGTATTTCCAGGTCGTCGCTCTTGCCGATGCCAAGATCGGCAAGGTTGAGGACATGAAGGGCAAGGCCATCGCGGTGCAGACCAAGGGCAACACCGCCGAGGCGATTTCCGCCGATATCCTCAAGGCCCATGGTCTCAGCTATGCGGCCATGAGCAAGGTCAATTACATGGCCAGCTACAACGATGCCGCCGCCCTGCTCAAGGATGGCCATGCGCAGATCTTCACCCTCGGCACCACCATTCCGGCGGCGTCGATCATGGATCTGGCCACTGCCCGCGACATCACACTGGTGCCGGTAAACGATGCCAGCGTGGCGGCGATGAAGAAGATCAACGCTGGCTATGTGAAGGGCGTGATTCCGGCCAACACCTATCCGAAGCAGGACAAGGATGTGCCGGTGATTGCCTATTCGGCGCATTTTGTCGCGTCGTGCAAGCTGCCGGCGGATGTCGTTTACACCATCACCAAGGCCATGGCGACCAACCTCGCCGACCTGGTGGCGGTGAACAAGGCGATGGCCAAGGTGACCGTGAAGGATATGGCCGAGGATATCGGCGTGCCGTTCCATCCGGGTGCCGCCAAGTATTACAAGGAAGTCGGCGCGATCAAGTAAGCGTTCATTTCCTAAAGCGTAAACGCCGCCGCGCAAGCGCCCGCAAGAGGCGCGCGCGGCGGCTCGATTTCTGGTCGATTGGTATTGGTCTGAGGGGGAAGTATGACTTTGGGCAGCAACATGATCGCCCGCATCGCGGCGCCGATTGGCATCGCCATGGCGCTGTATCACATGTATGCCATCGCGATAGCACCGCCCGAGGCGCTGATCTATCGCGGCATCCATCTGTCCTTCGCGATCGTGCTGGTTCTGTTGCTGTATCCTTTCGCCGTGCGCCAGGATGGCAGCCGCCGGCTGTTCTGGGTCGACCTGTTGCTGCTCGGTTTCGGCCTGCTTGCCATGGGCCATCTGTTCATCAACTACGATTATTTCATCAACCGCATCATCTATATCGACGATCTCAAGCCGCTTGATGTTGTGGCGTCGATTGCCCTGGTGCTGCTGGTGCTGGATTGCACGCGGCGTGTAATCGGCTGGGCATTGCCGATCACGGCGATGATTTTCATGGGCGAGGCGTTGTTCCTTACCAAGGTTGATCCGCTCACCTTGCTGGATCAGCTCTACATGACCACCGAAGGCATTTTCGGGTCCACCCTGGGCGTCTCGGCATCCTATGTCATGGTCTTCGTGCTGTTCGGCAGCTTCATGGAGCGCACCGGCACCGGGCGGCTGTTCATGGATTTCGCCCTGGCGCTGACCGGCCGGTCTGCCGGTGGTCCCGGCAAGGTGGCGGTGGTTTCGTCGTCGCTCTTCGGCACCATTTCAGGCTCTGCGGTGGCCAATGTGATGGTGGATGGCCCGATCACCATTCCCTTGATGAAGCGTACCGGCTTCAGCAAGGCATTCGCTGCCGGCGTCGAATCCGTCGCCTCTACCGGCGGTCAGATCATGCCGCCGATCATGGGCGCTGCCGCCTTCGTGATGGCGGAATTCCTAGCGGTGCCATATGCCACCGTTGCGCTCTGGGCGCTGGTGCCGTCGCTGCTGTACTATGTTGCCTGCTTCGGCGCGGTGCATTTCGAAGCCAAGCGCCAGGGCCTGCAGGGGCTGCCCGCTGCGGAAGTGCCGGCGCTGGGTCAGGTGCTGCGCGAGCGCGGCCATCTGTTTCTGCCGGTGGCCATCATCCTGGCCGGCATGTTCTCCGGCTATTCGGCGCCGCTCTGTGCCCTGGCTGGTCTGATCGCCTGCTTCCCGGTGGCACTGCTGCGCGCCAATACCCGCCAGGGCCTCACCTGGCATCTGGTACTGGAAGCCCTCGAAGATGGGGCGCGCAACACGCTGGCCGTCGCGCTGGCCTGTGCCTGCGCTGGTATCGTGATCGGTTCGATTACGCTTACCGGTCTCGGCATCACCTTTACCAACATGATCGTTGGCCTGTCGCAGAACAGCCTGATCCTGGCGCTGGTGCTTACAGCCGTGGCCGGCATCATCCTTGGCATGGGCATGCCGACCACGCCGGCCTATATCGTCATGGTGTCGCTGATGGTGCCGGCGATCATGAAGCTCGGCGTCATCGAACCTGCCGCGCATATGTTCGCCTTCTACTTCGCCATTCTTTCGGCGATCACGCCGCCGGTGGCACTCGCGGTCTATGCCGCGGCCTCGCTGGCCAAGGCGAATATCTGGGATGCCGGCTGGGCGGCGGTGCGCATCGGCGCTGCCGGCTTCATTGTGCCATTCATGTTCGTTTACGAACCGGCACTGCTGTTCATCGGTGATTGGCAGACCATTCTGCATGCCACGGTTTCGGCCACGATCGGTTGCCTCACCCTGGCTGCCGGCCTGCATGGCCACCTGATCCGCCATACCCGGCTATGGGAGCGCGCCGCGCTGGTCGCCGGCGCGCTGCTGCTGATCAAGCCCGGTATCTACACCGACATGGCCGGTCTGGCATTGATTGTGGTGGTCTATCTGGCGCAGCGCTCGCGCCCGGTGGATGCCATCGGCACCACTCAGGTGAAGTCGTAGACCAGCTTCACCACGCCGTTGGGATAGGGCGTCGATAGCGCCAGGCGCAGGCGGTTCTGCGGCCCGGTATCGCGCTGGAACAGCGGGATGCCGCCGCCCAGTGTCACCGGAATCAGGAACAGTTCCAGGCGGTCGACGGCGTCGATGCCGAGGAAGCCCTCCAGCAACTGCGTGCCGCCGCAGAGCCATACATCATGGCCCAGGCCGCGCAATTCGTCTGCCAGTTCGCGGAAGCGGGCTGGCCGGGTTTCGACGCCGGCCGGTGCCGAGATCAGCGGTCTGCTGGTCACCACCAGCACGCGCTTGCCCTTGTAGGGCCATTCCGGGAAAAGCAGCACCTGGTCATAGGTGGTACGGCCCATCACGATGGTGCCGATCTCGTTGATGAAGGATTTGTAGCCATAATCCTCGGCATCGAAGGGCTTCAGCCATTCGATGCCGCCATCGGCAGTGGCGATATAGCCATCCAGGCTGGAGGCGATATAGCAGCGGATCATGGGTTCACCACCTTACCCGGATTCAGGATGTTGTCGGGATCGAAGGCGCGCTTGATCTTGCGCATCATCTCGATCTCGATGGGCGATTTGTAATGCACGATTTCGTCGATCTTCATGCGGCCGACGCCATGTTCGGCGGAGATCGAGCCGTTCATGCCGTGTGCGATATCGTGCACGATCTGGTGCACATCGTCCCACAGCGCCATGAATTTCGCTCTCTCCCAGCCCACCGGCTGCGACAGGTTGAAATGCACGTTGCCGTCGCCGATATGGCCGAAAGTTACAACGCGCACGCCCGCGATATGGGCCTCCACCGCCTTGGTCGCCTGCGCGATGAAGTCCGGCATGCGCGATACCGGCACCGAGATGTCGCATTTGATCGAGCCGCCCTCGGGCCGCTGCGAATTCGACAGCAGCTCACGCAGTTTCCAGAAGGCCGCGCGCTGGGTTTCCGATTGCGCGATGGCGGCATCCAGCACCAGGCCGGCCTCGAAGCCATCGCCGAGCACGGCTTCCATGGTGGTGCCGATCGAGCCATCGTCGCTGCCCGAGGAGAATTCCATCAGCACATACCAGTCATAGCGCGCCGCAATCGGGTCGCTGGTGCCGGGATTGTGCTTCAGCGCGAAATCCAGCGGCAGCCGTCCGATCAGCTCGAAGCCGGTCACCTGGCCACCGCTCATCGCCTTGGCCTTGGCCAGCAATTCGATGGCCGCCGAAGGATCACGTATGGCGGTGAAGGCGGTGGCGGTGGCCTTCGGCAGCGGGTGCAGTTTCAGCACGGCGGCGGTGATGATGCCAAGCGTGCCTTCGCCGCCGATGAACAGGTCCTTGAGGTCGTAGCCGGTATTGTCCTTGCGCAGGCCGCGCAGGCCATCCCATACCTGGCCATCGGCCAGCACCACTTCCAGACCCAGCGCCAGTTCGCGCGTGTTGCCATAGCGCAGCACGGCATTGCCGCCGGCATTGGTGGAAAGGTTGCCGCCGATGGTGCAACTGCCTTCCGAGCCGATGGAGAGCGGGAACAGGCGGTCGGCATCGCGCGCCGCCTGCTGCACCTGCGCCAGCACGCAGCCGGCTTCCACGGTGATGGTGTCGTTCAGCGCATCCAGGGCGCGGATCTTGTTCATGCGCTGCAGCGACACGATGATTTCGTCATTGCCCATGAACGGGATGCTGCCGCCGACCAGGCCGGTATTGCCGCCCTGCGGCACCAGCTTGGTGCGGGTTTCGCGCGCCAGCTTCACGATGGCGGCCACTTCCGCCGTGCTGGCCGGGCGCAGCATCAGCGGCGTGATGCCGCTATAGATGTCGCGCGGCTCCACCAGATGCGGTGCCAGGATATCGGGATCGGACACCCAGCCCTTGGGGCCGACGATGTCACGGAAACGGTTCAGAAGTTCAGGTGCAAGCGCGGTCATGACGCGCCGATTATCGCCCGCGCGCCGCGCGCCGTAAACGGTCGAGGATCGCCACGCCCAGGCCTTGTTCCGGCAGGGGCATCACGGCGATGCCGTCCAGATCATCGCGGTCCAGGGCATGCAGGCCGGCATAAAGTTTCTGCGCCGCCTCGGCGAGATCGCCGCTTTCGCTCAACGGATAGTATGCCGCGAAACCGGGCAGGGCAGGGCCGAAGCTTAAGAGCCCCTCGCGGCCCTGGGGGGCGGTTGCATCCAGCCGCACCGGTCGGCCCGGCGCGTAATGCTTCAGCAGCATGCCGGGGCTTTCCAGCTTGCCATGGGTGGGAAGCTTCAGCTTCTGCCCGAGTGCCGCCTCGATGGCCTCGGCGGCAATGCCGCCCGGCCGCAGCAATAATGTGTCCGGCCCGCTGAGGCCGATCACGGTCGATTCCAGCCCCACCGGGCAGGCGCCGCCATCCACCACCGGCATTTCAGCCCCCAGACTGTCCCAGACATGCTGCGCCGTGGTCGGCGAGACATGGCCGGAGCGGTTGGCCGAGGGTGCCGCAACCGGGCGGCCGAGCTGGGCCAGGATGGCATGGGCAACAGGGTGGGCGGGGATGCGGATGGCCAGGCTGGGCAGGCCGGCCGACACGGTTTCGGCCACCGGGCAGCCGGGCTTGCGCGGCAGCACCAAGGTCAGCGGGCCGGGCCAGAAGGCTTGAGCCAGCGCCCGGGCGCGCTCGTCGGTTTCCACTAGATCGTGCAACTGGCTGAAATCCGCCACATGGCTGATCAGCGGGTTGAAGCTGGGCCGGCCCTTGGCGGCGAAAATCTTCGCTACCGCCGCCGGATTGGTGGCATCGGCGGCAAGGCCGTAGACGGTCTCGGTCGGTATCGCCACCACCTCGCCCTGGGCCAGCAGGCGGGCGGCCGCGTCGGGCGTGATGGATGTCGTAGCGTCAGCCATGGCGCGATTGTGTAGCCGCAACCGGCCCGTGTTACCAGTCCTGGGCTTGCTCGCCGCCTCAGTCCATATTATCACCCTGCAAATCAAACAGTCGTTCGAGGAGACCCCGCCATGACCTACACCGCGCCGATCAAGGATATGCGTTTCGTGCTGGAACAGGTGGCGGGCCTGCAGCAATTGAGCGGCTTGCCGGGCCTGGGCAATGCCGAGCCGGAAACCGCGGCGGCGGTGCTGGAGGAGGCGGCGAAATTCGCCACCGGCGTGCTGGCGCCGCTGAACCGCATCGGCGATCAGCAGGGTTCCCGCGTCGAGAACGGCACCGTGCGTACGGCGGATGGTTTCGCCGAGGCCTACAAGCAGTTCGCCGAGGCCGGCTGGAATGGCATGCCCTTTGCCGAGGAAATCGGCGGCGGCGCGATTCCCTGGGCCGTCACCATGGCGGTGCAGGAAATGGTGCAGGCATCGAATCTCTCGTTCTCGCTCTGCCCGCTGCTCACCCAGGGCGCGATTGATGCCATCATCGCCCATGGCACGCCGGAACAGCAGGCGATGTATCTGCCGAAGATGGTGGCCGGTACCTGGACCGGCACCATGAACCTGACCGAGCCGCAGGCCGGCTCCGATGTCGGTGCGCTGAAGTCGAAGGCGGTGCCGAATGGCGATGGCACCTACCGCATCACCGGCACCAAGATTTTCATCACCTATGGCGAACACCAGATGGCCGAGAATATCGTGCATCTGGTGCTGGCCCGCCTGCCGGGTGCGCCGGCCGGTACCAAGGGCATCTCGCTTTTCATCGTGCCGAAATACATCCCGAAGGCCGATGGCAGCTTGGGCCGCCGCAACGACCTGCGCGTCGTCTCGGTGGAACACAAGCTCGGCATCCATGCCAGCCCGACCTGCGTCATGTCCTATGGCGACAATGACGAATGCATCGGCTGGCTGCTGGGCGCAGAGAACCAGGGCATGCGCTGCATGTTCACCATGATGAACAATGCCCGCCTCAGCGTCGGCTGCCAGGGCCTGGCGATTGCCGAGCGCGCCTTCCAGCAGGCGCTTTCCTATGCCGAGGGCCGCAAGCAGGGCCGCCATCCCGGCATGAATGCCGAACAGCATGTGGCGATCATCGAACACGCCGATGTGCGCCGCAACCTGATGCTGATGAAGACCCAGACCGAGGCGTTGCGCGCGCTGATCTACCTCAACGCCGCCAGCATCGATCGCGCGCATCACGACACCGACAAGGACAAGGCCGCTGACGCCAAGGCGCTGGTGGAATTGCTCACGCCGCTGTCGAAGGGCTGGGCCACCGATGTTGGCGTCGAAGTCGCTTCCATCGGCGTGCAGATCCATGGCGGCATGGGTTTCATCGAGGAGACCGGTGCCGCGCAGCATTACCGCGATGCCCGCATCCTGCCGATCTATGAAGGCACCAACGGCATCCAGGCCATCGACCTGGTGACGCGCAAGCTCGGCCTGCAGGGCGGCGACGCCGTAAAGCGGCTGTTCGCAGAAATCGAGGCCACGGTGAAGGCACTTGGTGCCGCCGGCGAGGGCTTCGCTTCCGTGCAGCGCGAATTGTCGCGCGCGCTGGCAGCCCTGGTTAAGGCATCCTTGTGGATGGCCGGCACGCTGGCCAAGGATGCCAATGCGGCGCTTTCGGGCGCCACGCCGTATCACCGCGCTTTCTCGGAAACCGTTGGCGGCTGGCTGCTCGCCAAGCTGGCGCTGGCGGCCAAGGCGGAAATCGCAGCCGGCAGCACCGATCCGTATTTCGCCGCCAAGATTCTCTCTGCGCGCTTCTATGCCGAACAGGTGCTGACGGCGGTGGAAGGCCGCTGCCTCGGCGCCATGGAAGGCGCCAAGGATCTCGCCCAGGTGACGCCGGATCTGCTGCGCGCCTGAAGTCTAGGAGCGCGGCGGGTTTTTCAGCCGCGCCTTGATCACATCGGCCAGCGCGGTGGCTTCCACCGGCTGGTCGACCAGATCATCGACTTCCTTCGGGTTGAAGCTCACCGGCTTGCCATCGGCGCGGCCGATCAGCACGAAGCCGGGGCGCGGCTTCGCCAGTTTCATGGCGATCAGCTTGGCCAGCGCCGGGCCGTCATCCTCGCTGGCGGTCGCCACCGCCACCACGATGGCTGGCTTGGCGCCGCTTTGTAGCGCCGGCCATGCCTTGCTGCCATTGGGATAGAGCGTCAGTTCGCAGCCCGCATCGCGTGCCGCCTTGCTCAGCAGCGCGGCAATCGCCGCCTTGTTGGTGACACCAACCATGGTCGGGCCGCCGCGCGGCCGCTCCGGTTCGTTGAGGCCGGAAAGCTCGACGGCGCTTTCAGCCGCCGCCGCATGCTGCTGGTTGGCGCTGCGCAGCCGCTTGGCATAGGCATTGAGCAGCCCGCGCAGCACCGGATCGGCTTCGCCGACCAGGCGCTGCAGCACGCTGCGGGTGATCACGGCGCAGCGCGCGCCCTTCGGGCCGGCCTGCACATGCGCCGAGCGCGGCTGGCCATCGAGCAGCGCCATTTCGCCGACGATCTGTCCGGCCTCAATATTGCCGAGCGGCAGCGGCTCGCCATCGGCGCCATCGAGGAACACCTCAAGCCGGCCCTCCAGCACCAGAAAAGCCTCGGCAGCCGCTTCCGGCACCGGATCGCCGGCCCGGAAGAGCATTTCGCCCTTGGCGAAATCCTTTATCTGATAAGGGGTTGAGGTCATGCCATTGACGCTAACGTTAACGTCACCCTAGATTATCCATAACAACGTCATAATATTCTCCCGACAGACTGCAAGGAAATCCAACCGTGTCCGAGCTGCAAGAGCGCGAAATCGGCTTGAGCTACCCATTCGCCGGGCATCCGCAAGGCCCGCGCCCCGGCGATGCCGAGGTTTACGAACTGCGTCCCGGCGCGCTGTGGCTGCGCATGCCGATCCCCATTCCCGGCCTAGACTACATCAATCTCTGGCTGTTGCGCGATGGCGAAGGTTGGACCGTGGTGGATACCGGTTTCCGCTCAGCCAAGCTGCAGGCGCTCTGGGAACAGGTGTTCGAGCGCCATCTCGGCGGCCTGCCGATCACCCGCATCATCTGCACCCATTTCCATCCCGACCATATTGGCCTCGCCGGCTGGCTGCATGAACGCTGGCAGGCGCCACTCTGGATGACGCTGGGCGAGTGGAGCTTCGGCCGCATGCTGATGCTCGACAGCCTGCCTGAAGTGCCGGCGGAAGTGATCGACTTCTATCAGCGCATGGGCTTCAGCCCGGAGCAGATGGAGAAGATCAAGGCCAGCGGCTTCGGCAATTTCCGCAAGGCGGTGGGCGAGATCCCGCGCTACTACCACCGCATGGTGGAAGGCGATAGCGTGCGCATCGGCAGCCATGATTGGCGAGTCATCATCGGACGCGGCCATTCGCCGGAACATGCCAGCCTGTATTGCGCCGATCTCAACCTGCTGATTTCCGGCGACCAGGTGCTGCCGCGTATCAGCCCGCATATCGGCGTCTATCCCGGCGAGCCGGATGCCGCGTCGTTGACGCTGTATCTCAAGTCCTTCGACCGCTTCGCCGACCTGCCGGCGGATGTCTGGGTGCTGCCGGCCCATGGCGACGTGTTCGTCGGCCTGCATGCCCGTATCGCCTATCTCAAGCGCCACCACCAGGAACGCCTGGATATCATCATGCAGGCGCTGGACAAGCCGATGACGGCGCTGGATACCCTGCCGCTGCTGTTCAAGCGCGACATCACCGGGCATCTGACGCTGGCTGCCGGCGAGGCGGTGGCGCATCTGCATCACCTGATGGAAGAAGGCCTGATCGAGCGCCGGGTCAACGCCGCTGGGGTCTACGAATACAGCCGCCGCCTGCTGGCCGAGGCGGCACAGTAAAGAACAAAAACCGAGGGGAGGGGCGCATGACGACGCTCAAGGGCAAGACGCTGTTCATTACCGGCGCCAGCCGGGGCATTGGGCTGGCCATCGCTTTGCGCGCAGCCCGCGATGGCGCCAATATCGTCATTGCCGCGAAGACCACCGCGCCGCATCCCAAGCTGGCCGGCACCATCTACTCCGCCGCCGAGGCCATCGAGGCGGCCGGTGGCCAGGCCTTGCCGCTGGTGGTGGATGTGCGCGAGGAA
This sequence comes from Ferrovibrio sp. MS7, assembly GCF_038404985.1. Lineage (NCBI taxonomy): Bacteria > Pseudomonadati > Pseudomonadota > Alphaproteobacteria > Rhodospirillales > Rhodospirillaceae > Ferrovibrio > Ferrovibrio plantarum. The sequence goes on from NZ_JBBKBA010000001.1 coordinate 1,861,986, forward strand.
GCGGTGGTGGAAGCCGCCATGGCGCAGGCTGCTGAACGCTTCGGCGGCATCGACATCCTGATCAACAACGCCTCCGCCATCAGCCTCACCGGCACGCTGGAAACGCCGATGAAGCGGTTCGACCTGATGCATCAGATCAATCTGCGCGGCACGTATCTGTGTTCGCAGAAGGCTTTGCCCTATCTGCTCAAGGCGCCGAACCCGCATATCCTCACCATGTCGCCGCCGCTCAATGTTGAGGAACGCTGGTTCGCGCCGCATGTCGCCTACACCATGGCGAAATTCGGCATGAGCCTCTGCGTGCTCGGCATGGCCGGCGAATTCCGCGACAAGGGCGTGGCGGTGAACGCGCTGTGGCCGCGCACCGCCGTCGATACCGATGCGATGAACGTGATCACCGGGCCGGATTTCCGCCGCCGCTGCCGCAAGCCGGAAATCCTCGCCGATGCCGCGCATGCGATCCTCACACGGCAGAGCAAATCCTGCACCGGCAATTTCTTCATCGATGATGACGTATTGCGCGAAGCCGGCGTCACCGACTTCGCCATCTACCGCCATGAAGGCGTGGCGGAGAAGGACCTGATCCCGGATTTCTTCGTCTGACGGCTGGCTCCAGGCTCAGCCGTTGCGCTGCTCCAGCAGGCGGCGGGCGATCACCTGCGCCTGAATTTCGGCGGCACCCTCGAAGATGTTGAGAATGCGCGCGTCGCACAGCACGCGGCTGATCGGGTATTCCTCGGCATAGCCGTTGCCGCCATGCACCTGTAGCGCATTATCGGCATTCGACCAGGCGACGCGGGCGGCGAGCAGCTTGGCCATGCCGGCTTCCAGGTCGCAGCGGCGGTCGGCATCCTTCTCGCGCGCGGCGAAATAGCTGAGCTGGCGCGCGAACATGGTTTCCACCACCATCCAGGCGATCTTGCCGTGCACGCGCGGGAAGGAATAGATCGGCTTGCCGAACTGCACCCGGTCAAGCGCGTATTTCATGCCGAGTTCGAGCGCGCATTGCGCCACGCCGAGCGCGCGGGCGGCGGTCTGGATGCGGGCCGACTCGAAGGTTTCCATCAACTGCTTGAAGCCCTGGCCCTCGCGGCCGCCGAGCAGGTTCCCGGCCTTCACCTTGAAGCCATCGAAGCCGATCTCGTATTCCTTCATGCCGCGATAGCCGAGCACCTTGATCTCGCCGCCGCTCATCCCTTCTGCGGGGAAGGGATTGGCATCGTCGCCGCGCGGCTTCTCGGCCAGCAGCATCGAGAGGCCCTTGTAGCCCGGCTCGCTCGGATCGGTGCGCACCAGCAGGGTCATCAGGTCGGTGCGCGCCGCGTGCGTGATCCAGGTCTTGTTGCCGGTGACTTCGTAGAAGTCGCCGTTCTTGATCGCGCGGGTGCGCAGGCTGCCGAGGTCGGAGCCGGTATTCGGTTCGGTGAACACGGCGGTGGGCAGGATTTCGCCCGAGGAAAGCTTCGGCAGCCAGTATTTCTTCTGCTCTTCCGTGCCGCCGCGCAGGATCAGCTCGCCGGCGATTTCGGTACGGGTGCCAAGGCTGCCAACGCCGATATAGCCGCGGCTGAGTTCTTCCGACACCACGCACATCGCGGTCTTGCCGAAGCCATGGCCGCCGTATTCTTCAGGAATGGTGAGGCCGAACACGCCCATCTCGGCCATTTCCAACACCACCGGCATCGGGATGAATTCATCCTTGCGGTGCCAGTCATGGGCAAACGGGATCACCTTGTCCTCGGCGAAGCGGCGGAACTGCTCGCGCACCATGGCGAGGGTCTCGTCCAGGCCGAGTTCGCCGAAATTGCCAGTGTTCAGGCTGTCGCTGATAAGCTGCGCGATGCGGCTGCGCACGGCGCTGTTGTTGCCGCCCTGCACCAGGGTCAGCACCGCCGGGATGCGGTAGGCGCCAAGCGCTTCCTGGGTCACGCCAAGGTCTTCCGGGCGGCAGATTTCCACCTGGCTCATGGCGATGCCGCCCTGAAGCTGGGCCAGGTATTCGCCGAAACCGGCCTGCAGGATCAGGCTTTCCAGTTCGCTCAGGCGGCCATCAGCCTGAAGCCGCTCGGCCCAGTGCAGCGTTTCCTTCATGGTCGCGGCATAGGTGGCGAACCACGACAGGCCATGGCAGGCGAACTGCTCTTCCTCAAGCCGCGCCGTATCGATGCGGCCATCGGCGCCGCGCACCAGCTGCGCCACCGCCGCCGTGGCTTGCGCCACCAGTTGCTCGGCGGCCCCCAGCGCTTCGCCGCAGGTGGCGAGCAGGTTGGGCAGCAGCAGGCTTTCAGGAGCAGCAGGCAGTTTGACGGCAGCGGACATGGCGGGCGGTCTTCGTTATGAGAGAGAAGCGTTGCATAAAGAGAACGGGGCGCGGCTTTGCGCCGCGCCCCGGCCTTCAGGTCAGTTGTTGCCGACCTCGATGGCGTCCTCGACGGTACGCAGGCCCGGCACCTTGGCCGAGACCAGCACCGCCATGTTGCCCGGCTTGTGCTGGTTCTTCCACATCTTGGTGTGGGCGCGCGGAATGTCGGCCCAGGAGAACACTTCCGACATGCAGGGATCGAGGCGGCGTTCGATCACCAGCTGGTTGGCCTGGCTGGCCTGCAGCAGGTTGGCGAAATGGCTGCCCTGGATGCGCTTCTGCCGCATCCACACGAAGCGCGCGTCGAAGGTGATGTTGAAGCCGGTGGTGCCGGCGCAGAACACCACCATGCCGCCGCGCTTGACGACGAAGCAGCTCACCGGGAAGGTCTGCTCGCCCGGATGCTCGAACACGAAATCGACATCGTTGCCCTTGCCGGTGATGTCCCAGATTGCCTTGCCGAAGGCACGGCACTTCTTCATGTACTCGGCGTATTTCTCGACATCGAGCACCGGCGGCAACTGGCCCCAGCAATCGAAGTCGTTGCGGTTGATTACGCCCTTGGCGCCCAGGCTCATCACGAAGTCGCGCTTCGATTCATCCGAGATGATGCCGATGGCATTGGCGCCGGAAATGGCGACAAGCTGGATCGCCATCGAGCCGAGGCCGCCGGCGGCGCCCCACACAAGCACGTTATGGCCCGGCCGCAGGATATGCGGGCGGTGGCCGAACAGCATGCGGTAGGCGGTGGCGAGCGTCAGCGTGTAGCAGGCGCTTTCTTCCCAGGTCAGGTGCTTCGGGCGCGGCATGAGCTGGCGCGACTGCACGCGAGCGAACTGGGCGAAGGAACCATCCGGCGTCTCGTAGCCCCAGATGCGCTGGGTCGGCGAGTTCATCGGATCGCCGCCATTGCATTCCTCGTCGTCGCCGTCGTCCTGGTTGCAATGGACGATGACTTCGTCGCCGACCTTCCAGCGCTTCACGCGGCGACCGACGGCGTAGACGATGCCCGACGCATCGGAGCCGGCGATGTGATACGGCGCCTTATGCACGTCGAAGGGCGAAATCGGCACGCCGAGGCCGGCCCAGACGCCGTTGTAGTTCACGCCCGCCGCCATCACCAGGATCAGCACTTCGTCGGCGTCGATCTCTGGCGTCGGCAATACTTCGAGCTGGAACGAATCTTCCGGCGGGCCGTGGCGCTCGCGCCGGATCGCCCAGCCATACATCTGCTTCGGCACATGGCCGAGCGGCGGAATCTCACCCACCTCGTAGAGGTCCTTGTAGCCACCCTTGACCGGCGTGCCATTGGAAGTCTGCAGCGTCACCACGGTCCCACCCGCATTGGACATGTTATTCTCCTTCACCGAGGTAACCCCTCGTCAGATCATCTTTGCCCCTGCCTGACCCGCCATAGGCGAGTGCAGGCGCTGCAATGCGATTGACATTTTTCGGCGGTGCCGCAAAAATGGCAAGTGCGTTTTGCAGTGCAGCGGAGGTTATGATATTTCCGTTGCAGGCCGCAAGGGGGCAATTTAATGTCCCAAAATCGAATCGCGACGGAATATTATTATGACGAAGCCCGTTGAAGCCTCTGCTGCTGCGCAACCCGTTCTTCGCACTAGCAAAAAGCCGGATTCTGCCGCCGCGGTCGAGAAACCTTGGCTTTTTCGCACCTATTCCGGGCATAGCTCGGCCAGTGCCTCGAACGAGCTTTACCGCACCAATCTGGGCCGCGGCCAGACCGGTTTGAGCGTCGCTTTCGACCTGCCGACCCAGACCGGCTACGATTCGGACCATGTGCTGGCGCGCGGCGAAGTCGGCAAGGTCGGCGTGCCGGTGGCGCATCTGGGTGACATGCGGGTGCTGTTCGACCAGATCCCGTTGGCCAAGATGAACACCTCCATGACCATCAACGCCCCGGCGGCCTGGCTGCTGGCGCTTTATATCGCGGTGGCCGAGGAGCAGGGCGCCAGCCGGGCCGAACTGAACGGCACGGTGCAGAACGACATCATCAAGGAATATCTCTCGCGCGGCACCTATATCTTCCCGCCGGCGGCCTCGATGCGGCTGATCACCGATGTGATCGCGTTTACCTATCGCGAGCTGCCGAAGTGGAACCCGACCAATGTGTGCAGCTATCACCTGCAGGAAGCCGGCGCGACGCCGGTGCAGGAACTGGCTTATGCGCTGGCGACCGGCATTGCCGTGCTCGATGCGGTGAAGGCCTCGGGCCAGGTGCCGCCGGAAGATTTCGCGCAGGCTTTCGGGCGCATCAGCTTTTTCGTCAATGCCGGCATCCGGTTCGTGACCGAAATCTGCAAGATGCGCGCCTTCGTCGATCTCTGGGAGGAGATCGGCCGCGAACGCTACGGCGTCACCGACGAGAAGGCTTTGCTGTTCCGCTACGGTGTGCAGGTGAATTCGCTCGGCCTCACCGAGCCGCAGCCGGAAAACAATGTCTACCGCATCCTGCTTGAGATGCTGGCGGTGGTGCTGTCGAAGAAGGCGCGTGCCCGCGCCGTGCAGTTGCCGGCCTGGAACGAAGCGCTGGGCCTGCCGCGTCCCTGGGATCAGCAATGGTCGCTGCGCCTGCAGCAGATCGTCGCCTATGAAACCGACCTCTTGGAATATGGCGACCTGTTCGATGGCAACCCGGCCATTGATGCCAAGGTGAGTGAATTGAAGGCTGCCGCGCGCGCCGAACTCAAGCGCATCGAGGATATGGGCGGCGCGATCCAGGCGGTCGAGAGCGGCTATCTCAAGCAGGCGCTGGTGGAGAGCAACACCAATCGCGTGCGCGGCATCGAAACCGGTGCGATCACCGTGGTTGGCGTCAACAAGTTCACCGAAAGCGCGCCGTCGCCGCTGGTGGCCTCCGAGGGCGGCGCCATCATGACCGTCGATCCTGCCGCCGAAGCTGAGCAGATCGAGCGGTTGAAGGCCTGGCGTGCACAGCGTGACCCGCAGGCAGTGGCGGCAGCCCTAAAAGAATTGGAAGCGGCGGCGCGCGAAGGGCGCAATATCATGGAGCCGAGCATTGCGGCGGCGAAGGCCGGCGTCACCACCGGTGAATGGGCCGGCTGCCTGCGTGGCGTGTTCGGTGAATACCGCGCGCCCACGGGTGTCGCGGCCTCCGCCAATGCTACCGCCGACGATGGCATGGATGAATTGCGTGCCGAAGTCGCCGCCGTGGCACGCCGGCTTGGCCGCCCGATCAAGCTGCTGGTCGGCAAGCCAGGGCTCGATGGCCATTCCAACGGTGCCGAGCAGATCGCGGTGAAGGCACGCGATTGCGGCATGGAAGTGGTCTATGAAGGCATCCGCCTGACGCCGGAACAGATCGTTTCGGCGGCGCTGGAAGAAGGCGTCCACCTTGTCGGCCTGTCGATCCTCTCTGGCTCCCATGTTGAGCTGGCAACCGATGTGATCGAGCGCATGCGCGCCGAAGGCATCGGCGACGTGCCGGTGGTGGTCGGCGGCATCATCCCGCCAGAGGATGAGCGCAAGCTGCGCGCAGCCGGCATCGCCGCCGTATTCACGCCGAAGGACTTCAACCTGACGCAGATCATGCGCGCCATCGCCCAACTGGTCGACACGACCTATTCCAAGGCGGCTTGAATAGAATGACTCGTGAATGCCCCCGCCAAGCCGGGGCATTCACGTGCTGCTTTATCCTCCAAACCGCACGTCACCGCCGGGCTTGACCCGGCAATGACGACGGGGGTGGGGCATGCCCGCCACACATTCCCACGTCATCCCCGGGCTTGACCCGGGGATCTCATGCCATTCTTGATCACCAGCCTGAGATGCGCGGATCAAGTCCGCGCATGACGAGAAGGAAGGCGCAACAAAAAAGCCCAGGGCTTGCCTGGGCTTTTTTGTTTGAGCCGAAACGGCAACTCAGTTGATCGGGGTGCCTTCTTCCATCGGCGGCAGGTCGATCATGCCGGCTTCGGCCTTGGCCTCTTCCGGGGTCAGGTCGGCATCGGCAGCCGGGGTAGCAGCGGCGGCTGCCGCCGGGCTGGCCTGCACATTGCCGAGTTCGTCGGCGATGGTGAAGGCGCGGATCGGCAGCGTGTCCTTTTCCGGCACCATCGGCGCCAGGGCGAGGTCGAGTTCGATCGGCTTATCCAGCAGGCCACGGTCGGTGCCGAGATGGCGCTCGAAGAAATCCGTGGTGCGGGCGATGGAATCATCCTTGGCGGCGCCTTTGAAGGCATGACCTTCGCCGTTGTAGATTTTCATCTCGTAATCGGCGCCGACATCCTTGAGCAGGCTTTCCAGCTCATGCGCCTTGCGCACCGGCACGATGCGGTCGCGGTCGCCATGCAGCACCAGGGTCGGCGGCATGCGGTCGATGCCCTTGCGCTGCACTTCCGCCGGCATGGCGCCGAACATGTTCACCACCGCCTGCACGCGGGCATCGCGGCTGCCGAGGCTCAGGGCATGGAAGCCGCCGAGCGAGAGGCCGAACACGCCGATCTTGTCGCTGTCGACATAGCCGAGCTTGGAGACATAGGAGATCGCCGAGGCGATTACCTTCTCGCGCTGCTCATGCAGGGCGGGCGATGCCTTGCGGGCCTCGGAGAGGCCGTCGAAATAATGCACCACGAAGGCGGAGATGCCGCGATCGGCCAGGGCCTTCGCCTGCGGGTAGAATAGCGAGCCGTCGCCAAGGCCATGCGAGCCATGCAGGATCAGCACGGCGGGGGCCTTGCCGGCATAGCCGAGCAGGGAGGTGTCACCCTTGATGATATCCACCCGCACCCAGCGACCGTCGATCATGAAGCCATCGCCGCGCGCCTGGGCGGCGGCGCGGGCCGGCTCGGCATTCTTCTGCTTGCGCTGCTTCGGCGCCGCCTTGGCCGGTTGTGCCTTGGCGGTCTGGGTGGTTTTCTCGGTCTGCTTGTGTGTACGCGGCTGGCCCGAGGCGCTCCAAGGGGTGAGCGCCAGGGCCGGTAGGGCGCCCAGGGCAAACGCCACCGCAGTGATGCGGTGAAAGCGTCGTAGCGTCGCAGCCAAGCCCAAGGCCATTAACTCCCCCGTTAACCCCCTGTTTACCCTAACCGGATAGCCTAGGACCATCCGGTGTTACAAACTGTAACGACCGCAGCCGGGCTTGTCACCCCTTAAATCGCATAAAAATTCCGCCCGATTCGTTAATCGGAACATGGGGTTGACTCAACATACTGTGGCTGCTTGACGCTCCCCGGCCACCTCCCTACCTTATTTGCGACCAGCGGCCCACAAACGGGACCGCGCCAGAATAAGGAACCACTCCCATGTCCGCCGCGACGACCAAGGTGACCGACGACTCTTTCGAGACCGATGTGCTCAAGGCCTCGGGCCCGGTGCTGGTCGATTTCTGGGCTGAGTGGTGCGGCCCGTGCCGCCAGATCGCCCCGGCGCTGGACGAAATCGCGCAGGAGATGGGCGGCAAGCTCACCGTCGCCAAGGTGAATATCGATGAGAACCCGACCACCCCGACCAAGCTAGGCGTGCGCGGCATCCCGACCCTGATCCTGTTCAAGGATGGCAAGCCGGTGGCGACCAAGATCGGCGCCATGCCGAAAAGCCGCCTGGTCGAGTGGATCAATTCGTCGATCTAAGGCGATACCTACGAGTTGCGGGCCAGCACCTGGCCCGCCAGATACAGAGAGCCGGCGACGAGAAATCGCGCCGGCTCTTTTTGTGTGTGCAGGCCCGAGAGGAAGCGCAGCGCCTCGGCGGCATTGGTGGCCGGCCAGGTGCTCAGGCCCTCGGCCAACGCGATGCGAGCCAGATCCTCCGCCGTCAGACTATTGGCCTCGCCGGGAATGGGGATAGTGGCGGCGGCGGCGATATGGGGCCTTAAGGGGCGCAGGAAGCCGCCCGGCTCCTTGGTGTTGAGCATGCCGGCCACCAGATAGGTGCGCCGCCGCGTCGCCGGATCGGCATGCCATTGCCGCAGCATCGCCGCCAGCGCCTCGCCGGCCATCGGGTTATGGCCGCCATCGAGCCAGAGTTCGGCATCCGGCGGCAGCAGGTCGAGCAACGGGCCCTGGGTCAGGCGCTGCAATCGCGCCGGCCATTCCACGGCACGCAAACCCGTCGCGATGGCGGCTTCGGGCAGCTTCAATTGCAGGGCGCAGGCAATCGCCGTGCCGGCATTCTCGATCTGGTGTGGACCGGGCAGGGCCGGGCGCGGCAGGCGCAGATGCTGCGTATTGCTGTGCCACGCGAGGCCGTCGCGTGTTGCCGCTACCTGCCATTCATGGCCATGGCGCAAGAGCGGCGCCTGCAATTGGGCGGCGCGTGTCTCCAGCACGCGGGCCGCTGCCGCGCGCTGCGGCCCGACCACGCAAGGCACACCGGGCTTGAGGATGCCGGCTTTCTCAAACGCGATCTTTTCCAGCGTGTCGCCGAGGAAAGCGATGTGATCCATGCCGATGGGGGTGATGGCGGTCAGCGCCGGCTGCGGCACCAGGTTGGTGGCATCCAGCCGACCGCCGAGCCCGGTTTCCAGCAGCACCAGATCGGCGGGCTCCTCGGCGAAGGCGCGGAAGGCGGCTGCCGTGGTGATCTCGAAGAAGGTGATCGGTGCCTCGCCGTTGATGCGTTCGAGGTCGCTGAGCAAGGCCTGTAGCCGCTCCTCCTCGATCAGCCTGCCATTCAGCCGGATACGCTCGTGGAAGCGCACCAGATGCGGCGAGATATAGGCATGCACGCGCAAGCCGGCGGCTTCCGCCATGGCCCGCAGATAGGCGACCAGCGAGCCCTTGCCATTGGTGCCGGCGACATGCACCACCGGCGGCAGTTTCAACTGCGGATCGCCGAGCTTGCGCATCAACCCGGCGACGCGGTCGAGCGACAGGTCGATCACCTTCGGGTGCAGCGCCATCAGGCGTTTCAGGATGGCATCGGATGGCAGGGCAGACGGGACCACGCGAACTCCGCAAGATTTATCAATCGCGGCCATGATACTGGTTTAGCGTTCTCGCCGCAGCAGGGATGCCCGCATGTCCGACCCGCTTTTCAGTACCACAGACCAGGCCGGCTATGTCCGCCGCTTCACGCGGGTGACGGAATATATCTACGCCCATCTCGATGCCGAACTCGACCTTGCCATCCTGGCCGAGGTGGCGGCGCTGTCACCCTGGCATTGGCACCGCATCTGGCAGGCGGTCTATGGCGAATCCGTGGTGCAGACGGTGAAGCGCCTGCGCCTGCAGCGCGCCGCCGCCGATCTGGTGCATAGCCCGATGCCACTCGACGATGTGTGGCCGCGCGCCGGCTATGGCAGCGCCGCCGCCTTCAACCGCGCTTTCAAGGAAGCCTATGGCCTGCCGCCGGCGGAATACCGCAAGAGCGGCAGCCACACCCGCTTCAACCTGCAATTCGCGCCCAAGGGAGTCGTTGCCATGCATGATGTGTCGATCCGCAAGCTCAGCCCCGCCATGCTCGCCGTGGTACCGCATCGCGGCTCTTACATGGAAATCGGCCGTGCCTTCGAAACCCTGTTCGGCGTGCTCGGCGCGCGCGGGCTGCTGCGGCCCGGGCTGTGCATGAAGGGATTGTATTACTCCGACCCGACCTCGGTGCCGGAAGCCGAGTTGCGCTCGGCGGCAGGCATTGTCATTCCCGATGCCGGCTTTCCGGTGGAGGCGCCGCTTGAGCGCGCCGAATTGCGCGGCGGCGAGTATGCCGTGCTGCGCCACAAGGGACCGTATTCCGACATGCGGCCGGCCTATGACTGGCTGTTCGGCACCTGGCTGGTGCAATCGGGCCGCGAGGCCGCCGATGCGCCGGTCTTCGAGGATTACCTGAACAACCCGCGCGAAGTGCCGCCGACCGAATTGCTCACGGATATCTGCCTGCCGCTGAAGTGAGCGGCGCAATGCCCCATCGTCATGCCCGGGCTCGACCCGGGCATCTCAGGCCAAATAGAGAAAGATGCCCGGGTCGAGCCCGGGCATGACGAGTGTATAAAAACGGCTGTGGAAACTAATCCAGGATCAACGCGGCCGGATGGCGCCGTGCGGGATTTCGCCGGTCGGCGGCACGTCGAGGCCCGGGCGCGGCAGGGCCACCACGTCGGCCTTGGTCACCGGCTCCAGCAGCAGCGACACGATGCGGCCCAATGTCTCACGCAGCTTGTGGCGATGCACCACCTGGTCCAGCATGCCATGGTCCAGCAGGTATTCGGCGCGCTGGAAGCCTTCCGGCAGGGTCTCGCGGATGGTCTGCTCGATCACGCGCGGGCCGGCGAAACCGATCAGCGCGCCGGGTTCGGCGATCTGAATGTCGCCAAGCATGGCATAGGAAGCAGTGACGCCGCCGGTGGTCGGATCGGTCAACACCACGATGAAGGGCAGATGCGCCTCGCGCAGGCGCTGCACGGCAATCACCGTGCGCGGCATCTGCATCAGGCTGAGGATGCCTTCCTGCATGCGGGCACCGCCGGCAGCGGCGAACACGATCAGCGCCGCGCGCTGGCTCACCGCCAGCGTCGCCGCCGCGATCAAGGCCTCGCCGGCCGCCATGCCCATGGAACCGCCCATGAAGGCGAAATTCTGCACCGCGACGACCACGTCCTTCTTCTGCAGCGTGCCATGCGCCACCACGATGGCATCGCGCAAAGCCGTCTTGTTGCGCGCATCCTTCAGGCGGTCGGGATACTTCTTCTGGTCGCGGAAGCTTAAGGGATCCTGGATCACGTCCGGCAATTCGATGGTCTGGTATTCGCCGTCATCGAACAGCGCGGCGAAACGCTCCTTCGAGCCGATGCGCATGTGATGGTCGCATTTCGGGCAGACATGCTGATTCTCCTCCACTTCCTTGGAGTAGATCATCTGGCCGCAGGCCGGGCATTTGCGCCACAGGTTGTCGGGCGTGTCCTTCTTCCGCGTCATCTCGCGGATCTTCGGCAGCACCGTGCGTGTTAACCAGTTCATGGGCGCGTCAACCAGTTCATAGCGTTACTCCCTCAGATCACTTGCGCGCGGTGCGCACGGCGTCGCCGAGCTCCCGCACCAGCGCCAGCACATGCGCCGCCGGGTCGATGCCCTTAACTTGGGCTTCCGCCACCCGTTCGACAAGGGCCGAGCCGACGACGGCGGCATCCGCCGCGCGGGCGATTTCGGCGGCGCGCTGGCCGTCGCGGATGCCGAAGCCGACGCCGATGGGCAGCTTGGTATGCTTGCGCAGGCGGTTCACGGCAGCGGCCACCGCGCTGGCATCGGGCGCGGCGGCGCCGGTGATGCCAGCAATCGAGACGTAGTAGAGGAAGCCCGATGTGTTGGCCAGCACGGCGGGCATGCGCTTGTCGTCCGTCGTCGGCGTCGCCAGCCGGATGAAATGCAGCCCGGCCTGGATCGCCGGCAGGCAGAGTTCATCGTCTTCCTCGGGCGGCAGGTCAACCACGATCAGGCCATCGACGCCGGCTTCCTTGGCATCTTTCAGGAAGGCATCGACGCCATAGGCGGAGATCGGGTTGAAATAGCCCATCAGCACGATCGGCGTGGCGTTATCCGTCTTGCGGAAGCCGCGCACCAATTGCAGCGTCTTGCGCAAAGTGGCGCCATTGGCCAGCGCACGCAGATTGGCGGCCTGAATCGAGGGGCCATCGGCCATCGGATCGGTGAAGGGTACGCCAAGTTCGATTACATCGGCGCCAGCCGAGGGCAGGCCGGCCAGCAGCCGGGCACAGGTGTCGTGGTCGGGATCGCCGGCAGTGATGAAGGTGATCAGGCCGGCGCGGCCTTCGGCTTTCAGGGCTTGGAAACGGGCGTCGATACGGCTCACGGCAGGCTTCCTTAGAGAGTGACGCCAAGCGCGCGGGCGACGGTGAACACATCCTTGTCGCCGCGGCCGCACAGATTCATCACCATCAGGTGATCCTTGGGCAGGGTCGGCGCCCATTTGATGACATGCGCCAGCGCATGCGAGGGTTCCAGCGCCGGGATGATGCCCTCAAGCCGCGAGCAGAGCTGGAACGCATCCAGTGCCTCGCGGTCAGTGGCCGAGACGTATTGCACGCGGCCGACATCATGCAGCCAGGCATGTTCCGGGCCGATGCCGGGATAGTCGAGGCCGGCGGAAATCGAATGCGCCTCGGTGATCTGGCCATCCGCATCCTGCAGCAGGAAGGTGCGGTTGCCATGCAGCACGCCCGGCACGCCGCGCGCCAGCGATGCTGCATGCTTCTCGGTATCGAGGCCTTCGCCGGCTGCTTCCACGGCGTGGATCTCGACATCCGGATCGTCCAGGAAGGGATGGAACAGGCCGATGGCGTTGGAGCCGCCGCCGATGCAGGCAACCAGGCTGTCGGGCAGGCGGCCTTCCTTCCGCATCATCTGCTCGCGGGTCTCGCGGCCGATCACCGACTGGAAATCGCGCACCAGGGCCGGATAGGGATGCGGGCCGGCTGCCGTGCCTATGATGTAGAACGTGTCATGCACGTTGGTCACCCAGTCGCGCAGCGCTTCGTTCATCGCATCCTTGAGCGTGCGCGAGCCAGACGTGACCGGGCGCACTTCGGCACCCAGCAGCTTCATGCGGAACACGTTCGGTGCCTGGCGCTCGATATCGGTCTCGCCCATGTAGACCACGCAGGGCAGGCCGAAGCGGGCGGCGACCGTGGCGGTAGCGACGCCATGCTGGCCGGCGCCGGTCTCGGCAATGATGCGCTTCTTGCCCATGCGCTTGGCCAGCAGGATCTGGCCAATGCAATTGTTGATCTTGTGCGCGCCGGTATGGTTCAGCTCGTCGCGCTTGAAATAGATCTTGGCGCCACCAAGATGCTCGGTCATGCGCTCGGCGTAGTAAAGCGGGCTCGGCCGGCCGACATAATCGGTGAGGAAGTAATCCATCTCCGCCTTGAAGGCGGGATCGTTCTTGGCGGCGGTGTATTCGCGCTCCAGGTCGAGGATCAGCGGCATCAGCGTCTCGGCGACGAAGCGGCCACCGAAGATGCCGAAATGGCCACGTTCATCGGGGCCGGAGCGATAGGAATTCAGCGCGGTCATGCGTTCAGTCCTTATAGGCGAAAAGCGGTATCGAGGAAGGCGCGGATCTTGGCCGGGTCTTTCTTGCCCGGCGCGCTTTCCACGCCAGACGAGACATCCACGGCCGTAGCGCCGGAGCGGCGCACGGCTTCCTCGAGATTGTCAGGAGTCAGGCCGCCGGAAAGCAGCCAGGGGCGCTTGAAGCTCTTGCCTTTCAGCATATCCCAGTCGAAAGCCTGGCCGTTGCCGCCAGGCCGCGTCGCGCCCTTCGGCGGACAGGCATCGAACAGCAGCCAGTCGACGATATCCTCGTATTCGCGCGCCTTCTCGATGTCGGCCGGCGTGCTCACCTTGATCGCCTTGATGATCGGCAGGCCGAAATAGATGGTGATGGCGCGGCAGCGTTCCGGCGTCTCGTCACCATGCAATTGCAGCAGGTCGAGCCGCGCCTTGCCGAGGATGGCATCGAGCTGGTCGTTGCTCGGATCGACGAACAGGCCGACCCGATCAGTGCCGCTGGGTACTTCGTTGAGCAGGGAAACCGCCGCTTCGAGGCCGAGATTGCGCGGCGAGGGCGGGAAGAACACGAAGCCGAGCATGTCGGCCTCGAATTCCAGCGCGGTCTCCAGCGCGACTGGATCGGTGATGCCGCAGATTTTGGTGAACAGGGCCATCAGGCAATCCCGGCGATTTCCTGCGCGATGGCACGCGCGGCGGCATCGGGGTCGGCGGCTTCGGTGATCGGGCGGCCGATCACCAGATGGTCGGCGCCGAGCTTCAGCGCATCGGCCGGGCCCATCACGCGCTTCTGGTCGCCGGCAGCACTGCCCTTCGGCCGGATGCCGGGTACCACCAGCTTGAAGTCCGGGCCGCAGGCTTCGCGCAGCAGGGCGATTTCGGTGGCGGCGCAGATCACGCCGGTGGCGCCATTGGCCTGGGCCAGTTTGGCCAGCCGCACCACATGCGCCGAAACGTCGCCGCCCAGCCCAACAGCCTCCAGGTCGGCAGCATCCAGCGAGGTCAGCACCGTCACGGCCAGGATTTGCGGCTTCTGCCGGCTGGAGGCGGCGGCCTCCACGGCGGCACGGATCATCGCAGCCCCACCCGAGGCATGCACGGTGACGAACATCGGCCCCATGCCGGCGGCGGCCGAGCGGATGGCGCCGGCCACGGTGTTGGGGATGTCGTGGAATTTGAGGTCGAGGAATAGCGGCGCACCGGTGGGCAGGATGGCGCGCACCTCGGTCGGGCCGTGGGCGGTGAAGAATTCCTTGCCCAGCTTGACGCCGAAGCCGGCGGCAGTCGCGGCACGGGCGCAGCGGGCGGCATAGGCCAGCTCGGTGGTGTCGATGGCGCAGAAAACGGGAGTTTGGCGGGTCATAGCCGGGCTTATACTAAAAAGCGGCCCCCGAGTCTGCCCTTTTGGCCCCGGAAAATTGGCCTGCGAAAACCGCCTCAGTGACCGGAAAAAACGGCTCAAACAAGGGGTTAACGCGCCGGCAGGGCCACCGCGCGGCGGATCATTTCCGCCAGTTGCTGCGCCAGGCAGCCATTCATCGTTTCAGCCTCGCGCATCTGGGTTTCCTGGCTCTTGGCCTGCAGGTCGAAGATCTCGTTCTCGGCCCAGAACTGCATCATGTCGTGGCGCGGGAAAACCGGCACGCCCTCGCTGTCGCCAACCCAGTTCATCATCTGGTCGAAGCGCTCGGTATCCACCATGGGCGAGAGCCGGGCGCGGTATTGCGGCGCGATCAGGATGGTGTCGATGCCGGCGGCACGCAGCCGGCGCAGGCCGTCGCTGAGGCTTTCCGCGAAACTGTTCGGATCGGTCTGGCGCGCGGCTTCCACGTTGCCGGTCTGCCAGATCAGCAGGTCGGGCTTGGCCGGCACGACTTCAGCGGCGATGCGCTTCTGCATCTGCGTGGTCGATTGCATCCGCAGCGACAGGTTGTCGATGCTGAACTGTTTGCCGGGAAAACGCATCTGCAGCGCATCGGGCAGGCCGGCGACATAGGTGCGCGCCAAGCCGCCGGTATCGTGTTTCAATGACGACGACGTGCCCAGCACCACGATGCGGATCTCGCTGCGGGCCTTGAGTGCCTTGGCCAGATTTTTCAGCGGCGCATCGACGAAGCGCAGGCTGTCGGGCAGCGTGCAGCGTTCCTTCGGCTCGGTATTCGCGCTGGTCTGTGCCGCACCGGGCAGGGCGGGAAGCAACAGCAGCAGTATCAGCAGCAGGCATCTCATGGCCGGTCAGTCCCCGCCGGCCGGCACGCGGGTTTTGCCTCCGCGCGGCGCCGAACCGGCTTTTTCAGTATCTGTATACCAAGTCAGCAGATAGGCAAGCGCCACCATCATGCCCATGCCGACCAGGCTGACCAGGAATTGCGCCGGCAGGCTGGGGCTGATTTCCACCAGCACGAATTGCGCGGCGAAGGAGAGGAAGATGCTGGCGCAGAACACGTCCAGGGAATGTTTGCCGCAGAGCAGCACCGGGCGGGCCAGACGGGAGGACAGGAAGGCGGCATGCGGCGATACCAACCGCACCACCAGATAGGCCTGGGCGAGGAAATGCAGCAAGCGCAACAAATCCAGTTCGGTCTTGTCGATGGGGTAAAGCATCCGGCGCAGCCAGTGCGGCACATACTGGCTCCACGGCGGGTAGAGCCAGGTACAGACGATGGCGAAGGCGAACAGCAGGTAGAGGCCGGCGGCCCAGCTTGTCAGCCCAGCCGGCAGCCGCCGCCAGGGCGCGGCATTGCGGTGCATGGCGCACCAGGCGCCGATCAGGAACAGGAACTGCCAGGCCAGCGGATTGAAGAACCAGCCGCCTTCCGGATAGGCCGGCAGGTTCCAGTGCCATTGCTGTACGCCGAACCAGAGCAGGAAGCTCGCCGCCATCAGTGTTTTCGGCCAGCGTTTCAGCAGCGGCAGCAGCAACGGGAAAACCAGCAGCAGCGCGATATACATCGGCAGCACATCCATGTTCGCCGGCTTGAACTTCAGCAGCAGCGCCTGCAGCATCAGGATATGCGGATGCTCGAACAATTCCGCGATGCCCATTTCCTCGGCGAAGGCCGGGTTGAAACGGTCGGCGACATAGGCGATATGCGCCACGAACACCATGAACAGGAAGATATGCGCGGTGTAGATCTGCCAAACGCGACGGCCGATGCGCGCGGCGGTGACGGTCCAGCCGACGCGCTCGGGCAGGGCGCCGAAGGCCAGCATCACCGAATAGCCGGAAATGAACACGAAGATTTCGGTGGCGTCGGAAAAGCCGTAATTGCGGTTGCTGATCCAGCTCACCACATTGCCGGGAATATGGTTGAGGAAGATGAACAGCAACGCCAGGCCGCGGAAGAAATCCAGCCTGAGATCGCGTTCCGCCTTGCCTTCCACTCCCGCCATCAAAAGCCCCTGCAGCCTCCCTGGCGGGTAGTATGGGAAATCGCTAGACTGGGCGCAATGCGCAAAACCCTCACATACCTCGCCCTGCTGCTGCCCGTTCTGGTGGGCGTGCCTGGGCCATCCCACGCTGCCGACCATGCCGCCCCCCATGCCTCGGTGCTGATGTATCATCGCTTTGGCGAGAACCGCATCCCGTCCACCAATATCCGGCTGGAGCAGTTCGAGGCGCATCTGGCGGAACTCACGTCGGGCGCCTACCGCGTGCTGCCACTGTCCGAAATCGTGGCGAAGCTGAAAAAAGGTGAGCCTTTGCCCGACCGCGCCGTCGCCATCACCGCCGACGACGCCTATCTCTCGATTGCCACCGAAGGCTGGCCGCGCCTGAAGAAAGCCGGGCTGCCCTTCACGCTGTTCGTCGCCACCGAGCCGGTAACGAGCAAGATAAAGGGCTACATGACCTGGGACGATGTGCGGCGGCTCCGCGATGAAGGCGTCACCATCGGCGCCCATGGCCACACGCATCTGTCGCTGCCCTCGCTCACCCCCGATGGCATCCGCAAGGACCTCGACACCTCGATGCAATTGTTCGAGAAGGAACTGGGCGAGAAGCCATCGTTGTTTGCCTATCCGTTTGGCGAATGGGATGCCAAGAGCCTGGAGATCGTGAAGGGCATGGGCTATGCGGTGGCGTTCGGCCAGCATTCCGGCTCGATGCATGCGCGCAACGATTTCTTCTGGATGCCGCGCTTCCCGATGAACGAGACATTCGGCTCCATCGAGCGCCTGCGTCAGGCGCTGAATTCCCTGCCGCTGCCGGTCAGCGATGTCGAGCCGAAAGATGTGCTGGTGAAACTCGGCCAGACGCCCAATCCGCCGACGCTGCGTTTCACCGTCGACCCGGAGGTCGAGCGGCTGAACCAGATGGTCTGCTACACCTCGGAAGGCAAGGCGATTACGCCCAAGCTGATTGCTGAGCGGCGCTATGAAATGCACGCCCCGGCGCCGCTGCAGCCGCCGCGTGACCGCATTTCCTGCTCGGTGCCAAGCAAGGAGCGTGGCCGCTTCCGCTGGTTCGGCATCCAGTTCACGGTGGTGAAGTAAGCTCAAAAACGGACTCGTGGATGCCCCGGCCAAGCCGGGGCATGACGGCCCAACTAATAAGTCGTCATGCGCGGACTTGATCCGCGCATCTCATGGAGCATCGGCATAAGATCCCCGGATCAAGCCCGGGGATGACGAGGTTTGTTTTCAGTGTCATGCCCTGCGAAGGCAGGGCATCCACGAGTGGTTTTTTAGAACTTTTCCGGCTTCGGGCTGCCGACCGAGCGGAAGAATTCCTCTACCGCCGCACGGCGCGGGATCGGGCCGACGGCGCCAAAGCCGATGGTGGTGAGCGCCGCTGCCGTGTTGGCATAGGCGGCGGCTTCCGGCGGGCTGGCGCCGCGCGCGATTTCGGCCAGGAAGGCGCCGTCGAAACAGTCGCCGGCACCGGTGGCATCCACACTCGGCACGCTGTGGCCCGGCACGCGCCAGCGGCTGCCATCGCCTAAGCGCAGCAGCACGCCGGCAGCACCGCATTTCAGCACCACCAGGGCGCCGCCGAGTTGATGATAGAAATCCAGGATCGCTTCCGGCTGCTCCAGGCCGCACAGCGCGCGGGCATCCTCCAGGCTCGGCAGCAGGATATCGGCGAGTTTCGCGGCGCGGTGGGTTTCTTCGCGCGCCTGCTCGATGGGCCAGAGCTTGAGCCGCAGGTTGGTATCGAAGGAAACGCGGCGGCCAAGCTTCCTGGCCTCCGCCATGGCGGCGAAGCTGGTGGCGCGCAGGTCGGCCGAAACGCCCAGGCTGATGCCGGAAACATGCAGGATGGCGGCGCTGGCAATGCTGCCCGGCGGCAGGTCGGCGGGCAGCATGCGGCTGGCCGCCGAGCCCTTGCGGTAATAGCTGAAGGTGTGGCCGGCCTTGCCATGGGTGACGAAATAGATGCCGGTCGGTGCGTCAGCACGCTGTGCCACGCCGCTGGTATCGACGCCCTCGCGCTGCCACAGGTCGAGCAGCAGGGCGCCGAAGGGATCGGCGCCGACCAGGGTGAGATAGCCGACCCGGGCGCCCTGGCGTGCCGCCGCGATGGCGCAGTTCGAGGTATCGCCACCATAGTCGCGCAAATACTGGTCGCTGTCCGAGCCGCCGGTCTGGTTGAACTCGACCATCGCCTCGCCCAGGCACAGAATGTCCAGGTTCATACCGGCCTCCCGGCTTCCTTCCTAGCCCAATCAGTAGCTTAGGGGCAACCGGTTTCTTACATATCAGATACGACTTGTGGGGTTCGGGAGCGCCTGCTAGGGTCTGGCGGAACTCAGAATCCGAATGCAGTCCGTTGTCTTCAGGAGGCCGTCATGGCCAAGGCCAAGCCGTTGCGCGCCGGCACTATCGAACGCCCGAAGTCGCTCACCGAGCTGGTCAAGGAGCATATCCGCACCCGCATCATCGATGGCGAGTTGAAGCTTGGCGAGGCGTTGTCGGAGAATGTGCTGGCGGCCCAGCTTGGCATTTCCAAGACTCCGGTGCGCGAGGCCCTGCTGCAGCTCAAGCTCGAGGGCCTGGTGGATATCCAGCCGCAGCGCGGCTCCTTCGTGTTCACCATGAACCCGAAGGACATGGAGGAATTCTGCGAATACCGCATCATCCTCGAAACCGCCGCCTTGCGCAGCGCCATCGAGAATGACGAGGCTGGCCTGGTGGTGGCGCTGGAGCAACGCGCCAAGAAGATGGTGAAGGCGCTGGAGGAAAACGATTTTTCCAGCTATCGCCGCATCGACACTGATTATCATCGCCAGATCCTGCAGCGGGCGCAGAATTCCTACCTGCTCAATGCCCACAGCCAGCTTGAAATGAAGATCCAGGCCCTGCGCGCCCATGTGACGCAGCGCGACCGCTCCATCGAAGTGTCGCTGGCTGAGCATTTGAGCATCGTCAAGCTGCTCAAGGCCAACGACAAGGCCAAGGCGCTGACTGTGCTGAGTGGCCATATTCGTGCCGCCTCGCGCGATTTCCGCGCGCTTTCGGAAGAAGGCGGCAGCCTTGGCTGAACAGAAGGTAGGTGCCGCGGTCGCCCCAATGGACCGCGCGCTGTTGCAGGGCATCGGCTTCATGCTGCTCGGCACGGCTTTGTTCACCTTCAACGACGCGCTTGGCAAATGGCTGGTGGTCAGTGTCGCGGTCGGGCAATTGCTGTTCATCCGCTCGGCTGCCGCCTTCCTGATCCTGGCACCGATGATCCACCGCGCCGGCTGGCGCCAGGTTTTCGTCGTCGAGCAGCCCTGGCGCCACAGCCTGCGGCTGGCGCTGATCGTGGTCGAGGTCGCGGCTTTCTATATGGCGGTGCGGCATCTGCCGCTGGCCGATGTGATGAGCGTGTATCAGGCAGCACCCCTGATCGTTACCGTGCTGGCGATTCCTCTGCTGGGTGAGCGCGTCGGCTGGCGCCGCGCCCTGGCGGTAGGCGTCGGTTTCATCGGCGTGCTGCTGGTGCTGCGGCCCGAGGGCGGCGTGTTCACCGCCCCGGCGCTGATCGCGCTGTTCGGCGCTGTCGCCTATGCCCTGCTGATGGTGACGACGCGGCAATTGCGCGCCTCAAGCAATCTCACCCTGATCGCCTGGCATACCGTCGGCGTCGGCCTGTTCGGCCTCGCTTCCCTGCCCTGGGGCTGGGAGCCGCTCGACCTGACAACGCTGGTTTTGCTCGGGCTGATTGGCGTGGTCGCCACCTCGGCGCATGTCTGCATGAACCAGTCGCTGAAACTGGCACCGGCCAGCACAGTGATGCCCTACCAGTATAGTTCGCTGCTCTGGGCCATCCTGCTCGGCTGGCTGTTCTTCGGCGACATCCCCACCGGTGCCATGCTGCTCGGCGCCGGCATTATCGTCGCCAGCGGCCTTTTCGTGCTGCACCGCGAGCAGCTCGGCAAAAAAGCATAAGACTTCAATCGGGAGTGAAACGATGACAAGCAAGCCCCAGAACGACAAGAAGCGCCTGCGCAGCCGCGAATGGTTCGACAATCCCGATGATCCGGGCATGACCGCGCTGTATCTGGAACGCTACCTGAATTACGGCCTCACGCTGGGCGAATTGCGCGGCACCAAGCCGATCATCGGCATCGCGCAATCGGGCAGCGATCTTTCGCCCTGCAACCGCCACCATCTCGATCTCGCCTCGCGTATCCGCGACGGTATCCGCGATGCCGGCGGCCTGCCGCTGGAATTCCCCACCCACCCGATCCAGGAAACCGGCCGCCGCCCCACCGCCGCGCTCGACCGCAATCTCGCCTACCTGACCCTGGTGGAATTGCTGCATGGCTATCCGCTGGATGGCGTGGTGCTTACCACCGGCTGCGACAAGACCACGCCGGCCCTGCTGATGGCGGCAGCCACCGTGAATATCCCGGCCATCGTGCTCTCAGGCGGCCCGATGCTGGATGGGCATTACAACGGCCAGCTTGCCGGGTCCGGCACCGTGGTATGGTTCGCGCGCCAGGAACTCGCCGCCGGCCGCATCAATTATGATGAATTCCTCGAAATGGTGGCGTCTTCCGCGCCATCACCGGGCCATTGCAACACCATGGGCACGGCGCTCTCGATGAACAGCCTGGCGGAAGCCCTCGGCATGTCGCTGCCCGGCTGTGCCGCTATACCGGCGCCCTACCGCGAACGCGCCCAGATGGCCTACGAAACCGGGCGCCGTGCCGTCGAGATCGTGCATGAAGACCTGCGCCCCTCCCGCGTGCTTACCCGCAAGGCATTCGAGAATGCCATTGTTGCGGCGTCCGCGCTCGGTGCCTCGACCAACTGCCCGCCGCATATCAATGCCATCGCGCGTCATATCGGCGTCGATCTCGATGTGAAGGAATGGGACAAGATCGGCTACGACATTCCGTTGCTGGTAAACTGCATGCCGGCCGGCAAATACTTGGGCGAATCCTTCCACCGCGCCGGTGGCGTGCCGGCGGTGATGCGCGAATTGCTCGAAGCCGGCAAGCTGCATGGCGATGCCCTCACCATCAACGGCAAGACGATGGGCGAGAATGTGAAGAACGCCAAGAACGGCAATCCTGACGTGATCATGCCTTACAACAAGCCGTTGCTCCCCGAAGCCGGCTTCCTGGTGCTGGGCGGCACGCTGTTTGACTCGGCGGTGATGAAGACCTCGGTGATCTCGCCGGAATTCCGCAAGCACTTCCTCGAGCGCAAGGGCGATGAGGGCGCCTTCGAGGGTACGGCCATCGTGTTCGACGGGCCGGAGGATTACCACCACCGCATCAACGATCCGTCGCTGCCGATTGACGAGAATTCCATCCTGTTTATCCGCTATAGCGGCCCAGTGGGCTATCCCGGCTCGGCGGAAGTGGTGAACATGCTGCCGCCGGATCGCCTGGTGAAGCAAGGCGTGCTGCTGCTGCCCTGCATCGGTGATGGCCGCCAGAGCGGCACCTCGGGCAGTCCGTCGATCCTCAACGCCTCGCCGGAAGCGGCGGTGGGTGGTGGCCTTGCCCTGCTCGAAACCGGCGACCGCGTGCGCATCGACCTCAACAAGCGTTCCGCCGATATCATGATTTCGGCCGAGGAGTTGGAACGCCGCCGCAAGGCCTGGACGCCGCCGAAGCTGGTGAACGCGACGCCCTGGCAGGAACTGCACCGCAAGACCGTGGGCCAGCTTTCCACGGGCGGCTGCATGGATTTCGCCACCGGCTACCAGAAGGTCGACGAAACCTTCGGCGTGCCGCGCCACAATCACTGAGGAGCCATAATCATTAGGGAGTGAGTGCCATGAGCAATGGTCCCGTAATCCGCCTGCATCCGGACGACAATGTGGTGATCGCCCGTTCGGCGCTCGCCGTTGGCACCTCGATTCCGGGCGAGAATGTCGTCACCGCCGAACCCGTGCCCGCCGGCCACAAGCTGGCGGTGCGCGCGATTTCGCCGGGCGATGCCGTGACGCGCTATGGCCAGATCATCGGCTTCGCCACCCAGGCCGTGCAGCCGGGCCGCCATGTGCATACGCATAATATGGGCATGGGCGATTTCCAGCGCGATTATGCCTTCTCTCAAGCCGTCAAGCCCACCGCCTTCGCTGAGCCCCAGGCGACCTTTATGGGCATCAAGCGCCCGGATGGCCGCGTCGCGACGCGGAATTATATTGGCATTCTCACCACGGTGAATTGTTCGGCCACGGCAGCGAAATACGTGGCGGATGCCTTCCGCGCCAACCCTTTCACCGGCGCCAATCCTTTGGCGGAGTATCCCAATGTCGATGGCGTGGTGGCGCTGACGCACAAGCTCGGCTGCGGCCTCAACACCCAGGGCGAGGGCATCGATGTGCTCCGCCGCACCATCGCCGGCTATGCCCGGCACCCGAATTTCCATTCCGTCATCGTCATCGGCCTGGGCTGCGAGGGCAACCAGATCGACACGCTGCTGAAGGCGGAAGGGCTGGAGCGCGGCCCGCATCTGCATACGCTGACTATTCAAGACACCGGCGGCACCGCCAAGACGGTGCAGGCGGCGATGGCCAAGGTGCAGGAATTGTTGCCTGAAGCAAACAAGATCAAGCGCGAGCCGGTGCCGGCGAGTTTCCTCACCATCGGCCTGCAATGCGGCGGCTCGGATGGCTATTCCGGCATCTCGGCCAACCCGGCCTTGGGCGTTGCCTCCGACCTGATCGTGCGCCATGGCGGCACGGTGATCCTGTCCGAAACGCCGGAAACCTATGGCGCCGAGCATCTGCTCACCCGCCGCGCCGTCACCCCCGCCGTGGGCCAGAAGCTGGTCGACCTGATGGGCTGGTGGCGCGACTATACCGAGCGCAATGGCGGCGAGATGGACAATAACCCGTCGCCCGGCAACAAGGCCGGCGGCCTCACCACCATTCTGGAAAAGTCGCTCGGCGCGTCCGCCAAGGCCGGCTCGACCAACCTGGTCGAAGTCTACCGCTATGCCGAGGCGGCGACGGCGCGCGGCTTCGTGTTCATGGACAGCCCCGGCTACGATCCGGTCTCGGCCACCGGCCAGGTGGCGGGCGGCGCCAATGTGGTCTGCTTCACCACCGGGCGCGGCTCGGTGTTCGGCTGCCGCCCGGCGCCGTCGCTGAAACTCGCCACCAACAGCGAGCTTTACGCCCGCATGACCGAGGACATGGATATCAATTGCGGCACCGTGGTCGAGGGCAGCGAAAATCTCGAGGCGCTCGGGCGCCGCATTTTCCAGCTCATCCTCGATACCGCCAGCGGCCAGCCGAGCAAGAGCGAGGCGCTCGGTTTCGGCGAGGAGGAATTCGCGCCCTGGCACATCGGTGCGGTGATGTAGTCACCGCACGGGGCATATCGGCGCCGTGATGTAATCACGGCAGGGGTTTTTAGTAAAAAAGCCGGTGTTGTTTTACGGCCAGGCGCGCCAAATCAGAGCAGTGCGGCCATTTGAGGCTTGGCACTGCGGCACGCTTTCGCTAAGCTGATATATAAGATGCCACAGGGCATAACGAACAAAAAAGCTTGCAGGGAGTAGGGACCAGATCATGGCCAGCGTGACGGTAAAGCAGGTTCGCAAGAAATACGGCGCCCTCGAGGTGATCCGGGGTATCGACGTTGCCATTCCCGATGGCGAATTCGTCGTCCTGGTCGGTCCGTCCGGCTGCGGCAAGTCGACGCTTCTGCGCATGATCGCCGGCCTGGAAGCGATCACCGACGGCACCATCAGCATCGGCGACGCGGTGGTGAACGATGTGCCGCCGAAGGACCGCGATATCGCCATGGTGTTCCAGAATTACGCGCTTTATCCGCATATGACGGTGCGCGACAATATGGGCTTCTCGCTGAAGCTGCGGAAAGCCGACAAGAGCGAGATCGACAGCCGTGTCGCCACCGCTGCCGGTATCCTTGGATTGGGCCAGTATCTCGACCGCTACCCGAAGCAGCTTTCCGGCGGCCAGCGCCAGCGCGTTGCCATGGGCCGCGCCATCGTGCGCAACCCGCAGGTCTTTTTGTTCGACGAGCCGCTGTCCAACCTCGATGCCAAGCTGCGCGTGCAGATGCGGACCGAGATCAAGGCGTTGCACCAGCAGCTCAAGACCACCTCGATCTACGTGACGCATGACCAAATCGAGGCCATGACCATGGCCGACCGCATCGTGGTGATGCACGATGGCATCGTCGAACAGATCGGCTCGCCGCTTGAACTATACGATACCCCGGCCAACCTTTTCGTCGCCGGTTTCATCGGCTCGCCGGCGATCAACCTGATCCAGGGCACGTTGCGCCGCGAGGGCGGTCGCGCCTGGGTCGCCACCGGCGCCGGCATCGACCTGCCGCTTGGCCCCAATGCCGTGGGCCAGGATGGCCAGAGCGTGGTCTATGGCGTGCGGCCGGAGCATCTTTCCCCCGCCAGCAGTGGCGGTCTGCCGGTGAAGGTGGAAGTGGTGGAGCCGACCGGCGCCAACACCTTCGTCTATGCCACGCTCGCCGGCGCCCAGGTCTGCGGCGTATTCGCCGAACGCACCGGCTATGCGCCGGGCGCCGAGGTGCATTTCCTGCCGCAGCTTGATCGCGTGCATCTGTTCGATGCCGGCAGCGGCCGCCGCCTGGTGGCCTGAGTGTATGGCCTGAGCCCATGGCCTGAGCCTATGGTCTGCGCGCATTGATCACCGTCGATTGGGGCAGCACCGGCTTCCGCGCCTGGCGGCTTGATGCCGAGGGCCGGGTGCTGGAGCGTCGTTCCGCGCCGCTCGGCATCACGCAACTGGAAGCCGGCGAACATGGCCCGGCCTTGCAGAGCCAGGTCGGCGACTGGATTGCTGCTGGCGAAAACCGCATCCTGGCTTCGGGCATGATCGGCAGCCGCAATGGCTGGGTCGAGATGCCCTATATCGCCTGCCCGGCAGGCCTTGCCGATATAGCAGGGGCCGTGCGGCGCATCGCGTGGGACGGCGATGCCGACCTCTGGTTCTGCCCCGGTCTCTCCTGCCGCGATGCGGAGGGCGTGCCGGATGTGATACGCGGCGAGGAAATGCAGGTTTTCGGCGTGGCGGACGAGAATGGCAATGCCGATCTCTGCCTGCCCGGCACCCACAGCAAGGCGGTGACGCTGCGGGCCGGTCGTATCATTGGCTTCGCCACCTATTTCACCGGCGAACTCTATGCCCTGCTGCGCAGCCATGGCCTGCTTTCCGGCCTGTTGCAAACGGAAATCCAGCCGGAAACGAAAGCTTTCGCCGAAGGCGTGAAGCGTAGCGGCGAGGGCGGCGGCCTGCTGCATCATCTGTTCGGTGTGCGTGCGCGCGGCCTGTTCGCTGAACTATCCGGCCCGGCCGCCAGCGCCTATCTTTCCGGCATCCTGATCGGCCATGAATTGCGCGGCCATGCGCCCGCCGCGCGCCTGCTGCTGGTCGGCGAACAGGCGCTCTGCCTGCGCTATGCCGATGCCGCCCGCCTGCTCGGCCGGCATGTCGAAATCGCCCCCATCGATGCCGCCGCGCGCGGTCTTCACCGTTTGAGCAAGCTGCTGCCATGAACCTGACCGACGCCCTTAAAGCCGCGCCGCTGATCGCCATCCTGCGCGGCGTGCAGCCCGATGAAGTGCTCAGCATCGGCGATGCGCTCTATGCCGCCGGCTTCCGCATCATCGAAGTGCCGCTGAATTCACCGCGCCCGCTGGAAAGCATCCAGCTTCTGGCCGAGCATTTCGGGGCTGAGGCGCTGATCGGTGCCGGCACGGTGCTGAACCTGGCGCAGATGGAGGCGGTGGCCTTGAGCGGCGGCCGGCTGATCGTGATGCCGCATGGCGATATCAATATCGTGCAGGCGGCAAGGCAGCGCGGCCTGACCGTGCTGCCGGGTTTCGCCACGCCGACGGAAGCCTTCGCCGCGATCAATGCCGGCGCTCATGGCCTGAAGCTGTTTCCGGCTGAAGCCGCCAGCCCGGCGGTGCTGAAAAGCCTGCGCGCCGTGCTGCCGCCGGCCCTGCCGGTGCTGCCCGTCGGCGGTATCGGGCCTGACAATATGGCGCCCTGGATCGCCGCCGGTGCCAGCGGCTTCGGGCTCGGTTCCTCGCTCTACAAGCCCGGCTTCACGGCCGCCGAAGTGAGCCAGCGCGCCCATGCCTGCCTCGCCGCCTGGCGCGTGGGCAGGGGTTGAGGGCTTGTTCGTTCCGTCGTCATGCGCGGACTTGATCCGCGCATCTTTCTCCATTTGGCTTGAGATGCGCGGATCAAGTCCGCGCATGACGCCATGAGAGAAAGAACTGCCTACAGAAACTTTTCCGCGATATCGGTGGAGCTTTCGACGCCGATCTTGTCGTAATGCGCCTGGATGAATAGCTCGGCGCGCTGTCGGCCCAGGTTGAACAAATCTTCCAGGAACGACATTTCGGCATTGAATTTCGAGGAGGCGCCAAGTGCTGCCAGTTCGGCCTCGGCATCCACTGTATGAATCAGCATGCGCTTCAGGCGGCCATTGTCGTCATAGCCGTCGTCGATGATCTTGCTGACGAAATGAATCGCGCGCATTTCGCGCATCAGACTGGAATTGAACGACAGCGTGTTGATGCGGTCCATGATGCCGTGCGCGGTCTTTGGCACCGCGTCGATCTTGATCGGGTTGATCTGCACGATCACCACGTCGCGGCTGTCGCAGTCATAGATCAGCGGGTAGATCGGCGGGTTGCCCATGTAGCCGCCATCCCAGTAATGCTCGCCGTTGATCTCCACTGCCTGGAACAGGAAGGGCAGGCAGGCCGAGGCCATCACCGCGTCGATGCTGACATCGTCATTCTGGAATACGCGGATCTTGCCGGTCAGCACATTGGTGGCGCAGACGAACAGTTTCACATGGCGGCAGCCGCGCAGGTCATCGCAATGCACGATTTTGGCGAGTATGTCGCGCAGCGGGTTTATGTTGGCCGGGTTGAGCTGGTAGGGCGAGAGCATGCGGCTGACGATGTCGAACATCAGGTAGGCCGGCGAATGGTTCATGCTGCCGGGCTGCATCACGCGGTCGAGCCAACTCGGCTGCAATGGCGAGAAACGGCTGGCTTCCGCGATGGCTTCCCAGAATTTGCGCAGTTCGATGCGCGCCATGGTGTTACCGCCAATCGCCAGGCCATGCGCCAGCACGATGGCGTTCATGGCGCCGGCCGAGGTGCCGACAACGCCCTCGATCTCGAACAGGTCGGATTCCAGCAGGCGGTCGAGCACGCCCCAGGCGAAAGCGCCGTGGCTGCCGCCGCCCTGGAGCGCCAGATTGATCTTCTTGCGTGATGCGACAGCCTTGGGCTTCGCCATGGCACTATCCCCGTGGTCCGTGGCAGAATAAGCCCATGCCTGAGAGTGTTGCCTGAGACTATGCTGATTTTCGATCCCGCAGCCAAGCGCCTGCATCGCCGCCGCGCCGCGCCGCGTTTCGCGGCCCATGATTTCCTGCATGCCGAGATTGCCTCGCGGCTGGTCGACCGGCTCGGCGATATCCGCCGGCAGTTTCCGCTCGCGCTGGTGCAAGGCGTAGCGCCCGGCTGGCTGGCACCGCGCCTGGATCCCGCCTGCGGTGTCGAAGATTTGATCGGGCAGGGCAGCGATTTCATCGCCGATGAAGATTTGCTGCCACTGGCCGAGGGCAAATTCGATCTCGCCATCAGCCTGCTCAACCTGCATTGGGTGAATGATCTGCCCGGCGCGCTGATCCAGCTACAGCGGGCGCTGAAGCCCGATGGCCTGTTCCTGGCCGCCCTGTTCGGCGGCGAGACGCTGACCGAACTGCGCCAGGCCTGGCTGCAGGCGGAAAGTGAACTTGAAGGCGGCGTGTCGCCGCATGTGGCGCCGATGATGACCACCTATGACGGCGCCGGGCTGCTGCAACGCGCCGGTTTTGCCTTGCCCGTCGCCGATGCCGAGCGCATCAACGTCACCTATGGCGATGTGTTCGCCTTGCTGCGCGACCTGCGCTTCATGGGCGAGGGCAATGCCTTGCGCGACCGCCGCCGGGGTTTCACCCGGCGCGCGACCCTGCTGCGCATGGCGGAAATCTATGCCGAACGCTTCAGCGGCCCCGATGGCCGCATCACCGCCACGTTTGACGTGGTGATGCTCACCGGCTGGCGCCCGGCGCCGAACCAGCAGCAGCCGTTGAAGCCCGGCAGCGCCACGCTCCGCCTCGCCGACGCGCTCGGCACGGTGGAGCATAAGACCGGGGATAAGGCGGGGCGTTGAACGCTTATCTCAATGCTCGTCACCGCCGGGCCTGCCCTTCTGGCCTCTGCGCCCACGCCGCATGCGGCGGCGTGCGCTTAGAGCCCGGCGGTCTAGTTGGAAATTTTGCTGAGATGCCCGGGTCAAGCCCGGGCATGACGATCTAAAACATACGTCGTCATGCGCGGACTTGATCCGCGCATCTCAGGATCATTCTAGTTCCCAAACAGCAGCGCCAGTATCCGGTCCAGCGCGCGCTCACAAGCTTGCTGGGCGGCGCGCTCGTCCTTAGCCTCGGCCAGCCACAGCACGGCTTCGTTCATGGCGCCGGAGAGCAGATAGGTGAGGGCTTCCGCCGAAAGCTGGCGCTCCGGTGGCAGGGCCGCCACCGCCGCTTCCACGCCATAGCGCAGCGAGCCCATGGCATGGCGGCCGTCGATCTCGCGCCAGCGCGGCCAGCCGAGCACGGAAGGCGCATCCAGCAGGTAGATCTGCCGCGTGCCGGGGGCAAGACAGGCTTCCAGGAAGGCGCGGCTGCCGCGCTGCAGGGCGTCGAGCGGGTTTTGCGCGCCTTCCGCTGCCCGGTTGATCGCCGCCAGCACCGTGGCGGCTTCCTGCTCCACCAGGGCCTCGAACAACGCCCGCTTGTCGGCAAAGTGATAATAGAGCGCGCCGCGCGTCACTTCGGCCTCGCGCACCACGTCCTCGGTGCCGGTGCCGGCATAGCCGCGCTCGGCGAAAAGCCGCCGCGCCACGCCCAGCAGCGCCGCCCTGGTGGCGGCATGCTTCTCGGCTTTGCTTTGCCTGGGGCTTTGCCTGGGGCTCTGCCTGGGCAGTTTGGCAGCCTTATGCTTTTCTTCTTGCATACATACAGCCTGTATGTTAAATACATCCCATCGTAACGCGGGGCGGTGCCGTTTTGCCAGTGGAAAAGCGGAACTCCCGCGCCGTGACCGAGAAAAGCCATGCTGAGCCATGTTTCACGTGAAACATAAAGCGCTCATTGCGGCCAAGTATCAGAAAATATTCCTATAGCAGCGAAAGCCAAAGGAGCGTTCCCGTGAAACTGACCAGCTATTACCCCGTGATCTGCACCGATTCCGTCGCCGCCACCCAGGCCTATTACCAGCGGCATTTCGACTTCGCCCCGGCCTTCGAGGCCGACTGGTATGTGCATCTCACCTCGCGCCACGATGCCACCGTGCATCTCGCCGTGCTGGATGCCGGCCATGCCACGATCCCAGAGGGCTACCGCCAGCCGTTGAAGGGCGGCCTGCTGCTGAATTTCGAGGTCGAGGACGTGGATGCCGCCTATGCCCGCGCCACTGCCGAGGGGCTGGATGTGCGCCTGGCGCTGCGCGACGAGCCGTTCGGCCAGCGCCATTTCATCGTCGCTGACCCGAATGGCGTGCTGATCGACGTGATCAAGCCGATCCCGCCCAGTGCGGAATTCGCGGCCCAGTATGCGCCCGAGGCGCTGCCGGGCTGACATAACCGGTTGATCATTATTTGTTCCGTGATAGGATAAGGCCCGGTCGCCGGCTACGCCGACGACCGGCGAGCCCAGGGCGGAATAGCTTGGAATAAGCGCGAATAAGCCCGGTTAAGGCCGAATAAGCCGAAATAAGGAAAAATAAGAAGAAATAAGGAAGAATAAGGAGAAATAAGGATTTTTAAGGCCGGATTTGCCGGTTTTCCAGGATGCTGAAAACGCAATTCAGGACTTTCATCCTAGTATCCGGGGCGGTCGGCTGGCCCCGGATGCCAGGATACCCCCTTATTGAATGACGATGCGCGGCCCGGCGGCCTTGCCGGCGCCATGCTCGATCTTCGCCAGCACCTGCGCGGCAATCGCCGCGTAGGCCTTGGCCTCGGCGCTGTCTGGCTGGCTCATCACGATCGGCGTGCCGCCGTCCGAAGTCTCGCGGATCGCCATCACCAGCGGCAATTCGCCGAGGAAGTCGCAGCCGAGTTCCTCCGCCGTCTTGCGCGCGCCGCCATGTGAGAAGATGTCCGAGCGGTGGCCGCAATTCGGGCAGCAGAAATAGCTCATATTCTCGATGATGCCGAAGACCGGCACATCGACGCGGCGGAACATGTTGAGGCCCTTGCGCGCATCCAGCAGCGCGATGTCCTGCGGTGTCGAAACGATCACCGCGCCGGCCAGCGGCACGCGCTGCGCCATGGTGAGCTGCGCATCGCCGGTGCCCGGGGGCATGTCCACCACCAGCACGTCGAGTTCGCCCCAGGTAACATCGCGCAGCATCTGCTCCAGCGCGCTCATCACCATCGGGCCGCGCCAGATCATCGGCGTGTCCTCGGCCACCAGGAAGCCCATCGACATCGCCGGCAGGCCCCAGCCCAGCATCGGCTGCAGCTTCTTGCCATCCGGCGAATGCGGCTTGCCGCTGATGCCCAGCATGCGCGGCACCGAGGGGCCGTAGATATCGGCGTCGAGAATGCCGACCTTGCGGCCCTGGCGCGCCATCGCCAGGGCGAGGTTAACGGCGGTGGTGGATTTGCCGACGCCGCCCTTGCCCGACGCCACGGCGATGATCGCCTTGATCCCTGGCACGCCCGGCCGTTCGCCGACAGTCGGTTGTGCAGCGGCAGCCGGCTTCGCGGGGGCGTGAGAATGCCCGTGATGATCGTGGCCATGATGATCGTGGGCGGCCTGCCTGGGCCCCGCCTGCTTGGGCGCGGCCTTGCCCTGCGTTTGAGCAGTGAGAACGGCGGTGACGGAGGTGACGCCGGCCAGGGCGGCCACGGCGCTCTCGCAGGCCTTGCGCAAAGGCTCCTTGCGTGGGCCGTCCTGGGCTGCAACTTCCAGCACGAAGCCGATATTGCTGCCTTTCACCACCAGGCCGCCAACCATGCCGAGTTCCACCACATTCTTGCCATGATCAGGGTCCACAACCCCGCGCAAAGCCTCCAGAACTTGCGCTTCAGTCACCCCGGTCATGCTTGAAATCCCTGCAATCGTTCCAATATTGTCGCTGGCGGCCAACGACGACGTGCCGAAGGTATAACGCGGCAGGCGTATTGGGGCAAACCGCCCGACAGGAAGGCTTTATAAACGCGGCAAGCCCGGCGGGGCCTGCCGACCGCCGATACCCCGGTCCGACATGCCGGGCCGGCTGGCGCAACAATCCCACGCGGAAGGACGGAAGAGTATGCCCTGGAGCAATCAAGGTGGTGGTGGCGGTTGGCAAGGCGGCGGCGGTGGCCGCGGCCCCTGGGGCCAAGGCCCGCGCGGTGGTGGCCCCACCGGCGGCGGCGGCAACGGCGGTGGCCCGATTCCGCCCAATCTTGAAGACCTGCTCCGCAAGGGCCAGGACCGCATGCGGGACATGATGCCCGGCGGCAATTTCTCGGCGCGCGGCATTGCGCTGCTGTTCCTTGCCGCCATCGCGGTGTGGATGGGCAGCGGCATCTACCGCGTCGATACCAATGAAGCCGGCGTGGTGCTGCGTTTCGGTCGTTTCGCCGATATTACCCAGCCGGGCCTGCGCTGGCATTGGCCGTGGCCGATCGAGTCGGTGCTCACCCCGCGCGTCACCACGGTGAACCGCGAGGAAATCGGCTTCCGCACCGTCGGCGAGACCAGCACCCGCGCCGGCCAGAGCCGCGACGTGCCGGAAGAAAGCCTGATGCTCACCGGCGACGAGAATATCGTCGATATCGATTTCACCGTGCTGTGGCAGGTCAAGGATCCGCAGCTTTATCTGTTCAATGTCTCCGATGTGCAGCGCACCATCAAGCAGGTGGCGGAAAGCGCCGTACGCGAAGTGGTGGGCAAGAACCCGATCCAGTTCACGCTGACCGAGGGCCGCACCAAGATCGCCGATGACTCGCGCCTGCTGATGCAGAGCGTGCTGGATGGTTACAAGGCCGGCGTCACCATCAACCAGGTGGCGTTGCAGCGTACCGAGCCGCCGGCATCGGTCATTGATGCCTTCCGCGACGTGCAGGCCGCACAGGCCGACCGCGAGCGCGCGCAGAACGAAGCCGAGGCCTACCGCAACGATATCCTGCCGCGCGCCCGCGGCGAGGTGCAGCGCATCCTGCAGCAGGCGGAAGCCTACAAGCAGGAAGTGATCGCCAATTCCCAAGGTGAAGCGGCGCGCTTCATCTCGGTCTACAACGAATACAAGCTGGCCAAGGATGTAACCGCCAAGCGCATGTATCTTGAGACCATGGAGAGCATCCTGCGCGGCACCAACAAGGTGATAATGGATACCAGTGCAGGCGGCCAGGGCGTGGTGCCCTATCTGCCGCTGCCCGAACTGCAGAAAAAGAAGTAAGGAGGCGCCGCCATGAACCGCACTGTCGTCGCCGCGCTGGTGGTGATTCTCATCGCCGCTGGTGCTCTTCTCAAGAGTTCGCTGTTCACCGTGCACCAGGCGCAACAGGCGCTGGTGGTGCAGTTCGGTGATCCACGCCGCGTCATCACCGAGCCAGGCCTGCACTTCAAGGTGCCGATGATCCAGGACGTGATCTATTTCGACAAGCGCATCCTCGGTCTGGACGCGCAGCCGGAAGAAATCCTCACCACCGACCGCCGCCGTCTGGTGGTGGACAGCTTCGTGCGCTACCGCATCGTCGATCCGCTGCTCTACTACCAGTCGGTGCGCAACGAAGCCTTGCTGCGCAACAACCTGGCGCCTTCGGTGGCCAACGCCTTGCGCGGCGCCTTCGGCAAGCTGGATGCCATCGCCATTGTTTCGGGTGATCGCCCGGCGGCGATGCAGGCGGTGAGCACCGTGCTGGAAGTGGATGCCAAGCGGCTTGGCATCGACATCGTGGATGTGCGCATCAAGCGCGCCGACTTCCCCGAGGCTATCGGTCAGGCGATTTTCCGCCGCATGCAGACCGAGCGCGAGCGCGAGGCCAAGGAGCAGCGCGCCACCGGCTTCGAGCTGAGCGAGAAGATCCGCGCCGATGCCGAGCGCCAGCGCACCGTGCTGCTGGCCGATGCGCGCAAGCTATCGGAAGTGCTGCGCGGTGAGGGCGATGGCGCCCGGACCCGGATTTTCGCGGAAGCCGCGAACCAGGACCCGGAATTCTACGCGTTCTACCGGTCGCTGCAGGCCTATTCCAAGTCGCTGCAGCAGAGCGACACCACGATGATTTTATCTCCCGACTCGGAGTTCTTCCGCTATTTTACGGAAAGCCCCGGGGCGAAGTCGAAACGCTAGGTTTCCGGCTGTTCGCACGGGCAGGAGGGTACACATGGGTATGATGCCGTCTCTCAAGGGCCAGATTCCGTTCAAGAATCTTGTTTCCCTCAAGAGTTTGGCCGCAGCTTTGCTCGCCGCACAGCTCCTGCTTGGCGCGGCGGCGACCGCCCAGGCGCGGGCGCCGGAAGGCGATTTCGCCGATCTGGCCGAGCAGTTGCTGCCCTCGGTGGTGAATATCTCCACCACCCAGACGGTGAAGAACCGCCCTGGCGGCAGCCTGCCGGAAGGCATGCCGCAATTTCCGCCGGGGTCGCCTTTCGAGGAATTCTTCAAGGATTTCTTCGACCGCCAGCAGAAGGGCCAGGGCGGTGGTGGCAATCGTCCGCCGCGCCAGGTGTCCTCGCTCGGTTCCGGTTTCATCGTCGATGCCCGTGGTTATGTGGTCACTAACAATCACGTGATCGCCGATGCCGACGAGGTCCGCGTCATCCTGCACGACAACACCGAATTGCCGGCCAAGATCATCGGCCGCGACCCGGAAGTCGATCTCGCCGTCCTTAAAGTGGAGCCGAAGCAGCCGCTGAAGCCGATCAACTGGGGTGAGTCGGGCAAGGCCCGGGTCGGCGAATGGGTGCTGGCCATCGGCAACCCGCTGGGCTTGGGCGGCACTGTCACCGCCGGCATTATCTCGGCCCGTGGCCGCGATATCGGCGCCGGCCGTTACGATGACTTCATCCAGACCGACGCCTCGATCAACAAGGGCAATTCCGGCGGCCCGCTGTTCAACCGTGCCGGCGAGGTGATCGGCATCAACACCGCGATCTTCTCGCAGTCTGGCGGCTCCATCGGCATCGGCTTCTCGGTGCCCTCGGCCATGGCCCGCCCGGTGGTGCAGCAACTGATCGAATTCGGCCGCACCAAGCGCGGCTGGCTCGGCGTGCAGATCCAGTCGGTCACCGACGAGATGGTGGAAGACCTCGGCCTTGATAAGGCCCGTGGCGCCCTGGTTGCCAAGGTGGTGCCGGGTGGCCCGGCCGAGAAGGCCGGTATCCAGTCCGGCGACGTCATCGTCAGCTTCGATGGCAAGCCGATTGCCTCCACCAATGCGCTCACCCGTACCGTGGCCGAAACCACGGTCGGCAAGGCGGTGCCGGTCGAATTGCAGCGCAAGGGCAAGAAAGTCACCGTGCGTGCCACGCTCGGCGAACTGGAGCAGGCCATGGCCTCGGCGGAAGCGCCGCCGGCCAAGGGCAGTGATCCGAAGCAGCGCCCGGCGCGCGGCGAGACGGCTTTGGCCGATCTCGGCGTCAAGATCGCGCCGCTGAATGCCGAGACGCGCAAGCGTTTCGACATCAAGGACGATGTGAAGGGCGTTGTGGTGGTGGACGTGGATGCCGATGGCCCGGCGGCCAAGCGCGACGTGCGTGCCGGCGATGTCATCGTCGAGGTGTCGCAATCCGAGGTGCGCAACCCCGAGGATGCCGCCGAGATGCTGAAGGCGCTGCGCGATGCCAAGCGCAAGGTGGCCCTGCTGCAGATACTGCGCGGCGGCGAACCACGCTTCGTGCCGGTCCCGCTGAAGTCGTAAGGCGCTCAGGTCAACAAAAAAAGCCCCGGCAGTTCGCACTGCCGGGGCTTTTTCTTTGTCTTGTCTCAGCCGAGTTCGCTGGCCGAGGAGATGATCTTGCCGACCAGGCCGTAGGTCACGGCTTCCTCGGCGCTCATCCAGTAGTCGCGGTCGGTATCCTTTTCGATCCGCTCCAGCGGCTGACCGGTCTCGTGGGCGAAAATCTCATTCAGCCGCTTGCGCATGCGGATGATTTCCTTGGCCTGGATGGCGACATCCGAGGCGGTGCCGCCGGCGCCGCCCGACGGCTGGTGCAGCAGGAAGCGGGTGTTGGGCAGGCTGAGGCGGTTCTCGCGCGGCGCCGCCGAGTAGATCAGCGCGCCGGCCGAAGCGACCCAGCCGGTGCCGACGATGCGCACCGTCGGCTTGATGAACTTGATCACGTCGTAGATCGAGTCACCCGATTCCACATGGCCGCCTTGGGAATTGATGAATACGGTGATCGGGTCGTCGCTGGCATGGGCCAGCGCCAGCAGGCGGGCCGTCACTTCCTTGGCCAGCTTCTGGTCGATGCCGCCGAAAATCAGGATAGTGCGGGCCTTGAACAGGCGTTCGTCCAGGCCGCCGGACTTTTCCGCCTTGGCGTCCTTGTCCTTGTCGTCCTGCGCCGGTTCGTCGTCGTTGAACTGGTAAAGCATCGGCTTTGAGTCTCCAAAATCCGCTTCATCCTGGGTAGCCCAGCGGCCCCGTTGTTGCAAGGCTCCGGGGGGGCACGCTAAGGTGCGCCGCACCGCAAAAAAGCTGCACTGCACTTAATGGAGAGCGCCGATGCTGAAAGGCAAGTCCGCCGTCGTCACAGGTTCCACCAGCGGCATCGGCCTGGGCGTCGCCCGGGCGCTGGCGCAGCAGGGCGTGAACATCATGCTCAACGGCTTCGGCGATCCGGCGGCCATCGAGCAGATCCGCGCCGGCCTGGCGGCTGAAACCGGCGTGACCGTGCTCTACAGCGGCGCGGATATGAGCAAGGCGGCGGAGGTCGCCGACCTGGTGAAAGCTGCCGAGACCGCTTTCGGCGGCGTCGATATCCTGATCAATAATGCCGGCATCCAGTTCGTTTCGCCGGTGGATGAATTCCCCGAGGCGAAGTGGCAGGCGATCCAGGACATCAACCTGTCGTCCACGTTCCATGCCACCAAGGCGGCCTTTCCGGGCATGAAGCAGCGCAACTGGGGCCGCGTGGTGAATATCGTTTCCGCCCATGGCCTGGTGGCCTCGCCGTTCAAGTCGGCCTATGTCGCCGCCAAGCATGGCCAGATCGGCTTCACCAAGTCGGCGGCGCTGGAAGTGGCCGAAACCAACATTACCGTGAACGCGATCTGCCCGGGCTATGTCCGCACGCCGCTGGTGGAGGGCCAGATCGAGGACCAGGCCAAGGCGCATAACATGCCGCGCGACCGCGTGATCCGCGAGGTGATCCTGGCGGCGCAGCCGAACAAGCGCTTCGTGGAAGTGGAGGAAGTGGCAGCCCTGGCGGTGTTCCTCTGCGGCGAGATGGCGAAGTCGATCACCGGTACCGCCATCGCCATTGACGGCGGCTGGACCGCGCGCTGAGGCGCGCGGTGGGATGGGGCTGGACCGCGCGCTGAGGCATATGTGGACTGGGGCCGCCGGCGGGAATCCGCTTGACGGCCCCGGAAATGGGGCCTAAAACGCCTGTCACTTCGTGGTGATTTGAGCCGACCGGCTTGCGGACCACGTTAAACAAACCGCTAAAAGGTCGGGCGGTTATTGAAACCCCGGACCTTTGCGGTGCCGGGGTTTTTTGTTGCCCCGGAGGTTTTTTTACTTGCTGCGGGCGCGGCAGACGAGGGATGCGATGAGCGATCAGAAGGGCAAGGCGGAGAAGTGGCGGCTGGCCACCAAGCTGGTGCGCGGCGGCACCATGCGTTCGCAATTCGGCGAGACCTCGGAAGCCCTCTTCATGACCTCGGGCTTTCGCTACGACAGCGCCGAGGCAGCCGAGGCGCGCTTCAAGAACGAGCAGCCGGGCTTCGTCTACAGCCGCTTCTCCAATCCCACGGTGGAAATGTTCGAGACCCGCATGGCGCTGCTGGAAGGTGCTGAAGCGGCGCGCGGCGTGGCGTCGGGAATGGCGGCGGTGAACGCGGCGCTGATGTGCCAGCTTAAAGCGGGTGACGAAGTGGTGTCGGCCCGTGCCGTATTCGGCTCCTGCCGCTATATCGTGGAAGACCTTCTGCCGCGCTTCGGCATCAAGACCACGCTGGTTGATGGCACCGACCTCAAGGCCTGGGAAGCCGCGATCACCAAGCGTACCCGCGCGGTGTTCCTGGAAACCCCGGCCAACCCGACGCTGGAACTGATCGATAT
Source organism: Ferrovibrio sp. MS7 (assembly GCF_038404985.1). Taxonomy (NCBI): domain Bacteria; kingdom Pseudomonadati; phylum Pseudomonadota; class Alphaproteobacteria; order Rhodospirillales; family Rhodospirillaceae; genus Ferrovibrio; species Ferrovibrio plantarum. The sequence continues at coordinate 1,900,108 of NZ_JBBKBA010000001.1, forward strand.
CCGCGCCGTGGCCGATATCGCCCATGCCGTCGGCGCCCGTGTCGTGGTCGACAACGTGTTCGCCACCCCGGTGCTGCAGAAGCCGCTGGAGCTTGGCGCCGATATCGTCATCTACAGCGCCACCAAGCATATCGACGGCCAGGGCAGGGCGCTTGGCGGCGTCATCCTCGGCTCGGAAGCCTTTGTACGCGACGAACTGACGGTCTACCTGCGCCATACCGGCCCTTCCATGAGCCCGTTCAATGCCTGGATCATGCTCAAGGGCCTGGAGACCCTGGAATTGCGCGTAGCCCGCCATGTCGAGAATGCCAGCACGGTGGCCGCCGCCCTGGCCGGGCACCCGCAGATCGAGCAATTGCTGTTCCCGGGCCTGCAGAGCCACCCGCAATACGACCTTGCCAGGCGCCAGATGGCCGGGCCGGGCAACATGGTCGCCTTCCGGGTCAAGGGCGGCAAGGCGGCGGCGTTCAAGGCCCTCAATGCCCTAAAATTGGTGGATATCTCGAATAATCTGGGTGACTCCAAGAGCCTGGTGACACACCCGGCTACCACTACGCACCAAAGGTTGTCGGCCGAGGAGCGAGCAAAACTGGGGATCGATGACAGCCTGCTGCGCATGTCGGTTGGCCTGGAAGACCCGCTCGACATTATTGACGATTTAAATCAAGCGCTTGCCACCGCTGGATGAACCGGTTCCCGCCCCTGTGGCAGCTTTGCCACAGGGGGGTGAATTTTCCGCCCTGCGACAGCCTTTCCGCTTTACGCTGGCGCCGCCAACGCCGATAGTGTGGGCACTGTATTTCGAGTCCCGGCGCGGATGCCTCCAAGCATCCGGTTCGCCTTGTTTTTTTGAAGGGAGATTTGGTGATGATGAACGCGCGTATGGCCCTCCTGGCCGGTGCCGCTCTCGCCGTGATGGCGATGCAGCCCGCCGCGGCGCAGACCAACGGCTGGTATACCGGCCTCGCGGGCGGTGCTGGCTGGACTGATGACACCAAAGTCCGCAATGCCCCCGGCGGCCCTGCTGCAGTTGAGCATGACCCTGGCTTCGCCGTTCTCGGTAAGGTCGGCTACGGCTTCGGCGAAGTGCGCGTTGAAGGCGAACTCGGCTATCGCCAGAACGATGGCAAGGGTGCCAACAATGTCGACCTGAACACCTGGTCGATGTTCGGCAACTTGCTCTACGACTTCGCTGGCATGGGCAGCTTCGTGCCGTATGTCGGCTTCGGCGTTGGTATGCAGAATATTGGCGCTGAAGGTACCGTCAGCGGCGCCCGCTTCGATGATAGCGCCTGGGCTCCGGCCGTGCAGGGCATCATCGGCGCCAACTACGCGCTGAGCGACAACTGGCTGGTGGGCGCTGACTATCGCTACATCACTGGCGCCCGCGCCAAGTTCGATAGCAACACCGCCAATGTCGATGCCAAGTCGGGCAATCAGAACCATGTCGTGACGGTTGGCTTCACCTACCGCTTTGGCGCCCCGGCGCCAGCGCCGAAGCCGACCCCTGCTGTGGCTGCGCCGCCGCCGCCGCCCCCGCCGCCGGCCCCGGCTCCCGCCGTTCAGGCTCCGCCGCCGCCGCCGCCGCCGGCCCGTCTGCCGGAGACCTACGTGGTGTTCTTCGCGTTCGACAAGTCGGATATCAGCCCGGTTGCCTCGCAGGTGCTTGACCGCGCCATCGCCGACTTCCGCGCCACCGGCAGCACCCGTGTGGTGATCGAAGGCCATACCGACCGTTCGGGTAAGGATGTTTACAACCAGCGTCTCTCCGAGCGCCGCGCCAAGTCGGTTGCTGATTACCTGACCGCCAAGGGCGTTGCGGGTTCGGCGATCCAGACCGCCGGCTTCGGTGAAACCCGTCCGCGCGTTCCGACCGCCGATGGCGAGCGCAACGAAGAGAACCGCCGCGCTGAAATCTTCCTGCGCAAGTAAGCGCTGGATACAAGGTTAACAGCGGCCGCCCTGGGGCAACCCAGGGCGGCCGTTGCCGTTTAAGGGCCTTGTCGTTTCAGGACCTTGCTGTTTCAAGATTTTGGTGTTGCGCCCTTGGGGTGGACAAAGCGCCAGCCCGTTCTACAATCGGCGACATGTATCAGAAGATCACCCGTGGCATCGCCATCACCGTGCGTCCCTCCTACCTCGAGGAGCAGTCCTCGCCGGAGGAGAATTATTTCGTCTGGGCCTACAACATCGTGATCGAGAACAAGGGCGAGCAGACTGTGCAGTTGCAGAGCCGGCATTGGAAGATCACCGATGCGCGCGGTCGGGTGCAGGAAGTGCAGGGGCCTGGCGTGGTTGGTGAGCAGCCGGTGCTCGGTCCGGGCGAGCGGTTCGAATATACCAGTGGCACGCCGCTGCCCACATCATCCGGTTTCATGGTCGGCACGTATAAGATGGTGAGTCATGATGGTGACAGCTTTGATGTCGCCATCCCGGCTTTCTCGCTCGACAGCCCGCATGAGGCGCGCCGGGTTAACTGAAATAGCCCATTGCTTGGGCTGCTAACGGCACTATTTCATTGGCATGCCCTGGTTGGCCGGTGCTCGGCTGGCAGCAAGGAATGGGCCGGCAACTGGAGATGCGCGTCATGAACAACATGGCCACGGGCAAAGAAGCTGGGATCAAGCGTTTCACCAAGGCGGGCGACCATGTTGTGCGCGACCGTCCAAGCCGCGCCGAGGCGGAATTGGCGGTACGTACCCTGATCCGCTGGGCCGGCGATGATCCGGACCGCGAAGGCCTGGTCGGCACGCCCGACCGCGTGGTGCGCTCGTATGAGGAATTCTTCGCCGGCTATGATGAAGACCCGGTGGCGATGCTGGAGCGCACCTTCGAGGAAACCGACGGCTACGACGAGATGGTCGTGCTGCGCGACATCCGCCTGGAAAGCCATTGCGAGCATCACATGGTGCCGATCATCGGCAAGGCACATGTCGCCTATCTGCCGGGGAAGCGTGTGGTAGGCATCTCGAAGCTGGCGCGCGTGCTGGAAGTCTATGCCAAGCGCCTGCAGATCCAGGAAAAGCTCACCGCCCAGGTGGCCAACACGATCCAGACCGTGTTGCAGCCGCGCGGCGTTGCCGTGGTGATCGAGGCGGCGCATCAATGCATGACCACGCGCGGCATCCGCAAGCCGGGCGTCACCATGGTCACCAGCCGCATGCTCGGCGCCTTCCGCGATGATCCGCGCACGCGGCAGGAATTCATGGCGATGATCGGCTCCGGCGGCAATCGCAGCGTCGAAGGCTGATCCGGCATGGCAGGCGAGGCGGCGGCAGCGAAGCCACGCGTCGTCATCGCCTATTGCACGCAATGCCAGTGGCTGCTGCGGGCTGCCTGGATGGCGCAGGAACTGCTCGCCACCTTCGCCGATGATCTCGGCGAAGTGGCGCTGCAGCCCGGTACCGGCGGCATTTTCCATATCACCTATGACGATGCCTTGCTCTGGGAGCGCAAACGCGATGGCGGCTTCCCGGATGTGAAGACGCTGAAGCAGTTGGTGCGCGACCGGCTCGACCCGCAGCGCGACCTCGGCCATATCGACAGCTGATACCGCAACAACGGAGCCTGCCCGGCGAAGCTTGCCGCGGGCGGCAAAATCTGCCGCCCGGCGGCATGGTTTACAAATATTAAACCATTGAAATAGTGAGGAAATTCACGGCCTGGGCGGCTGGCATGGTGGTTGCTTCTGCTGAAGCAAACCTGATCCAGGAGTCCGTCATGTCCTTCGCCGTGCAATCCTCCACCGCTTCCTATCTCGCCTATGCCGCGACCGCCGTTAAGGGCGCTGCCGCCAATGACGATGCCTCTCAGGCGACGGGCCAGACCGCTGCTGCCGATGCGACCAAGACCGCGCCCGGCCAGCCGGACGCGACCGAACAGAATTTCCTCGACTATGCCCGCATGTCGGTGGCCGAGCGCATCCGCAAGCATTACCTGGAGAAGGCCGGCATGACCGAGGAGCAGCTCGGCCAGCTCGATGCCGATGCCCGCGCCAAGATCGAAGAGGAAATCCGCAACAAGGTGCGCGAATCCCTGCTGCAGAATGGCGGCAAGGATTCCGGCTCGATCGCCAATATTGTGGTTTAGGCGGAAATTGCGCCCGGCTGGTTTCAGGCTGGGCGCTGGTTTATAAGCGAGGGATGAGCCAGCCCATCTCCCTCGACTGGATTTCCCGCCTGGTCGGCTTCGATACCACCAGCCGCGATTCCAACCTCGCCCTGATCGACTGCATCGCCGAGTATCTCGCGGCGCATGGCATCGCGTCGGAAAAGATCTTCGATGCTTCGGGCCGCAAGGCCAATCTCTATGCCACCATCGGGCCAAAAGAGCAGGGCGGCATCATCCTGTCGGGCCATACCGACGTGGTGCCGGTGGATGGCCAGGACTGGGTCACCGATCCATTCAAGCTGCAGCAGCATAGCGGCAAGCTGTGGGGGCGCGGCACGTCCGACATGAAGAGCTTCATCGCCATCAGTCTGGCGATGCTGCCCGAGATGCTGGCGCGGCCTTTGCGCGTGCCGCTGCATTTCGCCTTCTCCTATGACGAGGAAGTCGGCTGCCTCGGCGTGCATGGCATTGTCGATTTCATCAAGCGCGGCGGGCCGCGCCCGGCTTTGGCCATCGTCGGCGAGCCGACCGAGATGCAGGTGGTGAACGCCCATAAGAGCGTCTGTGCCTGCAACACCTCGGTGCATGGCCTGGAGGCGCATTCCAGCGCCACGCATCAGGGCGTCAACGCCATCCAGTATGCCGCCGAAATGATTGCCGAACTGAACCGCATCCAGCGCGCCTACAAGGCACCGGAGCATTGCGAGCCGCGCTTCGAGCCGCCGCATACCACGATCACGGTCGGCCAGATCAGCGGCGGCACGGCGCGCAACATCCTGGCCAAGGAATGCCATTTCATGTGGGATGTGCGCTCGGTACGGCCGGAGCATGACCAGCAGGTGGTGGATGCCTTCAACCGCTATGTGGAGGCGGAAATCCTGCCCGACATGCGCCGCATCCATCCTGGCGCGCGGGTGGAAACCAATGTCGTGGCGCATGTGCCGCCCTTCCTGCCGCAGGCCGACAACAAGGCCGAGCGGTTGGCGATGCGGCTGGCGCGGCAGAATAACGCCTATGCGGTTTCCTACGGCACGGAAGCCGGCATTTTCGAAGTCGGCGATATCCCCACCGTGGTCTGCGGCCCCGGCAATATCCGCGAAGCGCATAAGCCGAACGAATATATCGAGGTCAGCCAGATCGTCGAAGGCGAGGCCTTCATGCGCCGGCTGATTGATTTCTGCGCCGGCGACGCGGCACTGGATTTCATCAAGAGCTAAGCGTTCAGCAGCTTCTGCATCGCCGCGCGGTAGCGGGCGGCGATGGCTTCGCCCTTGATATGGCGGCCCTCGGACACCACGCGTTCGCCGCCGACATAAACCTCGCGCACTGCATTCGGCTGGCCGGAGAAAATCCAGGCATCGAGCAGACGTTCGGGCGGCAGCCCGGCGAATTGCGCAGCATTGCCGTCCAGCAGCACGAAATCGGCGCGCTGGCCCACGGCTATCGCGCCGGTAGGCTGTTGCAACGCCTGGGCGCCGCCCGAGGCGGCGGCGTCAAACAGTTTCGGCCCGGTGGCGGCACCCGGCGCACCACTTAGGATGTTGCGGCCGCGATGAAACAGCCGCTGGCCGTATTCCAGCCAGCGCAGTTCTTCGACTGCGCTGATGCTGATATGGCTGTCGGAACCGATTCCGAGGCGGCCGCCCTGGCTGAGATACGCCACTGCCGGGAATAGGCCGTCGCCGAGATTGGCTTCGGTGCTTGGGCAGATGCCGGCGACGGCCTGGCTTGCGGCCAGCCGCGCGGTTTCTTCCACCGTCATATGCGTCGCATGTACCAGGCACCAGCGCGCATCCACGGCGGCATTGTCGAGCAGCCACTGCACCGGGCGCTTGCCGGTGAAGGCTTCGCATTCCGCCACTTCGCCGGTCTGTTCGGCGATATGGATATGCACCGGACCCGTGGCATCGAGCCGCAGCACCTCGGCCAGCATCTCGGCCGGCACGGCGCGCAGCGAATGCGGCGCCATGCCAAGACGATGCTTGCCAGTGAGGCGCGGGCGCAGCCTGTCGAGCAGGGCGGCATAGCCGTCAATGTCATGCAGGAAGCGGCGCTGGCGCTCAGTGGCTGGCTTGCCGAAGCCGCCGGCGGCGTAGAGCACCGGCAGATGCGTCAAGGCCATGCCGGTCTGCTCGGCGGCAGAGAGGATGCGCCAGCTCAGTTCCGCCCTGTCGTCATAGGCGCGGCCATCGGGCTGATGGTGCAGGTAGTGGAACTCGCCGACGGCTGTGTAACCCTGGGCCAGCATCTCGGAATAGAGCTGCGCTGCGATGGCCTCCACATCCTCGGGCGAAAGCGTCAGCGCGAAACGGTACATGGTCTCACGCCAGGTCCAGAAATCATCGCCGGCCGGGCCGGCAATCTCGGCCAGGCCGGCCATGGCGCGCTGGAAGGCGTGGCTGTGCAGGTTGGCAAGGCCGGGCAGCACCGGGCCATCGAGCCGCAGGGCATCTGTGGCGGCGGGGCGGTCTGGCGTCACCGCCTGGATCATGCCGGCGGCATCGGCGGCAATCTCCACCCCCCGGGCCCAACCTCCCGGCAGATAGGCTTGGCTCAGCCAAAAGCGGCGCATGACGATCTCTCCTCACTTGTATATATAAGTTGGCAGAGTTGCCTGGATCAGGAAAGAGCGAAGCATGGCGGGCGAGGGCGAATTCGATACCGTGTGGCGCGATGCCAGCATTGCCACCATGGTGCCCGGCGGCACCCCGTTCGGCGCCATCGAGAATGGCGCGATTGCCGCCAAGGACGGGCGCATCGCCTGGGTTGGGCCGGTGGCGGCGCTACCCCAGGCGCGGATCGGTGCGCATACCGTGGTGCATCGGCTGCAAGGTGGCTGGATCACGCCCGGCCTGGTCGATTGCCACACCCATCTGGTCTTCGGCGGCAACCGCGCCCATGAATTCGAGCTGCGGCTGAATGGCGCCACTTATGAAGAGATTGCCCGCGCCGGCGGCGGCATCCGCTCCACCGTGGCGGCGACGCGTGCCGCCGATGAGGCCGAATTGCTGCGCCAGAGCGCGCCGCGCCTGAAAGCCCTGATTGCGGAGGGCGTCACCACGCTGGAGATCAAGTCCGGCTACGGCCTCAGCCTGGAAGACGAACTGAAATGCCTGCGCGTGGCGCGGCGTCTGGGCGAGCTATACCCGGTGCGCATCCGCACCACGCTGCTGGCCGCCCATAGCGTGCCGGCGGAATTCGCCGGCCGTGCTGACGACTATATCGATCTGGTCTGCAACACGATCATTCCCGCCGCCGCCCGCGAGGGCCTGGCCGATGCGGTGGATGCGTTCTGCGAGGGTATCGCCTTTTCCGTTGCGCAGACGCGGCGCGTGTTCGAGGCGGCGGGACGCCATGGCCTGCCGGTGAAGCTGCATGCCGAGCAGTTGAGCAATCTCGGCGGTGCCAAGCTGGCCGCCGAGTTCAACGCGCTTTCGGCGGATCATCTCGAGCATCTGGACGAGGCGGGCGCCGAGGCGATGGCCAGGGCCGGCACCGTGGCGGTGCTGCTGCCCGGCGCCTTCTATGCCTTGCGCGAGACCCAGGCGCCGCCGGTGGCTTTGTTCCGCAAGCATGGCGTGAAGATGGCGGTGTCCACCGACTGCAATCCCGGCACCTCGCCGGTATCTTCCTTGCTGCTGATCCTCAACATGGCCTGCACCCTGTTCCGTCTTACCCCGGAGGAGGCGCTGGCCGGCGCCACCCGCGAGGCTGCCCGGGCGCTCGGGCTGGCGGCTGATTGCGGCACGCTGGAGCCAGGCAAGCGCGCCGATCTGGTGGTGTGGGATATCGACCGCCCGGCGGCACTCGCCTACCGCATCGGCTTTAACCCACGCCGGCAGGTGGTGCTGGCCGGCCAGCCGCTGCCGGCGGCCACTTAGGGCCAGATCCAGGTACCACTCTGGCGTGCCTATCCTTTCGAGGGATTGCGGCGGTGTTTTCGCCACCTATATCGTAAGGATCAGGGAGAACCAGAAAGGGTCCTTACCATGGGCGATTGGGTATACGTACTCGGTGGAGGCATCGTTCTCTTCTGGGCTGGTGCCTGGCTGCTCCTGCATCTCGGCAATTTCGAGATGCGCATCAGTCAGCTCCGCCAGGGCATCGAGAACCGGATGTCTCAGCTTGAGCGTCAGCAGCAGAATTACAGCCGCACGGTGGCCGACTACGAACGCACCACCCAGACGATCTTCTCCCAGTTGGCGGATGTCACCGACAATCTGGAAAAGACCCGTCAGGAACTGGCCGACGTGAAGCGGTCGATCAACGTGATGGAAATTTCCTTGAATGACCTGAAGCTGCGCAGCATGCCGCCGCGCAGCATGCGCTACGGCTGACGCTTAGGCCGGATTGAGCGTGATGCGCAGCAGCTTGCCGGGCTGCGCCAGCCACAGCCATTGCCCCTGACCCGATACCGCGACGAAACCGCCGCGGCCCAGATCCAGCGCCGGCTGCCCGGTCTCGCGCGGCAATCCCTGATCCAGACGCCACGGCATTTCGCGCGACGGCATTTCGCCATCGCCCACGCGGATCGCCAGCAGCGGTGCGCCATCGCGGCCCAGCAGCCAGAGGCGTCCCTGGCGGTCCATGTTCAAGATGCCGGCGGGCGAGGGCGGATCGGCGGCAATCGCTTCATGCACCTTGCGGCCGGCATCCAGGCGGTGCAGGCGGCGGCCATCGGCTTCCAGCCACCATACGTCACCGCTTTTCTCGGCATAGAGCGAGATCGCCTCGGTGCCCGGCGGCAGCGGCACTTCCATGATCGAGCCTACCCGAGGCGGCAGGCTGGCGGCATTCTGGCCGGCACAAGCCACCAGCAGCAGGCAGCCGAATGCCAGGGTGAGGAAACGCGGCAGCAGGGAACGCAGGATGATCATGGCGGCGGCTTCGGGGCTCTGGCGTTGCATTGTGACAATTTTAGCCGCTGGCGCGCGCCAGAACCAGAGGGGCGGGTATTAGCTCTTGCTGATACCGCCGCCTCGGCCTATGACGGGCGCCAATCCCCCCATCCCCCGATCCGAGCCCTTAACCCGAGCTGATGCCCGTGAGCAAACCTCCTTCCAAGCGCCCCTCTGGCGCGCGCCCCTTTTCCGCCTCCAAGACAGGCGGCAAGCCCGGTGGCAAGCCTGCTGGTAAATTCAGCGGCAAGCCTGCCGGCAAGACGGGCGGCAAACCCGCTGGTAAATCCGGGGCCAAGTCTGGTGGCTGGGCGGGGGGCAAGCCGGGTTCCAAACCTGGCCATAAGCCGGGTGACCGTCCGGCCAGGCCATCCGGTCCCGGTCAACCTCATCCCGGTCAGCAGCGTCCGGGTCAGCGGCATGAACGCAGCGAGCGCCATGTTGAGCGCGCCCTGGAGCGTATTGAGGGCCGCCCGGAACGGTCTGAACGCCCAGGTAAGTCTGAACGCCCAGGTAAGTCTGAACGCTTTGGCAAGTCCGAGCGCCCAGGCCGTCACCATGAGCGCCCGGATCGCTCTGAACGCCCCAACCGTTCTGACCGTCCTGAACGGGCCGAGCGTGCCGGGAGCGCGGAGCATTTCAGCAAGCCGCGTTTCGACAAGGAGCGCCCAGACAAGCCCCGCTTCGATGGCCACCGTTCCGATGGTCCGCGCTCTGACAGGCCACGCTCTGATCGGCCACGCTCTGATCGGCCACGCTCTGACCGGCCCCGTTCCGACAGGCCGCGCTCGGATCTGCCGCATTCCGACAGGAGCGATGCCGACAGGCGCGGCCCGGATCAGCGGGAAGCCGGCAACCGGGGTTATGAAAAACGCGGTTTTGACAAGCGAGGCCCAGAGCGGCGCGAGCCAGACCGGCGCAGCCCAGGCCGGCGTGATTCAGACAGGGCCGGGGCCGAGAAGCCGCAACAGCGGCCGCCGCACAAGATCCGTCCTGGTTCCTCGCGCGCGGTGATTGCCGGCGCGGTGCAGTTGCTGGAGGCGATTTTCACCAGCGGCGAACCGGGCGATCGCGTGCTGCATGCCTGGATGAAGGCCAATCACCGCCGCTTCGATGCCGCCGAGCGTTCGGCGCTGGTCAACCTTGTCGAGGAAGTGCAGCGCCAGCGCGGCCGGATCGACTGGTGGCTGGCCCGCTCGGGCGAGGGCAAGGTGGCGCCGGGCAATGACCTGCGCGTCGCCGCCTGGCGCATCCTGGCGCAGGGCGCCAAGGCTGATGGCGCGGTCGCATCGCTGGGCCTGGCGGAAAGCGAAGTCGAGCCGATGTCGCGGCTGCTGCGGCCGCTGGAGGGCCACACGCTGGAGCATCCCGAGATGCCGGCGGTGGCACGCCACAATCTGCCGGCCTGGATCGAGCCGCGTTTCCGCACCCGCTTCGGCGCCGATTTCGATCTGGAAATGGCGGCGATGCTGCGCCCGGCGCCGTTGGATCTGCGCGTCAACCTGCTGAAGACCACGCGCGATGCCGCGCTTGGCCTGCTCAACGCCGCTGGCATGCGCGCGCAAGCCACGCCGCTTTCGCCCACCGGACTGCGCCTTGGGCCGCAGGCCTATGTGAACAACACGGAAGCCTTCGCCGAGGGGCTGATCGAGCCGCAGGATGAAGGTTCGCAACTGGCGGCGATGCTGGTGGAAGCAGCAGGCGCCAAGCTGGTGGTGGATTTTTGCGCCGGGGCTGGCGGCAAGTCGCTCGCCATCGGCGCCGCCATGCGCAACAACGGCCGCCTGATTGCCTGCGATGTCAGCGAGAAGCGGCTGGCGCGGGCCAAGCTGCGGCTGCGCCGCGCCGGTGTACATAATGCCGAGTGCCGCCCGCTGGAAGCCAAATGGTTGAAGCGCCAGGCCGGCAAGGCCGACCGTGTGCTGGTGGATGCGCCCTGTTCAGGGACGGGCACCTGGCGGCGCAAGCCCGATGCGCGCTGGCGCCTGAGCGAGAATGACATCGTCGAACTGACCCAGCGCCAGGCTGAAATCCTCGAGCGCGCCGCGCGCCTGGTGGCGCCGGGCGGCCGGCTGATCTACGTCACCTGCTCGGTGCTGACGGAAGAGAACGAAGCGCAGATCGCAGCGTTCCTGAAGGGCCATGGCGATTTCAAGCCGCTGCCGGTTGCCGATGTATGGGGCCGCGCCATCGGCGGGCCTTGCCCGACCTCGGACACCTATCTGCGCCTGACGCCGGGCCGCAATGGCACCGACGGCTTCTTCGTCGCGATATTGGAAAAGCAGGGCTAATCCGCCGCGTCGGCGAGCGGCGCCGGGGCCAATTGCTGCGCCGCTTTCTGGGCCGGTTTCACGCCAGGCTTGAGCGCCGTGCCATTGAGCCAGCGCGGCAGGAAACCGCGCAGCCAGGCGGCGATGCCGCCGTCATGGCGGGCATGGCCAGCATATTGCGTCTGGCGGCATTGTGCGCCCGGCATCACCAGGCGATGCGCCGCCCGCGTGGTCCATACCCGCATCATGGCGCCGGTCACTTCCGGGTGGAACTGGATGCCGAAGGCATTGCCGCCCATGGCGAAGGCCTGGTTCGGAAACCATTTCGTACTGGCCAGATGCTCGGCTGCCTTGGGCAGGTCGAAGCCCTCGCCATGCCACTGGTAGACATGCAGCTTCTCAGGGAACAGGGCACGGCCGGCGGCGCTGACCTGCAGAGGGTAATAGCCGATTTCATGCCAGCCATCGGCATGCGGCGCGACGCGGGCGCCGGCGGCACGGGCCAGCATCTGCGCGCCGAGGCAGACACCGAGATAGGGCTTGCCGCTGGCCGCCGCCATCGGAATCCAGTCCAGTTCGCGGCGGATGAAAGGCAGGTGGTCGTCGTTGGCGCTCATCGGCCCGCCGAACACCACCACGCCGGCATGGCCGCTCATGTCGCGCGGCAGTTCATGGCCGATGCAAGGGCGGCGGATATCGAGGGAATAGCCCAGCGCCTGCAATTCATCCCCGATGCGTCCGGGGGTGGATTGCTCCTGGTGCACGACAATAAGCACGGGCTGCTTAGGCGAAACTGGCAGCTTGGGGGCGGCTGTCATGCCCCCCAAGATGCAGCGATTCACGGGGTTTTTCCAGCCCATAAAATGTGGCCCCCATCACAAGACGGGGGTCACAGGATGGGCCACGGAACGGGGCGGGCGGGATTTGCCGGCTTATTGGGCGGTGATGCCGCCGTCGATGACGAATTCCGCGCCAGTGACGAACTTGGACTCGTCGGAAGCCAGGTAGAGGATGCAATAGGCGACGTCGTCCGGGTCGCCGAGGCAGCCGAGCGGCACCTGGGATTCCAGCTTCTGGCGCGTCTTGGCCGGGTCGCCGCCGGCATAGATCATCGACTGCACCATCGGCGTGTCGATGAAGGTGGGGTGCACCGAGTTGCAGCGGATCTTGTAGCCGCGCTTGGCGCAATGCAAAGCCGTGGTCTTGGCCAGCATGCGGGCGGCGGCTTTCGACGTGTTGTAGGCGCCCATATTGTGGCCGGCGATGATGCCGGAAACCGATGAGATGATGATGATCGAGCCCGGCGCATGCGCCTTCATGCGCGGCAGGGCATGCTTGTTGCCAAGGAAGGGGCCGTTGAGGTTGACGTCATGCACGAAGTCCCATTCCTCGATGCTGACATCTTCCACATTCTTCAGCACACCGACGCCGGCGGAGTGCACCAGCACGTTCAGGCCGCCGAAAGCGGCTTCCACCGCATCCAGCGCCTTGATCCATTGGTCTTCCTTGGTGACGTCCAGTTCCACCGCGATGGCATTGGCGCCGATCTCGTCGGCCACGGCCTTGGCGCCAGCGAAGTTGCGGTCGGCCAGCGCCACCTTGGCGCCTTCGCGTGCCATCATGATGGCGGTCGCCTTGCCAAGCCCTGAGGCGCCGCCCGTGATCAGGGCGACCTTGTTCGATACGCGTCCCATTGTTTCCTCCCGAAGGGTAAGGCAGCCAGAATAGGCTAGACCGTTCCCTTTGCATACGGATTCGCTGCGCCGAGGTGACTTTGCATTTTGGGTAGGAGCCCGACGCAGGGCGTAGTGGGGCTACGGCCAAGTCGGGCGACGCACCCAAAATGCAAAGTCACCCGGCCCCACAGGGGTTGCGTCTGGAGGCGGCATCCGCGGCGTCGAAACGCTTGCCGGTACGTCCAGTACCGGCTGCGCGCTTCTCCTTGCGGGCTACCGCCTCCAGACGCAACGCAGTCGGTTCCGTATGCGAAGGGAACGGTCTAGATGCCTATTGCCGCCAAGCGCGCGCGCAGCCCGGCTGCCCCAAGGGCCGTCACAAGTTCTTCCAGATGGGCGCGGTCGCGGGCTTCCACCACGAATTCTATTTCGGTGGATTTCGCCGAGGCGAGCGTGAACAGGCGTTGATGCGCCACCTCGATGATGTTGACACCGGTGGTGCCGATGATGCCGGCGGCGCGCGCCAGGCGGCCCGGCGCGTCGTCGGTGGTGACGATCAGCCGTGCCAGCCGGCCATCGCGCACCAGGCCGCGCATCAGCACGGAGGCGAGCAGGCGGGTGTCGATATTGCCGCCAGTGAGCACGATGCCGACGCGGCGGCCCTGGAAGAGCTGCTTATGCGCCAGCAAGGCGGCGAGGCCGGCGGCACCGGCGCCCTCGGTCACGGTCTTTTCGATCTCCACCAGCAGCACGATGGCGCGCTCGATCTCGGCCTCGCTGGTGATCAGCACGTCGCGCACCAACTGGCGGGCGACCTGCATCGGTGCGCGGCCGATATCGCGCACGCTGATGCCCTCGGCTATCGAGATGCCGCCAACCTGCACCGGCTGGTCATGCATCTGCTGATACATTGCTGTGTAGAGTTCGCCCTCGACGCCATAGAGATGCAGGCCGGGCCGCTTGGCATGGGCCGCGATGGCCATGCCGGCGATCAGGCCGCCGCCGCCCACCGGCACCACCAGGTCATCCAGGTGCGGTGCCTGTTCCAGCATCTCCAGCGCCACCGTGCCCTGGCCGGCCATCACCGCCAGATCATCATAGGGATGCACGAAGACCAGGCCCTCGTCGGCGGCAAGCTGCTGCGCCTTGGCGGCGGCTTCCGCCAGCGTCTCGCCTTCCAGCAGCACGCGGGCACCGTGGTTGCGCACATGGCGCACCTTCACATAGGGCGTGAAGCCCGGCATCACGATGGTGGCGGGAATGCCTAAGCGCCCGGCATGGTAGGCGACACCCTGTGCATGATTGCCGGCCGACATGGCGATGACGCCGCGCCTGCGCTCATCGGCGTTCAGTTGCAGCAGCTTGTTCAGCGCACCGCGCTCCTTGAAGCTGGCGGTGAATTGCAGGTTCTCGAATTTCAGCCACACCTCGGCATCGACGAGCTGCGACAGCGTGCGCGATTGCAGGCAGGGCGTGCGGGTCAGCGCCCCGTCGATGCGCCGTGCCGCCGCTTCGATATCGCCGAGGGTGAGCAGCATGGTCAGTGGTCCGCGCGATGCAGAATCTTGTCGCGCAGGCCGGTTTCATAGGCCAGGCCGGCCGGCGTCAGGGTCATGCCGGGCTCGACCAGGCCTTTGCGGCCCAACGCCACCCATACCGCCTCGTTATGCAGGCCGGTGGCATCGGCGCCCGAGACCACGGCGGCGCCGATATGGAAATGGTTGCCATGCGGCGAGGGCAATTGGTGCAGCCGCACGCGGCCATCGGCCAGCGGCTCGCCCGCTATTTCAGCAATGGCCTGCAGCAGGGTCAGGGTCTTGAGTTGCAGCGGGTTCAATTTCAGCGGGTTGAGCTTGGGCGCCATGATGCCTGTCCCTGTAACTACTGTCCGAAAACTAGGCCCCAGGGTTAAGGCTTGCGCGGGGCGGCGTCAATCAGTGGCTTGCCGCCCGGCCGGCTAGGAGTAATCTAGCCGTCATGGATCAGGCGGCTCATCCCTTCTTCCAGGCCGAGTTGCGCCCGCACCGCTCGCTCGGGCGGCGCGGCTTTTTCATCCTGATCGCCTGCGTGGCGCTGATCAATTTCGCTGCCGGGGTGGCCTTCTGGCTCGCCGGGGCCTGGCCGGTGATGGGCTTCTGCGGCCTGGAAGTGCTGCTGCTATGGCTGGCCTTCCGCTACAGCTATGCCCAGGCGCGGGCGCGGGAATATGTCACGCTGGATGGCTCCAGCCTCACCATCCGCCGCGTCACCGCGCGCGGCCAGCAGAAGCAATGGCAGTTGCAGCCCTACTGGGTGCAGGTGGAATGCGATGAGGAGCCGGACAGCCATCAGGTGACGCTCTGGAGCCATGGCCGGGGCATCCCGGTCGGACAGTTCCTCAGCCCGCCCGAGCGGCTGGAACTGGCCGAGGCCTTGCGCGATGCGCTGTGGCGCTGGCGCCAGCCGCCGGGCGCCGGCCTGCGTACGCTCGACGTCGTTTAACCGGCGCTATGTCGGCTGCGGGAAGGCCCGCTCCATCATGCCGCGCGCGATTTCGCGCTCGCCCATCACGATCAGGTCGGCACCGAGATTGCTGAGGTAATCCACCTCGCCATCGGCATGGGCGCGGGCGACGATCTTGAGATCGGGATTGGCCTTGCGCGCCTGCTCGACGATCTGGCCGGCCTCGAAGGCATTCGGGATCGCTACGAAGATCCAGCGCGCGCCCGCGATATTCGCCGCCTCGATCATGTCATGCGCCGCGGCATTGCCGAGCAAGGTTTCAAAACCGGCGGCGCGGGCCTGCTCGGCGAGCTTCTGGCGTTCCTCGATCACCAGCAGCGCGCGGTTCTCGCGCCGCAGCGCCTCGGCCACCAGGCTGCCGACGCGGCCGAAGCCGATCACCACGGCGTGCTGGCTGAGGACGGTAGGCACCAGTTTTTCGGCGGCAGCGCTCTCCTTGTCCTCCGGTGCGGGCTCCTTGCCCTCGCGTTTTTCGAGCCAGCCTTTGAGCCGGTCTAGCGAGGCGAAGAAGATCGGGTTGGCCAGGATCGAGAGGATGGCACCTGTAACGATCAGGTCGCGGCCCATCGGCGGCAGCAATTCAAGATGCAGGCCCAGTGCCGCCAGGATGAAGGAGAATTCGCCGATCTGCGCCAGGCTGGCGGCGATGGTGAGCGCGGTGGAGAGCTTGTGGCGGAAGGCGAGAACCAGCGCCAGGGCCGCCACCGACTTGCCGATCACGATGATGATGAAGGTGGCCAGCACCGGCAGCGGCTCGCGCAGCAGGATGCTGGGATCGAACAGCATGCCGACCGAGACGAAGAACAGCACCGCAAAGGCATCGCGCAACGGCAGCGATTCTTCCGCCGCGCGATGGGAGAGTTCGCTCTCGCTCAACACCATGCCGGCGAAGAAGGCGCCGAGCGCGAAGGAGACGCCGAACAGCACGGCGGCGCCATAGGCAACGCCGAGCGCGATGGCCAGCACGGCAAGGCGGAATAACTCGCGTGAGCCGGTATGGGCGATGTAATGCAGCAGCCAGGGGATGACGCGGCGGCCGACAATCAGCATCAGCGCCATGAAGGCGGCAACCTTGCCCAGCGTGATCGCCAGCAGCGTGCCGATCTCGCGTGCGCCCAGCCCGCCGGCCTCGTCCTTCAGCAGGCCGGCCAGCGGCGGCAGCAGCACCAGCGCCAGCACCATGGCAAGGTCTTCCACGATCAGCCATCCGACCGCGATGCGGCCGCGTTCGGACTCCATCAGGTGGCGTTCCTGCAGCGCGCGCAGTAGCACCACGGTGGAGGCGACCGATAGCGCCAGGCCGAAGACGAAGCCGCCGCCCATGCTCCAGCCCATCGCCCAGGCCAGCGCCATGCCAAGCACCGTGGCCACCGCGATTTGGGCGACGGCGCCGGGAATGGCGATGGCCTTCACGCTGAGGAGGTCCTTGAGCGAGAAATGCATGCCGACGCCGAACATCAGCAGGATCACGCCCAGTTCGGCCAGCTCCGGCGCCAGCGCCTGGTCGGCGACGAAGCCGGGCGTGAACGGCCCGACCACGACGCCGGCCAGCAGGTAGCCAACCAGCGGCGAGATGCGCAGTCGGTTGGCGATGGCCCCCAGGATGAAGGCGAGCACCAGGCCGCCGACGACGGTGGCGATAAGGGGAGTGTGATGCGGCATCGGCGCTTAAGACTCCTGTCGAGATTTTGGCGGGAGGCAGCCGAAGCGTACCAAGGTCTGATATAAAAGCGCGGTAAAGAATGTCAACCTTTGCCGCCAAATTTGCCAGCGTCGAAGTTTGTCTGGCAATCACCCTTCGGTTATCATCGAAGCATGACTGCAGATCACCAGAGCGGCCCGAGCCTGGCCGAAATCGCAGCGCTGATCGGCGATCCGGCCCGCGCCAACATGCTGGCGGCGCTGATGGCTGGCCAGGCGCTCACCGCCAGCGAACTGGCGCTGATCGCCGGCATCGCGCCTTCCACCGCCTCCAGCCATCTGGGCAAATTGCAGGCCGGCGGCCTGCTCGCCCAGGAGGCGCAGGGGCGGCACCGCTATTTCCGCCTCAACGGTCCGCTGGTGGCCCAGGCGCTGGAGGCGATTATGGCGGTAGCCGGCGCGGCACCGAAGCCGAAGCGGCTGCCCGGCCCGCGCGATGCGGACATGCGCCGTGCCCGCACCTGCTACGACCATATTGCCGGCGAGTTGGGCGTGAAGCTGACCGATGCGCTGATCGCCCGGGGCTGTATCGAGCGCAGCGGGCAGGATTTCATCCTGACACAGCAGGGCAGGGCCTTCTTCGACCAACTCGGCATCGACCTGGCGGGCCTGAAAGTGGCTCGGCGCGGCCTGGCGCGGGTCTGCCTGGACTGGAGCGAGCGGCGGCCGCATCTGGCCGGCGCGCTTGGTGCCGCGCTGGCACGGCATTGCCTCAAGGCCGGCTGGGTGGCGCAGGCGAAAGGCGCGCGCACGCTCAGCGTCACCCGCACCGGCAAGGCAGCCTTCGAGAAATACTTCGCCGTTGCCGCTTGAGCGGCTAGGCCTGCTTCAGCTCCAGCACGTCGTTCATGTTGTACAGCCCCGGCGCCCGGCCGCGCGACCACAATGCGCAGCGCACCGCGCCGCGGGCGAAGATGCTGCGGTCGGTGGCCTTGTGGGTCAGTTCCAGGCGTTCATTATCGGCAGCGAAGATCACCGTATGCTCGCCCGCGACATTGCCGCCGCGGAGTGCTGCGAAGCCGATGGCGCCGGCTTTGCGCGCGCCGGTGATGCCGTCGCGGCCTGAATCGGTCACGTCCTTGAGCGCCACGCCACGGCCCTGGGCCGCTGCCTCGCCGAACATGATCGCAGTGCCGGATGGCGCATCCACCTTCATGCGATGATGCATTTCCACGATCTCGATATCCCAGTCGTCGCCAAGCGAGGCAGCCACCTGGCGCACCAGGCCGGCCAGCAGGTTGACGCCGAGACTCATGTTGAAGCTCTGCACCACGCAGCAATGCCGCGCCGCCTTGCGCAGCGCATCGAAATGCTGGTCCTCAAGCCCGGTCATGCCGACGATATAGGCGGTCTTGGCCTGGGCCGCGAGCGCGGCATGGCTGGCCAGCACAGCCGGCGCGCTGAAATCGATCACCGCATCGGCTTCGGCAAACAGCCGTGCCGCGTCGCCCTCGATGAGCGTGCCGGTAGCGGACAGACCAGCCAGTGGCCCGGGATCCTTGCCGACCAGCTCGGAGCCGGGACGCTCGGTGCCACCGGCCAGGGCTGCGCCGGGCGTTGCCGCCACCACGCGCAAGATCGCCTGGCCCATGCGGCCGCCGATGCCGATAATGCCGATGCGGGTGTCGTCGGAACTCATGAAAGCCTCCCGGATGCTGCTGCCTCCGGTGTGGCAGACACAGGCGTTGCCGTCAATCCGCCTTGCCGCCGAGCATTTCCTTGACGCGGGCGAAGAAGCCGGCGCTTTCCGGGCTGGTGCTTTCGGCGTCGATGGCGGCGAATTCCTCCAGCAGTTCGCGCTGGCGCTTGGAGAGTTTCACCGGCGTCTCGACATTGACCTGGATATAGAGGTCGCCGAAACCGCTGCCGCGGCCCTGCTGCGGCAGGCCGGGCATGCCCTTGCCGCGCAGGCGGAACTGCTTGCCGGTCTGGGTGCCATCGGGAATGGTGATGCGGGCCTTGCCGCCATCCAGCGTCGGCACCTCGACAACGCCGCCGAGCGCGGCAGTCGCCATCGAGATCGGCACGCGGCATTGCAGATGCTGGCCTTCGCGGCGGAAGATGCGGTGCGCCGCCACCGAGATGAAGACATAGAGATCGCCCGGCGAGCCGCCGCGCAATCCGGCCTCGCCTTCGCCAGCCAGGCGGATGCGGTTGCCTTCATCGACGCCCGGCGGGATATCGACGCTGAGCGTCTTTTCCTTATGCACGCGGCCGGCGCCGCCGCAGATCTTGCAGGGACGCTCGATCACCTTGCCGGCGCCGCCGCAGCTCGGGCAGCCGCGCTCGATGGTGAAGAAGCCCTGCGCGGAGCGGATTTTGCCGAAGCCTTTGCAGGTGGGGCAGGAGATCGGCTGTGCGCCGGCCTCGGCGCCGGAGCCGTCGCAGGCCTCGCAGGCAATCGAGGTCGGCACGCGGACCTGCACGGTCTTGCCGCGGAAGGCGTCTTCCAGGCTGATCTCGAGATTGTAGCGCAGGTCGGAGCCGCGATTGGCATTGCTGCTGCCGCCGCGCCGCTGGCCGCCCATGATGTCGCCAAACAGATCGTCGAAAATGTCGGAGAAGGAGCCGAAATCGAAACCGGCGCCGCCAGCGCCGCCGGGGCCGCGCGGGCCACCCATGCCGCCCTCGAAGGCGGCGTGGCCATACTGGTCGTAAGCCGCGCGCTTCTGGTCGTCCTTCAGCACGTCGTAGGCTTCGTTCAATTCCTTGAATTTCTGCTCAGCGCTGGCGTCGCCCGGATTGCGGTCCGGGTGATATTGCATGGCGAGTTTGCGGAAGGCGCGCTTCAGCTCATCGGCATCCGAAGTGCCACGCGGCACGCCCAGAACTTCATAGTAATCGCGTTTGGTCGCCATTCTTTGCAGCCCCGCCCGACGCGGAACCGGGCGCCCTGATGTTTCGGGCGCCCGGTCCGTCGGTCATTCCCGACTTACTTCTTTTTCTTATCGTCTTTCACTTCTTCGAATTCGGCATCAACGACGCCGTCATCGGGCTTCTTGGCATCGGCGCCTGAACCGGCGCCGGCCTCGCCGCCAGGCGCCGCCGCATCGGCCGCGCCCTGTTCCTTGTAGAGCGCCTCGCCGAGCTTCATGGCGATCTGGCTCAGCTTCTGCGCCTTGGTCTTGATCGCCTCGGCGTCATTGGCCTCGATCGACTTCTTGAGGTCGGCGATGGCGGCCTCGACGTCGGCCTTGTCGCCGGCCGGAGCCTTGTCGCCGAGATCGACCAGGGTCTTCTCGGTGGCATGGATCAGCGACTCAGCCTGGTTCTTGGCCTCGGCCGCCTCGCGCCGCTTCTTGTCTTCGGACGCATGCTCCTCGGCGTCGCGCACCATCTTCTTGATGTCGTCTTCCGACAGACCACCAGACGCCTGGATGCGGATCTGCTGCTCCTTGCCGGTGCCCTTGTCCTTCGCCGAGACATGCACGATGCCGTTGGCGTCGATATCGAAGGTCACCTCGATCTGCGGCACGCCGCGCGGTGCCGGCGGAATGCCCATCAGGTCGAACTGGCCGAGGATCTTGTTGTCCGCCGCCATCTCGCGCTCGCCCTGGAACACCCGGATCGTCACGGCGTTCTGGTTGTCCTCGGCGGTGGAGAAGACCTGGCTCTTCTTGGTCGGGATCGTGGTGTTGCGGTCGATCAGCTTGGTGAACACGCCACCCAGCGTCTCGATGCCGAGGCTCAACGGGGTGACGTCGAGCAGCAGCACGTCCTTGACGTCGCCCTGCAGCACGCCGGCCTGGATGGCAGCGCCGATGGCCACCACTTCGTCCGGGTTCACGCCCTTGTGCGGCTCGCGGCCGAACAACTGCTTCACCACCTCGATCACCTTTGGCATGCGGGTCATGCCGCCCACCAGCACCACCTCGTCGATGTCGCCGGCGGAGAGGTCCGCATCCTTGAGCGCCTTCTTGCAGGGCTCGATCGAGCGCTGGATCAGGTCGTCGACCAGGGCTTCCAGCTTGGCACGGGTGAGCTTCATCACCAGATGCTTCGGGCCCGACTGGTCGGCGGTGATGAAGGGCAGGTTGATCTCGGTCTGCTGCGAGGACGACAGCTCGATCTTCGCCTTCTCAGCCGCTTCCTTCAGGCGCTGCAGCGCCAGGCGGTCGTTGCGCAGGTCGATGCCGTTCTCTTTCTTGAACTCATCGGCCAGGTACTCAACGATGCGCAGGTCGAAGTCTTCGCCGCCGAGGAAGGTGTCGCCGTTGGTCGAGCGCACTTCGAACACGCCGTCGCCGATTTCGAGGATCGAGACGTCGAAGGTGCCGCCGCCCAAGTCATAGACCGCGATCTTCTTGCCGTCCGACTGCTTGTCGAGGCCATAGGCCAGGGCCGCCGCCGTCGGTTCGTTGATGATGCGCAGCACTTCCAGGCCGGCGATGCGGCCGGCATCCTTGGTGGCCTGGCGCTGGGCGTCGTTGAAATAGGCCGGCACGGTGATGACCGCCTGGGTCACCTTCTCGCCGAGGAAGGCTTCCGCCGTTTCCTTCATCTTCTGCAGCACGAAGGCCGAGACCTGGCTCGGGCTGTACTTCTTGCCGTCGGCTTCCACCCAGGCATCGCCGTTGTCACCGGCCACCACCTTGTAGGGCACCATCTTGGTGAACTTCTGCGAAGCTTCGTCGCGGATGCCGCGGCCGATCAGGCGCTTCACCGAGAACAGGGTGTTTTCCGGGTTGGTGACCGCCTGGCGCTTGGCCGGCTGGCCGATCAGGCGCTCGCCGTCCTTGGTGAAGGCAACCATCGACGGCGTGGTGCGCGCGCCTTCCGCGTTCTCCACCACCTTCGGGGTCTTGCCATCCATGATGGCGATACAGGAATTGGTCGTTCCCAGGTCGATGCCGATAACTTTGGCCATTACTCATCTCCTCGATTCAGGCAGTCCGAGGCGGCCTCCTTAGGCTGTGAGCGCCGGGCCGGACCCCTTGTCTGTTTGCACTTGTGACCGGTATGTAAGTGGGGACCCTGGGTCCCGCAACGCCCCAGGCAAAAAAAACGTGAAGTCCGGTCGAGTCTTGGTCTCCCTGGCGGCATAGTCCGGCCTGGCGCTTCCCAGCGAGGAAACCCGTGTCCGCTGCCCCTGGCCAAGCCCCGTCGAACGCCACTGCCAAAGCCCTGCAAAGCGGGGTGAAAGCGTCGGACTCGTCACCAATATTTATGGGAATTTTATTCGCCGCCATCGCCTATTGCGCCTGGGGCCTGTCGCCGCTGTATTTCCGCATGGCGGGCTTCATGACGCCGCTGGAAATCACCGCACAGCGTGTGCTGTGGGCCTGTCTGCTCTGCTTTGTTCTGCTGGCGGCGATGGGCAAGCTGCCGCTGCTGGCCCGAGCGGTGGCCAACCGCCGCCTGGTCGGCGTGTTGGCCATCACCAGCGCCATGATGCTGCTGAACTGGCTGCTGTTCGTCTATGCCATCGACACGCGGCAGGTGATGTCGGCCTCGCTCGGCTATTACATCAACCCGCTGGTGGCGGTGCTGCTCGGCCGCCTGGTGCTGAAGGAAAAGGTCAATCCTGTGCAATGGGCGATGCTGGCGCTGGCGGCGGTCGGTGTCACCGTGCTGGGTACGGCGGCGGCCAATACCGGCATCTGGATCTCGCTCGCCATTGCCATCTCCTGGGGCATCTACGCGCTGCTGCGCAAGCGCAATCCGGTCGACAGCCTGGTTGGCTTCACGGTGGAAATCCTGCTGCCGCTGCCGATCGCCATCGGTTATCTGGCCTGGCATGGCGGCGGTGCGCTGGGCCCGGCCTGGAATGGCTTGCTGAGCGCCGATCTGGTGCCGCTGCTGCTGCTGGTTTTCGCCGGAGTGATCACGGCGATCCCGCTGGTCGCCTTCGGTGCCGGGCAGAGCCGCCTCACCATGGCCAGCATGGGCCTTATGCAATACATCTCGCCGACCCTGCAATTCCTGCTCGCCACGCTGCTTTGGGGCGAAAGCTTCACCAGCAATCACGCCATCGCCTTCTCCTGCATCTGGGTGGCGGTGGGTGTGTTCAGCTTCGAGAACTGGCGCCGGGCACGGCGGGCGGCGGCGACCGGCTGAGGCGCCGCGAAATCAGGCAGTGATCGCCTAAATTGTTTGCATACAAATAGTTTTTGACAAAGCAAATAGCCGTGCTTTGATCAAGGCAGTGCAATCAAACGGGGGAGTGCTGCCATGACGAATGTAAGTCATTTCAATCGACGCCATCTGCTGCTTGGCCTCGGCGCCACGGCGGCGCTTGCCGGCCTTGGTAGTGCCGCCCAGGCGGCAGGCAAAGTTTCCGCCGGCTCGCGCAGCGTGCTGATCGTGGTGGACGTGCAGAACTGCTTCATCCCCGGCGGCAGCCTGGCGGTGAAGGAAGGCGACGTGATCGTGCCGCTGATCAACACATTGGCGAAGAAATTCCAGAATGTGGTGCTCACTCAGGACTGGCATACCGCCGACCATGTTTCCTTCGCCTCGCAGCATAGCGGCAAGAAGCCGTTCGAGAGCGTGAAGCTGCCCTATGGCAATCAGGTGCTGTGGCCGGATCACTGCGTGCAGGGCACGGAAGGCGCGGCCTTGGCCAAGGATCTGGCGATCCCGCAGGCGCAGCTCGTCATCCGCAAGGGCTATCACAAGAATGTCGACAGCTACTCGGCCTTCTTCGAGGCCGATGGCAAGACCTCTACCGGACTGGGAGGCTATCTCAAGCAGCGCGGCATGAAGCGGGTTTTCGTCGTCGGCCTGGCGACCGATTTCTGCGTCGCCTGGACCGCCATGGATGCGCGCAAGGAAGGCTTCGAGACCTATGTGATCGAGGATGCCTGCCGTGGCATCGACGCCGCCGGCTCGCTTGCCAAGGCCTGGACCGACATGAAGGCCAAGGGCGTGAAGCGCATCCAGTCGGCGGATATGGCCTAGGGTGACCTAGCATAGGCCAGCGGGCCGTCCTACATTGCAGAAATGTCGGACGGCCTGCATTTCCTTCCCGGATATTTCGATGCGGCGGCGCAGGCGGCTTTGCTGGGCGATGTACGTGCGCTGCTGGCCGAGGCGCCGCCCTATCGTGCGCTGATGCCGAAAACCGGCCAGCCGATGCGGGTGCGCATGAGCAATGCCGGCGCGCTCGGCTGGTATACCGACCGTGATGGCGGCTATCGCTATATATCAACCCATCCTGAAACCGGGCGGCCCTGGCCGGCGATCCCGGAACGCATCCTGAGCGTCTGGCGCGCGGTGAGCGGCTACGGCCATGATCCGGAATGCTGCCTGATCAATCTCTATGATACTGAGGCGAAGATGGGTCTGCACCAGGATCGCGATGAGCAGGATTTCTCGGCGCCCGTGGTGTCGATCTCGCTTGGCGACAGCGCCCTGTTCCGCATCGGCGGGCAGAACCGCCGCGATCCGACGCGCTCGCTGAAACTTGCCAGCGGCGATGTGCTGGTGCTGGGCGGCGCTGCGCGTCTGGCCTTTCACGGCATCGACCGCATCCATGCTGGCAGCAGTCGGCTGTTGCCGGAAGGCGGCCGGATCAACCTGACTTTGCGGCGGGTGACGCTGCCGCGCTGACAGCTGATTGCAGAGGCTGGGGCGATTGCAGCGGTGGTGGGAATTCCAGCGTCACCGTGGTGCCCTGACCGAGCCGGCTTTGCAGCAGGAATGTGCCGCGATGCAGCTCCACCAGTGCCTTGACCAGCGGCAGGCCAAGACCGGTGCCTTCATATTGCCGTGTGAGATCGTTCTCCACCTGGCCGAAGGGGCTCAGCACCAGGTCGAGATGTTCCGGCGCGATGCCGATGCCGGTGTCGCTGACCCAGATGCGGAAACCGCCATGCTCCATCGCCTGGGTGCCGATCTCGATGCGGCCGCCCTTGGGCGTGAATTTCACGGCATTCGACAGCAGGTTCAGCAGTATCTGCCGCACCGCCTGGGCATCGGCATAGCCTTCCTCCAGCGCCGGATCGAACCGGGTGGCGAAGCTCAGTTCCTGCCGCTCGGCATGAGGCCGCAGCACCCGCATGCATAGTTCGGCCATTTCCTGCGGATCGATCATGGCGGGATGGATGGTCCAGCCACCGCTCTCGATCTTGGCCATGTCCAGGATGTTGTTGATCAGGCCGAGCAGATGCTGGCCGCTGGCCAGGATGTCCTGCACGTATTCGGCATAGCGCGGTGTGGTAAGCGGGCCGAACAGCCGGTCGCGCATCACCTCGGCAAAGCCGATGATGGCGTTGAGCGGCGTGCGCAATTCATGGCTCATGGTGGCGAGGAAGCGCGTCTTGGCGCGCGAGGCTTCCTCGGCGGCGGCGCGGGCGCGTTCCAGCGAGCGGTTGCGCCGTTCGCTGCGCGCGCGGCTCAACTGCAGCAGCGACAGCGCGGTGCCGACGCCGTGATACAGGCCATCGGCGGTGACGATGAAGCCGCGCAGCAGGGCTGATGGGTGCTCGTCGGCGATCAGCGCTTCCAGGCGGTCGATACCGAGCTGCGCCTCCACGGTCAGCGGCTCCGGGTCCATCAGCGCCGTCACCGGTTTCTTAGCGTAGAGCGCACGGCCATAGTCGCGCGAAAGATGGGTGATCAGGTCGTAGCGGTTGATCAGGCCGAGCGGGCGGCCCTGTTCATTCACCACCGCGAGCGCGCCGAGATCGGGGTCGGCGGCAAACAGGCGGTCGACATCCTCGCAACGCATGCCGGGCGGCACTGGGGTACGGGGACTGGCGACACCGCCTATGGTCTCGAGCAGATCGCCATCGCTCATATGCACGGCAGGCCTCATGGATCTTGAGGCCTTGTTATCGCCGCCTAACGTGACGGCGCCGTGACATTGGGGGCGGGTTTACGCCCTGGTATCGACACTACCAGCAGTGGCGCCATCCGGCTGCGGACCGCCCTTGGTGACGCCCACCATGGCGGCGCGCAGCAGCCGGCCATGCTGCACATAGCCGGCGGCCACCACCTGGAACACCGTGCCGGCGGGCAGGTTCGGGTTCTCCACCTCGAACATCGCCTGATGCAGATTGGGATCAAAACGCTGGCCCTGCGGATCGATGCGCTGGATGCCGTGGCGCTCGAACACGCTGATCAGTTCCCGCTCGGTGGCCTCGATGCCGACCAGCAGGTTGTTCAGCGGATCACTCTTGGCGGCTTCGCCTTCGCTGGGCTTCGGCGCGCTTTGCAGCGCACGGCCGAGATTGTCGGCGACGGTGAGGATGTCCTTGGCGAACTTGGCCGAAGCGAACTTCACCGCATCATCGCGCTCGCGCTCCAGGCGGCGGCGCAGATTCTCGGTTTCGGCTGCCAGCCGCAGCAGCTTGTCCTTCAGTTCCGCGCTTTCCGCTTGCGCCTTGGCAAGATCGGCGGCGAGCAACACGGCGTCGCCGCCGAGGCTCGGTTCGGTGTTGATCGCGGCGTCGAAATTCACGCTGTCCTGGGCAGGCTGGGTCGGCTGGGTGTTCATCTTACATCTCTAAATAGCTGCGGCCCTGCATATACGGGCAGGGGCGGCAAATTTCAACCAAGCGGCTTTTACCGCAGCAGGCGGCCCACCACCTGGGCGGTGAAATCCACCATCGGCACCAAGCGGGCATAATTCATGCGGGTGGGGCCGATCACGCCGATGGCGCCGACAATGCGCTGCTGCTGGTTCTGCAGCGGCGCCACGATCAGCGAGCAGCCGGCTTGGCGGAACAGGGTATTCTCCGAGCCGATGAAGATGCGCACGCCCTCGCTGCCATGGGTGAGGTCGATCAGGCGCAGCATTTCCTCGGTGTTTTCCAGTTCTTCCATCAACGAGCGGATGCGTTCCAGGTCGGCCATCGCCGCCACGTCGTCGAGCAGGTTGGCCGAGCCGCGCACGATCAGGGTGCCGCCGGGATTGCGCCCTTGGGCCGGTTCGCCGCCCCACACCGCCAGGCCGGCTTCCACCACCTTTGAGGTGAGCTGGTCAAGCTCGGCGCGGCGTGCGGTGAGTTCGCCCAAGACTTCCTCGCGCGCCAAGTCGATGGTGCGGCCCTTGAGGCGGCGGGAGAGGAACTGCCCGGCCTCGGCCAGCGCCGATGGGCTCATGCCGAGCGGCATGTCGATCATGCGGTTCTCGACCTGGCCGTTCTCGGTCACCAGCACCACCAGGGCCTGGCCGGGGCCGACGGGTACGAATTCCACCTGGCGGAGCGGCGCATCGACTTTCGGCGCCACCACCAGCCCGGCATGGCCGGAAAGCCCGGAGAGCGCGGCGGTGGCTTCGGTCAGCACCTCCTGGAAGCCGCGGCCCGAGGCGGCGCAGCGATTCTCGATCGCCGAGCGTTCGTCATGGGTCAGGTCGCCGACCTGCAGCAGGCCGTCGACGAACAGCCTGAGGCCGCTCTCGGTCGGCAGCCGCCCGGCCGAGGTATGCGGCGCGAAGAGCAGCCCGGCATCTTCCAGGTCGGCCATGGTGTTGCGGATGCTGGCCGGCGACAGCTTGTGGTCCAGCTTCTTCGACAGGATGCGCGAACCGACCGGCTCGCCGGTCGCCATGTAGGTTTCCACCACGAGGCGCAGGATCTCGCGGTTGCGTTGGCCGATCTCTTTGATCATGCAGGAAGAATGGGGATTGCCTGGGCAAGCGTCAACCACCGGGTGGCTGAAGGGCGGATCCTGCGGGTATCGGAATGCCCTTTTCGGTCGTGATCGGGCGGCATGGAAAGCAGTGAGATCGCCGTGGCCGCGCGATATCCCTACCGTAGTGATCCACTAATTGCCGTGAATACTATTTTTTGTCTTGGCGGCCGCACGGAATCCGGGCAGAGTGATGCAACCATTCAGTGTTCTCGGGCGGAGAGTATTCCTGCATTCATTGCGGGCAATAACGGGGGGAGCGGGCGATGTCGGATTGGTTCCTGGGTGAAATCAGGATTTTTTCCTTCACGAACATCCCCGCCGGCTGGCATATCTGCGATGGCAGCACGCTGCCCGTGCAAGGCAATCAGGCGCTATTCAGCCTGATCGGCAATACGTTCGGCGGAGATAACGTCAACTTCAACCTGCCCAACCTGCAGGGCCGCGCCATGGTGCACATGTATGGCACGGGCAGCGGCATGAAGCCCAATGTTGGCAACATCGGCGGCAGCATAGGTGTCACGCTCAGCCAAGCGCAGATACCGGCTCATAATCATATTGTAGCCGCGGTTTCAGGCAGCGCGACGACTGCCAACCCGACTAGCAACCTGCTGGCGACCAGCGCCATGGGGCAACCGAACCCGCAACCGCCCAGCGCGCCGCTCGTATACGCGCCGCAGGGAAGCAATCCTCTGGTCGCCCTTGAGGCGACGACAATAGACAGTGAGGGCGGCTCGCAGCCGCATGAAAACCGTCAGCCCTACATGGCCCTGGTCTGCTGTATCGCGCTGACCGGCATCTACCCGCCGCGGCCCTGAAACCCCCTGCCACATAGGAGCCTGCCCCATGGCGGAAGCCTTCCTCGGTGAAATCCGGTTGTTTTCCAGCATTTACGCGCCGACCGACTGGCTGCCCTGCGATGGGCAGCTTCTGTCCATCTCGCAATACCAGGCCCTGTATTCGGTTATCGGGACCACGTATGGCGGGAATGGACAGACCAATTTTGCCCTGCCGAATCTGCAGGGACGACTGGTCATCGGCACCGGCACCTATACCAACCCGCCGGATCCGGTCACCAGCTATGCCGTGGGCAACCAGGGCGGTGTGATCCAGGTCGTGTTGACCGATGCGACCATGCCGGCGCATACCCATAGTTTCCAGGTGGTCAATGTTGAGGGCAATATCGCCGCTCCCAGCCCGGTAGTGATGTTGGCCGACACGCCGGATACCCAGCAGATGTATATGCCGAAAACCACCGGCACGGTGCGGGCCTTCGATCCAACGGCCCTCTCGCTCGAGGGTGGCGGCCAGCCGCATGAAAACCGCATGCCCGCCACAGCGATGATGTACATGATCTGCACGGTCGGGCTCTATCCGACCCCCGGCAATTAAGGGAGCGCCGCCATGGATGCCTTCTACGGTGAGATCAGGGCGTTTCCCTACCAGTTCTGTCCCTGGGATTGGGAGGAATGTAACGGCCAGGAGCTGCAAGTGCAGCAATTTCAGGCGCTCTATGCCGTCATCGGCAACCTGTATGGCGGCACCCCGGGTCAAACTTTCAAGCTGCCGGATTTGCGCGGCCAGGCGGCGATGCATTTCGGCACCTACGTCAACCCGCAGGCAAATCCGCCCGAGTGGGCGGACTACACCTGTACGGAAAGCAGCGGCGTCGATACGGTTACGCTGCAATACACGGAAATGGCGGCCCACTACCATACCCTGCAAACCATTCCCACCCAGACGCGACTGACGGCTCCCAGTTCAAGCGCTTTGATCGGCCCGCCCGCCTTCAGGCTCAAGGCGGGGAACAACTACACCTATTCGCTCTTCAGCGCTGCCGCTGCGGATACCACTCTGGCTGCGAACTCGGTGACCCCGGTCGGCTCCGGTACCGCGCATGACAATCATCAGCCCTTCCTGGTGATCCGCTACTGCATATGCGTGAACGGCTGGTGGCCGCCAAGACCGAGCTGATCGCGCCCATGCCGGAGCCGCAGCGCGGGGCGCTGCCATGGCTGCCGCTGCCGGCCAGCCTGCGGCGGCAGCGGATCGGCTTGCGGCCGGAACGCGGGCTGGAAAGCGAAAGCGTGGCCGGGAGTGGGGCAGAGAGCAGCGACCGTGATTTTCTCGGCCTGCTCTATGCCAGCACGCGATTGCATGAAATGGCTGCCAGCGGCTGGCCGATGAGCCTGCAGCAGCGTTTCCTCGCCGACCAGTTCCGGCTGCAGGACCAGCATTACCGCAGCCATTATCCCGGCATGGCCCGCCATATCATCGAGCGCGGCGGTGCACCGCTCGGGCGGCTCTACCTTTGGCGCCGCGACTATTCCAAGCAGGATGATGATCCCGAAACAGCCGGCGTCACGGCTGGCCCCGGCGAGGAATTGCGCGTGGTCGATATCTCGCTGTTGCCGGAATGGCGCGGCAGCGGCATTGGCGGCGATCTGCTGCGCGGCGTGCAGGCCATGGCGGCGGCGGCCGGCGGATTCGTCTCGCTCAATGTGTTGCAGGGCAATCCGGCTTTGCGGCTGTACCAGCGGCTCGGCTTCAAGCCGGTGCACAGCGATGGCGCCTATACGCTGATGCACTGGCGGGGCTGATCGCGCCCGCCGCGACTTCAACCGCCCCGAAAACACAAAAGCCGCGGGAAACCGCGGCTTTGGATGGTCTGGTAAATTGGAGCGGGCGATGAGATTCGAACTCACGACCCCAACCTTGGCAAAGGAAAAATTACAGTGTCAAAGTAGTACAAAAGAATATGTCGAGGTTCTTTTCTGTACATAAGAATATCTGGCACCACTACAGCCAACCTTCGACAGTATATCGAGCGGAATGAATTCTTTTGACCTCATATGAAGCCGAAAAGAAAATTAATACAGTGACCCATCGGTAACCGGCGCCATAACCGGCATTAAATTATACGAAACACTTAAAACCAGCATCCATTGAACCCCAAGTAGGCTTTTTATCAGAGGTAATCGAGAGGTTCGCGCTTTTAACAACTCATAATAGAATAAATGCGGGCGACTCGGATGATGGTAGGTAACTTTGTGGCCTGCAATTTCAGCTACCGATCTTTCGCATTGGGCTGATCGCCGTGAGGCACAGTCTCAATTGCCTGTGCTGATTCGTCGGTTGATCCATTGCACTTGCTCTGACCTGACGGTGATCACTTTCCCAGGTGGTGATTCTGTTCAAATCGGAGGTTTTGATGGTGCGCTAGAAACCTCGAAGGGCAATGTCTGGGCGCCTGCTGGCAAATCCATCTGGGAGATGGGTTGTGATCGCAAGATCAAGCAGAAAGCGGATGGCGACTACCGGAAGCGCACGACAACGGTAGTAGTCGAGGAGCGGCGGCAATCAACCTTTGTATTCGTGACGCCACGGCGATGGTCGGGTAAAGCTGCCTGGGTTGCTGCACGGAAAGCAGAAGACCAGTGGGCCGACATTCGGTGCCTTGATGCCGACGATCTTGAGCAATGGATCGAAGTAAGTCCGATTACAGCGGCGTGGCTTACTCGCGTCCTTGGGCGAGTTGTTGAGGGCATTTTAACGGCCATTGATTATTGGCGGAAATGGTCATGTGCCGCAAAGCCTGAACTCCCAGCAGAACTGCTCCTCGCAGGTCGTGATGAATTGGTTTCGAAATTAGTCGATTTGATCGAAAAGCGTCCTTCACAAGCAATTACAGTTGCTGCGGATTCTCGACATGAAGCTCTCGCTTTTGTCTGCGCGGCACTTGGTACACAGCCAAAACTCTCAGATCGATTGCTTGTTGTTGAGGGGAAGTTTCAGCCTGATCAACTGGGTAAGCCTGAAGGGCAAATACTCGCGTTGTCCGACGCGGCAGCCGAAGAGCAATTCGCTCACCTTTCGTCGCAGATTCCGCTGATTGTCCCACTGGCACGGGGGCAGGTAGGGGGCGCACCTGATATTGATTTAGAGCCGATCAGCGGGGAGCACTTTGAGAAGTGCCTGGAACAGCTTGGCCTCACAGACCATGAGATTATGGTTGCGGAGCGGGAAAGCGGTCGTTCGATTACAGTTCTTAGGCGCCGCTGGGCGGTAACCCCTGCTTTGGCTCAGCCGAAATGGTCGGGTGATTCAGAGATTGCAGGAAAGTTGGTGCCGTTTGCCCTCTGTGGCGCCTGGCATCTTGGTCGTAACGGTGACCTTGGCACGTTGGCGGCCATTGCAAATCTGTCCGTTGAGCAAATCGAGCAGAATAGCAATGAGTTACTTTCACTTGACGACGCACCCATTGAGGCAATTGGTCGATACAACCGTGTTGTGTCCCAAATCGATGCCTTGTTCGCAATCGGTCCACGACTAACAAAATTAGACTTTGATCGGTTCTTCTCCGTAATAGAACGAGCTATCGGTGTACGTGATCCTGCACTTGATTTGCCCGAAGAAAAACGCTGGATGGCCAATATCCTTGGTAAAGAGCATCCCTTTTCTGGCGCCTTACTAAAGGGTATTGGTAATGCACTCATCCTTCTCGCAATTCATGGAAATACTATTTGCGGGCGCCGTCTTGGTATAGATATCCAGGGCCGCATAAGCGCATTAGTTTCTCGACTTCTGACCGATCTCACGGGTGAGCAGTGGGTGTCAATCAGAGTTAATCTTCGTCTACTTGCCGAAGCTGCGCCTGATTCCTTTCTTAGCGCTTTGGAGCGCGACTTGGCCAAGGCGCAACCGGCTGTTATGGCGCTGATGCCCGTCACGAAGGGGGGCGTTACTGACCAATGTCTTCGGGTGGAACTGTTGTGGGCCCTGGAACTGTTGGCTTGGAATCCACGGACATATGGGCGGGTTGTCGGCATTCTTGCCATCTTGAGTCGAGTGCATTTGGATGACAACTGGGTAAACAAGCCTGCCAATAGCCTACATTCACTATTTCGCACATGGCTGCCGAAAACTGCCGCCCCTATCGAAATGCGGGTTGAAACGTTACAACAACTCTTCAATGTGGAGCCGGAAGTTGCCTTCGATTTGGCAATCAGTTTGGTTGATACCCGTCATGCTATAGCAACAGATAACACTAGGCCGCGCTGGCGCAACGATGCGGCCAATGCCGGTCGCCGAGCCAGTGCGATAGAATACTACGACATGGCTATAGCGGCGGCAGAATTGCTGTTGACAAGGGCGTCGTATTACCTGGAGCACCTGCAGAAAATTGTACCGGTTGCCGCATGTTTTGTTGCGGACCATCAGACTCGCTTATGGAATATTGTTCGTAGTTGGGCGCTGACTGCTGCTGATGGAGACAAAGCCGCACTCAAAGAAACTTTGCGCAAATATATCGCTCGGCGCCGCAAGAAACATGATGTGAAAGAAGTGGAGGATGTATTCAGCAGTTTGGAACCGTCCAATCTTTGCGAACGCCATAAGTGGTTGTTTGAGAGGCGCTGGCTGGATTTATCTGCTGACGAACTAGATGAAGATGAAAATTATAGTGATCGGCAAGAACGTGTGGATGGGCGTCGTTTCCAGGCGCTGCTGGAGATTCTTGCAGTAGAAGGTGAGGCTGGCATTTTTCGATTTGCACTCGGTGTTAAAGAACCCGCTCTTGTCGCTTATTTTATTGCCAAGAAACTAACTGAAGTAATACCTCAGGAATCTATCGTTGGGTTTATGGATAACGCAGTATCGAGTAATCAATTGGCACTGTTTCGTAGGGGTTATTTTGCCGCGCTCGAAGATCAAGAGCTGGCTGCTTTGCTGCGGCTTTATGTAGGTCAATGCGCCAGAAAGAATATTTCAGATGAGATGTTTATCGACATTCTTTGTCAGGCGCCGACTGGGCGAGTGGTTTGGAGTCTAGTAGATGAGCAACCTGAAGAGTTGAGGGGCAAGTATTGGGCCAAGGTAAACATTGGGTGGTTCGATTGGACTGCTGAAGATGTTGAGGTTGTTATCAGGAACCTATTAGCAGTTGGCCGCCCGAGATCTGCATTTTTTGCTATTCGCTTGGACAAGCAACTTGTCTCAGCGGAGTCTATGCAGATGGTTCTGCATTCCCTGTTAACAATCGATGAGCCTGGTGTATCAGTTCCGGTTGCTTATGATATTGCAGATGCATTCAAAATTCTTGATCGGTCACCTGCTCCAGATCAGGCGGCTATGGCCAAGCTTGAGTTCGGTTTTTCCATGGCACTTGTCGATACAGAGCGGGGCATGCCGAATCTTAGCCGCCATTTCGTGGAAGAGCCAGCTGAGTATGTTCGGATGCTCAGTTATGTGTATCCCCGAACTGATGACGGAAATGATCCTGAAGGTTGGAAAATTGCTGATGAAAAACATGAAGCAAACATTGCCGAGACATGTTCTTGCGTCATAGAGCACTGGAATGTGGTGAAAGCTTTCACCCATAATGATGTTCTTGACGTTGTCGCTTTTAAGGAATGGATAGATAAATGCCGCGCCATAGCTTCCGAAGTAGCGAGAGGCCGCATCGCTGACTTCAAGATCGGCACAATGCTTGCGTGGAACGCTTTTCGCGGGGAAGAGGTTTGGCCTTCTCCGGCTGTGTGCGATGTGTTGGAGCATATCGGAACGGACTCGATGCGCGACGCATTTAGCTCTGGCGTGTTCAATAGTCGCGGGATGACTACTCGCGACCCCTTTGAGGGCGGCCAGCAGGAAAGAGGGGTGGCCAAGCGATTTGATGATTATGCTGCCGTGCTTGAGATTAAATGGCCAAAGCTTGCTGCAACGATTCGCGACCTGGCGGATGGCTACCGTCGAGACGCCGAGTCGCATGATCGTCAGGCACGGCTAAACCAAGTGCGTGATTTATGATTTCACACGCACTTTTCCGCATACGCTACCGTTAGCCTATATCCCGGTGCACCTACCGTTCCCCTATACCCTGGCTTTCCACGGTGGCACAGCTACGCGCGCGGGCGCATGCGCTAGCTACGGTAGTGATGACTGACTAGATGAGTGCTTTCATATGGATTGAACGGGTGCCGGAGAATTTTGTCGACCGACTGCAGCCCGGATGAGCGATACGGTGCTCAAAGTGCTCTCGCATCCCATTGTTAGCCTTCCGGTGTGCCCGAACACGGCCATGACACTCGCAGCAGCGCAGTAGATATCCCGATCCGATGGTGAGCGCTTCGGCGATATCGATTTCCTCCCAAAGATTACCGCGTTGCACCTCGCATGTTCTCGCCTTAACCATTGATGACCCCGTGAGTTTTCAGTTTCTTGCTTCTAGCCCCACCACTTATTCGCTACTAAAAAACATAATCATGCCATCGCGGCCTAAGCATATGGGGAAATCATGTACAACGACGATATTCTACGAATACCTGCCAATGAAGACGAGATGTGGAAGGTACTTCGAGAGCAGTATGTATTTGTTCGACATCTGCTCTATGAGCTGCCCGTAGAAACCAAAGAGCAGGCGCTTGATGTCGATCTTCAAAGCACCCCGACAGCAGAACTGGCGCGGATAAGTATGGGTTCGGTTCGCTATCGTAACGTAAGCGAAGAAAACGACCAGCGAGACTATTACCTGGAAATAGGGCGAGGATTGCTCCCCTATATTGAGCGAGCGTTGGATGAGCGGAAGCTAACCCCCGAATTTGTACAGCAATGGGGCAAGGTAATGTTCTGTCACGGCTACATCGCATCACATGTATTTGATGACAGTGACGATCTCGAAACTTACCGAAATCGCGCAAAGGGGGCTCGGGCTTCGGATCGCACGCCTCAACGTGTTTTCCTTGCGAGGCTTTTGCTCTGGTTTATGAATGAACAAAAGCAAACACGCCAACAGGCTGAAGCAAGCGCGGCAAAAGCAATTTGGAAATTCATCGACGCCAAAAATAGCCGGCAGGTGCTGCCAAACTATGATTTAGACTGGTTCAGAACCCTCGTCCGAGAAGGCGAGTATCGTGACCGAATTGTCACCACAATGGCGCAAAAGAACTTGAATAAAGCTGAATTGAATGCGCTCGCTGTCGTCGAATTCGAGGGGGTGCCGTCAATTGAAGTTTTTCTTTCGGTAGTTCGCTCGTGATTTTTTCCTACAGGCTTAGCCTATAGGAATAGGCTTTGTGACGTGGCGTGTTTGCATGCGTATTTTTATCTCTGTCAGACGGCAATGTCTGAATAAGGAGATAGAACAATGAACGCAGACGTAACCCCACCGCTGTTCGATGACCTCGACCAGCTTCGCACCTTCAAAAACGCAGCCGTCGCGCTGCGTATTCCCTACTTCAAGATTCAACGCGCGGCTCGGGTGGGGATCATCCCGACCTATTCGCTGCTGAACAAACGCCGCTATGTAAAGCTGCGCGACATCCTCAATTTGATGTCCGCCGCCTAGCCAACCCTCCCCACAATCTGAGCCAACCAGCCGTGCTCTTGGCGCGGAACGGAAGCGGCTTGCCTAAAATACGAGAGAGCACAATGAACAAGCCATCTGTTCCTGTCGAATGCAGTTCCGACCAGGCCGTCGATTTCCTCGGCCGGATGTTTCCGCAACAACCCTGGCACCTTGTCGCTATCGACATGAAGGGCAGAGTCGAGGCACGCACCTTCTTGGCCAATGACTGCGAAGAAATGAGCGACTGGATTGAGGTTAGACAGGGGGGAGCCAATCTTTATTTCCACGTCAATAAGCTTCGCCCTGGCGTTGTGAACAAAAAGGCCACCAAGAACGATGTTGCTGCGGCGCTCTTCGTGCATGTCGATATCGATGATACGGGCGCCGAGGAGCGTCTTCGCAGCTTTTCGCTTCCACCGACCGTGATTGTGTTTTCCGGCGGCGGATACCACGGTTATTGGAGGCTGGACGAGCCAGCGGATGATCTGCTCCGCGTGGAGGCCATTAACAAACTGGTTGCTGAGGTGGTCGGCGGCGACCATTGCCACAACATCGACCGCCTTATGCGGCTACCAGGTACGGTAAACATTCCGAATGCCAAGAAACTGGCTTCCGGGCGCAAGCCCGCTCATGCTCGTGTCGTGGATGCGAGTTGGGCGTTGAGCTATTCGCTGAGCGACTTCCCGCAGGGCGACGCTCCGAAGCTGGCCAGCCCGAAGGGGGCGATGGCGCAGAATGCGCCTCTTGTTCCGGTTGGTTTCGACGCGTTGCCGCCCACGCTGTCGCCGGAAACGCGATCACTGATTCAGGAAGGGGACGATCCCGAACGCCCACGTGATGGCGATAATCCGCGTTACCGCTCGCGTAGTGAGGTGGTTTTCAAGGTGTCGTGCGATCTGGCACGCGCCGGCTGTACGGAGGAAATTATTGCGGGCGTTTTGACTAATCCGGCCTTCAAGATTTCACATTCGGTCTTGGAGAAGAAGTCACCGCAGCGGTATGCACTGAGGCAAGCGCGCTCTGCTCTTGCCGCCATAACGAGCGGTTGGCCGGATGTCGATAAAAGTGGCGGGCCGAAGCCGACCATGCGCAATGCAGTTGTCGCCCTTCAGCGCATTAGCGTGAGTTTCTCGCATGATCTGTTCCGCCATCGCAAAATAGTGAATGGCAATACTCTTGATGAGCATGCGGGCGAAGTGAGTGACGATGCCTGCGCCATATTGCGGGCCGCTATCATTGAGAATTTTGATTTCGATCCTAAAGCTGAGAACGTGCGTGACGCAATTACTCAGCTTTGTCTGGAGAATGCATTCCATCCGATCCGGCAGATGCTTGATGCCTTGGCCTGGGATGGTGTGCCAAGGCTTAATCGTTGGCTCACCACGTATCTAGGTGCTGCCGACACGCCGCTGAACGAAGCGATTAGCAAGATTGTGCTGATTGCCGCAGTTCGGCGGGTCCGCCAGCCGGGCGTGAAATTCGATACTATCGTCATCCTGGAAGGCGAGCAGGGCACCGGCAAATCCACGGCGCTGCAAATCTTGGCTGGCCCCGGCAACCACTCCGACAATGAAATCCTCACCCTCGACACCAAGGCCCAGATCGAGGCAATGGAGGGCGTGTGGATTTTTGAACTGGGTGAGGTATCCGGCCTCAATAAAAGTGAGGTGGAAAAGGTCAAGGCTTTTGCTTCACGGCAAGTAGACCGGGCACGCATGTCCTATGCCCGCTATTCCGATAGCCGGAAGCGGCAAGCCATATTCGTGGGCACCACCAACGAAAGTAATTACCTGAAGGATCGCACCGGCAACCGCCGTTTCCTGCCCGTAAGGACGGGCACTATCAACCTGGAGGCGTTGCGGCGCGACCGCGACCAGCTTTTGGCCGAGGCGGCGCTACGCGAGGCTCAGGGCGAGAGTATCGTGTTGCCGCAGGCTTTGTGGGCGATTGCCGCCGCCGAGCAGGAGGCTCGGCTTGAGGAAGACCCCTGGCTGGAAAAGCTGGCCGGTATTCGGGGCCGGGTGGCCGGGGAGGAGGTTCGAGCGTTCACCAGCGATTTGCTCGGCGAGATTTTAGGCATCCCCGTTGAGCGCCAGCACAATGGCCATGCCAAGCGGCTTGCGGGCTTGATGCGTGGTCTTGGCTGGATGCCCGGCAAGTTTAAGGTGGAGGGTAAAACCGTGCGCGGCTTCAGCCGACCGAAGCCCGAGGGGCATGTCGATGACAGCACGCCAACTGGCTCGGGTCATCCATTCTAGTGGTGGCGGTGGCGGCAGTGGCATGTACCTCAGGAATTCCCGGTGTGCAGTGCTGTGGGCAGGCAGGTTATGGGCGCTGCCCTGTGCCGCCCGGCGCCCGTACCCTGCCCATGCCACCGCCGCCACCGCCACCCGCTGCGATTTCAACCTCTATGGGCATGGAATCTGAATTTGCCGAGGCCGCGTCGTCGCGCGGCTTCGGTCTTCTCTCAAATCTCGAGGTTACGGTCTTGGTTACCGGGTTAGGCGCTGGGCGCTGCTTCACGATTACTTGTGCCGGTCACTTCGCAATGTTTTCCTCGCCGTTTTTTGCCTAGCGCGAGCAATCCTATGAACGACTTCAAGGTTTCGATCACCACCACCACGCGTCGCCGCAAGCTGAAGGATGGCCGCATCGCCGCCCATCTCCAATGGTATTGCGAGTTCAAGGACCCGCAGACCCGCAAGCGCTGCCGCCGCTCCTTTAACCGTAAAAAGGATGCCGAGGCGTTCCGCAATAGCCTGCTGGTGAAGGTGGCCGAGGGTAGCTATGTGGACGAGCGTAAGGCTCCGACGCTGGCCCAGGCCATCGATCACTGGCTGGGCGACAAGCTGGGCAAGGTGAAGCCGTCCACGCTGAAGGGCTACAAGGTGGTGGCGAATGGCGCCATCCGTGGCCCGCTGCTAGTCGGCAGCCGCCAGGAACGCGCCGACTATACCGAGAGCGGCATCGCGCCCAAGGGGGCGCAGTTCATCAAGTTGCTCGGCCATGTGAAGCTGACCGACCTGAACACAGCGATGATCCGTCAGTGGCATCGGGTTATCGTCGAGCAATGCGGCACCTACACCGCTAACCGCGCTAAGAGCCATTTGAAGTCGATCCTGGCTCTGGCCGAGGAAGATTTCTCCATCCGTGCGCCGTCCATGCCCACGGGCCTAGCGCGGGCGCGGCATAGGGCGAAGAAGGCCATCCTGACGCCCGAGCATATCGCCAAGCTGGTGGCGGCAGCGCGCCAGGATGCCGAGCAGGGCATCTACTACGCCTTCGCCTTCCTTGCCGGCACTCGGCCTTCCGAGCAATTGGGCCTGCTGTGGAGCGAGGTGGATTTCGAGCGCAATGTGATCCGCATCCAGCGCATCCAGGAGCGCGACGGCTCGCTCACCGAGATGACCAAGACTGAGGCCGGCACCCGCGACATTCCCATGGGCGCGGCCTTGCGCGAGATGCTGCTGGCCTGGCGGGTGCGCTGCCCTCGGCTGGGCAAGGAACTGCATCGCGTCTTCCCTGGCCCCGGTCGGCTGCAGGAATGGCCGTTGCCCCGCATCGGCGGCGGCGGGCCGCTGCTCTACCAGAACTTCCGCAAGCGCTACTGGGCGCCGGCCTTCAAGCGCCTCGGCCTGCCCTATGTCACCCCGCACTCTGCCCGGCATTCCTTCATCTCGACCTTGCAGGCACAGGGCATCGAGGTTGGGCTAGTGGCCCAGATCGCCGGCCATGCCAACCCGACCGTGACCTTGGGCCATTACACCCAGGCTGTTCGTGACGGTAGCGCCGCCATCGCGGCCCTGGACCGGGCCTATGCCAGCTAGGGGCAGGGGCGCTACCGCATACTGCGCCGCGCCCCGCCGACTATACGCCCGGCGCCATGGGCATGGGGGTAGCTACTCCCATAGCTGCTGGCGGCCATACGGCTCCCTGGGCCTCCCCGGCTCAGCGACGCCCTGCACGGCGATAATTGTGTCCAGATTATCGGCTGTGTTTTCCTGGCCTGTTGGTCACAGGAGATGGGGCGATGCATATCCTGGTCAGGTACAAAGGCAGCGGGGCCGAGGCATGGATACCGCTGGAGCAGGCGGCGCGGCTGATGCGCCTACCCGCCGACGAGATTGAGGCGGCGTTGCAGGCTTGCGGGGAATGCGAGGTGGCGGATTACATCGCCCTGGAGCCGGAAGATATCCCCGTCGAGCCAGAGGAATAGGGCAGCCGGCCAGTCCAGCCCCGAATACAGCATGGGCGCCGGTTATCCCGGCGCCCGTTGCATTTTATCCGCCGCTTCTCCGGGGCGGAATGGCTCGATACTCCCCCCTTGCGCGGGTCCCCTCCGAGCCGATGCCGGGGGACCCGCTCGATCCTGCGATCAAGCCCGGTGCATACGCGATATGCTGCCGGGCTCACTCGATCACATAATCCACAGACACCGAGGTGACGCGCACCACGCGCAGCCGCTTGCCCTCGATGGGCACGCTTTCGCCGGCCCCCAGGCTGATATGTATTGGTGCCGTCTGGCTGGCGTATTCCGTCGAACCGCGCGGGCCGATGACCTGAGTCGAGGTTGACCTTGAGGTGGCCGTTACCGGCGTCGTCCCCACCGAGCCGCTCATGCTGCTGGTGGTCGTCTGCGGGACGATGAGCGGCGTTTCGCTCATGGTGGTGGCGTTGCTGTCGATGGCGATCTGCGACCGCTCGAACACCGCCCGGCCATCCAGTGTGCCGATATAGCGCACGGTGGTGCGCCCGGCATTGACGGTACGACCGAACATGTCGGCGTTGCCGAAGGCATTGGGCAGCGAGCGCTGGATCTGAAAGGCCATCACCGTGTCGCCGGGACCGGCCGAGCGGATCTGGCCGATACCAGGGGTCATCAGTGTGGTCTTGGTCTCGACCGGTGAGCAGGCGGCAAGTGTCAGGGTGAGAAGCAAGAAAGAGGCGCGGATGTGTGCTGTGGTGGTCATCTGGTCCCTGTATAAGCTATTGAAAAAACATGTAATTCCAAAAAACACGGCGGAAATCCGCCGTCAATTTTTCGTGCCAAAGCAGCCGCATTGGCCAAGTTCAGCCTCGCTACAAGCAAGAATGCTTAGCCGAAGGGGTAATATATCAAAAAACCCCAATTTGGGGTACCCTAAAAATGGGTTCTATAGAGGCGCTAGTCTTTGCACTGGCGCCGAAATTGTCCTCACTTCGATCCGACCTCTATCGCCGAATGATCAAGCTGCTTGTCGCGGCTCGTAAAGAGGCGGGCTTAACACAAGTTGAGTTGGGTGAA
This sequence comes from Ferrovibrio sp. MS7, assembly GCF_038404985.1. Taxonomy (NCBI): domain Bacteria; kingdom Pseudomonadati; phylum Pseudomonadota; class Alphaproteobacteria; order Rhodospirillales; family Rhodospirillaceae; genus Ferrovibrio; species Ferrovibrio plantarum. The sequence continues at coordinate 1,941,471 of NZ_JBBKBA010000001.1, forward strand.
CGGCTTGGACAGCGGCAAACATTCGTATCGAAATTCGAACTTGGGGAACGACGCCTTGATGTTGCAGAATTCGTACTTGTCAGCAGAGCAATAGGGGTTGATCCCCATGCAATTTTGCGAAAAGCAGAAACAAACAGTTACTGAAGAACAACTTTTTACAAATCTCATAGGCTAAAGATTCAAAGCGTTTCTGCAATTCGTATCGCTTCATCGATTATTGACACTGAATAAGAGTGTTCTCTTCGCCACTTAGTGCCAACGCACTTTTCAATTGCGAAGTTGCCTTTGTAAGGAATGACACGATATTTTTTCTTGGCGCGATGTAGCACGGGAAACTCACATATACGCCAATCAGGTATCCTGCTTCTAATGTTGTTCAACACAGCTGTTAGATCAGCAACAGATGAATACCTATCAGTCCTGGCTTTTGCACAACACTTTCTAATAATTTTGATTAGAGAAGCTGGCGTCCAAGGTGGAAGAGAAGAAACCTTGAGCATCTTACCTTTACCAATTTTCTCCTCAATAATTGAGGTGGCATATGCTTGTCGATCAAGCCTGGCTAATCCGTCATATTTTTCTCTTTGCTTATCTTTTAGCCAATCGCGCTCATCATAAGGCAATGAGCCTCCTAGAGTTTGATAAAAAATAAATCCAAGCTGATATATATCACCCTCGCGATAGAAGCGGCTTTCTTGAATTTCTTCGGGTGGCCGATAGAGCAATGAGTGCTTTGTAAGTGTTTTGGCATAACCCTCGTTATTGTGTGCAACGACAGATCCGAAATCACCAATTACGAATCTGTTTTCCGACACGCAAAATATGTTGGACGGCTTTAGATCGCGATGAAGATGTCCACTGCCATGTAAAAAACTTGTGCCTGCGGCAATCTGGCTTATGACGTCGATGGCCTCCACAGGTCCAAATTTGCGATTATTGAGCGCGTCATCCAAGTCTCCTAACGCACAGTATGGCGTCATAAAGAAGGCATCATCTTCGTTTATGCTCTCAGCATGATCTATTGTGAGGATGTGTTGAGAATTGAAGCTTGCGAGTAGGGCAGGTTCGGCGTGATCACCTCCCCCCCAATAATAAAATTTAACAACAACTCGACGTTTCAAAATCTTATTGAAGCCGAATAGAACGTACCCATTCGAGCCTTTTGAATTGGTGGCAAAAAAATCTATATCCTTCGAAAGCTCTTCTGCTTTGGGGCGGATGGACTCTGGTAAGAAGGACAAATCCAAACTCATTAAAGCTGCCCAGCTTTTTTGAGATGATATGCCCCGCAAAGATAAGCATCTTTCTGATAAATAAGCGTTTCAGTTGGAATGCCCCCCAAATTTGATTTTGCGAATTTTGCTAGCGTAACGGGACTTATGAAAACAATTTCGCGATCTGATAGTTGAAACAACGTCTCCATTTTGAATGAGATGGCCCCCCCGCTCATTGCTCCCGCCTTTGCCCTCGACTTAATTGCGAAAACATCGACTCTGTTTTCATGTGCAAAAGTCTTTACTGCCTGAAGAAATGTTTTAATTGAATCAGTGTTTCTGTCCTCACCAAGGATGAGTTTTTTTGTATTGCAGCCAATGTGATACGGGCTTGCATCCGTATTGACGGAAACCAAAACTAACCTTGCTTCGCTTCCTTTTAACTCTACGCCGCACACGATCATCGTAGTTCCCCTAAATGCGGCAGCTCCGCTTCTTGTGTTTGCAGGAATCAAGCTAAGTTTATGGCCGGACCATAAGCTGTGATTGTAAAAAGTAACGATACCAAAACACCCGATAAAGTTGAACTGCTTTGCTGTAGGCTAAGGGTTAAAGGTCTATGGACGATTTTGGATAGTTTGAGGGTTTTGTGACCGTGCGGTGACCGCGGCCTCTCAAGCCCCATCGCGGTCCTGCGATTTCAATCGCCCAGAAAACACAAAAGCCGCGGTTTCCCGCGGCTTCGGATGGTCTGGAAAATTGGAGCGGGCGATGAGATTCGAACTCACGACCCCAACCTTGGCAAGGTTGTGCTCTACCCCTGAGCTACGCCCGCTCGGACGGCTTCGCGACCCGACCCAGCAGGGGGCGCCGCGTTGCAGGGGCGGACTATACTCAGCCGTTTTGCCATTGCAAGCGTCTGCATGAAAAAATGCGTGGCGGAAAAGCCCCGCCGCCGGAAGGGGTTGGGCGAAAACCGGCGGGGCGGCAGGAAAGCCCTTGCACCCCCGGCCTGGCTCTAGTATCAGAAGGCCGCCTCGCGCAGCCCCGAGCCAATCCGGCGCCGCGCAGACCCGGCATGGCGACGCCCCAAGCATCAACAGCGGCGGCTTGCCCCCAGGTCCCCATCGTCTAGAGGCCCAGGACGACGCCCTCTCACGGCGTAAACCGGGGTTCGAATCCCCGTGGGGACGCCACTTTCCCGAGTTTTAGTGTTTGAATTCCGTCGGCGCCCACACCGCCGCCCGCATGCTGGATGCCTGTGGCTGCACAGGCATCCAGCCGCCGCCGTGATGGCTTAGTTCCTGGCGTTCGGGAAGAAGAGCTGCTGGCCTTCGATCTTGTAGGAGGCGATGGCGTCCTGGCCTTCCTTCGAGGTGATCCAGTCGATGAAGGCCTTGCCCTCGCTCACCTTCACATGGGCATGCTTGGCCGGATTGACCAGCATGACGCCATACTGGTTGAACAGCTTCACGTCGCCCTCGACGCTGACCACCAGGTCGCCGCGATTCTTGAAGCTGAGCCAGGTGCCGCGATCGGTGAAGGCATAGGCGTTCATGGCGCTGGCGGTATTCAGCGTCGGGCCCATGCCGGAGCCGGTTTCGCGATACCAGCCGGCGCCGGCGGTTTTCACGTCGATATTGGCTTCCTTCCAGATGCGCAATTCGGCGGCGTGGGTGCCGGAGCTGTCGCCGCGCGAGGCGAAGGGCGCCTTGGCCTCGGCGATCTTCCTGTAGGCGGCGACGACATCCTTGCTGCCGCCGACCTTGGCCGGATCGCTCTTCGGGCCGACGATGACGAAGTCGTTATACATCACCTCGCTGCGGTCGATGCCCCAGCCATCGGCGGCGAATTTCAGTTCCGCCACGCGGTCATGCACGAAAACCACATCGGCATTGCCCTGTTCGGCGGTCTTGAGTGCCTGGCCAGTGCCCTGCGCCACAACGCGCACCTGGATGCCGGTCTTCTTGGTGAAGATCGGCAGGATATGGCCGAACAGGCCAGATTGCTCGGTCGAGGTGGTGCTGGCGACGATGATGAACTTGTCCTGCGCCAGCGCGGCGGCGCTGCTCAGGGCCAGGGTAAGGCTGGCGGCAAGCCCGAGAAGATGGCGGCGATTGAAAATGGACGTCATGGTTTCCTCCGTTTTGGACAAGTAAAAAATCACCAGGTCAGATTGCCATCGAGAAAAGCACGGGCGGCTTCGCTCTGCGGCTGGTGGAAAAAGTCGGCGGCGGCGGTGCGCTCGGCGATGCTGCCGCGATGCAGGAAGATCACGTCGCCGGCCAGCCGCTTCGCCTGGCCGAGGTCATGGGTGGTCATCACGATCTTGGTGCCGCTCTGGGCGATGCTTTCGATGATGCCTTCCACCTGGCGCGTGGCGCTGGGATCGAGCGCCGCCGATGGTTCGTCGAGGAACAGGATCTGCGGCTGCAACGCCCAGGCGCGGGCCAGCGCCAGGCGCTGCTGCTCGCCGCCGGACAGCACCCTGGCAGGCCGCTCGGCCAGGCCGGCAAGGCCGACACGCTCCAGCATGGCCATGGCGCGCTCGCGCCGTGTTGCGGCATCCAGGCCGCGCAGTTTCAGCGGAAACTCCGCATTGGCCAGCACCGAGCGGCGCAGCAGCACCGGCTTCTGAAACACCATGGCCTGGCCGAAGCGCAGGCTTTCCGCGTTCTGCGCCGCCGCACCCTGCCAGATCACGCTGCCCTGTGTCGGCATGATCAGGCCGTGGCAAAGCCGCAGCAGCAGGCTCTTGCCGGCGCCATTGGGGCCGAGTACCAGGGTCGGCGGGCCGGCGGCGAAATCCAGTGTCACGCCGCCGATCAGTGTCTGGCCGTTGATGCTATAGCCGACATCCTGCAGCCGCAGCGGCAGCAGCGTCGGGCGAGTCTGGAGCGGTGCCAGTTGCATGTTCATCATGCGCACCCGCTCAGGCGCCCTGGCGCCGGCGCGCGGCATTGCCGAGCGTGGTGGCGGCTGCATTGATGCCGATGGCGATGGCCAGCAGCACGATGCCGAGCGCCATGGCGAGCGCCAGGTCGCCACGGCTGGTTTCCAGCGAAATCGCCGTGGTCATGGTGCGGGTGTAGCCGGCGATATTGCCGCCGACGATGATGATGGCGCCGACTTCGGCAATGGCGCGGCCGAAACCGGCAAACACCGCCGTGCTGAGCGAGAAGCGGCCATCCCACAGCAAGGTGGCGATGGCTTTCAGCGGCGTGAGGCCGAGCGAGCGGAGCTGTTCTTCATATTCGCTCCACAGATCGGCGACGGTCTGGCGCGACAGGGCGGCGACGATGGGCGTGATCAGCACCACCTGGGCCATCACCATGCCGGCCGGGGTGAACAGCCAGCCGAGCGTGCCAAGCGGGCCGGAGCGCGACAGGATCAGGTAGACGATCAGGCCGACCACGACCGGCGGCAGGCCCATGCAGGCATTCAGCACCACGATGCAGGCATTACGACCAGGGAAGCGGGTGAGCGCGAGCAGGGCGCCGAGCGGCAGGCCGATAATGCTACCGAGCACCACGGCGGTAAGGCTGACGCGCAGGGAGAGGCCGACGATGCGCACCAGCTCGGGCTCGAGCCGCAGCATCATCTGCAATGAAAGAATAAAGGCTTCGGAAATTGTGTTCACCGAACCGGATTAGCGCACTTCCCTGCCTCGGCGCAAAGGCTTAAATGATTGATAAATACAGGCTTTTCGCTACAAAAAAATTTGTAGCGAAAAGCCGTTGCCGACCCGCGGCTGGCTACGGGGAGAAAGCCGGTGCCGATCATGGCGGCCGTGCGTCGCCACGCGCAGGGTTCTGACTTATATAAGGGGCATGAAGACTCAGCCGTCCGCCTATCTTGTCCAGCCCGATCCGCTGAACCCGGCGCTCACCGAAGCCGTGCAGGGGATCGACCAGGATGGCCATGCGGTCGAGACCCGGGTGCCGGTCGAACGCCCGCTCACGCTGTTTCTGAATGGCCAGGAGATCGTCACCATGATGACGATCGGCGATTACCCCGATTATCTGGCGCTTGGCTATCTGATCAACCAGCGCATGCTGCTGCCGGAGGATGAAGTCACCGGCATCGATTTCGATGCGGAGATCGAAACCATCGTGGTGCGCACCGCGCGCCGCACCGATTACGAGGAGCGGCTGAAGAAAAAGACCCAGACCTCGGGCTGCGCCCAGGGCACGGTTTTCGGCAACATGATGGAAGCGGTGGAAAGCGTGGCGCTTGATCCACAGGCCGAGCTTAAGACCTCATGGATCTACAGCCTGTCGAAACAGATCAATCTGACGCCGTCGCTTTACCTCGAAGCCGGCGCGATCCATGGCTGTGTGCTGTGCGAAGGCGAGCGGCCGCTGATCTACATGGAAGATGTCGGCCGGCACAATGCCATCGACAAGATCGCCGGCTATATGCGGGTGCATGGCTTATCGGCTGCCGGCAAGATCATGTACACCACCGGGCGCCTGACCTCGGAGATGGTGATCAAGACGGCCCAGATGGGGATTCCGATCCTGATCAGCCGCTCAGGCTTCACCGCCTGGGGCGTGCAACTGGCACGCCAGATCGGCATGACGTTGATTGGCCGCGCCAAGGGCAAGCGTTTCGTGGCGCTGAGCGGTGCCGAACGGCTGCGCTTCGATGCCGATCCGGCGACAGTGGCAGAGGAAGATGCGCGCAGCCGTCGCAAGGGCGGTCGCGATGATGAGGCAGCAGAATGAATCCCGCAGAATGGCCCGACCTGCCGCCCGGCTATACGCTGAAGCTTTGCGCCGGTGATGCCTTCGACACCGCCTGCCAGGCGGCGCGTGATGGGGCGGATGATGGCTTCATGCTGATGGTGGACCGGCAGGATCGCTGCGAGGCCGCCCTGGTGCTGCGCCCGCTCGATCCGATCCAGCCGGCATTGACGCTCAGCTATGTCGGCCTGCTCGGCCTGCATGACGGTTTCGCGGCGGTGGCGCCGGCGGAAACCCCGGCCAGTATCGGCTGGCCCGACCGCCTGCTGGTGAATGCAGCCTGCGTTGGCGGCATCCGCGTCGCGCATGGCCCGCTGGTCGAGAAGCAAGGCATGATGGATGTGCCCGACTGGCTGGTGATCGGCATTGCCGTGCAGATGTTTGGCGAGCATCAGGATGACGATCCTGGCCATGACCTCGCCTATACCGACCTGCATGAAGAGGGCTGTGGCGAGGTCACGGTGCCGAAGCTGGTCGAATCTTTCGCGCGGCACCTGCTGCATTGGCTCGACCGCTGGCAGGAAGACGGCTTCGAGCCGGTGCGCCGCGCCGTGCTGCATGACCTGGATGACAAGGCATTGAAGATCGAGCCCAATGGCGATGCGTCGCTCCAGGAAAATGGCGCCAAAACCATTTATGCCTTGCGCGACCGCCTGCGGCAGACGAGCTGGGCGTTGCCTGAAGCCATGAAAGCTGTGCTGTGAAGCTGCTGCGCGCCATCCGCTTCGATGAGTCCGACACGCGCGTCTTCCCGGCGGCAGCCGCTTCCGGCGAATGGGCGGTGCCGGGCACCTTCGTTTTCGCCGATGCCGATCCGGAGACGCTCAGCCGGCGGGAACGCCAGGCCTTCGCCAATGGTTTCCTCGGGCTGGAAAGTTTCGGCTGGTCCACCCTGGTCAGCATCGCCACCATCGACGCCGAGGAATATGAGGCGGTGGTGGCAGCCCTGGCCCGGCATCTGCAGCAAGCATATGGCGCACCGGATTTCGCCGCCGCCCATGCCGCCGCTCGCGAGGAGGTCGATTACGCCGTCTCGCTCTGCGAACACCCGATCAATACGCTGCTCTCGCTCAGCCGTTTCATCGAGGGCGATGCGATCCGCGAACAATTCCGCGTCGTGCAGCCGCCTGGCGAAAAGCCGCATGCGAAAATCTGGGAGATCGTGCCGGATGCCTGAAGCCTTCTGGATCAGCAGTGGTTATGACCTGCTGGATCGCGGCGCCGATGGCCGGTTGGGGGTGAGCGGTGATTTCATCCGCGCCTATCTCAGCCGGCCGGAAATGGCGCCGCCGGATGAAGCCTGCGATGCCGAACGCGCGCTGCATGCCGCTTTGCTGGCCGAACCGCTGCAGGCGGTGACGGCCACTGATCTTGGCCGGCTGGCTGATCCGGATGCGCGGGAAAATTATGCGATCTTCCTGCGCTTCCGCGATCATCTGGTTGGCAGCGGCAGTCTGGAGGCGGCCTATGTCGGGCTGTTCCGCCCCAATGCACCGGCAGTGCCGGCGATGTTCATTGATCATCTGGCGGCGGCGATCCTGCGCGATCTGCTGGAGGGGCGCGACAATGCCTTCCAGGCCCGCGCCGCCGAGCTGTTTTTCCGCGTGCAGAAGGTGACGATCCAGGATAGCCGCATGCTGCTTGCCGATGACGAGACGGTTGAGATGCTGTCTGCCGGCCGTGGCTTCGGTTCGCTGGGTGCATTGGTGGCGCAGGCCGGCACCGCCTTGCGCAATGTCGATATGGATATCCTGACCAAGGAGAATGCGCCGGAATACTGGGCGCGCAGCGACAAGCATGATTTCGTGCTCGACTTTGGCTTCACGCGCGCCGGGCAGGATGCCTTCGCCCGCGTGATCGAGGCCTGGGTGGAGCGGCTGACCGGCGCCGCCGTGCAGGTGCAGCCGGTGCAGACCATCCGTGACGAACGCTGGGTCTGGCATATCGGCCTCGACACCACCGCGAACACGATCATGAACGCGCTTTACGAAGGCAAGAGCGTGGACGAGGATCATATGCGCCAGATCCTGGCGCTGTTCCGGCTGGATTTCCGCGATCCGTCGCTGATGCTGCCGCGCGTGGCCGGCCGCTCGGTTTATCTCGGCATGGCGATGGATCATCATGGCAAGCTGCGGCTCAAGCCGCAGAATCTGGTGGTCAACCTGCCGCTGAATGCGGGAAGCTGAGCCAGGGGGAAGCAGATGTCTGAAATCCTGCCGCCTGAAACCGAAACCCGCCGCGTGGGCGTCATCCTCGAGCGCCGCAAGCTGGATAATCCCTGGCAGGAATTCAGCTGGCGCCCGGTGCAGGTTCTGCCCGGCGTGCCGGAAGTGTCGCCCTGGACCCGCCTGGCGGAAGGCGAGGGCTGGGTGCAGTTCTATGCCGGCGCGGCGGAGCTGCGGCTCTATCGCCACGAAAGCGAAACCTACGCCTACAACATCGAAAGCGCGCAGCCGGCGGTCTGGATTTTCCTGCGCAATTGCGATGAGGCGCCGGGTATCCTGCTGCATGGCGCCTCGGTCGATCCCGGCGAAGCCCATGCCCATAACGATACCGGCGACGATATTGTCGATTTCGTACCGATGCCGGCCTCGATCCTGGACTGGATGCAGGATTATGTGCGGCGGCATCCGCCGACCAAGGAGCATTACAAGCGCAAGCGCGACCGGGCCAATCCGGAAGCACTGGCGCGGCGCACGCGGCTGTATGAATCCGATCCGCTGCGCCAGGTGCCCGAGGACGAGTGAGGCAACAGATGGCCGCAGGCGAACGCGACAAACCCGAGCAGGACGACGGCGAGGCCGGCGGCTTCCTGTCGCGCTGGTCGCGGCGCAAGGCGGAAGCGCGGCGCGAGCCGCCGCCGGTGGCAGAGCCGGTTGTTGAGGCAGAGGTCCCTGCGCTGGAGATCGATCCGGCGACGCTGCCGCCGATCGAGAGCCTGACCGCTGAGAGCGATTTCAGCGTTTTCCTGCAAAAGGGCGTGCCGTCAGGTCTGCGTGCCGCTGCTTTGCGCAAGCTCTGGCTGGTCGAGCCCAGCGTGGTGAACTACAAGGCGCTGGTCGAATACAACTGGGACTTCAACGCGCCGGGCTATGGCGAATTGCTGCCCACCGACGACATCGCGCAGATGGCGCAGCGGGTATTCTCCGGTTTCAGCCAGGACCCGAAGCCGGAAGACCAGCCGCCGGCGGCTGGTGACGAGGCGGTGCCGCAGGCTTTGCCAGCACCGCAGGAAGAGGCGGTTGCGACAGTGCCGGCTGCCGAGCCTGCCATCGAGGCGGTGCCCGTCGTGGACGTTGAGCCACAGCCTGAACCTGTGATGCCATCGCCGCGGCGGCGGCATGGCGGGGCGCTGCCGACCTGAGGCCACAGATCCGGGCCGTTTTCGTGCCTGCTTCGCCTGGCGAAACCCGCCGGCTGAAACCGCCTTATTCATTTTATCCCGTAAAAGCTCGATAAAATCTTGCAACTGAGAGTCGCTTGCAAGATTTCGCAAGCGCAGCAAATGCCCTGACAAATCAGTTACTTACTGCGATTTCGGTTGCGTCCAACAAATGAATTTGTAAGTAATAACAATTGGAGGGAATCGTGAGCGCTGCACTGGCAAAAGTTGTAGAGATCGTGGGCGGGCAAACCCAGCTCGCGCGGCTGCTTGGCGTCAAGCAGGCCAATGTGTGGCATTGGCTGAACAAGGCTGACCGCGTGCCGGGCGAATATGTACTGGCGATCGAGACCGCGACCGGCGGTCAGGTGACGCGCCATGACCTGCGCCCCGACCTCTATCCTGATGCCCAGGCGCTTGATGCCGCCCCGTCTATCCCTGAAGAAGATCTCTGGCGGGCACAGATTTATGCGCTGCTTGGCCGTTGCCTCGCGCGGCGCCCCGATACGGCGCTGCTGACCGCCCTGGCGCAGCTCAAGGGCGATGAAAGCCCGATGGGGCAGGCGCTGGGCGCGCTGGCCGAAGCCGCCCGCACCACATCGCTGGAGCGCGCCCAGGAAGAATACGATGCCTTGTTCATTGGTTTGCCGCGCGGCGAACTGGTGCCCTATGCCTCGTTCTATCGCACCGGCTTCCTCTACGAGCGCCCGCTGGCCAAGCTGCGCGGCGATATGCAGCAACTCGGCTATGCGCGCGCCGATCACGTCACCGAGCCGGAAGACCATATGGGCGCGCTGTGCGAATTGATGGCACTGCTGATCCGTGGCGGTGATGGTCGCGGCCCGGCGGAACTGAAGACGCAGGAGCGGCTGTATCAGCAGCATCTGGCACCCTGGGGCGAACGCTTCTTCGCCGATCTGGAGCAGGCCGCCAGCGCGAAACTCTATCGGCCGCTCGGCACTGCCGGCCGGCTGTTCATGTTGATCGAAACCCAGGCATTTGTGATGGCCGCCTGAGCGGCCATCGGGAAATTTTGATGGAGGACCTGCCATGAGCAAGGACAACACCCCAGAGCAGAAGACACCGGAGAAGAAAGCGGCGCTCGATCGTCGCAGCTTTCTGCGTGCCGCTGGTGCGGGCGCTGCTGCTGCGGCGGCGGTGACCGTTGCGGCCAAGCCGGAACAGGCGGCGGCAACGGAGAATGCCGCGACCCGCAAGAAGCAGCGGTATCGGGAAACCGAGCATGTGAAGCGCTACTACGACAGCAACCGGCTTTAAGTGCCGGCCAGCCCTGTCGACCAGCCCCTTTGAACTAACTCCCGATCACGGAGAGCCCCGATGCTGATCAAGAAAAGCTCCACTACCGGCGCAGCCGCCAAGACTGGTGGCAAATTGTCCGGCCTGCTTGCCGGCGCCACCCTGCAGACGATGGATCGTCGTGGTTTCCTGAAAGCATCCGGCCTTGCGGCTGGTGGTCTGGCTGCCGTTTCGGCGCTGACCCCGGCGATGGTCAAGCAGGCCAAGGCGATGCCCTCGACCGGCGCCAATGTCGTCAAGAAGAAGAACATCTGCACCCATTGCTCGGTCGGCTGCACGGTCACCGCCGAAGTCGAGAATGGTGTGTGGGTCGGCCAGGAGCCGGCCTGGGAGAGCCCGATCAACCTCGGCACGCATTGCGCCAAGGGCGCCTCGATCCGCGAGCTGACCCATGGCGACCGCCGCCTGAAGTATCCGATGAAGCTGGTGGACGGGAAGTGGACCCGCATTAGCTGGGATACCGCGATCAACGAGATCGGCGACAAGCTGCTTGAGATCCGCCAGAAGTCCGGCCCGGAATCGGCCTACTGGCTCGGTTCGGCCAAGTTCTCCAACGAAGGCGGCTATCTGTTCCGCAAGTTCGCCGCCTTCTGGGGCACCAACAACATCGACCACCAGGCGCGTATCTGCCACTCGACCACGGTCGCCGGCGTAGCCAATACCTGGGGCTACGGCGCGATGACCAACTCGTATAACGACATTCACAATTCCAAGTGCATCGTGATCATGGGCGGCAACCCCGCCGAGGCGCATCCGGTGTCGCTGCAGCATGTGCTGCGCGGCAAGGAGCAGAACAAGGCGCCGATGATCGTAATTGATCCGCGCTTCACCCGCACCGCCGCGCATGCCACCGAATACATGCGCATCCGTCCGGGCACCGATATCCCCACCATCTACGGCCTGCTGTGGCACATCTTCCAGAATGGCTGGGAAGACAAGGAATATATCCGCCAGCGCGTCTATGGCATGGATGACATCCGCGCCGAAGTCGCCAAGTGGACGCCGGACGAAGTGGAGAAGGTCACCGGCGTTCCGGGCGAGCAGATGAAGCGCGTCGCCGAGCTGATGGCCAAGAACAAGCCCGGCACCCTGATCTGGTGCATGGGCGTGACGCAGCATACCGTGGGCACCGCCAACGTGCGTGCCCTGTCGATCCTGCAACTCGCGCTCGGCAATATCGGCGTGGAAGGCGGCGGCGCCAACATTTTCCGCGGCCACTGCAATGTTCAAGGCTGCACGGACCTTGGCCTCGACGTTACCACCCTGCCGGCCTATTACGGCCTGGTAGAAGGCGCCTGGAAGCATTGGGCCCGCGTCTGGGAAGTCGATTACAACTATCTGCTCGGCCGCTTCGCCGACAAGAAGTTCATGGAAGGCAAGGGCATCCCCTCGACCCGCTGGTTCGATGCCGTGCTGGTCGACAAGAAGGACCTGGAGCAGCCCGACAACGTGAAGGCGATGTTCTTCTGGGGCCATGGCGGCAACACCGTGCCGCGCATGCCCGAGATGCGCACCGGCATGGAGAAGGTGGAACTGATGGTCGTGGTCGATCCGCACCCGACCACTGCCGCCGCCCTGCCGGACCGCAAGAACGGCACCTATCTCTTGCCGGCCTGCACGCAGCTTGAAACCCGTGGCTCGCGCACCGCCTCGAACCGCTCGCTGCAGTGGGGCGAGCAGGTGGTGAAGCCGATCTTCGAATCGAAGCCGGATCACTGGATCCTGTACAAGCTGGCCCAGAAGCTCGGCTTCGATAAGGAGATGTTCAAGAACATCAAGATCGACGAAGGCGACGAGCCGAATGTCGAGGACATCACCCGCGAGTTCAACCGCGGCACCATCTCGATCGGCTATTCCGGCCAGTCGCCGGAGCGCCTGAAGGAGCATATGGCGCATCAGGGCGATTTCGACATCGTGTCGTTGCGCGCCACCAAGGGCCCGCTCAAGGGCGAGTTCTACGGCCTGCCGTGGCCGTGCTGGGGCACGCCGGAGATGAAGCATCCGGGCACCCATGTGCTCTACAACACCAACCTGCCGGTGAAGGATGGCGGCGGTGCTTTCCGTGCCCGCTTCGGCGTCGAGCGCAATGGCGTTTCGCTGCTGGCCGATGGTTCCTACCCGAAGGATTCGGAGATTCAGGACGGCCATCCCGAATTCACCTATGGCCTGCTGAAGAAGATGGGCTGGGACAAGGAACTCACCGACGCCGAGCGCGCCACGATCGAGCGGATCGGCGGCAACAATCCGGATGCGGTGGGCTGGGCGATTGACCTGAGCTGCGGCATCATCCGCGTCTGCATGGCGCATGGCGTGCAGGCGATGGGTAACGCCAAGGCGCGTGCCAATGCCTTCGGTCTGCCCGATCCGATCCCGGTGCATCGCGAACCGCTCTACACCTCGCGTCGTGACCTGGTCGCCAAGTACCCGGCCATGGCCGACCGCCGCGACTACCGCCTGCCGCATCTCGGCAAGAGCGTGCAGGACAAGGATGTCACCAAGGACTTCCCGCTGATCCTGACCTCTGGCCGTCTGGTGGAATACGAAGGCGGTGGTGAAGAAACCCGCTCGAACAAGTGGCTGGCCGAGTTGCAGCAGAACATGTTCGTGGAAATCAATCCCGAGGATGCTGCCCGCCTTGGCATCAAGGAAGGCCAGAATGTCTGGGTCTATGGCCCGGAAAACAAGGCCAAGGCCAAGGTCAAGGCAATGGTTACGCCGCGTGTTGGCAAGGGCGTCGCCTTCATGCCGTTCCACTTCTCCGGCTTCTGGCAGGGTGTGGATCAGCGCAAGAACTATCCGCCGGGGGCCGATCCGATCGTGCTGGGCGAAGCCGTAAACGGCGTCACCACTTACGGCTACGATCCGGTCACTCATATGCATGAGAACAAGGCCACCCTCTGCCGCATTGAAGCGGCCTAAGCGAAGGTTAGGGGAGATAAACCATGGCCCGCATGAAATTCCTCTGCGACTCCGAACGTTGCATCGAATGCAATGCCTGCGTCACCGCCTGTAAGAACGAACACGAAGTGCCCTGGGGCATCAATCGCCGCCGCGTCGTCACCCTGAATGACGGCGCCAAGGGCGAGCGTTCGATCTCGATGGCCTGCATGCATTGCGAAGATGCGCCCTGCATGGCCGTCTGCCCGGTCGATTGCTTCTACAAGACCGAGGAAGGCGTGGTGCTGCATTCCAAGGATCTGTGCATTGGCTGCGGCTATTGCTTCTATGCCTGCCCGTTCGGCGCGCCGCAGTATCCGCAGGTCGGCAATTTCGGCAGCCGTGGCAAGATGGATAAGTGCACCTTCTGCGCCGGCGGCCCCGAGGCTGACAACAGCAAGGAAGAATATGCCAAGTACGGTGCCAACCGCTTGGCCGAGGGCAAGCTGCCGCTCTGTGCCGAGATGTGCTCGACCAAGGCGCTGCTCGCCGGCGATGGCGACGTGATCGCGCAGATCTACAAGGAGCGCGTCAGCCGTCGTGGTTATGGGTCGGGTGCTTGGGGTTGGGCGACGGCCTACAAGGGCACGGCGGTTTGAGCCGGTTGGGGAGGAAAAACCACATGACCCTTTTCAACATGCGCAAGGTCACGATGTCCAAACTCTGGGCCGCTCTGGCGCTTGGCCTGATGCTCAGCATCGCCAACATGGCACCGGCTTCGGCTCAATCGCAGCAGCAGGCTGATGAAGCCGCGCTGCTGCAGCAGCTCAAAGGTGCGCCGGTTGCCGGCCGGGTCTCGATCCCGGATGCCAAGTCCGGCGTGCTGATTCAGCCGCAGGGCCGCGAATGGCGCCAGACCCTGGAAGGTCCGGTGAAGTCGGCTGGCGGCTGGCTGCTGGTTCTCACCGTGGTGGCCATTGCCGCCTTCATGGCGATCCGCGGCCGTATCAAGATCGAGCATGGCCCCTCAGGCCGCACCATCGAGCGGTTCAAGGGCATCGAGCGTTTCGCCCATTGGCTGACGGCAATCTGCTTCGTCATCCTCGGCCTCAGCGGTCTCAATATTTCCTTCGGCCGCAGCCTGCTGCTGCCGGTGATGGGGCCCGAGGCTTTCACCGCGATGAGTGCTTTCGGCAAGCTGGCGCATAACTTCCTCAGCTTCCCGTTCGTGCTTGGTGTTTTCCTGATGGCTGTGCTGTGGATCGCCCACAACATCCCGAATGCCATCGATGTGGAATGGATCAAGCAGGGCGGCGGCCTGTTCAAGAAGGGCGTGCATCCGCCGGCCGGCAAGTTCAATGCCGGCCAGAAGCTGATCTTCTGGTCTGTCGTGCTCGGCTCGACCGCGCTGGCGATCAGCGGCTACATCCTGATGTTCCCCTTCTATGTCACCGACATTGCCGGCATGCAGCTGGCGCAACTGGTGCACGCGATTGCCGGCATCCTGATGGTGGCGGTGATCCTGGGGCATATCTACATCGGCAGCATCGGCATGGAAGGCGCCTTCGATGCGATGGGCAGCGGCCAGGTCGATACCAACTGGGCCAAGGAACATCACAGCCTGTGGGTGAAGGATGTGACCGCGCGCGGCGCGGGCGACGACTAGGCTTCCTGGTTGGAGCGGAAATAAAAAGGGCGGGGGAAACCTCGCCCTTTTTCGTTTCATGCCCGTCTTGAGAATGCAGCCGCCCGCCGTCATGATGTGCAGGCCGGAGTGAAAGTTCATATTCATGCGAAGGGCGAACATGCGGCGACTGGCGGCGGCAATCGGTTTGATCCTGGGATTGGCCTGTCCTGCCGTGCCGGCGCAGGCCGATATGGTCGGCCACGGTGCCATGGTCAATGCGGTATCGGTATCCGCCGATGGGCGCCGGTTGCTCTCAGCCAGTTGGGATTACACGGTTCGTCTCTGGGATCTGGCGAAGCAGAGCGAGTTGAAGGTTTTCGATGGCCATACCGCCAGCGTGAATGCTGTGCTGTTCATGCCCGATGGCAAGTCGGCACTATCGGCAAGCTGGGATCACACGGTGATCCGCTGGGATCTGAACAGCGGCAAGGAAACCGCAAAGCTCACCGGCCATGTCAACAACATTGCCGGCATGGCACTTAGCCGTGATGGCAAATGGCTGGCCACCGCCAGCTGGGATCGCAGCATCAAGCTTTGGAATCTCTCGACCAACAAGCTGGAGCGCAGTTTTGAAGGCCATGAGGCGAATGTGATGCAGGTCGCCTTCGCCATGGATGACAAGCAGCTTGTTTCGGTGGCGTATGATCTCACGGTGCGGTTATGGGATGTGGCCAGTGGCAAGGAGCTTGCCGCCATGACCGGCCATCAGGCGAGCGTGAATGCCGTCGCGGTTTCGCCGGATGGCAAAACCGCGCTGACCGGCAGCACGGATGGTACGATCAAGCGTTGGGATCTCGCCGCGCAGCGTGAAAGTGGCAGTCTGCCTGGCCATGGCGCGTTCATCACTTCGATCGCAATTTCGAAGGATGGCCGTTATGCGCTGTCGGGCGGCGGCGATCGGCTGATGCGGCTATGGGATTTAAACACCGGGCGCCAGATGAAGCAGTTTGCTGGCCATGAAAAGCCGGTCTGGTCTGTGGCGTTCACGCCCGATGGCAAACGCGCGGTGTCAGGCGGTTACGACACGGTGATCAAGGTTTGGTCGCTGGAGACCGGCGCGCTCATCAACAACTGAGCAACGCCAGTCTGGACGCGGCGAGCGATCAGTTCTGATGCGCTTCCGGGCTGACGCGGGCACCTTCGGTGCTGAAGGCGACATCGACCGATTTATTGACAGTATTCAGGATGAAGGCGGAACCGACCGCGATGACCAGGGCAGCGATCAGGCCGGCGACAAAGGCTTTCATGGGGCTTCCTCCAAACTGCTGATTTCACTGGATTATATATGAATTAATGGACAAAGGGAAAGGGTTTGGCTAGGGCGCCGTGGCCTGTTTCAGCCAGGCAATCAGGTCAACCCGGTCCTGCGCGATGGCCAGCCCGCCATACATCTTGTTGCCTGGCATGAAGTCCTGCGTCGCGGCCAGGTACGCATCCATCGTCTGCTCGGTCCAGACCACGGCCGATTTCTTCATGGCCTCGGAATAGCGGTAGTCAGGTAAGCTGCCGGCGCGGCGCCCGAACACGCCATGCAGGCGCGGGCCGACGATGTTGCGGCCTTTGGCGTCGAGCGTGTGGCAGGCGCGGCATTTGCCCCAGAGTTCCTCGCCGCGCTCAAGGCTTGGCGGCTCCAGTTGATCGGCATTCGCAGCTTGTGCCCGGGCATCGCCGGCGCACAAAAAAAGCGCTGGAAGCAACATCCAAATCGCAGTCCGCACCAAGGCCTCCGGCTGGTTTTCGTATTGTTGCAACACTATAATCAGAGACGTGTAGTTTACCATATTGTCGGGTGAAAACAGGCCATGCGGCTGGACGGAAAACGCGTCCTGGTGTGCAACTGCGAAGGCACGATGCCGCTGGATGGCAAGGCGCTGGCGCGTGCCTGCGGCGCTGCCGAGGGCGGTGACGTCGCCAGCCAGCTTTGCCGTGCCCAGATCAAGAATTTCCAGGCGGCATTGCAGGCCGGCGAACCGCTGGTGGTGGCCTGCACCCAGGAAAGCCCGCTGTTCGACGAGCAGCGCGAGGAACTGGGCAGCGATGTTCCGGTCACCTATGTCAATATCCGCGAAACCGCCGGTTGGTCGGCGGAGGCGCCGGCGGCAACGCCGAAGATCGCCGCGCTGATTGCCGCCGCCACGGTGCCGTCGCCGGTCCTGCCGGCTGTCACGATGAAATCCGAAGGCGTGGCCCTGGTCTATGGCCGCGACGAGCAGGCAATCGCCGTGGCGCGACAGCTCAGCGACCGGCTCGATGTCACCATCATGCTGGACCGGCCGAAGGATGTGTCACCGCCTGCGGTGATGGATTTGCCAATCGTGCAGGGTCGCATCGCAACGGCACGCGGTCATCTCGGTGCGTTCGATCTGGTGATCGACGATTACGCCTTGCCGCTACCTTCCTCGCGCCGCAGCCTGCAATTCGGGGCACCGCGCAATGGTGCCAAATCGCGCTGCGATATCATCATCGATCTCACTGGCAGTGCACCGCTGTTTTCCGCCCATGAAAAGCGCGATGGCTATTTCCGCCCGGACCCCAAGGATCCGGCCGCGGTTCAGCTTGCGCTGTTCGAGGCCGCAGACCTGATCGGCAGTTTTGAAAAGCCGATCTATGTCAATTTCCATGCCGAACTCTGCGCCCATAGCCGTTCGAAGAAAACCGGCTGCACACGCTGTCTCGATGTCTGCCCCACCGGGGCGATCACGCCGGCCGGCGACCATGTGGCCATCGATCCCTATATCTGCGGCGGCTGTGGCAATTGTGGCGCGGTCTGCCCGACCGGGGCCGCTGAATACAGCCTGCCACCGCCGGCCACGCTGACCGACCGCCTGCGCAGCCTGTTGCTGGCTTTTCGCGAAGCTGGCGGCAGCCAGGCCGTGATCCTGCTGCATGATGCCAAGCATGGTGCGCCGCTGATCGATGCGCTGGCGCGCTATGGCGATGGCCTGCCGGCCCGCGTGCTGCCTTTCGCCGTGCATGCGCTAGGCGAATGCAATGTGGCTTTCTTTGCGTCCGCCTTTGCCTATGGCGCCGCCGATCTGCGCATGCTGGCGCCGGCCAAGCGCAGCGACGATGTAGCCGGGCTGGGCCAGCAGCTGGCGCTGACCGAAAGCGTGCTGGTGGGCCTGGGCTATGAAGGCGGCCGCGTGGGCCTGATCGAGGCCGATGATCCGGACCGGCTGGCGGCGGCGCTTACCGCGCTGCCGCGCCGTGAAGGGCCAAGCGGTGCCAGCTATCTGCCGATGGGCCGCAACCGCGACCTGTCGCGCCTGGCCTTCCGGCATCTGCATGCGGTGGCGCCGCAGCCGGTGGATGCCGTGGTGCTGCCACCGGGCGCGCCGTTTGGCAGCCTGCAGGTCGATGCCGCGAATTGCACGCTTTGCCTGGCCTGTGTTTCCTCCTGCCCGACCGGTGCGCTGAGCGATGACCCGGAGCGTCCGCGCCTGACTTTCACCGAGGATGCCTGCGTGCAATGCGGCCTGTGCAAGGCGACCTGCCCTGAGAAGGTGATCGCGCTCGAGCCGCGGGTGAATTTCACTGCCCAGTCGGCCCAGCCGCGCCTGGTGAAGGAAGAGGAGCCGTTCCACTGCATTCGCTGCGCCAAGCCGTTCGGCACCAAATCCTCGATCGAGAAGGTGATCGCCAAGCTGGAAGGCAAGCACTGGATGTATGGCCAGAGCGCCGTTGCCGACCGCATGCGGATGTGCGCCGATTGCCGCGTGATCGTGCAGAGCGAAAGCAAGATCGATCCCTATGCCGGCGCACCACGCCCCGAAGTCCGCACCACGGATGATTACCTTGCCGAGCGCGCGGCAGCGGAATTCAAGGCTGCCGGCAAGAAGCCGTCATGAAGGCCGAGCGTGAAGCGTCTGGGATGAAGGTTCTGGGCATTTCCGGCTGGAGCGGCGCAGGCAAGACCACGCTGCTGGTGGAACTGATCCCGCTGCTTGTGGCCCAGGGCGTGAAGGTCTCGACCATCAAGCATGCGCATCACGAATTCGATGTCGACAAGCCCGGCAAGGATTCCTATCGTCATCGCGAGGCCGGTGCCAGCGAGGTCGTGATCAGCTCGGCCCGGCGCTATGCGATCATGCATGAATTGCGTGATGAGGCCGAGCCGACGCTGGAAGAGTTGCTTGCACGCCTTGGCCCGGTGGATCTGGTGCTGGTGGAAGGCTTCAAGAAATCCAGTCATGCCAAGATCGAGGTCTGGCGCGCTTCGGTTGGCAAGCCGATGCTGCAGACGGAGGATGCCACGATCATTGCGGTAGCCAGCGATGCCGCGATACCGGCTTTGCCGGTGCCGCAACTGGATGTGAATCGACCGCAGCAGGTGGTTGCGTTCATTCTCGCCTGGATGGCGGGCGGCGGCAGGCACGAGGTGCAGCGTGGCGCAGCTGAGTGACGACTGCTTTGCCCATGGCGGCACGTTGCTGCGGCTGGATGCCGCCTTGGCTGAACTCTCTTCCCGTCTGGTTCCGATTGCGCCGACTGAAGCCCTGCCATTGGCACTTTGCCATGGCCTCATCCTGGCCGAGCCTCTCGTAGCCAAGGTCGCGGTGCCGCCGCGCGATAATTCCGCCGTCGATGGGTATGCGGTCTATTACGATGATCTGTCGCGTGATGGCGAAACCCGCCTGCCGGTGATCGGCCGCTCTGCTGCGGGCCATCCGTTTCCCATGCCGCAGCCGCGTGGCACAGCGGTGCGGGTACTCACCGGTGCCCTGATGCCGCTGGGTGCAGGCAGCAATCACCCCGATACGGTGATGATGCAGGAGGATTGCCGGGTCGAGGGTGATGCGGTGGTGATTCAGCCCGGTATCAAGCGCGGCGCCAACTGCCGACTGGCGGGCGAGGATCTGGCGGCCGGGGAAACCGTGCTGCCTGCCGGTCGCATCCTGTCGGCGCAGGACCTGGCGCTGGCGGCTGCCAGCGGCCATGCCGTGCTGACGGTGCGGCGGCCGCTGCGCGTGGCCTTGGTGTCGACTGGCGATGAATTGCACGAAGCCGGTGGTCCGCTGCCTGATGGCGGTATTTACGATGCCAACCGCCCGATGCTGGCGGCTCTGCTCGCCGCTGCGGGCTGCAAGGTGAGTGATCTTGGCATTCAGCCGGATCGCCGCGATCACCTTACCGCCTTTTTCGCCGCTATGGCGCGCGACTATGATGCGGTGGTGACATCCGGCGGCGTTTCGACCGGCGAGGAAGATCATGTGAAGGCCGCCATCCAGGCGCAGGGCCGCCTGGATTTCTGGCGTCTGGCGATCAAGCCGGGGAGACCGGTGGCGCTGGGCATGATCGGGCATGTGCCTTTCTTCGGCCTGCCGGGCAATCCGGTGGCGGCAATGCTCACCTTCTGTTTCTTCGCACGGCCGCTGCTGCAACGCTTGAATGGCGCAACGCCGCTGCCGCCGCGCAGTTTCGCGGTCACGGCCGGGTTTTCCTACAGGAAGAAGGCGGATCGCCGCGAATGGGTGCGCGTCTCGCTGCAGGATGATGGCCGGGGCGGCTGGCGGGCCGAGAAATATCCCATTGATGGCGCAGGCGTGATCACCTCGCTGACGCGCACCGATGGCTTGATCGAGCTGCCGGAAGACCTGTTGCGCCTGGAACCGGGGGAGACTGCCCGCTTCTATCCGTATGAAGCGCTCGGGCTCTGACGCGTGACGGGGCCGGGGTTCCGGCCGGCCAGTAAACCTTAATAAACAAGTATTAATGAGCCCTGGCGGCAGCATTGCTGGTATTTTTGTAACAAAACACCAACCTTGGGATTACTCTACTTTCAGTCGCTGTTTTTTGTGCGAGGTCTCGCGGGGAGGGGCCGGTGTCGCCGCTGTCGGCCAGGGGCCAATCTTCGCACACAAGTTTGAGCATGAAGCGGCTGCCAGGCTGGGCAGGATAAACTGGGTGGAAAACAGGGGTGACGCATGTTCGGTCTATTCGCACGCAAGGACGAGGCATTCGCGGCTGCCAAATTCGAGGCGATCAACCGCTCCCAGGGCATGATCGAGTTCGGCCTCGATGGCACCATCCTGCAGGCCAATGAAAACTTCCTCGCCGCCATGGGCTATACGCTGTCGGAAGTGCAGGGCAAGCATCACAGCATTTTCGTCAGCCCGGAATACAAGGCGAGCGCCGAATATCGTGGCTTCTGGGAGAAGCTGCGGCGCGGCGAATATGATGCCGGGCAATATCTGCGGCTTGGCAAGGGCGGCCGCGAGGTCTGGATCCAGGCCAGCTACAATCCGATCTTTGACAAGAATGGCCAGCCGGTGCGGGTGGTGAAAATCGCCGCCGATATCACCGAGCAGAAGCAGCGCGCCGCCGATTTCGAGGGCCAGCTTGCGGCGATACGCAAGTCGCAGGGCATGATCAGCTTCACCCTGGATGGCATTGTGCTGGATGCCAATGAAGCGTTTCTCGCCGTGCTCGGCTACAGCCTGGATGAAGTGCGCGGCAAGCATCACCGCCTGTTTGTCGAGCCGGCTTATGCCGAGAGCCAGGCCTACCGGGACTTCTGGGCCAAGCTGCATCGCGGCGCCTACGATGCCGGGCAGTATCGCCGTGTTGGCAAGGGTGGCAGGGAGGTCTGGATCCAGGCTTCCTACAACCCGATCCTCGATGCCAGTGGCCGGCCCTACAAGGTGGTGAAATTCGCCACCGACATCACGGCACAGGTCCGGTCGGCGCAATTGATGCGCCAGGCGGTGGACAAGGTGATCGCCGCCGCGCGCGCCAACGACCTGACGCAGCGTATCGACATTGCCGAACTCAATGGCGATATCCGCGAGCTCTGCCAGGGCATCAATGAATTGCTCGATTCCACCAGCGAAGTGATCCGGGCGCTGAAAGCCGCATCGGAAGCCATTGCCGCATCCACGGATGAAATCTCCGTTGGCAGCAGCGACATGGCTTCGCGCACCGAGAGCCAGGCGGCCAGCATCGAGCAGACCGCCGCCGCGATGCACCAGATCACCGCAACCGTGCGGCAGAATGCCGATAATGCCCAGGCGGCAAACCAGCTCAGCCAGGCGGCGCGCGAAACCGGTGAGCGCGGCGGAGTCGTGGTGAATGATGCGGTGGCGGCGGTCAGTCGCATCGAGGATAGCGCGCGGCGGATTTCCGATATTGTCGGCCTGATCGACGAAATCGCCTTTCAGACCAACCTGCTGGCGCTCAATGCTTCCGTCGAAGCCGCACGGGCAGGGGAGGCGGGCAAAGGATTTGCTGTCGTGGCGCAGGAAGTGCGAGCCCTGGCGCAGCGTTCCGCCAGCGCCTCCAAGGATATCAAGGGGCTGATTTCGGAATCCAATGCTCAAGTGAAATCAGGTGCCGAGCTGGTTGGCCGCACCGGCACCGCGCTGCATGAAATCCTGTCGGCAATCAAGAAAGTGAGCGATATCGTGGCGGAGATCTCGGCTGCCAGCCGCGAGCAATCCACCGGCCTGGAGCAGGTCAACACCGCCGTCACCAGCATGGATGAACTGACCCAGCGCAATGGCGCACTGATCGAGGAGAGTGCCGCCTCCGCCCAGGCCCTGGCCGATCAGGCCGCCAAACTGGCCGCGCTGGTGCAGAGTTATCGCGTCTAGGCGCTGTCGCGGTCGAAGCGCGGCAGCAGCAGCGATTGCAGGATGCCGCGTTCGAGTGTGCTGCTGTTGATTGGCGTTGCGCTCGGTTGCAGATTCTCCACATCGCCTTCGGGCCAGACCTGCAGCGTCATCACCTGTGAAACACGATGGCCATCGATGGTCAGCGGCAGCATCAGTCGCCGGGTGCGGCCGTGGCGGCCCAGGTCCCAGCGGAACGAGCTTTCGGAATAGACCGGGCTGGCAGTATCGTAGACGCGACGGAACAGGCCACGAATATAGACGGCATAGTCGTCGCGCATCAGGTCGTCGATGCGCTCGCCGGAGAAGTCGCGACCGAATTTTTCCACCATGGCGGCACCGACCATGTGGAAGCGCACATCGAAAGGATCATGCAGCAATTCGGCAATGACTAAGTGCGGCAGTAGCTGCCGTGGCAGGTCGATGGGAGAAATATCGCTGCGAAATGGCGCGAAGCGCGAACTGCGTTTTGATGCCCAGTATATTGCCGCTTCCAGCAGCAGTGGATCGTCGTAAAAGGGCAGGCCGGTATCAAACAAGGCACGCTGTGCGGCATTGCCGGTTTGGTATTGCAGCGTCCCGGTGATGAATTCCGCCAAGCTGTAGAGGGTTACCAGGTCACGCTCGCGCCATTGCCGGGGTGCGCCAGTTTGCTCACAGCACAGGATTGCTGCCGGCGTGCCGTCGCGGTCATGGATCAGGAAATCCAGCAGCGAATAGATGTCATTGTCGGTGAAGTAGTCTTTAGTGAAGCAGCGTGTTGCGGGATGCTGTCGCGCCTCCTCTGCGGCGATCACGCGCTCGGCGAGGATGGCATCCAGGTAGGAGGCATACTGGTCGCGGCTGATCACCATGCCGGCCGGTGCATTGGCGATGCGGCGGTCGATCAGGTATTGGCAAGAAATGCTGCCATTGGCCTCGAAATACCAGATGCTGGCGCGTGTAGCCTGGGTAGCGTCTAGCGCATCACGGCACACGGCGTTGAAGAGATTGCGTAGGCCCGCCGCGTTTAGGGCATGGGCCACGGCCAATCGCGACCGGTCGAACACTGCTGCTTCCCAATCCATACCTGCCGCAACGAAACGGCTAAGCCCTGCTTTATCGTCGTTATACGACGCATCGGCGGAAACGCTGCGGTCACGTTCATGTGTAGCGGGTGTTCGCCCCGCGTTGAAGTCGAATTCTGTCCAATCCTGTCTAATTTTGATAGCAACTACAGTATGTTACCGCAAATTTATATCGCATATACGGCGAGTATATATGATTTTTATTAGGGTCGAAGCGCCTACCCCAAGGAGCTTCGAATCATGGCACGCGCTGCCGCCAATCCGTTTCCCGCCCCGGTCAAGCTGCGTCGATTGCAGATCGAAATCACCACCGGCTGCAATCTGAAATGCGCCGGCTGTCCGCGCACCGTGGCGATGCAGGCTGACGAATGGCACAACCGCCATATGCCGGTGCAGCGTTTTCGCGCCGTGATCCAGAATGCGCCATTGGCCGATGTGGCGGTGCTGCAGGGCGTAGGCGAGCCAACCATTCACCCCAAGCTGCCGCAGTTGCTGGATATCGCGCTTGAGAGCGGCAAATTCGATCTGGTCAGCTTCAACACCAATGCCCTGGTGCGCGACCTTGGCTACTACATGCGGCTGGCGCAGCGCGGCCTGCGGCATTTGAGTGTCTCTGTCGATGCGCTGGACCAGGAAGGCGCGGCGATCACCCGCGCCGGCACCGACGCCGAGAAGCTGAAAAAACAGCTAAGCGGTTTGCTGCGGCTGTTTCCCGGTCTCACGGTTTCCATCGTGCTGAGCCGGATGAATCTGGATCGGCTGGAAGGCCTGCTCGACTACCTGATCGGTATCGGTACCAAGGTGATCGAGGTGCAGCCGCTGGTCAGCTATGCCGCCAGCACCAACGCGCTCGGCCTGAATCCGCAGGATATCGCCCGGGGCCTCGGGATCATCCGGGAGGCGCGGGCACGCTACGGGCAGCAATCCATGATCGTTGCGGCGCCGGGCATGGAGCCGAGCGGCAAGCGCTGCCACCGGCCGCTGAATGCCGCCTATTGCACGGTGGAGGGCTTGCTGACGCCCTGCTGCGTTACCAACGACACGGCCTATTTCGACCGCACCAGCCTGGAGCACCAGAGCTTCACCTCGGCCTGGCAGAGCCAGGGCGTGGCGCAATGGATGGAGCAATTCCGCCAGCGCGAGCCGGAAATGTGCCAGGGCTGCGGCTATAATCCGCGCGGTTTCGAGGCCGAAAGCGGTGCCATGAACGAATATGCCCGCAGCCCACGCGATGGCGCCCAGGCTTGAAACGGGTGCTGGCTTGAAACGGGTGGCCTGAGGTTTATGGCCTGAGCCGGCTTAGAACTCGACGTCGAGTTCTTCCACTTCCGCCGGCTCGAGCTGCGCTTCGGCATTCCATTCGCGCATCGCCGGCAGGTCGAGGATCAGCTTCTTGTAGTCGGCGGTAACGCTGTCGAGCTTCACGTCATAGGTCTCGAAGCGGGTGCAGACCGGCGCATACATGGCATCGGCCAGCGTCGGCGTGGCGCCGAACAGGAACGGCCCGCCATAGGTTTCCAGGCATTCGCGCCAGATCGCCAGAATGCGGTCGATATCGGCCTGGGCGCCGGCCCAGATCTTGAAGTTGGGATGCTTCGCCTTCAGGTTCATCGGCAGCGCGGCGCGCATGTTGGCAAAGCCGGAATGCATTTCGCCGGCCACCGCGCGACAATGCGCGCGCTGCGCCAGGTCTTTCGGCAGCAGCCCTGCCTTGGGCTTGATTTCGTTCAAGTATTCGGCAATCGCCAGGGTATCCCAGACCTTTACCTCGCCATCGGTGAGGCAGGGCACCAGGAAAGACGGCGAGAGCAGCAGCAGCTCGGCGCGGGAGGAGGGGTCGTCGGCGGAAAGCCGTACCTCCTCAAAATCCAGCTTCGCCATCTTGCACAGCAACCAACCGCGCAACGACCAGGACGAATAATTCTTGCTGCTGATGGTAAGCGTGGCCTTCGCCATGGCGTCATCCCTTGGTGCCGCCCCGCCGGGGAGACCGGCCGGGCGATGCTGCTCTGCATTATTATCTCGCAGTGCAATAAAAAATGCACTAGCCTTTTATCGTCTCGGTTGGGATTGCGGCGCTGGAAACGCCCGGTCCGGGTCCGGCAACGTCCAGCAGCATGGGTTTTCCGCCCGCATGATGTACTACGCCTATCAAGCTTACTCCGATCTGATGGAGCCGGTCCGTGCGGTTGCGCGCATGGCGCAAGGGGCCTTTAACGATCCGTCCAATCCGCTGCGCGATACCTCGCTGTTCCGCCACATGGCCGCTGGCGCCGAGATGGTGACGCGCGCGACTCTGACCCATCACCGCCCGCCCTATGGCATCGAGTGGGTCAAGCTCGGCAACCGCGAGGTGGCGGTGACCGAACGCGCCGCCCTGGTCACGCCCTTCGGTACCCTGCTGAATTTCAAGAAGGACAGCGATGTAGTGCAGCCGCGCGTGCTGGTGGTGGCGCCGCTCTCGGGCCACTACGCCACGCTGCTGCGCGGCACGGTGGAGACGCTGCTGCCGGAACACGATGTCTATATCAGCGACTGGCATAATGCCCGCGACGTCAGTCTGTCCGATGGCCGCTTTGGCTTCGATGAATATGTCGACCATGTAATCCGCTTCCTGGAACATCTTGGCCCTGGCGCCCATGTGGTGGCCGTGTGCCAGCCCTGCGTGCAGGTGCTGACTGCCGTGGCGCTGATGGCGGAGAGCGGCAACAAGGCGCAGCCGCGCACCATGACGCTGATGGCCGGCCCGATCGATTGCCGCGTCAATCCGACCGAAGTGAATAACCTCGCCACCGGCAAGCCCATCGAGTGGTTCGAGCGCAATCTGATCGATACGGTGCCGCAGCGTTTCAAGGGCGCCGGCCGCCGCGTTTATCCCGGCTTCGTGCAGCTTACCGCCTTCATGTCGATGAACATGGACCGCCATGTGAAGGCGCATGTCGAGCTTTACGAGAATATCGCTGCCGGCGAACTGGCGAAGGCCGAGGCGACCAAGACCTTCTACGACGAATATTTTGCCGTGCTCGACCTGCCGGCGGAATTCTATATCGAGACCGTGCAGCGCGTGTTCCAGGAATACCATCTGGCTGAAGGCCGCCTGGTGGTGCATGGCCAAAAGGTCAATCCCAAGGCTATCCGTCGCACCGCCCTGCTTACCGTTGAAGGCGAGAAGGACGATATCTGCTCAGTTGGCCAGACACTGGCGGCGCATGATCTCTGCACCGGCCTCAAGCCCTATATGCGCAAGCACCACCTGCAGCCGGGTGTCGGCCATTACGGCGTGTTCAATGGCCGGCGCTGGAATACGCAGATTTACCCGCTGGTGCGCAACCTGATCCTGGCGCACGACTGAGGTCAGCCGGTTTCAGAGGATGCCGCGGCTCTTGAGCAGGGTATCCAGACGCTGCTTCAGGACCTGCAGCGATACCGGCTTTACCATGTAGCCATCCACCTGCAGCTTTTTGGCCGTCAGCACGGTTTCCTGCTGCTTGTCGGCCGTGAGGAATACCACCGGCGTTTCCGCGACGCTGGGATTGGCCATGCCGCGTACCTTTGCCAGGAAGCCGAGGCCGTCGAGCGGCTGCATATGCACATCGCAAAGCACCAGCAATGGCCGCACCCGCACCAGTTCCTTGAAACCGGATTCGCCATCGGATGCCTCATGCAGCAGCCGGTAGCCTAGCTGGCGCAGGAGCTGGCAGATGATCTGCCGGGTGTAATCTTCATCCTCCACCACCAGGATGCGGATCTTATCGAGTGGAATACCGACCATGTGCTTAGCGGCCTCGTCTCAATGCCGCAGGATCTGCGGCAGGGTTTCATTCAATTCGCGCCAGGTGTCGGGCAGCAATTCTGCCATCAGCGCGGCGGTATCGGTGTCGTTGGCATCGCAGGCATCCTGCAGATCGGACGCCAAGTTGCCGAGCCGGTTGGCGCCCATGGAGCGGCCGGAGCCTTTCAGCGTATGGGCGGCAAAGCGCGCCGCTTCCAGGTCGCCCTTTGCCATGGCCGCTTCTACCTCTGCTACGCGCGTGGCGGCATCGGCGACGAAGTTGCTCAGGAAGCCCTTGGCGGCATCGTTCAGACTGCCGAACATTTCCGCGAGCGGGGCTGGATCGAAAATGTCGGTGTCCCAATCGGGACCGGGCGTGGCGGCGGGCACAGCCGTGGTGGCCTTTGGTGCGGCCGCCTTGCTCGCCGGTACGCGCAGGGGCAAGGCCTGCGGCAGCCATTGCGTCAGCATGTCGCCCAGCGCCCGGCTGTTGATCGGCTTGGTCAGGTAGCCATCCATACCGGCATCCAGGCATTGCTGCTCGGTGCCGGTCAGCGCATCGGCCGTCAGTGCCACGATTGGCAGGCGCGGGCCATTGGGGCTTTCGGCGCCGCGGATCGCGGCGGTCAGTTCGAAGCCGTCCATTTCCGGCATATGGAAGTCGGTCAGCAGCAGGCCATAGCCTGAATTGTTCCGATACATCTCCAATGCCTGGGCACCGTTGTCGCCGATCTCGCAGGCGAAGCCCATGCGGCTCAGCATCTGGCGGATCACCACCTGATTTGTCAGGTTGTCCTCCGCTACCAGCACCAGGGCGTTGCCGGCCCGTGCGGTTTCGATATCCGGCGGCGCCCAGGCCATGTCCTCGCGGAAGGCGCTTTCCGCCTCATCGCCAGCTATCAGGTCGAGCGCCAGGGCGGCGGCACGCCACAGGCCATGGCGGTTGAGCGGGTAAGTCAGCGCCAGGCGGAAATGCGCGCGCGCGGCGGCATCCAGGGTCGATACCAGGCTGCGCGGCGCCACCAGGGCGAAACGGGCATCTGTCGCCTGGCTGGCCGGTAGATCGAGCACGCTGGTGTGATCCGCGCCGCCAGGGCTGCGCGCATCCACCAGCACCAGGTCGATATCGCCGGCAGCAAGGCGCTGGCGTGCGGTCGGCATGGTCGATTGCATGTCGATCGCCGTGATTCCTGCGGCACGCAGATACTGCGCCGCCAGGGCTGCCTGCTCTGCCGGCAGGCCAGCCAGCAGGACGCGACACGATGCGATATCCTGTTTTGGCCGCGGTGCCTCGGCGCCGTCTTCTGGCGGCAGCGGCAATTCGAACCAGAAAGTGGAGCCATGGCCGGCGGTACTGGTGACGCCGATGCGACCACCCATCAATTCGCACAGCCGGTTGCAGATCGAGAGGCCGAGGCCGGTGCCGCCGTATTTGCGTGCCGTGGAACTGTCCGCCTGGCTGAAGGGCTGGAACAGCCTAGCCTGCTGCTCCTCGGTGAGGCCAATGCCGCTGTCGATCACCTCGAAGCGCAGCCAATGCGGTTCAGCCATCGGCTGGATGCGGATGGTGATGCTGCCTTCATGGGTGAATTTCACCGCGTTGCCACCGAGATTGAGCAGGACCTGGCGCACGCGGGTCGGGTCGCCAAGCCGCTTGTCCGGCACAGTTGGATCAATGTCGACAACCAGTTCCAGCATCTTGTCGTCGGCGCGCGGCGCCAGCAGCTCGCCGATGCCATCGGCCAGATCGCCAAGGCTGAACGGCACGCTTTCGATATCCAGCTTGCCGGCTTCGATCTTGGAGAAATCCAGGATGTCGTTGATCACCGTGAGCAAGGCCTGCGCCGACTCGCGGATCACCTTCGACATGCGGCGCTGCTCACCATCCATCGGTGTCAGTTCCAGCATTTCCGCCATGCTCATCACGCCATTCATCGGCGTGCGGATTTCGTGGCTCATGGTGGCGAGGAAGTTGGACTTCGCGCGCGTAGCGTCCTCGGCGACGACGCGGGCAGCGCGCGATTCCTCCTCGGCTTTGGCCAGGGCGACAGATTTCTCGCGCAGCTTGAGAGTGTAGAAGGCGCCAATGGAAAACAGCACAAAGCCGGCGAAGGCCAACATCAGATTACGCCGCAGCCGCTGCTCGGCATCGCGCAGCACGGCTGTTTCCGGCAGACCGACATAGGTATAGAAGGGGGCGCTCGGAATGTCGGAACGATTGGCGGCGCCGACCAGCAGGCCGCGCGGCGTTTCGATCAAACGCGACGTGCTATCGTCGCGCAAAGCCTCGAAGAGTGCCGAGGCATCCGGATCGCCCAGATCGCCGACACCGCCTGAGCGGCTGTTATTTTGGGCGCGGAAGCGGCGCATCAGCGCCGAATGGCCCAGCACCTCGCCTTCGCCGGTGGCAATGAACACGGTGCCGCCAATGCGGCGCGATTCCGCGTCGACAATGCGTGATACTTCGCTCAACTCGATATCGACGCCAATTACCGCCCGCAACACACCGCCGGCATCGAATACCGGCACGGCATAGGTGATGCCTAGCGTGGCGGCGGTGGCGAAGGTGTAGGGCTTGGTCCAGATCGGGCGTTCAGCCTTTTGGGCGCCGATATACCAAGGCCGCTGGCGCGGATCGTAAGGAGGCGCTTCATGATCGGAGCGCAGGAAGCCGCCGCCCTGAGTGGGCATGACGAATTCATTGCGCACGATTTCGCCGTTGGCTGGATCGCGCACCAGCTCACGCATCAGGATGGTACGCTTGCCGGTGATATCAAAGCCGACCCAGGCCGAATCCTGGTTTGAAAATGCCTGCACGGCATGGAACGAGCCATCCGGCAGGCCGACATAAACGCCGTTGAGAAAGACGTTGCGCTGCATCAGCGCATTGGCCATCGGCAGGAACAAGCTGAGGAAAGCATCGCGGTCTGGCACTTCGCGGGCCAGATCGCGGATAAAGCTGGTGGTGATCAGCAGGCCGTCGAAGCGGCGGTCGGTCTGCTGCTTGATGGTGGCGGCGTATTCCTCGGCACTGGACAAGCCATCGCTCAGCAGGGCATTCCGCTGCTCATGGTAGAGCTGCAGAAGGCCATACACTGCGCCGGCGAAAATGACGCAGAAGCCAAGCACAAGCTTGATCAGTCCGGTATACCGGCTCACACGCATACCTGAGAGTAGGATGTTGATGCCGCCATGTTACCGCTGATTGCGTTGTCGTGGAAATTAAATGTCGGGAAAATCACAATAATTCCACTAGGCAGGATTTGCCGGGTGCTGGGTGAAAGCTGCCGCCTTGGGTTGTAACTCTGTCATTGCCGGTGGGGCGCTTTCATGGTTAACTGCTTCCCAGGCGAAGGCGGAAGCAAGCTGAAAAATCGGCAGAAATCCGTAAATGCTGTAAGATCGCCTGGGCCCGACAGTAAGTCGCTGGCCATACCGTTGTGCTCTGGCACGAGGTTTGCGCTTGTCCTTGGGAGCTTGTCCTCCCGGATAAGCATGGCCCGTGTTCAACGGCGTCTCAGAAGGAGAGGATTACGCAGTGCCCGTGGTGGTCAATCTCGGTGACGGTGGCAACACCCAGACCTATGGCAAGGTTGATATCCTTGTCAGCGGATCGGGTGCTGATGCCATCACGATCACCAGTCCCGCCGCTGCGGCCAATATCAATCTCGGCGGCGGCGCCGACAGCCTCGTTCTCCAGGGCGCCAGCAACACGGCCACGGTCGGCAATGTCGAAACCCTGACCGGCGGCAGCGGCGCCGACACGATCACACTGGGCGCTCCGCTTTCGGGCGGCCAGATCGATCTCGGCGGCGGCAATGACAGCCTGCGGCTGGCCCACGGCACCAACAGTTTGACCCTACTCAATGTCGAGACCGTCATCGGCGGCACCGGGGCCGACAACATCACGCTAGGCAACGCGGTTACGAAAGGCAGCTTCAGCCTTGGCGATGGCGCCGACAAGCTGCAACTGGCCAATGGCGGCAACACCATCAGCGTCGCTGGCGTCGAGACCCTGACCGGCGGCAGCGGCGCGGATATCGTCATCGCCACCGGCGCGCTGCCGAATGCCCAGATCGATCTTGGCGGCGGCGCCGACAGTTTCATGCTCGGCACTGGCGTTAACAATGTCACGCTGGCCAATGTCGAGACCATCACCGGTGTTGGCGGTGCCGACACGGTGACGCTCAGCACGGATCTCACCGGCGGCAAGGTGGACCTTGGCGGCGGCAATGACAGCCTGAAGCTGACCAATGGCGGCAATAACGGCACGGTTTTGAATGTCGAAACCCTGACCGGCGGCAATGGCGCCGATCAGATCACGCTGGGCGGCAAGGGCAGTGCCGATCTTGGCCTTGGCAATGACAAGGTGACCATTACCGATGCCGGCGGCAGCTTCACGCTGGCCAATATCGAAAGCATCCAGGGCGGCGCTGGCGCCGACAAGATTACGCTCACCACCTCGCTCACCACCTCCAGCAGCGTCGATCTGGGGGCCGGTAGCGATAGCATCGCGCTGGCGAATACCGGCAATACCGCCGTGATCAGCAATGCCGAAACTGTCCAAGGCGGCAGCGGCGGCGATGCCATCACGCTTGGCACCGCCGTATCAAATGGCAGTGTCGACCTCGGCGGCGGCAATGACAGCCTGAAACTGGCCGATGGCGGCAATACCATCACGGTGGCGAATGTCGAAACCATCACCGGCGGCGCCGGCGCCGATGTGGTGACGGTTTCCACCCCGCTGGTGAACTCGACCCTGGATCTTGGCGGCGGCAACGATCAGATCAAGCTGGCTGCCGGCACCAACACGCTGACGCTGGCGAATGTTGAAACCATCACCGGCGGCACCGGTGCCGATACGGTGACGCTGTCCACCGAGCTGAATGGCGGCAAGGTCGATCTCGGTGGCGGCAATGACAGCCTGAAGCTGGCCAATGGCGGCAATTCCGCCACGATCGGCAATGTTGAAACCATCACTGGCGGTTCCGGTGCCGATGTCATCACCGTCAGCGGCAAGGCCAGCATCGACTTGGGCGGCGGCAGTGACAAGGTTACGCTTTCGGCGGCCTCCACGGTGACGCTGGCCAATGTCGAAAGCGTCACCGGCTCCTCAGGCGCCGATACCGTCACCCTGACCGGAACGCTTGGGGCCGGTTCCAGTATCGATCTCGGTGGTGGCACCGACAAGCTGGTGCTGGCCAATGGCAGCAACAGTGCCACGATCAGCAATGTCGAGAATATCTCCAGTGGCATCGGCAACGATACGATCGTGCTGGGCCAGACGATTTCCAAAGGCAGTGTCGATCTTGGTGCTGGCAGCGACAAGCTGACCCTGGCCGATGGCGTCAACAGCCTGGGCGTCTCCAATGTCGAGACCCTGGTGGGCGGCAGCGGCGCCGATACGGTGGCAATCTCGAGCAAGCTGACCAATGCCAGTATCGATCTGGGCGGCGGCAGCGACAAGCTGACCCTAGTCGGCGCGGGCAACAGCGCCAGTATCGCCAATGTCGAGACCCTGGTGGGCAGCAGCGGCAACGATACCCTTACGATCACCACCGGCCTGACCAATGCGAGTATCGATCTGGGTGCCGGCAACGACAGCCTGAAGCTGGCCGATGGCGGCAACAGCGCCACCATTGCCAATGCGGAAACCATCACTGGCGGCAATGGCGCCGACCTGATCACGCTTTCCGCCGCCGCCAAGGCCAGCATTGATCTCGGCGGCGGCAACGATGCGCTCAAGCTCGCCAACGCGGCCAATACTGTTACCGTTGCCTCGATCGAAACGCTGACCGGCGGCACGGCCAATGATTCCGTGGTGATCACATCGGCGCTGGCCTCCGGTGCGGTGATCGATCTTGGCGGTGGCCTCGATAAACTGACCCTGCAGAATGGCGGCACGCTTACCGTCACCGGTATCGAAACACTGATCACCGGCTCGACCAATGACAGCATCACCCTGGCCAACGCAGTCGCCAAGGGCAATATCGATCTCGGCGATGGCCAGGATAGCCTGACCCTCGCCGCCGGCGACAATACCCTGCAACTGACCGGCATCGAGACTGTTACCGGCAATAGCGGCGCCGATAGCATCACCTTCACCACCCAGGCGACAGCCACGGTCAACCTCGGTGCCGGCAACGACAAGCTCGCGCTCGGCAAGGGCAATAATGCGGTGACGCTGACCGGCGTCGAGACGGTGACCGGCAATGCCGGATTCGACACTGTGACGCTGATGGACACGGCGGCAAGCCGCATTGATCTCGGTGCCGGGGTCGACAAGCTGATCCTGACCAATGGCAACAACACCATCACCCTTGCTGGTGTTGAGAATCTTGTTGGTGGCAGCGGCGACGATGCTATTTCCGTCACCGGCGGCATTACCGGCGCGACCTATGATCTGGGCGCCGGCAGCGACAAGCTGAGCCTCGGCCTTGGCACTAATACGCTCACTGTCAGCAATGCCGAGACCATTCTGGGCGGCAATGCCAACGACACGATCACGCTGGGCAATGCCGTCACCGGCATAAGCATCGACCTTGCCAATGGCAACGACAGCCTGAAGCTGGCCCATGGCGGCAACAGCCTGACATTGAGCAATGTCGAAACCATCACCGGCGGCAATGATGCCGACCTGATCACGCTCGCAACCACGCTGGCGCGCGGCAGCATCGAACTTGGCGCCGGCGCCGACAAGCTGACGCTTGCCGATGGCGGGCCGCAGACTCTCACCATCGGCAATGTCGAAACGCTGATCGGTGGCAATGGCAATGACAGTATCGTCTTTACCACCGGCGTTACCGGCCTGGTCGATCTCGGCGACGGCAAGGACAAGCTGACGCTGGGCAATGGCGGCAACACGCTGACCCTGAACAATATCGAGACCATTGTCGGCGGCACTGGCGCGGACGTCATCACGCTCGGCGCGGCCTTGTCTGCCGCCAGCATCGATCTCGGCATCGGCAACGACAAGCTGGTGCTGGCCAATGGCGTCAACAACATCACGCTCGGCGGGGTTGAAACCCTGATCGCCGGCAATGGTGACGACACGATCACCCTGGTCAATGCTGTCGGCACCGCCGGCAGCTTCGATTTCGGCGGTGGCAGCGACAAGCTGATCCTGGCCGCCGGCATCAACACGGTGACGCTGAGCAATATCGAAACCGTGATCGGCAATAGCGGCACCGATAGTGTGACGCTGACCAACACGCTCAACGGCAGCGTTGATCTCGGTGCCGGCAGCGACAGTCTGACGCTGGCGAATGGCGGCAATATCCTGACGTTGACCAATATCGAGACGATTGTTGGCGGCAGTGGCGCCGATCTGATCACCCTGACCGGCGGTATCGCCAAGGGCAGCATCAGCCTGGGTGCCGGCAGCGACAGCCTGACGCTTGGCGCCGGTGCCAACACCCTGACCGTGAGCGGGGTCGAGACCCTGATCGGCAATTCCGGCGCCGATATCATCACCCTGCTCGATGCGGTGAATGGCAGCATCGATCTCGGCGACGGCAATGACAAGTTGACCCTGGCTGGCGGCAACAACACGCTGACCCTTAGCAATATAGAGAGTGTGATCGGCAATAGCGGCGTCGATGTCATCACGCTCAATACCGCCGGCACCAAAATCTATGTCGAGCTTGGCACCGGCGGCGACAAGCTGACGCTTGCCAATGGCGGCAATACGGCAACGATCGGCAATGTCGAAACCATCACCGGCGGTACCGGTGCCGATATCATCACCCTGCAGGCGGCCCTTACCACCGGCGGCAAGATCGATCTGGGTGATGGTGCCGACAAGCTGGTGCTGGCCAATGGCATCAACACGCTGACCTTGAGCAACATCGAGACCATCACCGGCGGCACGGGCGCTGATGCCGTTACGCTGACCCATGCGGTGACCGGCATCGATATCAACCTCGGCCTTGGCAGTGACAGCCTGGCGCTGACCAATGGCGGCAATGTGTTGACCATGAGCGGTGTCGAGACCCTGACCAGCGGCAGCGGCAATGACAGCATCACCTTCGGTGCGGCCGTGGCCAAGGGTAGTGTCGATCTTGGTGGCGGCAATGACAGCCTGACCCTGGCTTCGGGCACCAATACGCTGACCCTGGCCAATATCGAAACCGTCACCGGAAATTTCGGCGCCGACCTGCTCACCTTCACCACCACGCTGAATGGCGGTCTGATCGATACCGGCCTTGGCAATGACAAGGTGGTGCTGGCCGATGGTGGCAACACGGTCACCCTGACTGGCGTAGAGACCGTGATTGGCGGTGTCGGCAGTGACTATGTCACGGTTGCAGCCGCCCAGGGTAATCTGCAGATCAATATGGGTGCTGGCGCCGACAAGATCGTGCTGGCGGACGGCAATAACAACGCGACCATCGGCGATACCGAAATCATCATTGGCGGCACTGGTGCGGACACGATCAAGCTCACCACCGCGCTGGTTGGCCAGATCGACCTGGCGGCTGGCAATGACCGGGTAACGCTGTTCAACGGCGACAACAATCTGACCCTGACCGGCGTCGAGACCGTGATCGGCGGCACCGGCACGGATGATGTCAGGCTGACGGATGCGGTGACCAATGGCAGTTACTCGCTCGGTGCTGGCGTCGATACCCTGACGCTGGCAAATGGCACCAATGTCATCACCATCAGCGGTGTCGAAAGCCTGTTCGCTGGCAGCGGCTGCGACACGGTGACGCTGGGGGCTGGCGGCAACACCATCACGCTGAGCAATGTCGAGACGCTGATCGGCGGTGCCGGCGCCGATATCGTCACGCTGGCCACTACCTACAATGGCGAGATAGACCTCGGTGCCGGGGCCGACAAGCTGACACTTGCCGATGGTGGTAACAGTATCACGCTGAGCAATGTGGAATCGGTGATCGGCGGCAGCGGTGCCGATGTGATAACGCTCGATACCACGGTGGCTTCGGGTAATTTCGACCTTAATGGCGGCAATGACCGACTCTACCTGGCCGATGGCGGCAATACGCTAACGGTCACCGATGTGGA
Source organism: Ferrovibrio sp. MS7 (assembly GCF_038404985.1). Classification (NCBI taxonomy): domain Bacteria; kingdom Pseudomonadati; phylum Pseudomonadota; class Alphaproteobacteria; order Rhodospirillales; family Rhodospirillaceae; genus Ferrovibrio; species Ferrovibrio plantarum. Next base: position 1,978,166 of record NZ_JBBKBA010000001.1, read on the forward strand.
AACCCTGGTCGGTGGCAGCGGCAGCGACAAGATTACCCTGAACAGCGTACTGGGTACCGGCGCCCTGATCGACCTGGGCGATGGTGATGACAGCCTGACGCTTGCCGGCAGTGGCAATATCGTCACCCTGACCAATGTTGAAACCATCATCGCCAGCGCCGGCACCGACGATTTGACGCTCGCAACCACGGTAGACAACGGCAATATTTCGCTTGGCGCCGGCAGCGACAAGCTGAAATTCGCCGATGGCGGCAACACCGCCACGGTTACCTATGTCGAAACCATCACCGGCGGCGATGGTGCAGATATCATCACGCTGGGCACCGCGCCGGCCAGCGGCTCGGTCGATCTTGGCGACGGCGATGACAAGCTGGTGCTGACTGCCGCCAGCAACACCTTGCTGGTCGCGAATGTCGAAACCCTGATCGGCGGCAGCGGTGCGGATATCATTACCCTGGTCGGCTCGCTGGCCGCGAATACCCTGATCGATCTTGGCGTCGGCGCCGATAGCCTGACGCTGGCAGATGCGGTCAACGAGATCACGCTGAGCAATATCGAAACCCTCCAGGGTGGTGCGCTCGCCGATACGGTGACGCTGAGCGGCACCATGAGCAATGCCAGCATTGATCTCGGCGATGGTGGCGATGTGCTGGTGCTGGCTGATGGCGGCAACACGATCACGGTCTCGAATGTCGAAACCCTGACCGGCGGCAGTGGCAATGATGTCATCACACTGGGCGCCAGCCTGGCCGATGCCGTGATCGACCTTGGCGCCGGCACGGATACCCTGACGCTTTCGGCCGATGGCGGCAGCGCCACCATCGCCAATGTGGAAGTGCTGATCGGCGCGGCGGGCGACGATGTCATCACCTTGTTGGGCAATCTCACGGTGGCCAGCCTGGATCTTGGCGCCGGCAGCGACAGCCTGACGCTCGCCGATGGCGGCAACAGCCTGACGGCCAGCAATATCGAAACCCTGACCGGCGGCAGTGGCAATGATGTTGTCACGCTCGGTGCTGGCGGCAACACCATCCTGGTCGATGGCATCGAGACGCTGACCGGTGGTGCGGGTGCCGACAATGTCACGCTCGCCAATGGCGGCGTCACGCTCACCATCTCCGGCATTGAAACGCTGAATGGCGGCAGCGGTGCCGACAGCGTCACGCTTGTCGATGGCGGCAATACCATCACCATGAGCGGCATCGAAACCTTGATCGGCGGCAGTGGCAATGATGCCGTCACCTTCACGCAAGGGGTGGAGCCCGGCGCCATACTGGATCTTGGTGCCGGCAATGACAGTCTGAAGCTGGCCGATGGCGGCAACGAACTGACGGTCAGCAATATCGAGACGGTGATCGGCGGCACTGGCGCCGACAGCCTGACGCTCAGCGATGCCGGCGGCAGCATCACGGTCAGCAGCATCGAGACACTGACCGGCGGCAGCGGTGCCGACAATGTGACCCTGACTACCGCTTTCACCGGCGACAGCATCGATCTGGGTGCCGGCCTCGATACGCTGACCCTGGCCAATGGCACCAATACCATTACCACTGCCGGCATCGAGACCGTGAATGGCGGCACCGGCGCCGACACTATCACGCTCGGCGGCAGTCAGGCCGGCTTCGTCTTCGGTGGTGGTGGCAACGACACGATCGCCGGCAGCGTCGGCGCCGATACCTTGGTCGGTGGCGGCGGCACCAACAGTCTTACTGGCGGTGCCGGCAATGACCGTTTCGTATTCGACAGCACCAGCGGCAATACCACGGTGCTGGACATGGGCAGCGGCGACAAGATCGCCTTTGATACCAATAACAACAGCACGCTGACCGGCAACGCCTTCGTGCTGGCCGATCAACTGGTCGATAACGTCAATATCAAGATGGTGGCCGATGCGGTGGCCCGCGCCGCGACGCAGCTTGGCGAGGGCGGCTTCGTCTATCAGCAGGATACCGGCCAGCTCTACTACGAGGCCAATGGCGACTTCTTCAGCGGCAGCTCCATGCTGATCGGCAAGGTCACCACCGATGGCAGCACGCCCTGGACTTACGATTTCAGCGTCTTCCGCGAACTCTAAGGTTTAGAAGCTGTAGCCGAGCACGAACTGGCCGAGCCAGATGGTGCGGTCCACTGCTTCACCATTACCGGCATTGTTCGCCGTCGCCGACTGCTTCTGGCCGTCGCCGGGCTTGCCCATGCCGCCGACCAGGGTGAGGTTGAGGCCCTTCAGCGGCGTCTCCCACTGGGCATAGAGGTTCACTTCGTCCATCAGGCGGCGGGAACTGGCGCCATTCGGCACGGCATCGAAGTCATGCCGGTAATAGATGCCACCGAGGCTGAAGGCTTCGTCGGGCTGCAGCTTCAGATGTATCATCTGGCTGCGCAGATTGCTGTTGCCACCGATATAGCGGGCATAGATTTCGCCCTGATCCCAGGTGCCGAAGCCACGTGGACCGCCGCCGCTGTAGAGCGAGTCCCAGGATTTGTCGGTGGTGTCGTTGGTGTTGTCGTCGCCGCTGAAGCGTGAGAAGCGATAGCTCAGCCGCGGCTGCCAGGGCAGGGCGCTGGCCGTGTATTGCGGCTCGGCATACCAGGCCCTGGCCTTCACCTTGCTGCCGGTCTTGTCGTTTTCCTGCAAGGCATATTCGCCATAGAGGCCGAAGCCGTGGAACCTGTCGGATGGCACCAGGCCGGCACGCAGCGCATAGACATTCAGGCCATCGCGGTTGGCGCCGCCGCCGGTGGCAGTGGTGTCGGCGTCGTAGATATGCAGATAGGTGGCGCCGAGATACCAGGCGCGCTCCTCGTATTCGCTGCGGCCGTGATCGAGATGCGCGGAGCCGAACCATTCCAGGTTGGCGCCATAAAGCTGCGTGCTGGGCGAGTCGTTGCCCCGCATGCGCTTCTGGTCGACGCGGCCGGCGAGGTGGAAGAAGTCGGCGCGCACCGGGTCGGTATTGAGCTTGAGGATGGCGGTGCGCTCGAAGGCACCGCGCGGTCCCATCACATAGGCGCCGCGGCGCCAGCCTTCGGCGGTGCCATCCACGATCAGGAAGCCATCGCCAATGCTGAAACCCTGGTTGCCGGCGGAGATATCCACGGCATCCTCGCCCAGCGCGGCAAAGGTGGCGCCCGAGCGCCAGCCGATAAAAGCGTCTTCCAGCGCAAAGTGATCCGGCTGCTGCGCCGTGCCGGCAGTGGCCTGGGCCTCGCCATTGCCGCGCGTGAAGCTGCCGATGGCCGAAAGGCCGGCATAGGCGGTGCCGTCGCCGATCGGCTGCTCGATGCCCAGGCCGGGCTTCACGAAGCCCTCGAACCAGTTGCGTTTGCCAGCGCGCTCGCCATTCGGGCTGTTCGAGGCCCCACCGAATTGTGGATTGGTGACGCTGAAGCCGCCGAAACCTGCATCGAAGGTGAAATTCAGCGTGGCACTGCCAAGCTCGGTGCTGATGCCCTTCTTTTCATGGTCATCTTCAGCATGAGCGGGCGATGCTGCAAGGTAGAGGCTGGCGGTGAGCAGGAGCAGGGCTGAGGGGCGGGGCAGGGGCATGGCGGAGTCCAATTTGGTACAGTTTCACCCTGCCAAGAATCCCCTAACCGTGTAAAGCTGGATCGCCGCCCCTTGTTGCCGGTTCAGAAGGCCATGGCCAGTCCAAGGGTGATTTCGCGGCCACGGATTGGCGCTTCCTCCTTCAATAGGGAGACATGATTGCGTCCCAGCCGATCCGTCAGGTTGTTGCCTTTGAGTTGCAGCTCAATTGCGCGATTACTCTCGAAGGGGCGGAACGTGAAGGCAGTATTCAGCACTGTGTAGCCGCTGGTGCCGGTTTCGTTGAGGCCAGTGCGGTTCTGCGCCAGGCGGCCAACCGCCTCAAAGCGAAAACCCAGCATTTCGCTATCGGCAGCGAAGCCGGCGCGGTAGCCGATGGGCGGGATCAGCGGCAACGGCCGGCCATTGCCACGATCCTCGGCGCGTACATAGTCGAGTCCGCCATCGACACTGAGGTCGAAGCCGGCCCATTGCATGAAGCGCCAAGCGGCTTCTATTTCGACGCCACGAAAGTCCGCGTCGGTCTGGCTGTACAGCAGTTCATCCAGGCCGGCCTGCTGCGCCCCGGTGAAAGCGCCATAGATGAAGTTACGGTATCGCGTATTGAACAGGTTAAGCGCGCCGGTGACGTCACCTTGATTCTTGCGCAGCGACCATTCGGCATGCAGCGCGCTTTCCTTGCCCAGGCCGGTATTGCCGATCTCGAAGGAGCGTGTGGCAAGATGGGCGCCGTTGGAGAACAGCTCCTCTGCCGTCGGTCCGCGCTCAGTGCGCGACAGCGATAAGCCGGTGGAATAGAGCTTGTTGAAGCGGTAGATGGCGCTGGCGGCAACGCTGCCATTGGTGAAGCTGCGTTCCTGTGCCTGCGAGGGAACGTCGATATTTTGGTATTCAAGGCGGCCACCCAGCGAGAACTGCCAGGGGCCGGTCTCGAACCGTTCCAGCACAAACAGCGCGTGGCTGTCGGTGACGTTCTGCGGCAGATAGGCTTCCTCGCCGAGCGCGGTAAAGTCCCGCCGGTTGCTTTGCAGGCCAACGACGCCATCGATGCCGCCGATCTTGTGCACTGCTTCGAGGCGGCCTTCCCAACTGTCACTGTTGAAGCGGGTGGCGATTTCCCCTGACGGCTCGATCTCGTCATGCTTGTAATCGCCATAGCCGAGTTTGCCGCGTAATTCGCTGACCAGTGGCAATGGATCATAAAGACCGAACTGCATGTCGAGGCGAGTCTGGCGCATTGCCAGATGTACCGGATCAGCGCCGGGGATGCCGTAGTAGCTGTGGAAGCGCGATACCGCCATGCCGGCATAGCCGCCATCGGCAAATATACTGCCGCCCAGCGCACCATTGCGACCGCGCATCGCGGTATTGTCCACGCGACCAGTGGCGGCGTGATAATCCTCGGCATTGAGGAAGCCGCCTTCGGCATGCAGGGCGACGCGATCCCCGGCTGCCGTGGTGACACTGGCGAAGCTGTCATTGTCGCTGCTGCTCAGGCTTTTGCCGAGCCGCAGGCTACCGCTGGCACCGTCTTTCGGCATCGCCTGCGGAATCCGGCCATCGATCACGTTGACCACGCCGCCAATGGCCGAACTGCCATAGAGCAAGGTCGCCGGGCCACGCAGCACTTCGATGCGCGTGGCGCCGCCAATCGGCGTTCCCACGGCATGGTCCGGGCTGACGCTGGCGGCATCGAAGCTGTCCACGCCATTCTGCAGCACCCGCACACGCGGGCCGCCCTGGCCACGGATCACCGGCCGGCTGGCACCCGGGCCGAAAGCCGTGGCGGCGATGCCTGGAGTGTGGTCCAGGGCCTCACCCAAGGTGGCGGCATGGCGCAGTCGCAGCGTCTCACCCTCCAGAACCGTGCTGCCTTCCGGGATATCATCGGCCTGGGTCGGCAGGGGAGCGCTTACCAGCACCGGCGGCAGCGTTGTTGGAGTCTCGGCGGTCTGCTCTTGGGCCAGCAAAGGCTGAGAAATCAGAGGAAAAAGGGCGGCGCAGGCGGAGAGCAGGCGGGCGGGCTTGGACACGACATCCTCGTTTTTGTTACGTTATAATATAATGTTATATTATAACGTATGCGGATCGAGCAAGACCTAGATGGCTCGCCCCTTGCCGCTCAAGGTTGGGTCCACTAGAACGACGTATTGTCTTTTCCAGCCAAGGAGTTCGCCCATGCGCCCGAGCGGCCGCGCCCCCGATCAACTGCGCGCCATCCGGCTCGAGCCGGGCTTCGCCAAATACGCCGAAGGCTCCTGCCTGGTGAAATTCGGCGAGACCCATGTGCTTTGTGCCGCCACGGTGGAAGAACGCGTGCCGCCGTTCCTGCGCAATACCGGCCGCGGCTGGGTGACGGCGGAATACGGCATGCTGCCGCGCTCCACCCATAGCCGCACCGAGCGCGAGGCGGCGAAAGGCAAGCAGTCCGGCCGCACGCAGGAAATCCAGCGCCTGGTTGGCCGCTCGCTCCGCGCCGTCACCAAGCTCGATGGTTTCGGCGAGCGCCAGATCCGCCTCGATTGCGATGTACTGCAGGCCGATGGTGGCACCCGCACCGCCGCGATCACCGGCAGTTGGGTGGCGCTCTATTTTGCATTCCAGAAGCTGGTGCAGTCCGGCGCCATTCCGGCCATTCCGCTCACCGGCCAGGTGGCGGCGGTAAGCTGCGGCCTGGTGCGCGGCGAGCCGGTGCTGGATGTCGATTATATCGAAGATAGCGGCGCCGAGGCGGACGCCAATTTCGTGCTCACCGATGCCGGCCATATCGTCGAGATCCAGGGCACGGCGGAGAAGGAAGCATTCCCCGAGGATGTGTTCCTCGGCATGCTGCGGCTGGCCAAGAAGGGTGTCAGCGAACTGATCACGCTGCAGCGCCAGGCTATAGGAAAGTAAACTGCCATGGCGCGGCGCTTTGACGGCGGCAAGCTGGTCATCGCCAGCCATAACAAGGGCAAGCTGCGCGAAATCGCGGATCTGCTGCGGCCCTATAATGTCGATACGGTGTCGGCTGGCGACCTCGGCCTGCCGGAGCCGGAAGAGACCGGCAGCACCTTCGTTGCCAATGCCGAATTGAAGGCGCTGGCTTCGGCGCGCGGCGCCAACCTGCCGGCTTTGGCCGACGATTCCGGCATGAGCGTCGATTGCCTGCATGGCGATCCCGGCATCTATTCCGCCCGCTGGGCCGGGCCCGAGAAAGATTTCCAGCTTGCCATGCGCAAGGTGTGGGATGCGGTGGAGAAATCCGGAGTGCAAGGTGTGGTGGTGGCGCAGTTCGTCTGCGTGCTCACGCTGGCCTGGCCCGATGGCCATGTGGAAAGCTTTTCCGGCATCCTGCCGGGCCAGCTCGTCTGGCCGCCGCGCGGTCTCAAGGGCTTTGGCTATGATCCGATGTTCGTCGCCGATGGCCAGGGGTTAAGCTTCGGCGAAATGGAGCCGGAGGCGAAGCACGCGATCAGCCATCGTGCGCTGGCCTTCCGTCAGCTCATCGATGCCTGTTTCGCCTGACAGCATCCCGCAACGCGGTTTCGGCCTCTATGTGCATTGGCCCTTCTGCGTCTCGAAATGCCCCTATTGTGACTTCAATTCCCATGTCCGCGAGCGTGTCGACGAGGCGCGCTGGCGCTCGGCCTTGCTGGCCGAACTCGATCATTATGCTGCGGCCGGCTATGGCCGGGGCGAGAAGCTGACCTCGGTGTTTTTCGGCGGCGGCACGCCTTCGCTGATGGCACCGGAAACCGCTGCCGCCATCCTGCGGCGCGCGGAAAGCCTGTGGGGCTTCGCCGCTGACATCGAGATCACGCTGGAAGCCAACCCGAATTCGGCGGAAGCGGCGAAATTCGCCGGTTTCGCCGCAGCCGGCGTCAACCGGCTTTCCATCGGCGTGCAGAGTTTCGATGCGCAGGTGCTGAAATTCCTGAGCCGCGCCCATGATGCCGATGAAGCGCGCCGCGCCATCGTAGCCGCCCGCGCCGCCGTGCCGCGCTATTCCTTCGACCTGATCTATGCCCGGCCCGAGCAATCCGCCGCCGCCTGGCGCGACGAATTGCTTAGCGCTCTCGATCTCGCTGGCGACCACCTTTCGCTCTACACCCTCACCATTGAACCGAATACCGGCTTTGCCGGCGCGGTGGCACGCGGCACGCTGCGGCCGATGCCGGCGGATGATCAGGCGGCGCTCTATGACCTGACGCAGGAGATCATGGCCGAGGCCGGCATGCCGGCCTACGAGATTTCCAACCATGCTAAGCTGGGCGGCGAGAGCCGGCACAACCTGGTCTACTGGCGCTCTGGCGCCTATCTCGGCATCGGCCCCGGTGCCCATGGCCGCGTGCGCGATACGGCTGGCATCTGGCAGGCGACACAGACCCGGCGCAAGCCGGAAATCTGGCTGGAGCAGGTAGAGGCCCAGGGCCATGGCCGCGAAACCATCACAGCGATTGATCATCGCGAACGCGCCGAGGAAGCGTTGATGATGGGGTTGCGCCTGGCGGAAGGCGTGCATGATGCCAACCTGCGCGCGGTCTGCGGCATCGGCCTTGATGATCTGGTGCCGCGCCAGCGTTCGCAGCCACTGGAGGCCGCCGGATTGCTCAAGCGCGACGAAGCGCGGCTGGTGGCGACCACGGAAGGCCGGGCTGTGCTGGATGGCCTGCTCGCACGGTTATTGGCCTAGGGGGCTGACATGACCGACATCATCGTGACGCCCGATCCTGATGGCCGCGCCGGCTGGCTGGAGCGTAGCGGCATGCGCATGCGCTGCGCGCTTGGCAAGGGCGGCTGCAAGCCGGCGCTTGAGAAGCGCGAAGGCGATGGCGCCACGCCCTTGGGCCGCTGGCCGCTGCGGCTGGTCTTCATCCGTCAGGATCGCGTGGCGCCGCCCCGCTGCGCCCTGCCGCTGGTGCCGCTGGATAGCGGCATGGGCTGGTGCGACGATCCGGCCGACCCGGCCTATAACCGGCCCATACGGCTGCCCTTTGCCGCCAGCCATGAAAAGCTGTGGCGAGAGGATCACGTCTACGATCTGATCGTGGTGCTGGGGCATAATGACGATCCGCCCGTGCCGGGCATGGGCAGCGCCATTTTCCTGCATGTCGCGCGCGAGGGTTATGCCCCCACCGAGGGCTGCGTCGCGCTGACGCGGGAAGACCTCGTTGCCCTGCTCGAACGCGTGAGCGTTGATGACGCGCTGGTGATCGGGAATTAGCTTGCTGCGCTGCAATCGGACGGGCTAGCATTTTCATATGCCTCCTCCGCTTCCTGTCGCCTTCGTGGCCGGCGATACCGGCCCCTGGCGGATCGAAAAAGTTGCTGCCTATATCGGCGATGGCCTGGCGCCCGCCGCGAGCCTTGCGGTGATCGAAGGGCCGGCAACCCTGCCTGTCGGGGCCGCATGGCGGCTGCGCGGCGTCACGTCCAACACGCGCTATACCAGCCGGCCCGAACTTGCCGCCCTTGCCGCCGTGCAGGAAGGGCTCGGCCGGCCACAGGCGACGCGCGCGGCACTGATCCCGATCCGCAAGTCGGAAGCCTGGTGGGCACTGGCGCAGGATGAGCGCCGGGCGATCCTGGAGGAACAGTCGCGCCATATCGCCATCGGCCTGGAATACCTGCCGGCGGTGGCACGCCGGCTGCACCATAGCCGCGACCTTGGCGAGCCGTTCGATTTCCTCACCTGGTTTGAATATGCACCCGAGCAGGCCGAAGCCTTCGAGGAACTGGTGCGGCGTCTGCGCCAGAGCGAGGAATGGCGCTACGTCGAGCGCGAGGTCGATATCCGCCTGAGCAGATAGGTCTCAGGCCGGCAGCGGCGAAGCCGGGAATTTGCAGTCGACCTTGAAGCGTTCTTCCGTTGAATCGGGATCAGGCTCGACGCCGATCAGGATCAGGTCCTTGCGCGCGGCAACGCCTGGATTGAAGAAATGCAGAATCTGGAAGATCTGCGGCACTTTCGGCTCGGCGATCACACTGGTGGCCAGCGACACCATGCGGCAATCGGCGGCATAGACCACTTTGGTCAGGTCCGCCTGGGTAGCCACTTCGTTGAAGAACAGGCCATGGGTGCCCTGGCGCGCGGCATCGCGCACGCCTTCATTGGTGAGCTGCGCGCCATCGGCGCGAAAAGGGCGCTTCATGCCCTGGAACAGGAACCAGCCGAGCATGGTGGCGCAGGCGGTCTTGCCGCCGCCGGGCGGGCCGGCAATGAACACCACGTGGGAATAGCGCAGCCGTTGAGCCAGATGCTGCGCATCCGCCGGCATGAAGCCGAAATCCTCGAGCGACTTGTATACGCGAGCAACCATGATCCCCAAGCCCAAGCACTGAATGCAAGCGGCCCAAAGCTCCCATACTCATGGTCCGCACTCGATTGATTCTGACCACGAATGCAGCCTGACGCAAGGCCGTGGTCGGGCGTTTTATACAACAGCGTGTCGGCGCACCAAAATTAGGCAGAGTCGTCAGGTCAAAAAACCATAATATGACGAAATCAGGCTGCCCGATCAGGCAGCTTGGCGGCGCAGGCCCAATTGCTGCCAAACGCTGAGCAGCGCATGGGTCAGGTCATGCATCATCGCGTCGGTATGTACCGGCGTCGGGGTGATGCGCAGTCGCTCGGTGCCGCGCGGCACGGTGGGATAGTTGATCGGCTGGATGTAGATGCCGTGTTCGGCCAGCAGCAGGTCGCTGGCCTGCTTGCACAGGGCAGGATCGCCCACCATCACCGGCACGATATGGCTCTTGTTCACCAGTACCGGCAGCCCGGCATTGAGCAGCAGGCGGCGGAGCGTGGCGGCACGCTCCTGGTGCCGGGCGCGTTCCACCTGGCTCTGCTTCAGATAGCGCACGCTGGCGGCGGCGGCGGCGGCGACCGCCGGGGGCATCGTGGTGGTGAAGATGAAGCCGGCGGCATAGGAGCGGATGGCGTCCACCAGATTGCGTGAGCCGGCGATATAACCGCCGACCACGCCGAAAGCCTTGCCCAGCGTGCCCTGGATCACCGTGATGCGCTGCATGGCATTGTCGCGGTCGGCGACGCCGCCGCCTCGGTTGCCATAGAGGCCGACGGCATGCACCTCGTCCAGATAGGTCATGGCGCCATACTTCTCGGCTAGGTCGCAGATGGCATGGATCGGGGCGATGTCGCCATCCATGGAATAGACGCTCTCGAAGGCGATCATCTTCGGCCGTTCCAGCGGCTGTTCCTTGAGCAGCTCCTCCAGATGCGCCAGATCGTTGTGGCGCCACACCCGGCGCTCGCAGCCGCTCTGGCGGATGCCTTCGATCATCGAATTGTGGTTATCGGCATCGGAGAGGATGATGCAGCCGGGCAGCAGTTTGCCCAGCGTGGAAAGCGTCGCTTGGTTGGCGACATAACCCGAGCCGAAGGCCAGCGCCGCTTCCTTGCCATGCAGGTCGGCGAGTTCCGCTTCCAGCGCCACGATGGCGTGGTGGTTGCCGGAAATGTTGCGCGTGCCGCCGGCACCGGCGCCATAACGCTGCACCGCCGCCACCATGGCTTCCGTCACCACCGGATGCTGGCCCATGCCGAGATAATCGTTGGAGCACCAGATGGTGATACGGGCCGGGCCAACGCCGGAAAAGTTGTCAGCAACAGGGAAGCTGCCCGCCTCGCGTGCCAGTTCAGTGAAGACACGATAGCGCTTCTCGGCGCGGAGCGCGTCGACGGCACGGCCGAATTGGCTTTCGTAATCCATGGGGCACGCTCCGGGCTAGCGGGCAACAGATGCTGTACTGGCCGCCAAGGCCTTGAATTGCTTGAACTGCTGGTGGGGCACATTCTAGCGGCCCCGGCGCCGGGCTGGCTAGGGGGTGAATGCGGGACGGATCGTCGCAGGGATCATACTTATGTGTTAAGCTCGGCCATGGCTTTCGACCTGGCGCGCCTCTCTGTGGTGGTCCTGGATGGCGAGCCGGGCGCGGCGCCGTTATGGCGCCAGCTCGGGGTTGGGCTTGGCCTGCGCAATCTTCAGGTTTTGGGGGATGTAGGCCAGGTTTGGCCGCGGCTTGGCGGCCAGGGGGCGGCGGATGTACTGCTGCTGCGCTGGGACGATGCCGGCAAGGCGGCCGGGTTGATGCGCCGGTTGCGCCGCGATGTGGACTCGCCCAATCCCTTCCTGCCCTGCCTGACAGTGGTTACGGCGTTAACCCTGGAGCGCGCCCGCGCCGCCCTGGATGCCGGTGTGCATGGCATCCTGGTGCCGCCGCTCTCCCCGCAGGCGCTGCGTCAGAAGCTGACCGAGGTGATCGAGACGCCGCGCAAGTTCATCCGCGTGGAGAGCTATTTCGGCCCCGACCGGCGGCGCCAGGCCCGCGCCGATTATGCCGGGCCGTTCCGCCGCGCCGCTGACAAGAAGCGGTAGGGCGGTAAAAAGCGACAGAACCGTTCAGCGTGCCGCCGCCGCCAGGCTGGCGAGGATTTCCTTGCCCAGTTCGCCGGCATCGCCCTGCACGCGATTGTCGATCACCGTGCGCAAGGCCTGCACATGGGCATCGATCACCGCCGGATCATAGGTGTTGCGCTCCTGGGACAGATGCAGATAGCGGCAGAGCAGGGCGCCGATATCCGTGACCAGCCGGTAGCCGAACGTAGCGCCCTGGCCCTTGATGTCATGCGCCACTTCATAGACACCCTTGAGGCCCATGGCCGGATTGGCGGCGTCGATGCGGGTGATGGCCTGATCGAGCCGCTCAAGGTCGGCCGTGACCCAGCCGATATACTGGTCGGCCATGCCGGCCACGGCGGCCTGGGCCTGGGCCAGGGCGGCGGCAAAGTCGTCCTCCTGACTCATTCCGCAGGCTCCGGCTTGGCATTGTCGACATCGGGGCGGCTCTCCATCTCGGAGAGGCGCTTGGCAATATAGCCGGCCGGCTTGGTGAAGCGGGCCAGCAGCAGATACAGCACCGGCACCACGAACAGGCTGAGCAGGGTGGCAAACGACATGCCGCCGACGATCACCCAGCCAAGCGCCTGCCGGCTCTCGGCACCGGCGCCATGGGCATAGGCCAGCGGCACGGCACCGAAGATGGTGGCGATGGTGGTCATCAGGATCGGCCGCAGGCGGGCGATGGAGGCCTCCACGGCGGCATCATAGATATTGCGGCCTTCATCGCGGAGCTGATTGGCGAATTCCACGATCAGGATACCGTTCTTGGCGATCAGGCCGACCAGCATGATGATGCCGATCTGGCTGTAGACATTCAGCGTCTGGCCCGAGAGCAGCAGGGCCGCCAAGGCGCCGGTCACCGCCAGCGGTACCGACAGGATGATGATGATCGGGTGAATCCAGCTTTCGAACTGGCCGGCCAGCACCAGGAACACCACGATCAGCGCCAGGGCGAAGGTAATGAAGATTGCCGAGGAAGAGTCCTTGTATTCACGGCTCTGGCCGGCATAGGAGATGCGCACTTCAGGCGGCAGCACTTCGGCGGCAACGCCATCGAGATAGTCGAGCGCCTGTCCAAGCGTGTAGCCCGGCGTCATCGACGCCTCGATCATCACCGAGCGCAGGCGGTCGGTACGCACCAGCTCGCGGGCATTGGCGCCTTCCTTCAGCGATACCAGGCTGGCCAGCGGCACCAGCTTGCCGCCGGTATTGCTGCCGCGCACATAGATGTTGTTCATGTCGTTCGGCGTCACGCGCTGCTCGACCGGGGCCTGTACCAGCACCTTGTATTGCTTGCCATCGCGCTGGAAGTTGGTCACTTCGCGCGAGCCCAGCATGGTCTCCAGGGTGCGGCCGATGGTTTCGATCGGCACGCCGAGATCGGCGGCGCGGTCGCGATCGATCTGCACCTGGATTTCCGGCCGGGTCGGCAGGTAATTCTTCTTCACGCCGAGCAGGTTCGGATTCTGCAGCGCGCGTTCGATGATGCGGTCGGACCAGTCGTCGAGCTGCTGGTAGGTGGAGCCGCCGAGGATGAAGCGTACCGGCGTCTGAGCGCCGGGCAGGCCAAGGCTCGGCGGGTTGACCACCACGGCACGCACGCCAGTCTGTGCCTGCAGTTCCTGGAATACCTGGCGCGCCACCTGCTGCTGCTTAACGCTGCGGTCAGCCCAATCCGCCATGCGCACCACGATCATGCCGGAATTCACCGGCGAGGGGCGACCGCCCCAGGCCGGTGCCACGTTGGACTGCACCACGGTGACGGCACCGGACTTGATATGCTTTTCCAGCACGCGTTCGATCAGAACTATGTTGCGCCGGGTGTAGTCATAGGACGAGCCTTCCGGCCCCTCGATGATGACGAAGAAGGCGCCACGATCCTCGGTGGGGGCGAATTCACGCGGCAGCGACTTGAACATCAGGAAGGCCGCGCCGGAGGCTAGCAGGCCGAGTGCCAGCACGACGATCGGTGCGTTCATCGACATACGGACCAGGCGGCCATAGGTATTGCCCATGCCGACGAAGAATTTCTCCGTCACGCGGTAGAACCAGCCTTCGTCCTTGGCTTCGTGCAGCAGCTTGGAACACATCATCGGCGTCAGTGTCAGCGCGACGAATCCTGAGAATAATACTGCGGCTGCGACACTCATGCCGAATTCGCGGAACAACCGCCCGGTATTGCCTTCCATCAGCGAAATCGGCACGAACACCGCAATCAGCACCACTGTGGTGGCGATCACCGCGAAGCCGATCTGGCGCGCACCGCGCAAACTCGCCAGCAGCGGCGGCTCGCCAAGCTCGATGCGGCGATGGATGTTTTCCAGCACCACGATGGCATCATCCACCACCAGGCCGATGGCCAGCACCAGTGCCAGCAGGGTGAGCACGTTGATCGAATAGCCGAGCGCGCCGATCACCATGAAGCTGCCGATCACTGAGACTGGAATGGCGACAGCCGGGATCAGCGTGGCACGCCAGGAGCGCAGGAACAGGAAGATCACGCCGATCACCAGCGCCAGCGCCACGCTCAGCGCATGGAACACTTCGTAGATCGACTGGCTGATGAATTTCGACTGGTCGTAGGTCACTTCCATGCGCACGCCGGTCGGCAGGCTGCCTTGCAGGCGCTCCACCGTGGCGGTCACGCCGTTGGAAATTTCCATCGCGTTGGCCTTCGACTGGCGGATGATGCCAAGCCCGATGGCGGTGACGCCGTTGATGCGCTGCTCGGTGCGGTCGTCCTCGGCGCCGAGTTCGACCTTGGCGACTTCGCCCAAGCGCAGCAGGTAGCCATCCTGCTCGCGCAGCACGACATTGCGGAATTGCTGCGCGGTGCGCAGGCCGGACTCCGAGCGCACAGTGAATTCGCGCATGTTGCTTTCGATGCGGCCTGATGGCAGCTCGACATTCTGGCGCCGGATCGCTTCCTCGATATCCTGCACCGTGACATTGCGGGCCGCCATCGCCATGCGGTCGAGATAGACGCGCATGGAATAGCGCCGCGCGCCGTAGATATTCACCGAGGCAACGCCATCGATGATCGACAATTGGTCGACCAGATAGCGGTCGGCATAGTCGGTCAGTTCGAGCAGGCTGAGGCGGTCGGAGAACAGCGAGATATAGATGATCGGACGGGCATCGGCCTCGGTCTTGGCGATGATCGGCTGGTCGGCCTCGTCAGGCAGCCGCGACAGGATGCGGCCGACCTTGTCGCGCACGTCGTTGGCGGCGGCATCGACATTGCGCGAGAGGTTGAACTCGATGCTGATGGCGCTGGATTCCTCGCGGCTGGTCGAGGTGATGGTGCGGATACCCTCGATGCCGGCAACCGAATCCTCGATCACCTGGGTGATTTTGCTCTCGATGATCTCGGCCGAGGCGCCGCGATAGATAGTGGTGATATTCACCGCCGGCGGATCGATATCGGGATATTCGCGCACCGCCATGCCGCGCAGCGCGAACAAGCCGAAGATGATCAGCACCAGCGACATCACGGTGGCGAAAACCGGGCGCTTGATCGAAATATCGGAAAGAACCATGGCTTGAGCCTCGTATTATATCCTGCCGGTTCAGCTTGCGGTTTTCTGCGCCGTGGGGCCGGGGGCCGGGGTGTCCGGGGCATTGGTCTGGCGCACGCGCGAACCATCGCGCAATTGCTGCAAGCCGGTGACGGCAACCTGGTCGTCCGGGCGCAGGCCGTTGGTGATCTGGGCCAGGCCGGGCAGGCGCTGGCCAAGCGTGACGCGGGTGCGTGCGGCGCGGCCGTCGCGGATCACGAACACGAACTGTTCACCGCCCTGGGCCAGCAGCGATTCTTCCGGCACCACCATGGCGTCGGCCACCTTGCCCATGTTCAGCGTTACGGTCATGAACATGCCGGGCTTCAGGGCGTCGTCGGCATTGGGGATGTTGGCGCGCACGCGGATCGCCCGCTTGGTCGGGTCGATGCGGGTGTCGACGGTGGTGACAGTGCCCTCGAATTTGCGGTTCGGCATCGACGTCGCCCTAGCGCTCACCGCGCTGCCCTGGGCGATGCCGCTCAGCACGGTTTCCGGCACATCGAATTCCAGCTTGATCACCGAGGTGTCGTCCAACGTGGTGATGGCGTCGCCGGGCTTCACCAGGGCGCCGAGCGAGACGCGGCGCATGCCGAGCCGGCCGGAGAAGGGGGCGCGGATCACGCTGTCGGAGAATTTCGCCTGCTCGCCGCGCAACCGCGCCTCGGCGGCCTCGAAGGCCTTGCTCAGTTCATCGACGCGGGCCTGGGCGACGTTCTTGGTATCGAGCAGCGACGCGGCGCGCTCATAGGCCAGCTTGGCGGCGTCGCGGGCGGCGCGCAGTTCGGCCAGCTTGGCGGTGGACTCGCCGGCTTCCAGTTCCACCAGGATGACGCCGGCCTTGACCAACTGGCCTTCCTGGAAATTGATCCGCTCGATGGTGCCGTTGCCCTTGGCGGTGATGGTCACCGCCTCATTCGACTGGGCCGTGCCCACGGCTTCCATGGTGCGCGCCACATCCATGCGCCGCACCGGCTGGGTCTCCACCGGAATGACCGGGGCGGTACCGGCGGGCCGTGCCGCCGTGGGTTGCGCACCGGTGCCGATGAACGGCAGCTTGTCACGGTACATATATCCGGCTGCGCCCGCCCCCAGGATGATGCCGGTGACGACGATCTGACCCCATAGTTTCATTGGCTTTGGTAATCCTTCCTGTCTTGCATGCAGAATACACGGGGCGCCAGAGCGTTGCCTAGCCATGTCTTTGCATGACAGAATTAGCGTCAATCACACGGTCGGGAAGCTGCTTTCCTGCGCTCAAAGCTTGCAGTATCCCGGCCCTGATCATCACGCCGGCCTGACGGTTTTGGCGTGCAATACCAATACCACCCGGAGGGAATTTCCGTCATGGCTACGGCCCTGTTCAGCCATAGCGCCTGTCTGCACCACGATACCGGGCCGGGTCACCCTGAATGCGCGGACAGGTTGCGGGCCATCCTGGCGCGGCTGGAAACCGAGGAGTTCGCCTGGCTGGACCGCCGCGAGGCGCCGCTGGCCGAGGTGTCACAAATTGCCCGTGTGCATGGCGAGGGCTTTGCCGAGGCCCTGCTGGATGCCGTGCCGGCGGAGGGCTATGCCGCCATCGACGGCGACACGGTGATCTCACCGGGCTCGGGCGAGGCGGCTTTGCGGGCAGCCGGGGCGGTCTGCGCCGCCGTGGACGCCGTGATGCAGGGCGAGATCCGCAATGCCTTCTGCGCCGTGCGACCGCCCGGCCACCATGCCGAGCCGGATCAGGCCATGGGCTTCTGCCTGTTCAACAATGTCGCCATCGGGGCGCTGCATGCCCGGGCCCGCTGGGGCGTGCGCCGGGTTGCGGTGATCGATTTCGATGTGCATCATGGCAACGGCACCCAGGCCGCCTTCAACAATGACCCCGACCTGTTCTACGCCTCCACGCACCAGTCGCCGCTTTATCCCGGCACCGGCCAGGCCCATGAGCATGGCGTTGCCGGCAATATCCTGAACCTGCCGCTGCGGCCGTTTGCCGGCTCGGCCGAGTTCCGCGCCCGCGTCGCCGAGCAGCTCTTGCCCGAACTGCGCCGCTTCAAGCCGGAATTGCTGCTGATTTCCGCCGGCTTCGACGCCCATGCGCGCGACCCGCTGGCACAGCTCAACCTCACCGATGATGATTACTACTGGGTGACGGAACAGTTGCTGAAGATCGCCGCCGATACCGCCGAGGGCCGCGTCGTCTCGGCGCTGGAAGGCGGCTATGACCTGCGCGCCCTGGCCAGCGCCTCGGCAGCCCATGTGCGCGCCCTGATGGCGGGGTGAGTTTGGTCCCCGCGATTGCATAGACGCCCCGCTTTCTATAAAAATCCGCCACATTTCCCAGCATCCAGTCACAAGCATTCACCCGGAGCAGAACAATGGCCGCCTATCAGTACATTTACGTGATGAAGGGTCTGAACAAGACCTATCCGGGCGGCAAGCAGGTGCTGAAGAACATCTGGCTGAGCTTCCTGCCGGGCGCCAAGATCGGCGTGCTGGGTCTGAACGGCGCCGGCAAGTCCACCCTGCTCAAGATCATGGCCGGCCTGGATAGCGAGTTCACCGGCGAGGCCTGGGCGGCGGACGGCGTCAAGGTCGGCTATCTGGCGCAGGAGCCGGCGCTGGATCCGGCCAAGGACGTGCTCGGCAATGTGATGGAAGGCGTCGCCGAGACCAAGGCGCTGCTCGACCGCTTCGACGAAGTGTCGATGAAGTTCGGCGAAGTGACCGACGACGACGAGATGAACGCGCTGATCGCCGAGCAGGCCGAATTGCAGGAGAAGATCGACGCGATCAACGCCTGGGACCTGCAGCGCAATGTCGAGATCGCCATGGACGCGCTGCGTTGCCCGCCGGGCGATGCCGATGTGACCAAGCTTTCCGGCGGTGAGCGCCGCCGCGTCGCGCTCTGCCGCCTGCTGCTGTCCAAGCCCGACATGCTGCTGCTCGACGAGCCGACCAACCATCTCGACGCCGAGTCCGTCGCCTGGCTCGAGCGCTTCCTGCACGAATATCCGGGTACCGTGGTGGCCGTCACCCACGACCGCTACTTCCTCGACAATGTCGCCGGCTGGATTCTCGAACTTGATCGCGGCGCCGGCATCCCCTGGGAAGGCAATTACTCCTCCTGGCTGGAACAGAAAGAAAAGCGCCTGGAGCAGGAAGGCAAGGCCGAGGATGCCCGCCGCCGCACGCTCAAGAACGAGTTGGAATGGGTGCGCCAGAGCCCGCGCGCGCGCCAGGCCAAGTCGAAGGCCCGCCTCAATGCCTATGAAGAAATGTTGGCGCAGGAGCAGGATAAGGCAACCGAGCAGGTCACCATCACCATTCCGCCCGGCCCGCGTCTCGGCAATGTGGTGATCGAGGCCGAAAACCTGACCAAGGGTTTCGGCGACCGCCTGCTGATCGAGAACCTGAATTTCAAGCTGCCGCCGAACGGCATCGTCGGTGTGATCGGCCCGAACGGCGCCGGCAAGACCACGCTGTTCCGCATGCTCACCGGCGGCGAGAAGCCCGATGGCGGCGCCTTGCGTGTCGGCGAGAGCGTCAAGCTCGGCTATGTCGACCAGAGCCGCGACAGCTTGAACGACAAGAAGACCGTGTGGGAGGAACTTTCCAACGGCAACGACATGATCACGCTGGGCAAGCGCGAAGTGCCGAGCCGCGCCTATTGCTCCTGGTTCAACTTCAAGGGCGCGGACCAGCAGAAGAAGGTCGGCATGCTCTCGGGCGGTGAGCGCAACCGCCTGCATCTGGCCAAGATGCTGAAGGAAGGCGCCAACCTGCTGCTGCTCGACGAGCCGACCAACGATCTCGATGTCGATACGCTGCGCGCGCTGGAAGAGGCGCTGGAATCTTTTGCCGGTTGCGCCATCGTCATCAGCCATGACCGCTGGTTCCTCGATCGCCTCGCCACCCATATCCTGGCCTTCGAAGGCGACAGCCATGTTGAGTGGTTCGAGGGCAACTACCAGGATTACGAGGCGGACAAGAAGAAGCGCCTCGGCGCCGATGCCGACCAGCCGCACCGCATCAAGTACAAGCCGCTTGTACGTACATGATGGGGCTGCGTAGCTAAATGAATCGCCGCGAGCGGCGCAGGCAGGGCAAGGCGGGGGCTGCGGCGCCGACTGCTGCCGCTGCGCCGCTTTCGGTCAGTTCCATGCTCATGGGTCTGGCTGGCCAGGGTGGTGCACCGCTGGCCATGGCCGCACCAACCATGCTGGCAGCCGATCCGGTGCAGAGCCTGCTGGCGCGCGAGCGGCAGCAGCGCGAACTGGTGGAAGAACTGGCGCGGCAGCAGCGCGCCTTGGCCGCCGAACCGGATTCTGAATTGCTGCTGCGCTCGGTCGGCCGGCTGCAATTGCGCCTGGAACGCCGCGCCGATGCGCTGATCACCTATCGCCGCCTGTTGCAGCTCAAGCCCGATCATGCCGAAGCGGCGCATCTTGCCGCGATTCTTGCCGGCGCCACGCCGGAAAAGGCCAACGCCGACTATGTCACGAAACTATTCGATGCCTTCGCCGACAATTTCGACCGCACCCTGACCCATTGGCTCGACTATCGCGCGCCGCAGCATGTGGCGGAGACGGCACGCGCCGCATTGGCGGGCCGTGTTGCCGAGCATGCGCTGGATCTCGGTTGCGGCACCGGCCTGCTGGCGCCGGAGATGAACGGGGTGGTGCGGCGGCTGGATGGCATCGACCTGTCGCCGCGCATGATCGAGAAGGCGGCTGAACGCAAGCTCTACCACCAGCTCGAGGTTGCCGAGATTGTTGCCTATCTCTCAGGCCGCCCGGCGCGGTTCGACTTGCTGCTGGCCGCCGATGTGCTGGCTTATTTCGGCAAGTTGGACGAAGTCTTCGCAGCCGCTAAGGCGGCACTAAAGCCGGGCAGTCATTTCGTCGCCACGGTGGAAGCGCATTCGGGCGATGGTTTCAGCGCCGGTAAAAGCGGCCGCTTCGCCCATGGCGAGGGCTATCTGCGCCAGGCGGCGCAGACAACAGGGTTCGCCGTTGTCTCCCTGCAGCCTGCCGCGCTGCGCATGGAAGATGGAAAGCCGGTGCCGGGCCTGGTCTTCGCGCTTGGCCATCACGCCGGCACTGAATAAGGCGCCTTACTTTCCCCGCCGCTTCAGGCGGTGCAGGCAGGTGACGGTGAGGATCAGTTCACCGCGCTGATTGAACGTGTCGTGCCGCATCACCACGATGCCGCGGTCCGGCTTGGATTGCGATGGTTTCACTTCCATTACCTCGGCTTCGACGCGGATGGTGTCGCCGGGGCGCAGCGGCTTTAGCCAGCGCAGGTCTTCCATGCCCGGCGAGCCCAGATTGGCCTTGGCGAAAACCTCGAGGCGGAAGAATTGCGCGAAGCTTAAGGACAGTGTGTGGAAGCCGGATGCGATCAGGCCGCCGAATTCGGTATCGCGCGCCGCTTCGCTGTCGATATGGAACGGCTGCGGGTCGTAGACGCGGGCGAAATCGAGAATCTGCGCCTCGCTCACCGTAACGCCGGGCGTGGTGAAGCTGTGGCCGGGCAGCAGATCATCGAAATACCAGTCAGCCGCCATTGCCGGGGGTCCTTTGCGTGCCAAGCCGCGTCATCATCAGGCCGGCCAGCACCACGGCGGCGCCGATCAATTGTGCCATGCTGATGCTTTCGCCGAGCACCAGGGCGGCGCTGATCATGGCGAAGACCGGGATCAGGTAGGAATAGGTGGCGGCACGGGCCACGCCCAGCTTGGCCACGCCCTCATACCACCACAGATACCCTAGCGCACCGGCGCCGACCGAGGTGAACAGGAAACCGGCCCAGATTGTGAGGGTGGTGGCGCCCCAGTCGGCGCGGGCGATATCGACGATGGACAAGGGGATCAGCAGCAGCGAGCCGAACAGCATCGACCAGGCGGTGACGCGCAGCGCACCCAGGCTGGCGATGTAGCGCGGCCCCATCACGGAATAGGTCGCCCAGCAGAAGGCGACGCCGAGGAACATCAGGTCGCCCACCAGGTCGCCGCCATCCAGCGTGATGCCGGTGAGGCTGTTGTTGATCACCAGGAACACCCCGGCAAACGACAGCAGCACGCCGCTCCAGGCCAGCGCGCCGGGCGTGCTCTCACGTTTGACCAGGTTGCGCACGGTGGTCATCAGCATGGCGAAGATCGGCGATACCGCCACCAGGATCGCGCCCTTCGAGGCGGCGGTGAAGGTCAGCGCGTTGGTCCACAGCAACTGCATCATGGTGACGCCGATAAAGCCGAGCAGCGCCAGGGCCGGAATGTCGCGCCGCCGGGGCGGTTGCAGGCCGCCGCGCATCGCCATCAGGCCGAGCAGCACCAGGGCGGCCAGCAGATAGCGGGTGGTGGCATAGGCCATCGGCGGCAGGAAGCCGAGGATATACTTCGCCACCGGGAAGGTGTTGCCCCAGATGAATACGGTGAGCAGCAGATAGAAATCGGCGGTGCTGAAGCCGAAGCCGGAGCCCTTTGGCGGGGAGTGCTGAGGCGCGCTCATGCCGCATGCCGCCTTTGCATTTTTTGCAACCCTGGCTCCCAAAACAAAGACGGCAGGGGAATGCCCCTGCCGTCTGTATTATTCATTCAGAGTTATATAGCGCGGATCGGGCGGCGCGTCACGCCCCGCCCCATCTGGGTGGCCTGGTTCTTACTTGCTCGGCATCATGCGGTCTGCCTTCGGCGGCAGGAACGCATCGGTGAACAGCTCGGAAGCCTTCGGTGCACGGGCCAGGCCGACGGCCGAGGCCACGGCCTGCGCCGAACGCTCGAGACGTGCGGTGTCGACATCGCCGAAGCCGTTCTTCTTCACCCAGGGGGTGAGCACGTTGCGCTCCAGCGACATGTAGAGCCGCTCCAGTTCCAAACCCTCGTCGATCAGGCCGTCGCGGGTCTTGGCGGCACGCGCACCCAGGGTCGGGTCAGCGGCGATTTCCTTCCACGCCTTGATGGTGGCCTTCACGAAGCCCTTGATGGCATTCGGGTTGGCCTGCATGAAGGCCGGCGAGGCGATCACCGCATTGCCGTAGAAGTCCATGCCGTAATCGGCATAGATCAGCGGCACGATGTCCTCGGGCTTCACGCCGATCTTCTTCAGATCGAGGAAGGACGAGAAATAGTGGCCGGAAATGAAGTCGACGCTGCCATTCTTCAAGGAAGGCTCGCGCAGCGGCGGCGCCAGGTTCACCGACGTGACCTTGCTCTTGTCGATGCCGGTCTTGGCGGCGAAGGCCGGGAACAGCTTGAAGGAGGCGTCAAACACCGGCGCGCCAAGCTTCTTGCCTTCCAGGTCCTTCGGCGTCTTGATGCCTGAGGACTTCAGCGCGTAGACGCCGAAGGGCGGGGCGTCATACGCCATCATCACCGCCTTCACCTGCTTGTCGGGGTTGGCGACATTGTACTCGATCAGCGCGTTCACATCGGCGAAGCCCATCTCATAGGCGCCGGTGGCAACGCGCTGCAGTGCACCGGCCGAGCCCTGGCCGGCATCCAGCGTCACGTCCAGACCCTCGGCTTTGTAGTAG
The DNA here is from genome assembly GCF_038404985.1 of Ferrovibrio sp. MS7. NCBI lineage: Bacteria > Pseudomonadati > Pseudomonadota > Alphaproteobacteria > Rhodospirillales > Rhodospirillaceae > Ferrovibrio > Ferrovibrio plantarum. The sequence goes on from NZ_JBBKBA010000001.1 coordinate 2,001,205, forward strand.
CCCTTCTGATCGGCATAGAGGAACGCCGAGGTCGGGCCCTGGAAGGCCCAGTCGAGGGTGAACTTGAATTTGGTTTGCGCTTCGGCAGGGCCGGTGGCGCCAAGGGCCAGGCCAAGGCCGAGCACGGCCGCCGAAAGCTTGAACATGGTGGTCATTGCGAGAGGTCTCCCCGTGGATAAAGCCGCAGCCCTGACGAATCCCCCAGGCACCGCGCTAACCACAGTTTATGCCGCTGTAATATCGGGCGCCAAGGTGGAATCGATCCGGCCTGGGGATAAGTGTATGCAAATCCAGGACCACTCCGTGCACGGCAGTCCGGGGACGGGGGAGTCCGGCATTCTACCGCTGGCCGTTCCGGCCCTGCCCAACCCTTGGGCCGGCTGCCCAAAACCGCGCCATGATAGCGACAATTGGGACATTGTTGCGGTTGCCTGGGGGCGAGGCCCGGCGTAATGTCCCGGCGCCTGTTAACCCAAGACATTGTGGAGTCGTTTCCATGCCGTTTCTGTCCGAGGCACTCGGTCGGATCAAGCCGTCCGCCACCATCGCCGCCACCCAGAAGGCGCGCGCGCTCAAGGCCGCCGGCCGTGACGTGATCGGTCTTGGGGCCGGTGAGCCCGATTTCGATACGCCCGAGAATATCCGCATCGCCGCCAAGGCCGCCATCGACCGTGGCGAGACCCGTTATACCGACGTCGACGGCACCGCGGCGCTGAAGCAGGCAATTGCCGCCAAGTTCAAGCGCGAGAACGGCCTCGACTACAAGCCGGAGCAGATCAGCGTTGGCACCGGCGGCAAGCAGGTGCTGTTCAACGCCCTGCTCGCCACCGTGAACCCTGGTGACGAGGTGATCATCCCGGCGCCCTACTGGGTGAGCTATCCGGATATCGTGAATTTCGCCGGTGGCACCCCGGTGGCGCTGCCAACCACCGCCGAGCATGGCTTCAAGGTGCAGGCCGCCGATCTGGACAAGGCGATCACGCCCAAGACCAAGTGGCTGATCCTGAATTCGCCCTCCAACCCGTCTGGCGCCGCCTATACCCGCGACGAGCTGAAGGCGTTGACCGATGTGCTGCTGAAGCACCCGCATGTCTGGATCCTCACTGACGACATGTATGAGCATCTGGTCTACGACAACTTCGTGTTCACCACGCCGGCCCAGGTCGAGCCCAAGCTCTATGACCGTACGCTGACCATGAACGGTGTGTCGAAGTCCTATTGCATGACCGGCTGGCGCATCGGCTATGCCGCCGGCCCGGTGCAGCTGATCAAGGCGATGGGCAGCCTGCAGTCGCAGTCGACGTCCAACCCGTCGTCGATCAGTCAGGCGGCCGCCGTCGAGGCGCTGAACGGCCCGCAGGACTTCATCCCGAAGAACAACGCCGTGTTCAAGGCGCGCCGCGACCTGGTGGTGAGCATGCTGAACCAGGCCAAGGGCATCACCTGCCCGAAGCCGGAAGGCGCCTTCTACGTCTACCCGAGCTGCGCCGGCACCATCGGCAAAACCTCGGCCGGCGGCGTGAAGATCAATAACGACGAGGATTTCTGCAACGCGTTGCTGGAAGAGGCGGGCGTGGCGGTGGTGTTCGGCGCGGCCTTCGGCCTCAGCCCGCATTTCCGCATCTCCTACGCCACCTCCACCGAGGTGTTGAAGGATGCCTGCACGCGTATCCAGGACTTCTGCTCGAAGCTCACTTGATCGCACTTCACCCCCATAGCAACGGGCCGGCTGCCGCAGCGGCAGGCGGCCCGTTTTTAGTGACCGCCGTCACGCGGCGGCGTCGCGGGCGCGGTTTTGCGCCAAACTTCACTTTGTCGTGCCCCATGGCAATGCTAAAGCCACCATACAGGGACGCGCGCGACGCAACGAATGGATCAGCACGATGCCGACAACCGTAAAGAAGCGGTCGGTGGTCGTTGGTGGCCATCGCACTAGCATTTCGCTCGAACGCGCCTTCTGGGATGCGCTGCGTCGTCTCGCCCAGGCCGAGGGCAAGACCATCAATCAGATGGTGAGCGATATCGACGCGGCGCGGCAGGGCAATCTGTCCAGCGCGATCCGGGTCTATGTGCTCAGCCGCGCCAGCCAGGGCCACCTGCCGCCGGAGAATAATCCCCCAGGCATATTGCCTGCGGAGGAAGACGACGACAGTTAGGCGGCATCGCCAGTCTCGATGCCGCCGCAGGCGGAGACGAGACCATGCGCAAGCCTTTCCTCATCCTGCTGCCGCTGCTGGCCCTGGGCCTGGCCGCCTGCGACCAGCCGGCGCCGCCGCCCGAACCGATCCGCCCGGTGCGCATCGCCACCGTATCGCCGCAGGCCTATGAAGGCCGCTCCACCTATACCGGCGAAGTGCGCGCCCGCTACGAGACCAATCTGGCTTTCCGCATCGGCGGCAAGATCGTCGCCCGTTATGTCGAGATCGGCTCGGAAGTGAAGAAGGGCACGCTGCTGGCCCGACTCGATCCCGAGGATACCCGGCTCGCCATCGAGAATGCCCGCGCGCAGCTCAATGCCGCCCAGGCCGATCATAACCAGGCGCAGACCGATCTGGCGCGCTATCGCAAACTGTTCGAGACCAAGGTGATCAGCCAGGCCGAGATCGACCGCCGCACGACTGTTGCGGATTCGGCTCAGGCTAGGCTGGAAAGCGCGCGCTCGCAGTTGCGCGTGATGCAGAACCAGCAGGGCTATACCGAGCTGCAGGCCGATGCCGATGGCGTCGTCACCTCGATCTCGGTGGAGGCAGGCCAGGTGGTGGCGGCCGGCCAGACCGTGCTGCGGCTGGCGCGGCCGGAAGAAAAGGAAGTGGTGTTCAGCGTCGCCGAGAACCGGCTCGACGAACTGCGCCATGCCTCGGCAATCCGCCTGGCGCTGTGGTCGCAGCCGGAGCAGACCTATGCCGGCGTGGTGCGCGAGATCGCGCCGGGCGCCGACCCGGTGACGCGGACCTATGCCGTGAAGGTCAGCGTACAGAATCCGCCGCCGACCATGCGGCTCGGCATGACCGCCAGTGTCACCATCGTGCGGCGCGGCGACGAGCGCATGGTGGCCCTGCCGCTCTCCGCGCTCTACCAGGAACAGGCGGCGGCTCAGGCGGGTGGCCAGCCTTCGCAGATCCGGCCTGCCGTTTGGGTCTACGATGCGGCGACCGAAACCGTGAATCTGCGCCCGGTGCAGGTCTCTGCCTATGTCGAGAAGTATGTGCTGATCACCGATGGCCTGAAGCATGGCGAGAAGGTGGTGACGGCCGGCGTGCATAAGCTGATCCCGAACCAGAAAGTGCGGCTGCTGCCGGAGACGGCGGAGGCCAAGCTGTGAATCAGGCCGAGCTTGAACGCTACAATCTTTCCGCCTGGGCCCTGAAGCATCCATCATTGATCGGCTTCCTGATCGTGGTGCTGATGCTGGCCGGCACGATGTCATATTTCAGCCTGGGCCGGGCCGAAGATCCGGATTTCACGTTCAAGCTGATGATCGTGCGCACCAACTGGCCGGGCGCCACGGCGCGCGAGATGGAGCAGCAGGTCACCGACAAGGTGGAAAAGAAGCTGCAGGAGACGCCGTATTTAAGCCACGTGATGAGCTATTCCAAGGCGGGTGAATCCACGGTCTATGTCGTGCTGCGCGACGACACACCGCCGAAGCAGGTTGAGGGCGTGTGGTATCAGGTGCGCAAGAAGGTGAACGATATCCGGCATACCCTGCCGCAGGGTGCGCAGGGGCCATTCTTCAATGATGAATTCGGCGACACCTTCGGCACCATCTATGCCTTCACCAGCGATGGCTTCAGCCACCGCGAATTGAAGGATTATGTGGAAGCGGTGCGCGAGGAAGTGTTGCGCGTGCGCGATGTCGGCAAGGCCGACCTGCTCGGCGTGCAGCCGGAACGCATCTATATCGAATTCTCCAACAAGAAGTTGGCCAGTCTGGGCGTCTCGCCGCAGCAGATCATCAATATCGTGCAGCAGCAGAATAACCAGGTGGCTTCCGGTCTGGTGCAGACCGCATCTGACCGTATCTACACCCGCGTTTCGGGCGATTTCGAAGATGTTCGGGCGCTGACCGAACTCTCGATCCAGGCCAATGGCCGCCTGCTGCGGCTTGGCGACATCGCCGATATCAAGCGCGATTACATCGACCCGCCCTCGGCGCAGTTCCGCTATAACGGCGAACCCGCCATCGGCCTCGCCATTTCGATGGCCAAGGGCGGCAACATGATCCAGCTCGGTGAGCGACTGGCGCCGGTGCTGAAACAGATCAAGGCCGACATGCCGATCGGCATCGATGTTCACCAGGTCGCCGACCAGCCCAAAGTGGTGCAGCGCAGTATCGACGAATTCATGAAGGTGCTGCTGGAAGCCGTGGTGATCGTGCTCGGCGTCAGTTTCCTCAGCCTCGGCCTGCGCTCCGGTCTGGTGGTGGCGCTCTGCATCCCGCTGGTGCTGGCCATTACCTTCTCGGCGATGCAGATTTTCGGCATCGACTTCCAGCGTATTTCGCTTGGCGCCCTGATCATCGCGCTCGGCCTGCTGGTGGATGATGCCATCATCGCGGTGGAAATGATGCAGGTGAAGATGGAGGAGGGCATGGACCGGTTCCATGCCGCCAGCTTCGCCTACAAATCCACTGCCTTCCCGATGCTCACCGGCACATTGATCACGGCGGCCGGCTTCGTGCCGGTGGGTTTCGCCAAGTCCTCGGCCGGCGAATACACCTTCTCGATCTTCGCGGTGGTCACCATATCGCTGGTGGTATCCTGGATCGTGGCGGTGATCTTCACGCCGTTCATCGGCTACAAGCTGCTGCCCAATCCGAAGCCGGGGCATTCCCATGAGGATGTCCATAAGCGCGGCATCTACCGCTTTATCCGCCCGGTGGTGGCCTGGTGCGTGCGCTTCAAGTGGATCGTCATTGCCGTCACGCTCGGCATCTTCGCGCTGTCGGTTTTCGGCTTCAAATTCGTGCAGCAGCAATTCTTCCCGTCATCGAACCGCCCGGAATTGATGGTGGACCTGCGGTTGCCGCAGGGCGCCAGCATTGCAGCCACGCAGGAAGAGGCGCTGAAGCTCGAGGCGATGCTGAAAGGTGATCCCGATATCGAGAATTTCACCACCTATGTCGGCAGCGGTGCGCCGCGCTTCTACCTGCCACTGGATATCCAGTTGCCGAACGACAATTTCGCGCAGGTCGTGGTGCTGACCAAGGGCGATGCCGAGCGTGAGCGCCTGCGTACCAAGCTGATGCAGGCCTTCCAGGAGGATTTCACCCTGCTGCGCGGCCGCGTCAATCGCCTGGAAAACGGCCCGCCGGTCGGCTTCCCGGTGCAGTTTCGCGTCAGTGGCCCGGATCCGCTGGAAGTGCGGCGCATCGCCTTCGCCGCCGCCGATGTGCTGCGCGCCAATCCGAATACCCGTGATGTAAACCTGGACTGGAACGAGCTGTCCAAGGTGGTGAAGCTGAATGTCGACCAGGCCAAGGCACGCCTGCTTGGCATCTCCTCGCAGGATCTCGCCGGTGCGCTGAACGCGGCGCTTACCGGCGTTACCATCACGCAATACCGCGAAGGCAAGGAACTGATCGACGTGGTGGCGCGTGCCGAGGCCGCCGAACGCCTGAGCCTTTCCGGCATTAAGGATTTGAATGTCGGCGGTGGCGAAAGCGCGCGGCCGGTGCCGCTGACCCAGGTGGCGGATGTGAATTACGCCATGGAGGAAGGCATCATCTGGCGCCGCGACCGACAGCCGGTGATCACCGTGCGTGCCGATGTGGTGGATGGCATCCAGGCGCCGGTGGTGTCGATGCAGATCGACCCGCTGCTGAACGAATTGCGCAAGCAGTTGCAGCCCGGCTATCGCATCGTCATGGGCGGTGCCATCGAGGAAAGTGCCAAGGGCAACGCCTCGCTGGCTGCCGTGATGCCGGTGATGGTGCTGATCATGGTGACGCTGCTGGTGGTGCAGTTGCAGTCGGTGTCGCGCATGCTGCTGGTGCTGCTCACCGCACCGCTCGGCCTGATCGGCATTACCGCAGCTTTGCTGCTCTTCAATGTGCCGTTCGGCTTCGTGGCTTTGCTCGGCGCCATCGCGCTGGCTGGCATGATCATGCGCAATTCGGTGATCCTGGTCGATCAGATCGAGCAGGATATCCGTGCCGGCCATGCCGCTTTCGATGCCATCGTGGACGCGACGATGCGGCGTTTCCGCCCCATCGTGCTTACCGCGCTGGCGGCAATCCTGGCGATGATTCCGCTCTCGCGCTCCAATTTCTGGGGCCCGATGGCGGTGGCGATCATGGGCGGCCTGGCGGCGGCGACGCTGCTGACGGTGCTGTTCCTGCCGGCACTCTACGCCGCCTGGTTCCGCATCAAGCCCCAGGCGAAGCCGGTGGCGTAAATCCTAGCCGTTGAGATGGCAGGCGGAGAGGCGGCCCGGCGCGATCTGGCGCAGGGCCGGCTTCTCCGTCTTGCAGCGCGCCATGGCCTGCGGGCAGCGGGGATGGAAATGGCAACCGCTCGGCGGTTCCAGCGGTGAGGGGATTTCGCCGCTGATCGGCATGTAGTCGCGCCGCTTGGCTTCCAGCTTCGGTGCCTCGGCCAGCAGGGCCTGGGTGTAGGGGTGGTTGGCGCCCTTGAACAATTCTTCCGTTGGCGCGCTTTCCACCACGCGGCCGAGATACATGATCACCACGCGGTCGGAGAGATGCTCTACCACGGCCAGGTTATGGCTGATGAACAGGTATGTCAGGTTCAGCCGCTCGCGCAGGTCCATGAACAGGTTCAGCACCTGGGCCTGGATAGACACGTCGAGCGCGGCCACGGCCTCGTCGCAGACGATGAAGCGCGGCTTCACTGCTAACGCGCGGGCGATGCCGATGCGCTGGCGCTGGCCACCGGAGAACTGGTGCGGAAACCGCTTCTTGTAGCGCGGATCCAGGCCGACCTGCAGCAGCATTTCCTCGACATAGGAATCGAACTGCGACCGCGTGATCAGGCCATGGGCCAGCGGCGCCTCGCCGATGATGTCTTCCACCCGCATGCGCGGATTGAGCGAGGCATAAGGGTCCTGGAAGATCATCTGCACGGCGAGCTTGTATGCCTTGTGCTCGGCCGGCGTCATGCTGGCGAGGTCCTTGCCTTCGAAGCTGATCTGGCCGTCGCTCTGGTCCATGATGCCGGCGACGATGCGGCCCAGTGTGCTCTTGCCGCAGCCGCTTTCGCCTACCAGGCCGACCACTTCGCCCTGCTGGATTTGCAGCGACACGCTGTCCACCGCATGCACAGCGCGTTCTTTCAGCCCGGCGCCGAGCAGGTTGGCCAGCTTGGCGGCGAAATCGAGTTTCCACACGAAGCGCTTGGAAACGCCCTTGAGTTCGAGCATCGCCATCACGCCGCTCCTTCCAGCGGATGCCAGCAACGTACGTCATGGCCCGGCGCCAGGGGCAACAGGTCTGGTATCGCCTCGCAGGCGGCATCGGCGCGGCTGCAGCGCGTCTTGAAGCGGCAGCCCGGCGGCAGGTTCAGCAGCGGCGGCGTCATGCCGGGAATCTGGAACAGCCGCTTGCCGCGCTGGCCGGTATTGGTATGTGCGCCGGGCACAGAGCCGATCAGGCCGGCGGTGTAGGGGTGGCGCGGAGCTTCGATCACAGCGGCGACGCTGCCGGTTTCGACGATGCGGCCGGCATACATAACCATGACACGGTCGGCGAGGCCGGCCACCACGGAAAGGTCGTGCGTAATCCAGATCAGCGCCGTGCCGGTCTCGCGACAGAGCTTGCGCACTTCATAGAGGATTTGGCCCTGGATGGTCACATCCAGCGCCGTGGTCGGCTCATCGGCGATGATCAGTTCCGGTTTGTTCAGCAGCGCGATGGCTATGGCGATGCGCTGGCGCATGCCGCCGGAAAGCTGGTGCGGATAGGCCTGCAGGCGGTCTTCCGGCGCGGCGATGCCGACAGCCTTCAGCGTCTCGATGCAGCGGGCGCGGGCGGCGGCCTCAGTGATCTTCTCATGCGCCAGCACGCCCTCGATCATCTGCGTGTCGACACGCAGCACCGGATTGAGCGTCATCATCGGGTCCTGGAAGATCATGGCAATGCTTTTGCCGCGCAATTGGCGCAGCCGCGCCGGCTTGGCCTGGGCGATATCCTCGCCCTTGAACAGCACGCGGCCATTGGCGATATGGCCGGGCTGATCGAGCAGGCCGATGATGGAAAAGCCGGTGATGCTTTTGCCCGAGCCGCTTTCTCCCACCAGGCCCAGGATTTCGCCTGGCGCTACTTCAAAACTGACGCCATCCACCGCGCGCACGATGCCGTCGCGCGTCGGGAAATGGGTCTCCAGATTCTCGACCTTCAGCGTGGGCGTCATGGATCAGCGCTTCAAACGGGGATTGAGCACGTCGCGGAGCTGGTCGCCCACGAGATTGATGGCGACGATCACCACGGTGAGCGCGATGCCCGGGAACATGGAAATCCAGTAGACGCCGGAAAGCAGGTAGTCGAAGCCGTTGGCAATCAGCATGCCCAGCGAAGGTTCCGTGACGGGCACGCCAAGGCCGAGGAAGCTGAGCGTGGCTTCCAGCGTGATCGCGCGCGCGATGTCGATGGTGGCGATCACGATCAGCGGCGGCAGGCAGTTCGGCAGCAGGTGGCGCCACAGGATGCGGCTCTGCTTCAGGCCCAGGCAGCGCGCGGCTTCCACGTATTCCTTGTTGCGTTCCACCAGGGCGGCGCCGCGCGCGGCACGGGCGAAATACGCCCATTGCACCGCCACCAGTGCCATGATCACCTTGTCGACGCCGTTGCCCAGCACCGCCAGCAGGATCAGCGCCACCAGGATGGCGGGGAAGGAAAGCTGGATATCGACGATGCGCATGATCAGGGCTTCGACGCCGCCGCCGAAATACGCCGCGGCGAGACCGGCGGCCGCACCGATCGCAAGGGCGCAGGATACGGCGACCACGCCGACGAACAGGCTGATGCGCAGGCCATGCAGCATGGCGGAAAGCATGTCGCGGCCCTGGCCATCGGAGCCGAGCATAAAGACGAAGCCATCGCCCGAGAGCGCGCCGGGCGGCAGGCGCGAATCCATGATGTCGAGCTTGGCGAGATCGTAGGGATTCTGCGGCGACAGCCAAGGTGCCAGCAGAGCCGCCGTGATGGCCAGCACGAACAGCGCGAGGCCGAACAGCGCCAGCTTGCTTTCGGCGAATTCCGAAACGATGCGCTGCAGCGGGGTTTGCGCTTTTACCAGTTTGACGGTGGCGGGGAGGGCTGCGTCGGTCACTTGGCACCTCCCAGCCGCACACGCGGATCCAGCACGGTGTAGAGGATGTCCACCACCAGATTGATCACTACCAGCAGGAACACCACGATGATCAGGTAGGCGACGATCACCGGGCGGTCGAGCTGGTTGATCGAGTCGATCAGCAGCTTGCCCATGCCTGGCCAGGAGAAGATGGTTTCAGTGATCACCGCGAAGGCAATCAGCGCGCCGAGTTCCAGGCCGGTGACGGTGACGACAGGCACCAGGATGTTTTTCAGGATATGCACGCCGACCACGCGGCGTTCATCCAGACCCTTGGCGCGGGCGAATTTCACATAATCCATCAGCATCACCTCGCGCGCCGTGGCGCGCGCCAGACGCACGATCAGGGCGCATTTCGACAGCGCCAGGGTGACGGCCGGCAGCAGGATGTGGTGCCAGCCTTTCGCGGTCAGCACGCTCAAATGCAGGCCCATTACATCCACCGTTGGGCCACGGCCCGAGGCCGGCATCAGGCCGAGCTGCACGGCGAAAACCATGATCAGCATCAGGCCGACCCAGAAATTCGGCAGGCTGAAGCCCAGGATCGAGCCGGCCATGATGGCGCGGGCGCCGAAGCTTTCATGGCGCAGGCCTGCATATACGCCAAGCGGCAGGCCGATCACCACAGCCATTACCGTGGCGGTGATGGCGAGTTCCAGCGTCGCCGGCATGCGTTCCAGGATCAGGCTCATGGCCGGCTGGCCATAGACGAAGGATTTGCCGAATTCGCCGGAAAAGGCGGAGCCGACGAAGCGCATATATTGCACCCACACCGGCTGATCGAGGCCCAGTGCGGCGGCGATCTGCTCGCGGTCGATCTCGGTGGCCTCGGGGCTTGCCAGCACCGCCAGCGGGTCGCCCAGCAGGTAGATGCCGCCGAAAACCAGCACCGACATAACCGCCACGACCAGCGCTGCCTGCAGCAGCCGCCGGATAATGAATACCAACATCCCCCGATGTCCCTGTTGTTATACTGTCATGGATGCTAGCCGAAAGCCTGGCACGGAGCCAGCCTGATATACGGGCAGCCTGTTATTCGGGCGTTAGCAATCGCGCCGCTATTCAGGCGGCAGCAAGCGTGCCGTGCCGGAAACCCGGATCGATGCACCGGGCTCGGCGGAAATTTCCGCCCTGAGGCGCGAGCGCATGCCCATATCCTCGCCCTGCACGATGTCGATCACGCCACCATGCGGCCAGCCGATCTCGCGCAAATAGCCGGCCAGCGCCGCTGTTGCCGCACCGGTTGCCGGGTCTTCATAGACGCCACCGGCGGCGAAGGGATTGCGCGTGTGGAAAAGCTGCGCGCTCTCGGCGTAGATGAGAATGATTGTTACCAGCCCAGCTTGCTGCATCAGGGCGCGCCCGGCCTCGAAGTCGTAGCGCATGGCGCCGAGTGCTGTGCGGCTGTTCAGTGCCAGCACCAGATGCCGCGCACCGGCATCGGCGATGGCCGGCGGAATGCGCCAATCCAGATCCGCATTCGTGTAGCCGAACAGCGCCAGTGTGTCGGCCACCAGTTTCGGCTCTGCAGTCCTGCTGCTGGTCGGCGGCGATTGCAGTGCGGCGGCGATGGTGCTGCCATCGCGCCGCCCGGTCACGGTGATGGCGGCATCATTCAGGGTCAAGGCGAATTCGCCATCGCCGCATTGCAGCGCCAGCGCGGCGCCCAGCGCAATCGTGGCATGGCCGCAGAACGGCACTTCCATGCCGGGCGCGAAATAGCGCACGCGCCAGGTTTTGTCGCTCAGCGGTGCCGCGAAAGCTGTTTCGGAATAACCGACTTCGGCGGCAATGGCCTGCATCTCGGCGGCAGACGGGAGCGCATCAGCAATCACCACGCCGGCGGGATTGCCGCCAATCTCGCCATCGGAAAATGCCGCTAACCGTTGTACCTGTATCGGGCGCTTTACCTGCATGCTCAGCCTCGCTGGTGTTGCGTGAGGCTAACCAATGCGGCGCGAAGCAGCCAGAATTGAATTGTCAGGCTGCAATTGCTGCCGCAGCGTCAGGTGCGCTGCGGCTAGCGTGAATCAGGCGGCGTCTTCGCTGCCGTCGATCTCTTCCAGCGGCTCGGCGGCCACCGGTGCGTTGGCTTCGCGGTCGGCGCGGGCGCGCTCGCGGGCTTCGCGCTTTTCCTTGTTGTCGCGGCGCTTGGCGGCGAGCAGCAGCACGCGGTCGAGTTCCGACTGGCTGCAGATGCCGAGGCTGACCGGATCGCGCGGCTTGATGTTGGGCGCGTTCCAATGCGTGCGCGAACGCACCGAGTCAATCGTCGCCTTGGTGGTGCCGAGCAGCTTCTGCACCTGTGCATCGCCCACTTCCGGGTGATACTTCAGCAGCCAGGCGATGGCATCGGGGCGATCCTGGCGCTTCGAGAGCGGCGTGTAGCGCGCGCCCTTGGTCTTCTGGCGTGCCAGCGGCACGGTCGGCTCCAGCAGCTTCAGGTTCGCCGCCGGGTTGGCTTCGCAGCGCGCGATCTCTTCTGGCGTCAACTGGTTGTTGGCGATCGGGTCCTGGCCGACGATGCCGACGGCCACTTCGCCATCGGCAATGCCCTTCACTTCCAGCGGATGCAGGCCGCAGAAATAGGCAATCTGATCGAAGGTCAGCTTGGTATTGTCGATGAGCCAGACGGCGGTGGCTTTGGGCATCAACGGTAGGGCCATGATACGCATCCTTCATAAACCAGCAGGCGGAAGCCGCGTGGCATAAGCCGGTATGGACCAGACAGCCGGGGGAGGTTCGCCGGGCAGCCCTTCCGGGACTGCCCCGGGCCACACCAGCTGGGAGTGTCCGGAAAACGGCGCCAACTATACCCAAGCCGGCGTCGCGCGCAACCACCGGACGGCCATGTTTACGCTTTTATGGTCAAAGAGTTAGCAAAACTTTCCCGATATGGTCGCCGGCATCCAGGCGGGCATGGGCGGCTGCGGCCTCAGCGAGCGGGAAGCGGGAGTCGATGATCGGCTTGATCGTGCCAGCCGCCAGGCCGGGCCAGATTTTGGCTTCCAGGGCGGCGGCGATGGCGCCCTTGAAGGCCACCGGGCGGGGGCGGAGGGTCGAGCCGGTGATGGTCAGGCGGCGGCGCATCACCAGGCTCAGGTCGCCTTCGCCCTTCGGCCCGCCCTGCAGTGCGATGATCACCAGCCTGCCCTCGTCGGCCAGGCACTTGATGTTGCGCGGCAGGTAGCTGCCGCCGACCATGTCGAGGATGACGTTGACGCCCTGGCCGCCGGTCTCCTGCTTGATGACTTCGGCGAAATCCTCGGTCTTGTAGTTGATGCCGCGCGCGGCGCCGAGCTGTTCGACGAAGCGGCATTTCGCATCGGTGCCGGCGGTGGCGAAGATGCGGCCCGCACCCAGCAGGCGGGAAAGCTGAAGCGCCGCCACACCGATGCCTGAGGCGCCGCCATGGATCAGGATGCTCTCGCCGGCTGAGAGGCCGCCACGGTCGGCGATGTTGCTCCACACCGTGAACCAGTTTTCCGGCAGCGCGGCGGCTTCATCCAGGCTGAGGCCGGCCGGGATCGGCAGGCATTGCACGGCGGGCGCGGTGCAGTATTCGGCATAGCCGCCGCCCGCAACCAGGGCGGTCACCTTGTCGCCGGCCTTCCAGCGCGCGGCATTGGTTCCCAGGGCGACGATCTCGCCGGCCACTTCCAGGCCGGGAATATCCGGGGCGCCCGGCGGTGGCGGATACATGCCGGCACGCTGCATCAGGTCGGGCCGGTTCACGCCGGCGGCGGCAACCTTGATCAGGACTTCGCCGGCTTCCGGCTGCGGCACCGGGCGGCGGCCGGGTTTCAGCACCTCCGGCCCACCGGGCTGGGTGATCTCGATGGCGGTCATGTCCTGGGGCAGCATATCTCTCTCCCTGATCGGTGCCGATTGATGTAGCCTCTGCCGGCCACTGCAGCAAGCGTGCGGATAATTTAAGGGGGGAGGCGGCAATGGACTGGGATGAGGCACTGAAGAAGGCGCCGCTGGCGCCGCAATATGATGCCATGTCGATCGCCGACCTCGAGGAGCGGATCGAGGAACTGAAGGCCGAGATCGACCGCATCCGTACCGTGATCGCCAAGAAGCAGGCGGCGCGCGGCTCGGCCTCCGGCTTTTTCAAAAACTAGCCAACTAGCGCGGGCGCTTTTCCAGCCAGTCGGCGGCCGCCGCCGCCAGCGCGGTTTCGCGCGGGCCGGATTCCAGCAGGATGCGCGGATCGTGCAGCGGGCGGCTCATATCCTCCACCGTCTGCGCCAGGGCTTCCGAACTGCCGGAGCGGAAGCGGCCGGCGCGCTGACCATCACGGATCACGCCGGCATAGAGTGCGCGCAGTGCCCGGCGGTGCTGTTCCCACACATCGGCGCTATCCTGCAACGCCGCCGTTACCACCTCGGCCAGCACGCGGTCGGCCAGCAACAGCCGCAGGCATTCGGCCTCCGCCAGCAGCAACGCCTTCAGCCGCGCCGCCGGGCTGCGGTCGCGGTCGCGCGCCAGTTCCGCCAGCCGCGCCTCGTCGCCCTGCAAGGTGCGGGCGGCCAGGGCAGCGAGGATGGCGCGCTTGCTGGGATAGAAACGATACAGCGCGGTCCGCGCCATGCCGGCCATGGCGGCGATATCCTCGATCCGCGCCTTCTGGCTGCCAAGCTGGCGGAAACTCGCCAGCGCCGCTTCCAGCAGGCGGTCGGAATTCGGCAAAGCCGCTATGTCACCCCGTTCGGCCATGCCCCACCTTACCTGAAACAGCTTCGTCTGAAACCTTGGGGCGGAAAACCGCCCCGGACCGCCTCCTGCTTCACCCTTCCTTAAGCAATCCAGGTTATAAACAACACAGTATCGTATCGTGTTTCCTCCCTGTTGGACTAAGACGGCCGCCGCGCCTGTATGTCCCAACTCCGGCGGCCGTTTTTTTCACGACGCGCCTTTCCCGCGACACGGCGATCCCTCCGTTACAATCTGTTACAACTGCTTGACTCCGTCCGTGGGCGGTGCGTTAATCTTTCTCAGTTGAGGTTGAGGCAATTCACAGGGCCGTCCCGAAATTGGGGCGGCCTATTTTTTTGCCGCCCTCGTATTTTGCCGCGAAGCCGGTATTGTCGCGCCAGTTTGCTTAAGGGGGGAGCGCCCGATGGAGCCGAAGTTTCTCAAGTTCGATACGCTGAGCCTGCATGCCGGCCAGCAGCCCGATCCCACCACCGGCGCGCGGGCGTTGCCGATCTATCAGACCACGTCCTACGTCTTCCGCGATGCCGACCATGCCGCGGCTTTGTTCAACCTGGAACGCGCCGGCCATATCTACTCGCGCATCTCCAACCCCACCGTCGCGGTGCTGGAAGAACGCCTGGCGGCGCTTGAAGGCGGCGTCGGCGCGGTCTGCACCGCGTCTGGCCAGGCGGCCCTGCATCTCGCCATCGCCACGCTGATGGGGCAGGGGGCGCATATCGTCGCCAGCCGCAACATCTATGGCGGCAGCTACAACATCCTGGTCCACACCCTGCCGCGTTTCGGCATCACCACCACCTTCGTCGACCCGCGCGACCATGCGGCGCTGCGGGCCGCGATCAAGCCGGAAACCCGGCTGGTATTCGGCGAGATCCTCGGCAATCCTGGCCTGGAAGTGCTGGATGTGCCGGCCTGGGCCGAGATCGCCCATGCCGCTGGTCTGCCGCTGATGCTCGATTGCACCTTCGCCACGCCGTATCTGTTCAAGGGCTTCGAGCATGGCGCCGATCTGGTGATGCATTCCGCCACCAAATTCCTCGGCGGCCATGGTGTTGCCATCGGCGGCGCGCTGATCGATTCCGGTCGCTTCGACTGGGAAGCCTCGGGCAAATTCCCGACCCTGACCGAGCCCTATGCCGGCTATCATGGCCTGGATTTCGCCGAGGAATTCGGCCCCGCCGCCTTCATCATGCGCGCGCGTGCCGAGGGCTTGCGCGATTTCGGCGCCTGCCTGAGCCCAACCAACGCTTTCCATATCCTGCAGGGTGTCGAGACGCTGCCGCTGCGCATGAGCCGCCATGTGGAGAATGCACGCCAGATTGTGCAGTTCCTGAAAAGCCACAAGGGCGTCGAATGGGTCAGCTACCCCGAACTGCCCGAACACAAGGATCACGAACTGGCGAAGAAGCTGCTACCCAAGGGCAGCGGCGCGGTGTTCAGCTTCGGCGTCAAGGGCGGCCGCGCGGCGGGCCGCGCGCTGATCGAGGCGTTGCAGGTGTTCTCGCATCTGGCCAATGTCGGCGATGCCAAGTCGCTGGTGATCCATCCGGCCTCCACCACGCATCAGCAGATGTCTGCTGCCGAACTCAAGGCCGCCGGCATCGGCGAGGAACTGGTGCGGCTTTCGGTCGGCCTGGAAGATATCGGCGACCTGATCGACGACCTGAATCAGGCTTTGCGGGCGGCTGCCAAGGCAGCGCCGGCGCAGGCCGCTGAGTAAGAGGGCAGTAAAGATGTGGCTTGAGGTTCAGGGAACCAAGATTTTCGCCGCCACCGGCGGCAAGGCATTCGATCCGGCATTGCCGACTGTGGTGTTCATCCATGGCAATGCCTGCGACCACACGAACTGGGCATTGCAGACGCGCTGGTTTGCCTATCATGGCTGGTCGGTGCTGGCCGTCGACCTGCCGGGCAATGGCCGCTCCGGCGGCGAGATGCCGCAGAGCATCGAGGCAATCGCCGACTGGATGCCGCATCTGCTTGATGCCGCAAAGGTGAAGCAGGCGGCACTTGTCGGCCATTCCATGGGGGCGCTGATCGCGCTGGAAACTGCCGCGCGCTATCCTGACCGCGTCACCAAGCTGTCGCTGCTTGGCTTCGCGCTGCCGATGAGTGTCAATCCGGAATTGCAGGCTTTGGCCGATGCCGGCGACTTCAAGGCCATCGCGCTGATGAATGACTGGATGCTGGCGCGCAAGAGCCATATCGGCGGCAACCGCAATCCCGGCGGCTGGATCCTCGGCGGTTCGATCCGCCTCACCGACAGCGCGCCGCGCCAGGTGCTGGCCACCGGCTTCCGCATTTGCAACGCCTATGCGGCGGGCGAGGCGGCAGCGGCCAAGGTCGCCTGCCCGGTGCAGGTGCTGTCGGGTGCGCGCGACATGATGACGCCGGCGCGCTCCGGCGCCGCTTTCGCCAAGAAATTCAAGCAAGCCCGTGTCGATGTGTTGCCTGATTGCGGCCACCTGATGATGAGCGAGAAGCCGGACGAGACTCTCGATACCTTGAAGGCGTTCCTGGCATGAGCGGCGCGGAGACTAAGCCGCAGGCGCGGCTCTACCTGATCACGCCGTCCATCGTCGAGCCGGCGGCCTTCGCCGAACAGCTCAAGGCGGCCTTTGGCGCTGGTGATGTCGCCTGCCTGCAATTGCGCCTCAAGGAAGGCGAGCAGCCGGCTTCCGACAATGCTTTCCGCCGTGCCGCCGAGGCGGTGCTGCCGCTGTGCCATGAGCATGATGTGGCGCTGCTGATCAATGATCGCCCGGACCTGGCGGTGAAGCTCGGGGCCGATGGCGTGCATATCGGCCAGCAGGACACGCCCTATGAGGAAGCGCGCCGGCTGCTGGGGCCCGACCGCATCGTCGGCGTCACCTGTCACAATTCCCGCCACCTGGCGATGGAGGCCGCCGAGGCCGGCGCCGATTATGTCGCCTTCGGCGCCTTCTACCCGACGACCACGAAGCAGCCGAAATTCCAGGCCGAGCCGGACCTGCTGGCCTGGTGGTCCGAGCTGATGGAAGTGCCGAGTGTCGCCATCGGCGGCATCACGGTGGAGAATTGTGGCCCCCTGGTCGCTGCCGGAACGGATTTTCTGGCGGTTTCTGCCGGTGTTTGGGCCTATCCGGGAGGCCCGGCCAAGGCCGTTCAGGCCTTCAATGAGGCAATTGCCAAGCACCGGCCCGGCTGATAGGGTCCGCCCCCTTCCGCCAGCCCCCCGTCTGAAGTACCGCCGAGCACGAAAAGCCATGGCCCTGCGATCCGCCCTGATTAACGCGATGACCAATTCGGCGCGCAAGGCCGCGCGCGGCCTGCTGCGCGACTTCAACGAGGTCGAGCATCTCCAGATCAGCCGCAAGGGCCCGGCCGATTTCGTGTCTGCCGCCGACCGCAAGGCGGAGAAGGTGCTGCAGGCCGAACTGTCCAAGCTGCGCCCGGATTTCGGCTTCATCATGGAAGAGGGCGGCCGCATCGAGGCCAAGGACGGCAAGCATTACTGGGTGATCGACCCGCTGGACGGCACCACCAATTTCCTGCACGCCATCCCGCATTTCGCCATTTCCATCGCCGTGAAGCGCGACGAAGAACTGATCGCCGGTATCGTGCTGGACGTGGTGCGCGACGAATTGTTCTGGGCCGAGAAGGGTGCTGGCGCCTATTGCAATGAACGCCGCTTGCGCGTTTCCGTGCGCCGCAAGATGACCGATGCGGTGATCGCCACCGGCATCCCGTTCCATGGCCGTGGCGACCATGCCCAGTTCCGCCGCGAGATGGCCGGCGTGATGCAGGAAGTGGCCGGCATCCGTCGCATGGGTGCGGCGGCCCTCGACCTCGCCTATGTCGCCGCCGGCCGCTATGACGGCTTCTGGGAGCGCGGGCTTTCGGAGTGGGATATTGCCGCCGGCATCGTGCTGGTGCGCGAGGCGGGCGGCATGGTCACCGACCTCAAGGGCGGCGAGACCATGATGGCGTCAGGCGATATTCTCGCCGCCAACGACGCGCTCTACACCCCGCTGCAGAAATTGCTCAATAAACCGGCCTAATTGGTTTCGCTTCCACCCTTTTGCCGGGTTGAGCTAGAGGGGAAGGTCCGCTATCGTTCGCGCCATACTGCGTAACGGGGGGACCCACCAATGGCCGTCAAGCTGTTTCAGCATCCGCTTCCCGCCATGGCGCTTGGCCTGGTGCTGGCGTTGCCGGCGGTGCATGGCGCCTCGGCCCAGACCACCTATGTCGGTGGCGGCAGCGTGATCGTGAACATGCAGGCGCTCGACCGCCTCGGCCCGCCGTTGCCCGGCTTTGCCAATAACCAGGATCCCGGTTCGTCCGCGTTGGGTGGCCCGGCGCAGAAGCCGCTGCTCGGCGATTCCGGCCCGGCGCCGGCCAGCGTGAAACTGCGTCCACCGCGTGCCACGAAGTCAGCCGCCGCACCCGCCACCACTGCTGCCGTGGCCAAGGCGCCGACCCCGGCTGCCGCGCCTGCCGCGACCACACCACGCCGCACGGGCGGCAGCCGTGGCGAGGGTACCAGCCCGGCACCGCAGACCCCCGCCGTGGTGGTGAACCTGCCGCCGCCAGTCACAGATACCCCTTCGAGCAATGCCGCCAGCAATGCCGGCCGCCCGCTGCAATTGCCCGCGCCACCGTCGGCCGTGGCTGCGGCACCGTCTACTGTCCCAGCCCCGGCTCCGGCACCTGCCGCCGTGGCCCAGGCCCCTGTAATCCAGGCTCCCGCCGCGCCGGCGCCGGCTGCTCCGCGGGCCGCCAACCCGGCGGCACAGCAATCGGCCTTGCTGACCCCGCCGCCGGTTTCGAGCGCGGCGCCCACCCCGTTGCCTGGAGGGGCCGCCGGCCAGGTCAATCTCACCTTCGAGGCCGGCAAGAGCGATCTTTCCGGCGAAGGCAGCGGCGCGCTTGAAGCCCTGGCCCGCGCACTCGCCAATACCGAAGACCGTATCCAGATCCGTGCCTATGCCAGCGCCAGCGGCGCGGATGCCGCCAGCGGTGCGCGTCGCCTCTCGCTCAGCCGTGCGCTCGCAGTGCGCGGTTTCCTGATCGACCGTGGTATTCGTTCCACGCGCATTGATGTGCGCGCGCTTGGTGCGCCTAGCGACAATTCGCCGCCGGACCGTGTTGAAGTTGCCCCGGTCGGGCGCTGATTGATGCAGGCACACGGCTTTTCGCCCAGGAAAAGCCATATTCGCTGCCTAAGTCGGAACCATATACCACTAGCCATTGGGCCGCAGGATAAGGTGAAGGCATGACCAGACCTGGTCGTTACCTGGTGCGTATGGTGCTGTTCCTCGTTGCTGTCGGCGCGGTGATTTTCGTGCTGAAGGATCCGCTGCAGCGTGCCTTCCTCGCCAATCCGGCGCTCAACGGCCTGATCACGGCCGTGGCCGTGATCGGCATTCTTTTCATCTTCCGCCAGGTTTTCGTGCTCGGCCGCGAAGCCGACTGGCTCGCCGCTTGGCAGAAGTCGCAGCATACCAGCACCGTCGCCCATGTCGGCAAGCCGTCCAACCTGCTGGCGCCGCTGGCCAAGATGCTCGAGAACCGTGGCCCGCGCGGCCAGGTTTCGGCAGCCGCGACGCGCGCTCTGCTCGATTCCGTCGGTTCGCGGCTGGATGAAGCACGCGATATCTCGCGCTACCTGATCGGCTTGATGGTTTTCCTCGGCCTGCTTGGCACCTTCTGGGGCCTGCTCGAGACCATCGGTTCCGTCACCGATACCATCTCCGGCCTGTCGCTGGGGGCGGAAGAGAATATCAACGTGTTGTTCGAGAAGCTGAAGGGCGGCCTGCAGCGGCCGCTGGCTGGCATGGGCCTGGCTTTCTCCTCCTCGATGCTCGGCCTTTCCGGCTCGCTGATCCTCGGTTTCCTCGATCTGCAGGCGGGCCAGGCGCAGAATCGTTTCTATAACGATCTCGAGGAATGGCTCGCCGGCTTTACCCGCGTCGGCGGCGGCGCGGTGGCCGATGGCGACCAGTCGGTGCCGGCTTATGTGCAGGCGTTGCTGGAACAGACGGCTGACAGCCTCGATAACCTGCAGCGTACCCTGGCGCGCTCGGAAGACAATCGCGGCAACGCTTCTGCCGCCCTGCTGCAGCTCAACGAGAAGCTCAGCCTGCTCACGGAGCAGATGCGCGCCGAGCAGGGGCTGCTGCTGAAGCTCACCGAGCATCAGATCGAGATGAAGCCGATCATGGCCAAGCTGGCGCAGAATACCGAAAGCGGCGGCTTCGATGCCGCCAGCCGGGGTCATCTGCGCAATATGGATATCCTTCTCACCCGCCTGCTCGACGATGCCGCCCAGGGCCGCGCCAAGCTGGTCGACGACATGCGGGCCGAGATCAAGCTGTTGTCGCGCACCATCGCGGCGGCAGCCGACAATCAGCGGCGGACCTAAGGTATGGCAAGCCGCGCCTGGCGCCGGGGCGAGAGCGGGGTAGCCAATCCCTGGCCCGGTTATGTCGACGTGCTGTCGACCCTGATGATGGTCATCGTCTTCGTGCTGGCGGTGTTCATCCTGGCGCAGTTCTTCCTCGCCAATGCGATTTCCGGCAAGGACAAGGCGATTGATGCGCTGCGTGGCGACCTCGCCCGTCTGGTCGAGCAATTGTCGCTGGAGAAAAAGACCAGTGCCGACCTGCGTACCAATCTCGGCCAGTTGCAGGCCACGCTGGCTGCCAGCATCGCCGAGCGCGACCAGCTTGCCGCCGCGCTGAGCGATGCCCAGACCCGCCATGATGAAGCCGAGAAGCAGCTTGCCGAGCAGAAGCAGATCGTGATCGATCTCGATGGCAAGCTGGTTTCCGGCGCGGCTGCCCTGGAAGCCGAGCGCCGTGCCTCCGCCGATGCCCGCAGCCAGATCGACCTGCTGAACCGCCAGATCCTGGCCTTGCGCGAGCAATTGGCGCAGATCGACCGCATCCTGCGCGAGAGCGAGGAGAAGGAGAAGCAGAGCCAGGCCCAGGTGATCGACCTTGGCAAGCGGCTGAATGCCGCGCTGGCGCGCAAGGTCGACGACCTGATGAGTTACCGCTCGGAATTCTTCGGCCGGCTGCGTCAGGCGCTCGGCGACCGCAAGGATATCCAGATCGTCGGCGACCGCTTCGTGTTTCAGTCGGAAGTGCTGTTCACGTCGGGCTCGGCCGAACTCAATCCGCAGGGTCGCGAGCAGATGGGTCAGCTCGCCAAAACACTGATCGAGATAGCGAAGAAGATTCCGGCTGACCTGCCCTGGGTGCTGCGGGTCGATGGCCATACCGACCGTGTGCCGATCAACACGCCGCAATTCCCCTCCAACTGGGAATTGTCGGCGGCGCGGGCCATCTCGGTAACGAAATTCCTGATCGCCCAGGGCGTGCCGGCGCAGCGCCTCGCCGCTGCCGGCTTCGGCGAATTCCAGCCGCTGGACGAGCGCAACGACGAGATTGCCTTGCGGCGCAACCGGCGCATTGAATTGAAGCTGACGGAGCGCTAGAAACGCCGCCATGCTGAACCTGATCGCTCCGCATTCCTTTGTTGGCCGTCTTGTCGCCAGCCTTGCCTATGGCATCGGCTTGCCGGTGCTGATTTATGCCGTGCTGCTACTGCGCACCCATGGCAACGAACCGCAGGGCATGTGCAGCCGCGTGCCGGGCCAGGGCGGCACGCTGCCGATCCAGATGGGCCGCGGCGATGGCGATTTCACCTGCGGCCTGAACTGGGATTACACTTTCTGGAATCTGGCGCTGCCGGCGCTGGGCTTCGCCGCGCTGGCTTTCATCCTGATGGGCATGGCGCGCAAGCGCGCCTAGGCTATATTTTTGTTCGGGCCCTTAAGGCTGGATTTCCTTAAGCTTCGCCGTCTCGATGCGGCAATCCATGATGCGCGGCTGGAAGGTGGCGCCGATCAGCAGCCGGCCCTTGTGATGCGCTGCCACGCTGGCGCCTGAGAGCAGCCCGCCGGGATCGCCGAAGGCTTCAACAATACGCGTGGCGCCACGGCCATCGCGGTCGACCCGCACCACCAGGCTCGGGCTTTCCTTCTGCGCATCGCGGGCATGGCCGATGAAGGCGAAGGAATTGACGTGCAATGCCGCCCACATCGCGCCGTCTGAATCAAAGCGGATATTGTCGACGCCGCCGGGCAACGCCAGCGAGCCGCTGCGCCTGAGCAGGCCGCTGGCCGGCTCGCGGTCAAAGGACAGCACCATGCGCCACAATGTCGAGCCGACCAGGGCGGTGAGGCCATCCGGCGTGAGTGCGATGCCATTGGCAAACGCGATATCCTCCGCCACCGGCCTGGTGCCGCGCGGGTCGTGATAGATCACCGTGGAGCGCGAGAGCTGCAGGATATTCTCCACCGCATGCATCCAGCGCGGGCCGGCGCCACGGTCGTTGGTGAGGTAAAAGCTCTGCGGCCCGGTGGCGACGATGCCGTTCGGGCTGACGAACAGGTCGCTGCCGATGCTGCCGAGATGCCTCAGTTTGCCGGCTTCGAGCGCGAAGACTTCCACTGTGTTGCGGTCGGCGCTGCGCTGGTTGATCACCTGCAATACCCACTCGCCGCTGCTTGGGCCATGCAGCGCGATGCCGCGCGGGTGGAACGGCATCTGTTCAGGCACATTGAGTTCGGTGAGCTTGCCCGGCGCATTCCCGCTCAAGTCATAGAACCACAGGCCGCCGCGATTGCTGCGGTTGCGGCGGTCCTGCGCCGAGATGATGGCACCGCTGCCATCTGGCAGGATCAGGATGTCTTCCGGACCAGCCGGCGCATCGATGGGCGTGCATTGCCCGGCCATGAAAGGCTCGACGCTGCGATAGGCGCCGCCGAGCCACACGGTATAGACGCCATAGGCGACCAGCACGGCCGCCAGGAAACTCCACCACAGCTTCATGCGCGAGCCGCGCCGCACCGGCAGATTGCGATTGGGCGCGCGCTGGCGCGGACTAGCTTGCGGCTTCGGTGTCATCGAGGGTGGTGTTCATGAATTGCAGCCGCGCCAGCCGTGCGTAGAGGCCGTCCTCGCGCATCAGCGTTTCATGCCGCCCGGCGGCGACGATGCGGCCCTTGTCCATCACCACGATGCGGTCGGCTTTCTGCACGGTGGCGAGGCGGTGCGCGATCACCAGGGTGGTGCGGCCGCGCATCAGGTGTTCCAGCGCCTTCTGCACCTTGCGCTCGGATTCGGCATCCAGCGACGAGGTGGCTTCGTCCAGCAGCAGGATCGGCGGATCGCGCAGCAGGGCGCGGGCGATGGCGATGCGCTGGCGCTGGCCGCCGGAAAGCCGCACGCCGCGTTCGCCCAGATAGGTGTCGTAGCCCTGCGGCAATGCCTGGACGAAGCCGTGCGCCGCAGCGGCTTCGGCGGCCTGGCGCAGTTCGGCATCGCTGGCATCGGGCCGGCCATAGCGGATGTTGTCGGCGACGCTGGCGCCGAAGATCACCGGATCCTGCGCCACCAGGGCGATATGCTGGCGCAAGGCCACCGGATCGAGGCGGCGGATCGGCACGCCATCGACGCGCACTTCGCCGAATTGCGGATCGTAGAAGCGCAGCAGCAACTGGAACAGCGTGGTCTTGCCCGCGCCCGAGGGGCCAACAATCGCCACCGTCTCGCCAGCCTTGATCTCCAACGACAGGTTGTCGACGGCGGGCATGTTGGGCCGCGCCGGATAGGTGAAGCGCAGCTCGGCGAATTCGACGCGGCCTTCCGGCTTGGCCGGCAGGGCGAGCGGCTGGCTCGGCGCCTGGATGCCCGGCTCGGTGGCCAGCAACTGCATCAGCCGTTCGGCGGCGCCGGCTGCCCGCTGCACATCGCTCCACACTTCCGACAAGGCGCCAACCGATGAGGCGCCGATGATCGCATAAAAGACGAAGGCGGAGAGTTCGCCGCCCGACATCTCGCCGGCGAACACCGCCTTGCCGCCGATCCACATCACGCCGTTCACGGCGCCGAATACCAGCAGCATCACCAGGGCGGTGAGGGTGGCGCGCGCCCGGGTGCGGCGCACGGCGGTATTGAAAGCGGCTTCGGCATTGCCCCGGAAGCGGCGGCCCTCGCGGGCTTCCGCAGTATAGGCCTGCACGGTGCTGATGGCGTTGAGCGTTTCGCCCGCCTGGGCGGCGAGATCGGCTACGCGGTCCTGGCTCTGGCGCGACAAGGCCCGCAGCTTGCGGCCATAGATCACGATCGGCAGCACCACGAAGGGCACCACCACGGCCACCAGCAGGGTGAGATGCGGCGAGGTGATCAGCAGCAGCACGGCGCTGCCGAGGAACAGCAGTATGTTGCGCAGCGCGACCGAGACCGAGGAGCCGACCAGGGTCTGGATCAGTTCGGTATCGGTGGTCAGGCGGGACAGCACTTCGCCGGTGCGGGTGGTCTCGAAGAAGGCCGGCGAGAGTTTCAGCACATGGCTGAACACTGCCTGGCGGATATCGGCGACGATGCGCTCGCCGAGCCAGGTGACGCAGTAGAAGCGGGCATAGGTGGCCACCGCCAGCACCGCCACCACGCCGAACAGGGCGCCGAAATAGAGATCGAGGAACTGGCCGTCGCCGGCGCCGCCGGGATGGGCCGCACTCGGCATGCCGGCGCCGAAGCCGACATCGATGACCCGGCGGATGGCCTGGCCGATGCCCAGCACAGCCAGCGCCGCCACCACCAGGGCAATGCCGGCCAGCACCGCCACCCAGCGGTAAGGCTTCAGGAAACCGAGCAGCAATGTCAAAGGCTTGAGCGGCGCACGGGGCGGCCTGCCTCCGGTCTCCGGGGTGGCGTCTCGGGCTGTGCTCGGGCGGGTCGCGGTCATGGCGGTAGGGATATACCAGCCGGGCCGGTTTCTGCCCAGCGGCAGGGCCTGGTTCCCGGGGTCGCAGGGCCGCCCCAGGAAGCCGCCCAGGAAGCCGCACGGGGGCACTTCCGGGCTTGCGGAGGCGGCCTGCTTTGGCTATAACCCGCCGCCATTGCGGATTTTTGAGGCCGGCCCGGGTGTGTCCAGGCGGCCAGGAGACAGATCATGAAGGCCGATATCCATCCCGACTACCACGAAATCAAGGTGCAGATGACCGACGGCACCGTGTATTCGACCCGTTCCACCTACGGCAAGGCGGGCGATACCCTGGCGCTGGATATCGACTCGAAGTCGCATCCGGCCTGGACCGGTGGCCCGGCCCGTATCAACGAGGCGGGTGGCCAGGTGGCCAAGTTCAACAAGCGTTTCGCCGGTTTCGGCCTCAAGAAGTAACGCTTTTCCGCCCTTCACAGGCGGTGCTAGAATTACAGGCGGTCCGAATACTCGGGCCGCCTGTATTGTTTTCTAGGGAGCCGCCAGCAAAATGGGGCAGGTTTACCAGGCGACGTCGTTCCAGCTCGGTGCCGAGGTGGTGACCATTGTTCTCGTCGCGGAGAGCGCCGTTGCCACCGCCGAAATGGCGCAACGGTCATTCAAGGCATTACAGCCCTATTTCGGCAATTCGTTGCTGGTGCTGGCCTATCAGGCAATGAATCTGGCGCCGCAATTCGTTGGCCCGAAACACATCGTGCAGCAGCTTGGCGGCAAGCGGCTCACTGATTTCCGCTGGCAGCCCGTCGCCATAACGCGCTAACCGGGGGCAACGCCCCTCTTGAAAGCCGTCACAGGCTCCCTAAATCGAAAGCATTCCGGTGCCGCAGAGCGGATCGGGATAGTTCCGCGGCCTGGCCATCCTGGCGGGCCGCAAGCAACCCATCTTGTCGCTCAAGGAGGATAAGACCCATGCGTGCTTTCGATATTTCCCCGCTGCTGCGTTCCAGTGTCGGCTTCGACCATGTGAACCGCCTGTTCGATCTCGCCAGCCGGCTGGACGAATCGAGCCTCAGCTACCCGCCCTACAACATCGAGAAGCGTGGCGAAGATGCCTACCGCATCACCATGGCGGTGGCCGGCTTCCGCCAGGATGAACTCGATGTGACGGTGAAGGAAAACAGCCTCACCATTTCGGCCAAGGCGCAGGGCGCCGAGCAGCCGGAAGAGGGTGTGACCTACCTGCACCGCGGCATTGCGCGCCGCGCCTTCGAGCGCCGCTTCGAGCTTGCCGACACCGTGAAGGTGGTGGGTGCGCAGCTCACTGACGGCCTGCTGCATATCGAGCTGAAGCGCGAGATCCCCGAGGCCAAGAAGCCGCGCCAGATCTCGATCAACGTCGGCAGCCAGCCGGTGACGCTGGAACAGGCTCGCGCCGCGTAACGCGCGTCCTGACCTCGAAATGAAGAAGCCCGGGTGGCAACACCCGGGCTTCAGCTTTTTCCGGCCTGTCTTTGATGATCAGGCGGTCTTGAGCGCCGCCACGCCAGGCAGTTCCTTGCCTTCCAGCCATTCCAGGAAGGCACCGCCAGCAGTCGAGACGTAGGAGAATTCCTCCGCCACGCCGGCATGGCGCAGAGCCGCCACGGTATCGCCGCCGCCGGCCACGCTGAGCAGGCGGCCCGAGGCGGTGAGCGCCGCCGCCGTGCGCGCCACCATCACGGTGCCGGCATCGAAGGGCGCGGTCTCGAAGGCACCGAGCGGGCCGTTCCATACCAGCGTCTTGCAATCCGCCAGCAGGGTGCCGAGGCGCGAGGCCGCGACCGGTCCGATATCCAGGATCATCTGGTCCGCCGGCACGCGGTCGGCTGCCACCACCTTGCTCGGGGCACCGGCCTTGAACTCGCGCGCCACCACTACGTCATCGGGCAGCACCACGGCACAGCCGCGCGTCACCGCATCGCGCAGGATGTCGCGGGCGGTATCGGCCATGTTCTTCTCGCACAGGCTCTTGCCCACCTCGCGCCCTTGGGCGAACAGGAAGGTGTTGGCCATGCCGCCGCCGATGATCAGCTTGTCGACCTTGCCGAGCAGATTGCCGAGCAGTTCGAGCTTGGTGGAGACCTTGGCGCCGCCGATCACGGCGGCCACCGGATGCTCCGGCTTTTCCAGCGCGGCGGAGAGGTGCTTCAGTTCCACTTCCATGTTGCGGCCGGCATAGGCCGGCAGCAGATGCGCCAAGGCTTCGGTGGAGACATGGGCGCGATGGGCGCAGGAGAAGGCGTCGTTGACGTAGATGTCGCCGAGATCGGCCATCATCTTCGCAAACGCGCTGTCGTTCTTCTCTTCCGCCGCGTGGAAGCGGGTATTCTCCAGCAGCACGATGCCGCCCTTGCGCAGCTTCTCGATCGCCGCCTTGGCGGCATCGCCGACGCAATCCTCGGCGAAGCCGACAGCCGAGCCGAGCGCGGTGGCAAGCGCTGCCGCCACCGGCTTGAGGCTCATCTCGGGCACCACCTTGCCGTCGGGACGGCCAAAATGCGACAGCACCACCACCTTGGCATCCTTGCGCGACAATTCGTGCAAGGTGGGCAGGATGCGGCTGATGCGCAGATCGTCGGTGATGCGCCCGTCCTTCATCGGGACGTTGAGATCGACGCGGACGAGCACGGTCTTGCCGGCAACGTCCACGTCATCCAGGGTGTGGAAATGAGCCATGGGGCTTACGGCCTCAGAGCTTCGCCATGGCGATGGCGGTATCCGACATGCGGTTGGAGAAGCCCCACTCGTTGTCGTACCAGCTCACCACGCGCACCAGATTGCCTTCCATCACCTGGGTCTGCTTCAGGTCGAAGGTGGAGCTGGCCGGGTTGTGGTTGAAGTCGCTGGAAACCAGCGGCTGGTCGTTGACGCCGAGGATGCCCTTCAGCTTGCCATTGGCGGCAGCAACGATGGCGGCGTTGATTTCCTCGGCGGTGGTGTTCTTCTTCGAGATGAACTTGAAGTCGATCAGCGACACATTCGGGGTCGGCACGCGGATCGAGGAGCCGTCCAGCTTGCCCTTCAGGTTCGGCAGCACCAGGCCGACAGCCTTGGCGGCACCGGTGGTGGTCGGGATCATGGAGAGCGCGGCGGCGCGGGCGCGGTAGAGATCCTTGTGCATGGTGTCCAGCGTCGGCTGGTCACCGGTATAGGCATGGATCGTGGTCATGTAGCCCTTCTCGATACCCACGGCGGCATCGAGGATGAAGGCGACCGGCGCCAGGCAGTTGGTGGTGCAGGAGGCGTTCGACACCACGGTATGCTCAGCCTTGAGCTGGTCGTGGTTCACGCCATAGACCACGGTGAGGTCGGCGCCGGTGGCCGGCGCGGAGACCAGCACCTTGCGGGCGCCGGCGGTGAGATGCAGCGCGGCCTTCTCCTTGTCGGTGAAGATGCCGGTGCATTCCATCGCGATATCGACCTTCAGCTCCTTCCACGGCAGCTTGGCCGGGTCGCGCTCGGCGGTCACCTTGATCGGGCCGCGACCGACATCGATGCTGTCGCCGTTGACGGTCACGGTGCCGGGGAAGCGGCCATGCACGCTGTCATAGCGGAACAGATGTGCGTTGGTCTCGACCGGGCCGAGATCGTTGATGCCGACAACCTCGATATCCGTGCGGCCGGACTCGATAATGGCGCGCAGCACATTGCGCCCGATGCGACCAAAACCATTGATGGCAACGCGAACCGTCATCTTTCGTCTCCAGGAGAGCTGACGCGGGCCGCAGGACTGGACCCGCAAAGGGGTGGTACCCGCAAGGTGAGCGGGTTTTCGGGCCTGGATGTAGCGGCTTTGGCCCCCCTTATCAAGGCGGCTAAGCCCGATAAACAGGCAACCGCTTCAAATCCGCGCGGAAGCCGGCTAGAGTTCCCGTTAGTGGGGTTAAGTACATGAAGTTGGGGGAATAATATGGTGGCGTCGATCCGGCAGGCGTGGCTTGCCGCTTTTCTGGTGCTGGGCTTCGGATTCGTCGGCGCTGCCCAGGCGCAACAGCAGCCGCGTGCGCCCTATCCGGGCCAGGCCCCTTCAGGCCAGGTCTATGCCCAGTCGACCCAGGCGATGGCGCCGGCCGGCACCAGCACCGCCAAGGCCGATGATCCGGCCTTCTGGGCTTTCTCGGCCGGCTGGTTTGATATCAACAAGCAGAAGAATGAGGCTTTCGAGGGCCGCATCGAGTATCGCGGTGCCGAAAAATATTGGATTTTCAAGCCTTTTGGCGGCATCATGGCCACCTCTGACCGTGCCGTGCATGGCTTTGCCGGCGTGCTGGTCGATCTCTATTTCGGCCGCCGCTGGGTGCTGACGCCGAGCTTCGCGCCCGGCCTCTACTACGAGGGCGACGGCAAGCATATCTCCAACGGCATCCAATTCCGCTCGCAGCTCGAATTGAGCTACCGCTTCGACGACCGCTCGCGACTCGGCATCAGCTTCAACCACATCTCCAATGCCGGCATCCGCGACCCGAATCCGGGCTCCGAGACCCTGGCCATCACCTACGCCATCCCGACCGACAAGCTGTTCAAGTGGTAGGGGCGTGATCCGGTGCCGCGCTCGATGCGGGCGCGGCATTTTATTTGATTTGAATGTTCTGTTTTTATTCGATTCTTGGCTTGGCAGGCCGGTACGGCCTAGAGTTTGGCTGCGGATAACGTGCCACCAGGGAGATCATGCGCCCCCTTTACATAATGCTGCTGTTGCTCTTGCTGCCGGGCTGGGCTCGGGCGGCTGAGCCGCTGCTGTGGCTGAAGGCGCAGTGGGTGCCGGTCTTCGTGGAGCAGGAAACCGGCTTCGGCGATGCGGCGCTGGACTGGCTGAAGCAGCGGCTGCCGGATTACCGACAT
This sequence comes from Ferrovibrio sp. MS7, assembly GCF_038404985.1. NCBI lineage: Bacteria > Pseudomonadati > Pseudomonadota > Alphaproteobacteria > Rhodospirillales > Rhodospirillaceae > Ferrovibrio > Ferrovibrio plantarum. The sequence goes on from NZ_JBBKBA010000001.1 coordinate 2,030,889, forward strand.
GATACCCGCTTCCTGCCGTTGCCACGCCTGGAGCGGCTGCTGGCCGAGCAGCCGCAGGCCTGCACCGCCAGCCTGGCGCGTAATCCCGCCCGCGAGGCGCGCTTCCTGTTCTCGCGTGACTTCCTACGTCTGCCCGGCCTGGCCGTGGTGGTGCGTGAGGACAGCCTGAAGGCAGTGAAGGCGCATGGCGATGCTCAAGCTGGCATCGATATGGCGGCTTTGCTCAGCGATGCCGCGCTGGATGGCGTGATCAACGAAAACCGCAGCTATGGCACGGCGCTGGATGCGGTGTTGCAGCCGGTGCCGCCAGAGCGGCTGCTGCGGCTGCCGCGTGCCAGCACCATGGTGGCGATGCTGGGCGCCGACCGCGTTGACTGGCTGCTGCTCTATCCCTTCGAGGCCAATGCCCAGGCCCGACTGCTCAAGCCACCGCCCGTGCTGCATATGCTGCCGATCCGCGGCCAGCGGCCGGTGACCGCCAGCGGCATCGCCTGCGCCCGCAGCGCCTTCGGCCAGCGTGTTGTCGATCAGGTCAACGCGCTGATTGATGCCCATCCTGGTGCGCCCTGGCAGGCCGCTCTCGACGCTTTGCTGGATGACGAGACCCGGGTGCGCATGGGGGCGCGCTAGAAACCAAATACTCCCGGATCGAAGCCGAGGCGGCGCCAGAGATCGGCGGGATGCTCGCCGCCTTGGCGGCGCTCGCGCAAACTCGGCGCGTTATGCCGCTTGGCCAGGCGTTCGCCGGCAGTATCGAACAGCAGCGGGTGATGCGCGTAGTCCGGCACCGGTAGGCCGAACAGCGCCTGCAGCAGCCGGTGCAGCGGCGTGGCATTGCGCAGATCGACGGCACGGGTGACCAGCGTGATGCCTTGCAGGGCATCATCCAGCGTGACGCAGAGATGGTAGCTCGCCGGGGTTTCCTTGCGCGCCAGCACGGCATCGCCATGCAGGCGGTGCAACGTATCAAACGTCACCACCTGTTCGCCCAGCTCGGCGTCATGCCAGGAAAGCGCGGGATGTAGCGCACAGGCAGCGGCGATGTCGAGCCGCAGCGCATAGCTTTCGCCGGCCGCGATCCGCGATGCGCGCTCGTCATCGGAAAGATGGCGGCAGGTGCCGGGATAGATCGCCGTGCCGTCTTCCGCATGCGGGGCGCCGCCGATGCGGGCGATTTCGGCCAGCACCTGTTTGCGGGTGCAGAAGCAGGGATAGAGCAGGCGGCGCGCGGCAAGCTTATCCAGCGCCGCGCCATACTCGGCGAAATGCTGTGATTGCCGCCGCACCGGTTCTGCCCAGCGCAAACCCAGCCAGGCGAGGTCTTCCAGCAAGCCAGCATCGAATTCCGCCCGGCAGCGGGTGCGGTCGATATCCTCGATGCGCAACAGGAAGCGGCCGCCTTGAGTATTGGGGGCAGCTTCATGCGCCTTGGTCCAGGCGAAGCCGGCGGAATAGGCATGGCCCTCATGCAGCCAACCGGTCGGGCTCGGTGCGAAGCGAGTGACCATGGAAGGGATGACAGGGTTCATGGAAGGGATGACAGGGGCGCCGGGCATCGGCAAGCTGGCTCCAGAAGCGACTCCGAGCAAGCTATGACAAAGCCCGCTGCCAAAGGGAAGCCACTCAATGCCGCGAAACCGGACCAGCGCGCCCGCACGCTGAAGGCGCTCGCGGAGCTTTGCGTCCGTGAACCGCGCTTTGCCCAGGCGCTCGAGGTCTGCGGCCATGTGCATGACCGCCGCCGACCCGCCGATCTTGCCAATCTCTGCCGCATCATTGTCGAGCAGCAGGTTTCAGTGGCCGCCGCCGCGACGATCTGGGCCCGTGTCGAAGCCATGGTGGTGCCGTTCACGGCGGAAAATATTCTCGGCCATGACGAGGCCGCCTTGCTTAGGTGCGGCCTCAGCCGGCCGAAGTTGCGCTACTTGCGCGAGATTGCCCTGGCGGTTTCAAACGGTAGCCTCGATCTCGGCAGCCTGGCGGCGCTGGAGGATGCGGAAGTATTCGCCCGGCTCACGGCAGTGAAGGGCATCGGCCGCTGGACGGCGGAAATCTTCCTGCTGTTCGCCCTAGACCGCACCGATATCTGGCCGGCGCATGACGTGGCGTTGCAGGAAGCGGCGAAACGCCTGTTCAACATGCGCAAGCGGCCGGATGTGAAGCGGATGGACAAGATCGCCGCCCGCTGGAAACCGCATCGCGGGGTCGCCGCGCGGCTGCTCTGGCGCTATTATAGTGTTTCCAAGCAGCAACCGGTGACACCATGAGCCAGACGCCCTCCCAATTCCCCGGACGTCTCATCGATGGCCCCCGCCTGCCGCCCACCAAAGGCCCGGCGCGGCAGCTTATCGTGCTGCTGCATGGCTATGGCGCCGATGGCAATGACCTGATCGAACTCGCTTCGCATTGGCGGCGTGAATTACCTGGCGCGGCTTTCGTGGCGCCGAATGCGCCGAGCCTGATTCCGGGCACGCCGCAAGGCCCCGGCTTCGGCGGCCGGCAATGGTTCGGGCTGAATGATTACGATCCGAACATGCTGCGCCGCGACCCGCACCGCGCCGGCGGCATTTACGAAGCCTTGTATGCCGGTGCCGAACAGGCAGCCCCGGTGATCGAGGCGTTTCTCGATGCCGAACTGGCGCGGCATAACCTGCCGGCGGCCAGGCTTGGCCTGGTCGGTTTCAGCCAGGGCACCATGATGGCGCTGCATGTCGGCCTGCGCCGGGCTGCGGCACCCGGCGCCATCCTCGGCTATTCCGGCGTGCTGGTTGGCGCCGCCAAGCTGCCGGAACAAGCGCGAGGTAAGCCACCGATTCTGCTGGTGCATGGCTCGGCCGATGATGTGGTGCCGATGGAAGCCCTGTTCGACACGCTGAACGGCCTCGGCGCCGCCGATATTCCGGCGCGCTGGCATCTCAGCCTCGGCGTGCCGCATGCGATTGACCCGGAAGGGTTGCGCCTGGGCGGCCATTTCCTGGCCCAGAGCTTGTGACGTGCCGGGTTTGTGAGGCAACGGGCTTGTGATGCGACAAAATAAGGTAGTTGTCACCGGGGCGTAACGCAGCATATTGTATTGTCTAGGCATTCAGTTGGCGTTCCCCCTTGTCGTTAGCAGTGGGAGTGATCACAGGATGAGGCCAGACAATTGTCCGGCATTGGTGCTTAACGCGGATTATCAGCCGCTGTCTTACTTCCCCTTGTCCGTCTGGCCCTGGCAGGAAGTGGTCAAGGCGGTATGCATGGACCGCGTCACGATTCTCTCGGAATACGATCAGGAAATCCGCAGTCCCAGCTTCCGCATGCGGCTGCCTTCCGTGGTGGCGCTGAAACGCTATATCCAGCCGGCGCGGCGCCCGGCCTTCACCCGGTTCAATCTTTTCCTGCGCGACCGCTTCGCCTGCCAATATTGCGGCAGCCGCCACGAACTCACCTTCGATCATGTGATCCCGCGCTCGCGCGGCGGCCTCACCCGCTGGGACAACGTGGTGGCGGCCTGCGCACCGTGCAATCTGCGCAAGGGCGGTCGCATGCCGCGCGAATGCCGCATGTTCCCGCGCACCGCGCCGCATGTGCCGAGCGTGACCGAATTGCAGCAGAATGGCCGCGCCTTCCCGCCCAACTACCTGCACCAGAGCTGGCGCGACTATCTCTACTGGGATAGCGAGCTGGAACCTTAAATCCGCTCGGACAGCCAGATGGCGGCGCGGGTGGCGGCTTTCACCCCTTGGCTCAGCGCCGGATAGGCCGGGGCCTCCTGGGCGCCGGCCTCGCGCGCGGTGTCGCGGTGCTCGATTTCCTCGGCGCGGAACTGCTCGATCAGCGCGGCAAGCTCTGGCTCCGCCTTGCCCTCGGCGGCCAGCGTCTCAAGTGTTTCGAGCTGGCGCGAATAATGCGCGTCGATAACTTCTTCGACAGCCTCCGTGCAGGCCATCGCGGCCTTCTCGCCGAGCATCGCGGTGGCGGCGCCGAGCGCGAAGCCGGCGACATGCCATAGCGGCCCGAGCAGGGTGGGGCGTGCACGGCGCTCCGGCAGCAGCTTGTCGAAAGCCGCGAGATGCTTCATCTCCTGTTCCGCCATGTGGCGGATGGTCGGCGTCGAGGGCGCGTTTTTCAGCACCGCAAGCTGGCCTTCGTAAATTCGCTTGGCGCCGTATTCACCGGCATGGTCGACACGCAGGATGCGCTCGATGACCTCGGCTGGCTTGAGGTCGCCGGGTAGACGCGGCTTGGTATTGGTCATGCCTGCCTCGCTTTGATCGCGGCCAGGATGGCGAGCAGCGCACCCCACAGCGCGTTCCAAGCTGCCATGCTGAGGCCGAGGAAGGAGAAGGCGGCTTCGTCGCAGCGCACGATCGGCGCCGAAAGCACTTGCGCGCGCAAGGCTTCCAGCGTGGTGGCGGTGTTGCCGCCGCCGCAGCTCTCAAGGCCCGCCCACCATTTCTGCTCGACGCCGGTATGGAACAGGCCGATGCCAGCGGTGATCGCGAAGCTGAGTGCCACCAGCCACAGCAGCAGCGGGCGGAAACGCTCCAGCCGCCACGCGGCGAGTCCGAGAAGAATCGCGGCGGCATAGGGCCAGCGCTGCCACAGGCAGAGCTGGCAGGGCGCGAGGCCGAAGCCGTATTGCGCCACGAAGGCGGCGCCGAGAGTGAGGGCGCTCAAGCCGGCGAACAGCAGGCCGGCGAGCTGTGCGGAGAGACGGTCGAACATGGCGGCATTTTAGGCCCTGACGGGCGGCTCCGGAAGTCCCGGGAAACACTGTGACGATATGTTGCAGGCGGCATCACGGTAACAATTCCGGCAAGAGCTGCCGGGGCGAATCTGCCGGGGCATTTTCCTGCAACACTATTACATCGCCGAATCAACGCGCTGCGAAATGCCTGTGGCTGGCATGCGGCTTGAAATTCATGCGCTGGGGGCAAGCCGCCCTCATCAGCCATAGGAGACCGACATGGTTACAAGTGTCAGCAGTGCGAGCGGCTTCAATCCGCTCGAAATGATGAAGCAGATGCGGCAGAAAATGTTCGAGGAGGCCGATAGCGACGGCGATGGCTCCTTGAGCAAGGCCGAGCTGGAAGCGCAGATCAGCAAGATGGAAGAGCAGCGCAAGGCCGAGGGTGTTTCCGGCCCGCGCGGCGGCAAGGGCCCTTCCGCCGACCAGATGCTTAAGGATTTCGACAGCGACGGCGATGGCAACATCTCGCAGACCGAGTATGACAGCGGCTTCGCCAAGCTGGACGAGCAGATGCAGTCACAGCTTGTTGCCATGCAGGGCCAGGGCTTCGGGCCGCCGCCACCGCCGCCGGGCGAAGGCGCTGCCGCCTATGGCCGTGCCGCTGGGCAGGTGCAGGGCGGGGGAGGCGGCGGGCAGTCGCTGATCGACCTGTTGAATTCGCTGAGCGAAGAGGATGACGACGACAGCGACAGCAGCAGCGATGACAGCGCCAGCACCAGCGCGTCCAGCAGCGACAACCTGAAGCTCTTCCTCGATGAGCTGAAGCGCTACACGGAAGCGTCGGATGGCAGCACCAATCCGCGCGATATCGAGCAGCATATGGCAGGCTTCATCGCCGGCCTGAAGCAGGCCCAGGCGGCGTGATGCTGGCAGCGTAAGCGAGACAGCCCCGCGACGCTGGTGTTGCGGGGCTGTTCACCGCCTGAATGGTTCATCGCTTGAGTGGCAGTGTCACCACGGTGTCGAAGCCGCCGGCGCTGGGATACTCGAAGGCAAGCTGCCCGGCATGGGCGCGCAGGATCGAGGCCGCCACCGCCAGGCCCATGCCGAGCCCGCCGGTTTCCTGGCCGCGCGCCGCGTCCAGGCGATAGAACGGCGCCAGCACATTCTCCTGCTCGGCTTCCGGGATGCCGGGGCCGGCATCGTGGATACGGATGGCGATGCTGCCCTGCTGCATCTGCAGCGACACATGTGCCTGGCCGCCATATTTGATCGCGTTGTCGATCAGGTTCATCAACGCGCGCTTGATCGCGGTGGGGCGGCACAAAGTCACCACATGCAGCGGGCCATCGTAGCGTGCATCATGGCCGGCGTCGGCGGCGTCGTCGCAGAGGCTGGCCAGCAGCACGGCCACGTCGAGCCGCTGTTCCGGCTCGCCGCGCGCATCCAGCGCCGCGAAGCCAAGCAACTGATCGGTCAGCCGTTCCATGAAGCCGAGGTCTTCCAGCATGCGCTGGCGGCGTTCGGGGCTGTCCGGGCTTTCCAGCCGCAGCCGCAGGCGGGTCAGTGGTGTGCGCAGATCATGCGACAGGGCGGCGACCAGGGCAGCGCGGTCGGCAACGAAGCGGTGGATGCGGCCCTGCATGCCGTTCAGTGCCTGGGCGATGGCGCGGAATTCCATCGGTCCGGTCTCGGGCAGCATTTGCGGCGGCGCCTCGGCCTGCCAGTCGCGGGCCGCATCGGCCATGCCACGCAACGGACGCAGCAGGCGTGCCGTGGTCCACAGCGTAAGCCCGGCGATGATCGCCGCCGTGGTCAGCAGCCACAACGTAGTGAACAGCCAGCGCGGCACCAGCGGCTCCACCTGGCGCGGCCGCACCGTGTACCATTGCCCATTGGCATCGCGCAGCCCGACGGCAAAGACCGGCGGCAGCCGCAATTCACCGCTGGCCAGTTCCTCGGCGCGCAACTGCGCCGCTTCGCCCGGTGATGACGGCGGCGGCGGTGGCGATTGCAGTGGAATCACAATGCTCAAGCCGGGGCCGATATCGAGGCCGGCCTGGGGCCGCCGGGGCCGCCAGGGCCGCACCTGCAGTTCGGGGTAATCCGCTTCCGAGATCGCCTCGCGCAATTCGCGTTCAAGTTCGGAGAAGGGCCAGGGCGGACGCGGCGGGCCGCCACGCTCTAAATCGCGAGGGCCCATGTCGCGCGGCGCCATATCCTTGGGGCCCTTGTCGCGGTCACGCGGACCCATTTCGCGCGGCCCGGGTTCACGCGGCCCGGGTTCGCGTGGGCCACGCCCGCGTTCCCAGGTGAATTCACCGCCATCCTCGCCCTTGGCAATCGCTGCCTGCGGGTCGCGGCTGGCGGCACTGATTTCGGCGACAATGCTGCTCATGGCATGGCGCGGCGCTTCGCCGGGCAATACCAGATAGATCAGCAGAATGGTGGCGATCTGGGTGCCGATGATGCCGAGCAAAACCGTAATGGCGATGCGCCAGGCAATGCGGTCGCCGCCCAGACGCCGGGCCAGCGCCGTGAACGGGTTGATCATGCGGCGGCGAAACTCTTGACGGCAGGCGTGAAGATATAGCCGCCGCTGCGCACGGTCTTGATCACCTCCGGCATGTTCGGGTCGATCTCGATCTTGCGCCGCAGGCGGCTCACCTGCACATCGACGCTGCGGTCGAACAGCAGGGTCGAGCGGCCGCGCGTGATGTCGAGCAACTGTTCGCGGCTCAGGATGCGCTGCGGGTGTTCGACGAAGGCCAGCAGCAGGTCGAATTCGCCCGAGGTGAGGGGTAGCAGCGTGCCTTCCGCCGAGCGCAGATGGCGCTTGCCGATTTCCAGCGTCCAGCCCTCGAAGCCATAGGCGGTGGGGCGTTCGGCCTCGCTGCTGGCAGCGCCGGGGCCGACGCGGCGCAGGATCGCCTTGATCCGCGCCACCAGTTCGCGCGGGCTGAACGGTTTGGTGAGATAGTCGTCGGCGCCGAGTTCCAGGCCGAGGATGCGGTCGGTCTCGCCCGACATCGCGGTGAGCATCAGCACCGGCAGCGAAGTTTCCTGGCGCAGCTTGCGGCAGAGCGACAGGCCATCCTCGCCGGGCAACATGAGATCCAGCACCACCAGATCGAAACGGCCATTCTTCAGCGCCGCCATCATGCCCTTGCCATCGCTGGCGGGCGTGACGCGGAAGCCATGCTCGGTGAGGAAATGCTGCAGCAGGCTGCGGATTTCGCGGTCGTCGTCGACGATGAGGATATGCGGGCTACGGGCCATGGCGGATCGGTTTTCAGTAGGGGAGGAAATCGTGGCCTTATCATGGCGCGCTGCCGGCGCTGGGCAAGGATTCCTTTGTAACAGCCCGTTACCAACCGTAGCGCTGCCGTCATCCTGCCAGGGTTGGGCTGTTTTAGATTGACCCCAGATGCCACTCCCCCCGTGGCATCCTTAGCACTGGAGGTTGATCATGCTCACCCGTTCCCGAACCCTTGCTGCCGGCCTGATGGCGGTCAGCCTGCTCTCTCTGCCGGCGCTGGCCGCCGGCCCGCGCGATGGCGGCGCCCGCGATGGCGTGGACCGTCCGAACCGCGCCGAGCGCATGGAGATGCATCGCCAGCGTGCCTGCGCCGATGCGCCGGCCTGGCTTGCCGGCTGGCTCGGCTTTGCCGAAACCAAGCTCGGCATAACCGCGACGCAACGCACGGCGTGGGACAATTTCGCCCGCGAGCTGCGTGCCAGCCAGGGTCCGATGCAGGCCTTGTGCAACACGCAGCCGCAGCCGGCCAAGGCGGAAGGCACCGCGCCGGTGAAGCCTGATCCGGTAGAACGCCTGCGCGGCCAGGAAGCCCGGCTCAGTGCCGAGCTTGAAAGTGTGAAGCTGCGGCGTGGTGCCATCGAGCAGTTGCTGCCGCAGCTTTCCGCCGAGCAGCGTGACCGCTTCGCGGAATTGCCGCCGATGGTGATGCTGGGTCGTCCCGGTCCGCATGGCGGTCCGCAGGGTGGGCCGCACCGGGCGCCAGGCCGCTAACGTCTAGGCTTTGGTGAAAAGAGCCCCGGGCCGGGCAGCCGGCCCGGGGTTTTTTGGTGCTCTAGAGAATGAAGCGCACGACGACGAAGCCGCCGATCAGGCCGATGAAGAAGATCCAGGTCAGGATCGTCAGGCGCTTCTCGATGAAGTCCTTGATCGGCGGGCCGAAGCGCCACAGCAGCGCGGCAATCAGGAAAAAGCGCAGGCCGCGCGTGACGATGGAAGCCAGCGTGAAGGACAGCAGGCTGAAATGCGCCGCGCCGCTGGCGATAGTCACCAGCTTGTAGGGGATCGGGGTGAGGCCCTTCACCAGGATGATCCAGACGCCCCATTCCTGATAGGCCTCCTGGAAGGCATGCAGCTTTTCGCCGTAGCCATAGGCGCGGATGATCAGGTCGCCCAGCGTCTCGATCAGGAAATAGCCGATGGCATAGCCGAACAGGCCGCCGATAACCGAGGCGATGGTGCAGATCAGTGCGTAGCGGAAGGCGTTCTCGCGCTGCGCCAGGCACATCGGCACCAGCATCACATCGGGCGGGATTGGGAAGACCGAGCTTTCCAGGAAGGAAATGAAACCCAGCCAGCGGCCAGCCTTGGGGCTGGCGGCCTGGCGCATGGTCCAGTCGTAGAGCTTTTTCATTGGCCCTGGCTGTAGCGGTTGGGGCCTTGGCAGTAGCCGCTGGCCGCGGCTTTGTCCATGGCCGGCTGCAGGGGCAGGGGACAAATCCCGGCCTGAAAATCTGCCGCTGGGCGAGGATTGCGAAACAGGGGCGCTTCGCTAATATCCGCCCGCTCTGATGCCCCAGTGGTGGAATCGGTAGACGCGACGGACTCAAAATCCGTTGTCCGCAAGGACGTGCCCGTTCAAGTCGGGCCTGGGGCACCACCACATCTTCCACACAATCACATAACCCTTCGCGGTTTTCCGCCTTGGAAAGCCGCGCGCGGATCGTTTTGAAATAAATGCCAGATTCCGCTTGCAGATAAACATACTACCTAGTAGGTTTTTCTCAGGAGGAAACAAATGTCAGAAGCACAAGGCTATTCCCGCTGGAATGGCGAGCCGTCTTATGCGGCCGCTGCCACCCCTATTATCTGGGAGCCCCAGCTAGACGCCGATTCAGCCAAGTGGCGCGCCAAGGCCCGCCAGCTCTCGCTCGATCACTTTTCCGACCTCGCCCCGGTGATCGACCGCGAGCAGCGTTTCCCATACGAGAACGTGGCCCTGCTGCGCCAGGCCGGCATCAGCACCATGTTTCTGCCCAAGACTTATGGCGGCGCCGGTGCCTCGCTCACCTCGCTCAGCGCCGTGATCGAGGAAATCGCCGCCCATTGCGCTTCCACCAGCGGCATCATCGCCACCTTGCAGCTTGGCGCGCACCCGCTGCTGCTTGGCGCCAGCGACGCCCAGCGCCAGGAACATCTCACCGCCCTGGTGCGTGACGATATCTATATTTCCTTTGCCTTGAGCGAGCCCGGCGCCGGTTCCGACCCGGCCAACATGGCCACCACCGCCACGCGCGAGGGCAGCGGCTGGCGCCTGCGCGGCACCAAATGCTGGATCGGCAATGGCGGTATCGCCCAGAAATACCTGCTGTTCGCCCAGACCCGACCGGGCAGCGGCCGCGCCGGCATCGCCGCCTATATGGTGCGGGCCGATGCAGCGGGCGTGAAGGTGCATCCCAAGGAAGACAAGATGGGCATGCGCGGCACCGCCACCACGGTGATCGATTTCGATACCCTGGTGGATGATGCGGCCGTGATCGCCGCGCCCGGCGCCGCTTTGCGCCTGGCATTGGAAACCCTGAATGTTGGCCGCATCACTGTGGCGGCGCAGTCGGTCGGCATCGGCCTCGGCGCCTATCGCGAGATGACCGCCTATGCGGTGTCGCGCCAGACTTTCGGCCAGTCGATCCTCAGCCATCAGGGCCTCGGCTTCCAGATTGCCGATACGGCGATGCAGCTCTCGGCGGCGCGCATGATGGTCTACGAGGCGGCGCGGCAATTCGATGCCGGCCAGGATATCGCCAATCTCGGCGCCATGACCAAGCTGTTCGCCACCGAAGTGGCGCATCAGGCGGTCGATCTCGGCGTGCAGGTATTCGGCGGCCGCGGCTATGTGCGCCCGACACCGGTTGAGCGTTTCTACCGCGACCAGCGCGCCACCGAAATCTATGAAGGCACCTCGGAAATCCAGCGCCTGGTGCTGATGCGCGCGATCCAATCGGCTGCCGCTGCCGCCTTGGGAGACGATAAATGACCGTTGCCGCCATCCGCTCCGGCACCAACGCCGAAGAACAGAATCGCGCCGAAATCCTCAAGGCCGCGGCTATCGCCTTCATGCGCAAGGGCTACTCGGCGGCGAGCATCGACGACGTGGCGGACCTGATGAACGCCACCAAGGGGCGTGTCTATCACTATTACCGCAGCAAGGCGGATCTGTTCTTCGATGTGCATTTCGAGGCGATGCGGCTGGATCTCGACGTGGTGCGCCCGTTGGCGGCGAGCGGCGGCGATCCCTTGCAGCGCCTGCATGCCATGGCGGTGGCGCATATCCTGATCATCATGACGCAGCTTCCCTTCCAGCGCGTGGCGGTGCAGGGCCTGGAGATGCATCTGGCCGGCCAGACCACGCCGGAGCAGCGCTCGCTGCTCGCCCGCATCCTGGAGCTGCGCGATGAATATCAGGCATTGTTTGCCGGTCCGATCGAGGAGGCGCTGCAGGCCGGCCTGATTCCGCCGCAGGATACCCGCACGGTGGTCAAGGCCTTCTTCGGTGCGCTGAACTGGACCACGATCTGGTATCGCCCCGGCCCGGAAGAAACACCGGAACGCCAGCAGGCAATGGCGGAAGAGATTGCCACCTTTGCCATCCGTGGATTGGGCAGCAAGAGCCATGGCTGAAGCGCGTCCGTTTTCCGACAAGTTCTGGGATGAGCGCGAAACCTGGTCGCGCGACCGCCTGGAATCCGAACAGCTTGCAGCGCTGAAGCGCCAACTCGCCTATGTTGGCGCCAACAGCATCTACTACAAGCGCGCCTTCAAGGAAGTCGGCTTCGATCCCGCCGGCCTCAAGAGTTTCGCGGATCTGTCGCGCCTGCCGCTGACCAAGAAGGCTGATTATGTCGCCTCCGTGCAGCGTCAGCCGCCCTGGGGCGAATTCGTCGCCGCGCCGCGCGAGCAGGTGCGCCGCGTGCATTTCTCGTCCGGCACTACCGCCAAGCCGGCGCCGCAATTCTGGACCGAGGCGGATCTCACCCGCTGGGCCGATAATTACGCGCGCGGCGCCTGGTCGCAGGGCGTGCGGCCGGGCCAGGTCTTCCAGTGCCTGTTCACTTACACTTGGTTCGTCGGCGGCCTTGGTGCCACGGCGGGTTATCAGCGCGCCGGCGCCATCTGCATTCCCGCCGGCAGCGGCGAGACCGAGCGCCAGGTGCATTCGATCTATGAATTCGGCACCGAGATCATCTGCGGCACGCCGTCCTTCATGCTGCATCTGGCCGAAACGGCGGCCAAGCTTGGCTATGACAGTGCGGCTTCGCCGGTGAAACGCATCATGGTTGGCGGCGAGCCGGGCGCCAGCATTCCGGCGACGCGCAAGCGCATCGAGGAATTGTGGGGCGCGAAATGCTACGACGCCTATGGCTCGCTGGAATTCCAGACCATCGGCTGGGATTGCGAGGCACAGACCGGCCCGCATCTGCTGGAAGACTTCGCCTATGCCGAGATCGTCGATCCCGAGACCGGCAAGGCGGTGAATGATGGCCAGCGCGGCGTGCTGGTGCTGACGCATCTGGACAAGCAAGCCGGCCCGCTGGTGCGCTGGTGGACTGGCGACATCGTGTCGCGCCGGCGTGAGACCTGCGCCTGCGGCCGCACCCATGCCCGCCTGATCAATGGCGTGCTGGGCCGTGGCGACGACATGCTGGTGATCCGGGGCGTCAATCTTTTCCCCTCGGCGGTGGAAGAACTGATCCGCTCCACCAGCGGCACCACCGATGAATACCGCATCATTGTCGGCGGCAAGCTGACCGATGCCGGCGGCTTCCCCACCGGCATCCGTTTGCAGGTCGAGGCGCTTTCCGACGCCCCGGCGGATCTCGGTCAGCGCCTGAGCGTTCTGATCAAGGAGAGGCTGCAGGTACGGGCGGAAGTGGAATTGCTGGCGCCCGATACGCTGGCGCGTTCCAGCCACAAGTCGAAGCGCGTGATCCAGGAGCCGGCAGGATGAGCGATGCCGTGCTGAAAGACGGCTGCCTGAAAGCCGAGACCGTGGTGGTCACCGGCGCCGGTTCCGGGCTTGGCCGCGCCATCGCGCTGCGGCTGCTCGGCCTTGGTGCCCGCGTCATCGGCATCGGCCGTCGCGCGGAGCGGCTCGAGGAAACCGGCGCGTTGGCTGGCAACCATAGCGGTCGCTATGCTGTGCAGGCATTGGATGTCCGCGATGAAGCGGCGATCACCGAAGCCGCCAAGGCCATTGGCGAAAAGCATGACGTGACCGCGCTGGTGAACAATGCCGGTGGCCAGTTCGTGGCGCCGGCCACCGAGATTTCGCGGCGCGGCTGGAACTCGGTGATCGATCTCAATCTCACCGCTGTGTTCCGGCTTTGCCAGCTTTTCCAGCCGGCCCTGGCGAAAAGCGGCGGCGCCATCGTCAATATTTCGCTGAGCCCGATCGAGCGCGGCGCCATCGGCATGGCGCATGGCGTGGCGGCGCGCGCCGGCGTGCTGGGCCTGACCAAGTCGCTGGCGCTGGAATGGGCCGAGCAAGGCATCCGGGTCAATTGCATCGGGCCGGGTTCTGTCGCCACCGCCGGCCTGGATGATGAAGTGAGTGCCGAGACGCGGCCGCGTCTGGTCGCCGGCATCCCGCTCGGGCGTCTCACGCGGCCGGAGGAAGTGGCGGAATTCGTTGGTTACCTGATCAGTCCGGCAGGCCGCATGATTTCCGGGCAGATGCTGCAGATAGATGGCTTGGCGCATTTGGGTGCGCCGGTCGATCTGCTGCCAAGATGAACAGCAAAAACTAGAGTATAACCAAGCGGAGGAAACAAAGATGAAGACCAAGATCAAAATGGTGGCCGGCCTCGCCGGCGCGGTGCTGGCATTCGCCGGCAGCCAGGCCATGGCGGCCGAGAAGGTGATCATTGCCATCGGCACCAGCGTGTTCGATGCCTCGCAGGCCAACAACACCTCCTATCCGATTTTCAGCAAGTGCTGGGAAAAGGAAGGGCTGAATGTCGAATTGCAACCGACCAGCTCCACCGCCGCGATGCAGGCCGTGCTTTCCGGCCAGGCGCAGATGGTGAATATGGGCCCCGCCGCCGGTGTCATCGCGCGCGGCAAGGGTGCGCCGCTCACCGCCGTCTATGTCAACATGCGCAAGAACTTCCAGTTCCCAGTGGTGCTGGAAAGCAGCCCGATCAAGACCATTGCCGATTTCAAGGGCAAGACCATGGGCGTTTTCTCCTATGGCGCGCAGATGGTGAAGGTGTTCCGTGGCATGGCCTCGGAAGCCGGCCTCAACCCGGACAAGGATCTCAACATCGTCGAGACCGGCGTCGGTGCTCAGGCCATCACCGCGCTGCAGACCGGCCGTGTCGATATCTGGGGCACCTGGGATTCGCAGATCGCCACCGCCGAGAATGCCGGCCTGAAGCTGCGCCGCTTCACCACGCCGGCAGCCGAGAAGCTGACCTGGGGCGGTTCCTACTTCGTCCGTGACGATTATGTGAAGAGCAACCCACAGGCGATTGAGAAGACGCTGCGCTGCATCGCGCAAGGCTCGGTTGCCGCCATCGCCAATCCGCAGGGCGCGGTGAAGGCGCATTGGCAGGTCTATCCGGCCACCAAGCCGAGCGGCATCGAGGAATCGAAGGCCTTCGAACAGGCGCTGCATCTGCTCAACACCCGCATCGAGTTCCTGAAGCTCAATCCGGGCGAGCGCTGGGGCGAATTCCCGCATGAGATGGTTGCCGAGACCGTCAAGTTTATGCGCGAGACCGGCGAGCTGCAGAACGACATCGACCCGCGGACGCTCTACACGAACCAGTTCGTGGAAGGCATCAACCGTTTCGACGCCAAGGCGGTCGAGGCGGCAGCCAAGGCGATCAAGTAAGATGGGCAGCGCCACTGCATCCGGTTCGGCCGGCAGCCGCTTGAAGCGACTGCTGGAAGCCCGCTCGATGGCCCTGATCCCCGGCTGCCATGACGCCCTCGGCGCCAGGCTGATCGAGGATGCCGGTTTCGAGGCGGTCTACATGTCCGGCTTTTCGGTGGCGGCCAGCTTTGGCCGCCCCGATCTCGGCATCCTGACCATGACCGATGTGGTGGCGCGTTCCATCCAGATTGCCGAAGCCGTGTCGGTGCCGCTGCTGGTGGATGCCGATACCGGCTATGGCGGGCCGCTGAATATCGCCGAGACCGTGCGCCGCCTGGAGCAGGGCGGCGTCGCTGGGCTGCATCTGGAAGACCAGAAGACGCCGAAGAAATGCGGCGCGCTCGCCGGCAAGGAACTGGTGCCGGTGGAAGAAATGTGTGCCCGCATCATCATCGCCAAGCGGGCGCGGCGCGGCGAAGATTTCGTCATCGTCGGGCGCACCGATGCCGTCACCGTGGCCGGCCTGGATGAAACCATCCGGCGCTGCAAGGCGATGGCCGAGGCCGGCGCCGATGCCATCATGGTGCCGTCGCTGGAAACGCCGGAGCAGCTTCGCGCCGTTGCCACCTGCGTGTCCAAGCCGGTGCTGTATGTCGCCGCCGAAACCGTGCGGACGATGTATGACGCCAAGCAGCTTGGCGAATTCGGCTTCGCGGCTTCGCTCTATCCGCTGTCGCTGATCATGGCCAGCGTGGCGGCGCAGCGTACCGTGCTGCGCGACCTGCGCAGCACCGGCAACACGGCACAGCATATTCCGAACATGACGCCCTTCCGCGAAGTCGGCGCCCTGGTGGGCACGCCGGCGGCGGGCGAAGAAGAAGCCGCCCTGGTGGCGGGGACGGGTACCTGATGGCTGGTGCAACGGCGGCACAGAAAATCCTGGCCCGCGCTGCAGGGCGCGATCAGGTGGCAGTGGGCGAGGTGATCTGGGCCGAGCCGGATCTAGTCACCACGCCGGAAGTGTCGTTTCCGGCCTATGTGAAGCGGCTGGACAGTATCGGCGTGCGCAAGTTCCGTTACCCGGAACGCGTTGTTGTTGCCATCGACCATGAAGTGCCGGTGCATAGCCGCGATGGTGCCGAGCGCAACCGGCTGACCCGCCGGCTGGCGGAGGAATTCAAGGTCGGCCATTTCTACGATGGCGATGGCATCACCCATCCGCTGGTGGTGGAGCAGGGTCTGGTGCGACCGGGCATGTTTTGCGCCGGCGCTGATTCCCATGCCCCGGGTCTTGGCGGCGTTGGCGCGCTGTCCATGCCGTTCGGTTTCGAGCTGACCATGATCCTGGCATTGGGCCGCATCTGGCTGCCGGTGCCGGCCAGTGTGCGCGTGGTGCTGGAAGGCCGCTTGAGCCCCGGCCTCGCGGCGCGTGATATCATTCTGCAGGTATTCCGCCAGCTTGGCGCCGAGCGCGCCCATGACAAGGTGATCGAATTCACCGGGCCCGGCATCGCTTCCCTGAGCGTGCGCGAACGCATGACGCTCTGCGGTCTCTGCGTCGATCTCGGCGGCGTCACCGGCCTGGCGCCGGCCGACGCGGTGGCGCTGCAGTATCTGTGCGATATCGGCATGGCGGACGCAGAAGCCGTGACATCCGATGCCGATGCCGTCTTCGCCGATGAAATCCGCATCGATCTGGCGAGGCTGGAACCGCAGGTTTCGGTTCCGCCGTCGCCGCTGGATGTGCAGACCGTGGCCGAACTCGGTCCGGTGCCGATCCAGCACGCCTATATCGGTTCCTGCGTTTCCGGCAGCCTTGCCGAATTGCGCAGCGTGGCGGATTTCCTGAAATCCCGCAAAGTGCATAACGGCGTGCAGATGCTGGTGATTCCGGCCACCCGCAGCGTCTATCGCCAGGCAATGGCGGAAGGGCTGCTCGATACCATCCTGGCGGCCGGCGCACAGGTGGCGCCACCCACCTGCGGCCCGTGTTTCGGCGGCTTGGCGCAACTGGCGCCGGGCGAGGTGCGCATTTCCACCAGCACGCGCAACGATCCTGGCCGCATGGGCAGCAAGGAAGCATCGATCTACCTGGGCAGCGCGCTCACGGTGGCGGCGTCGGCGGTGGCCGGCCATATCGCCGATCCGCGCGCTGTTTTCGGGCAGGAGGGAGGTCGGCGATGAGCATCATCCACAGCGGGCGCTGCTGGAAACTGCCCGATGAAGTGTCGAGCGATCAGTTGATCGGCTCGCATCTGGCCTTTGAATTCGATCCACAGATCCTGCGCCAGCATCTGCTGGAAGAGTTGCGGCCCGAACTGGTGCGCGAGGCGCAGCCGGGCGATTGCATCGTTGCGGGGCGTAATTTCGCCCATGGCAGCGTGCATAGCCATCCCTTCCTGGCGATGCAGGCGATGGGTCTGGGGTTGATTGCCCGCTCCATGCCGCGCGGTGGTTTCCGCCTCGCGGTGTTCATGGGCATCCCCATGCTCACCGCCGACGATACGCTCTATGACGGCGTCAACGATGGCGACAGCCTGGAAATCGATTACAGCCTGGGCAAGCTGCGCAATGCGACCACGGGTCTCGAATTCACGGTCGCGCCGCTAGCCCCGTTCCTGCAGGACATCGTCGCTTCCGGCGGCGGCCTCAACTATGTGCAGCGTTTGGTGAAAGAGCAGCCGGCATGATCAGTATCCGCGATGTAACCAAGGTCTACGCGACCCATTCCGGCGAGCGCATCGGCGCGCTGGGGCCGATCTCCCTCGATATCCGCGAAGGCGAGCTGATCTGCATTGTCGGGCCCTCGGGCTGCGGCAAGTCGACCTTGCTGAAGCTGCTGGCCGGACTGATGAACCGCTCCGGCGGCGACATCACTTTCCGGGGACGGCCGATGAACGGGCCGCAGAAGGATATCGGCGTGGTGTTCCAGAGCCCGGTTTTGCTGCCGTGGAAAACCGTGCTGCAGAATGTGCTGCTGCCGGCGGAAGTGCTGGGGCTGGACATGAAGGCGGCGACCAAGCGCGGCCATGACCTGCTCGCCATGGTCGATCTTGAAGGCTTCGCCGGCAAGTATCCGAACGAGCTTTCCGGCGGTATGCAGCAGCGCGTCGCCATTGCTCGCGCCCTGCTGCACGATCCGGCCCTGTTGCTGATGGACGAGCCGTTCGGCGCGCTGGACGCCATGACGCGCGAGACGATGAATCTGGAATTGCTGCGCATCTGGCGGGAATCGCGCAAGACCATCCTGTTCGTCACCCACTCGATCCCGGAAGCCGTGTTCCTCGGCGGCCGCGTGGTGGTGATGACCCAGCGCCCCGGCACCATCGCCGACCTGGTTGAAACCAATCTGCCCGAGGATCGCGACCTCGACATCATGACCACCGAACGTTTCGGTACCCATACCAAGCGTATCCGGCAGCAATTCAACGCGCGCGGAGGCATCGAATGAGCGACATGACCGAACAGCCGCAGAAGCGGCCCGAGCGTTATCTGGTGCCGGGCGTTTTCGTCCTGGTGGTGGGGAGCTGGGAACTGGGTATCCGCTGGGGCAACGTGGCGGAATATATCGTCCCGGCGCCCTCGGCGATTGTGAAGGCGCTGTATAACGGCCTCAAGGACGGCACCTATATCAGCAACAGCCTCACCACCCTGGGCGAGGCGATGGCCGGCTTCCTCATCGCCACCTGCCTTGGCCTGATCATCGGCACGCTGATCGCGCAGTCGCGCACGGTGGAAAAGACGCTGTATCCCTACCTGATCACCATCCAGACCACGCCAAAGGTGGCCATCGCGCCGCTTTTCATCATCTGGTTCGGTTTCGGCATCGCGTCCAAGATCATCATTGCCGCCACGGTGGCGTTCTTCCCGATCCTGGTGAACGTGATCGCCGGTCTGCGCTCCACCGACCAGCAGCGTATCGACCTGCTGCGCTCGCTGCATGCCACGCCCTGGCAGATTTTCCGCATGGTGCGGCTGCCCAGCGCGGCGCCGATGATCTTCGCCGGCCTCAATGTGGCGGTGATCTTCGCCATCCTCGGCGCCATTGTCGGCGAATTCGTCGGTTCCAAGCATGGCCTGGGCAACCTGATAGTACAGAAGAACTTCAATCTCGATACCGCTGGCGTCTTTGCCGCCCTGGCCTGCCTTTCGGCCATGGGTGTCAGCCTGCATCTGATCATGCATTGGCTGCAGCGCCGCCTGCTGTTCTGGGCCGACAGTACGCAGACACCAAACGTTTAATGGCACCGAACGTCTAAGAGGGCGAAACCATGCAGACCGCCGCCGTTAGCGAAGCACCGTATCAGGTTTTCTGGGCGCCGGGCTGCACAAGTTGCCTGCGCACCAAGGAATACCTGAAGCGCCAGGGTATTCCTTTTGAGTCGATCAATGTGCGCACCGATCCGCAGGGCATGGCCAAGCTGCAGGCCATCGGCGCCAGCAGCGTGCCGATCGTGGCGCGCGGCGAGCGCTTCATCTATGCCCAGTCGCTGGAAGACCTGAAGGCTTTTCTCGGCCTAGATGCCGAAGCCGAGCAGAAGCTGGCGCCGGCCGAACTGATCCGCCGCGCCGATATCGTGCTGGCCGCCGCCGCGCGCTACATGCGGCAGATGTCGACGGAACAGCTCGATGGCCCGTTCCGCAATAGCTGGGCGCCGCCGCGCGGCATCGGGCACCATGTTTTCCGCATTGCCGAAGCCTTTCTCGAAGCAGTCGAGACGCCCTGCGAGCTGACCTATGAAATGACCATGCGCGGCACTTACGAGGTGAAGCCGGGCGACGACGTGATCAGCTATGGCGAGGGTATCCGTGCCCGCCTGAACGCCTGGTGGCAGGCCAATGCCGGTCGAGACTTCAGCGTCATGGTGCCGACCTATTACGGCGAGCAGACTTTGCATGAAGTGCTGGAGCGCACCACCTGGCATTCGGCGCAGCACACGCGGCAGCTGATCGTGATGGTGGAGAGTTTCGGCCTGGCACCGGACCAGCCGCTGACCCCGGCGGACCTGGCCGGATTGCCGCTGCCGGAGAAAGCCTGGGACACGGACTAGAGCACAGAGTTACGAACTAGGGCGGGAACCATGGATATAAAACCGATTGCGGCGGGCCTGGGCGCCGAAGTCACTGGTATCGATCTGGCGCAGCCGCTGGATGCGGCCACAGTCAAGGCATTGCGGCAGGCCTGGCTAAAATATCTGGTGCTGCTGTTCCGTGGCCAGACCCTGACGCCGCAGCAGTTGATCGATTTCAGTGCCGGGTTTGCCCCGCTCGAGACGCATGAGAGCTATCAGCCCGAACTGCGCCATCCCGATCACCCGGAATTGCTGGTGGTGAAGGCCAGCGAAGTTGGTGGCCGCCGCATCGTGTTCGGCCAGCAATGGCATTCCGATCTTTCTTACACCACGCGCCCCTCCCTCGGCTCCTGCCTCTATTGCCGCAAGCTGCCGAGCGTCGGCGGCGATACGCTGTTCGCCAATATGTACATGGCCTATGACGAGCTTTCGCCAGCGATGCAGCGGATGCTGGAACGCCTGGAAGTGGTGCATGACCTCTGCAATGGCCGCTCTTTACGCAATGCCAGTCATGAAGCGCGCGAGGGCGCCCGGCGGCGTAATCCGCCGGTGGCGCAGCCGGCGGTGCGGGTGCACTCGGAAACCGGCCGCAAGGCGCTTTATATCAGCGAATGGATGTGCCCGCGCTTTGTTGGCATGAGCGAGGAAGAAAGCGCCGGCCTGCTGCGCTTCCTGTTCGATCATTCCGTGCAGGAGCCTTTCACCATGCGCCAGCGCTGGCGGGTGGATGATGTGCTGATGTGGGACAACCGCGCCACGATACACATGGCACTGGCGGATTATGCCATCGGCGAGCCGCGCGAATTGCTGCGCACGTCGATGATGGGTGAGGATTGCGGCCGGCTTCTGCAGGAAGCGGCTGAATAGAGTAGGCAGGGTAAGGGAGAGGAACATGGCAATCGAAATCAAGCGGCTGGCAGCCGGCATCGGCGCGGAAATTTCCGGCGTTGACCTCACCCGTCCGGTGAGCAACGCCGACATGGAAGCGATCAAGCAGGCCTGGCGCGACCATCTGATCCTGCTGTTCCGTGGCCAGCAATTGACCCATGAGCAGCATATCGAGTTCAGCCGCCGCTTTGGCGACCTGGATGATCACGATGCGATCCCGAAATTCCGCGACCCGCAGTATCACGAGATCCTGCCGGTGACGAACCAGGAGATCGATGGCCGTAAGCAGCCGGTGGGCCGCCAGTGGCATTCCGATCTTTCCACCACCTTGCGCCCGGCACGTGCCTCGCTGCTGCGTTGCGAGGTGATCCCGCCGGTGGGCGGCGACACCATGTTCGCCAACATGTATCTCGCCTATGAAACGCTTTCGGAGAAGATGAAGGAGATCATCGATGATCTCTGGGGCATTCATGACATGACGGTGGCCAAGGCCTCCCAGGGCCGCGACCTTTCGGAAGTGCGCAAGCGCAATCCGCCAGTGGCGCAGCCGGTGGTGCGGGTGCATCCGGAAACCGGCCGCAAGGCGATCTATGTCAGCGAAATGACCACCACCGGCATTGTCGGCATGAGCGACGAAGAGGCGCGGCCGATCCTGGAATACCTGTTCCGCCATTCGGTGCGGCCGGAATTCACCTACCGCCATCGCTGGCAGGTGCATGACATGATCGCCTGGGACAATCGCTGCGCCATGCATCTGGCGCTGGACGATTACGATATCAACGTGCCGCGCAAGCTCTACCGCACCACTCTGTTGGGTGAGCCCTCGGGGTATATCGTGCAGAGCAACGCCGCCTGATGTCGCTGACGCGCCGGTTCGTCGCGCAATCGCTGGCGATCTCGGCGCGTCATGACCCGGCGCTGCCGGACAAACTGAAGCTTTGCCTCGCCGATCATATCGGCTGCGTGCTAGCCGGTGCTGCCATGCCTTGGGCAAAGCAGACGCTCACGGCTCTGGCCAGATGGCCAGTCAGCAATGGCAGCCCGGTGCTGGGGCAGGGGCTTGCCCTGGCGCCGGCGGAAGCAGCTTTCGCCAATGCGGTGCTGGCGTCGTCTTCCTCGCGCACTGACACGCATCCGCCAACCAATTCGCATCCCGGCGCCGTGCTGTTCCCGGTGCTACTGGCGCTGGCGGCACAGCGCCGGGCCAGCGGCGCCGATCTACTGGATGCGGCTTTTGCCGGCTATCAGGCGATGGGGCGGCTTGGCCGCGTCATGGTCGATGATGCTTTCCGCAAGCGTTTCCGCACCACGCCGGTGATCGGCACCGTGGGCGGCGCCATTGCCGCCGCGCATCTGCTGAAATTGGATACCGAGCGTGCCATTCATGCCGTGGCGCTGGCGGCCAATGCCGCCGGCGGCCTGATGCAATGGGCCCATAGCGGCGGGCTGGACCTGATCTACCATGCTGGCCAGGCAGCGCGCGCCGTGGTGCATGGCGCCCTGCTGGCGGAAGCCGGCTGCACGGCTTCCGAAGCCATCCTCGAAGGCGAGGGCGGCCTGCTGATGGCCTTCGGCGGCCGCGAGCGGGCAGAAGCATTGCTTGCCCACCAGGAACCGGCCTGGGAATTGGAGGTTATCGAGTTCAAGCCGGTGCCGGCCTGTGTTTTCGTGCAAGCGGCGGCCTATGCGGCGCTGAAGCTGGTCACGGCACATGCCCTTGAGCCTGCGCGTATCCGGGCCGTGGCCGTCACCAGCTTCCACACCGCCTTGCGCTTTCCCGGCTGCGACAATCCGGGGCCGCTGGCCGATATCCAGGCGGCGCGCATGAGCCTGAAGCATAGTGTCGCCGCCGTGCTGGCGCGTGGCGAACTGACTGACGCCAATTACCTGGCGCTGGATGATGCGGCGATCCAGCGGCTGTGCCGTGTGATGACGCTGCATGAGGATGCGGCGATGACGGCGGCCTTTCCCGCTCGCCAGTCGGCGCATGTGGCGGTCACGCTGGATGATGGTCGGTCCCTCGAAGCGGCTGTTGATGATATTCCGGTATTTGGTCCGGCGCAGGTGATGGCGCGGTTTCGCGCAGTGGCCTCGGCTGCATTGGGCGGGCAGCGGGCGAAGCTTCTCGAAGCCGCGTGTATTGCTGTCGAGGCCTGCGACGACATGCGGGATTTCCTTACCTCTTTGACTCAGGAAAGGCGGGCGGCATGAGGCTGCATCTGCGCGACAAGCTGCGGCCTGATGCGCCGCTCACCGGCATGGCCTGCTTTTCCGCCAGCCCGGTGCTGATCGAGATCATGGCGGCCGGTGGTCTCGATTTTGTCACCATCGACATGGAGCATTGCCCGACAGGGCTCGAAACCGTGGCGCATCTGCTGCGCGCCGCCGATGCCGGTGGCCTGTCGCCCTTGGTGCGCGTACCGGATCTCGATCCGGGCCTGATCGGCCGCGTGCTCGATCTTGGTGCCGATGGCATTGTGCTGCCGATGGCGACAGCTGAGCGCACGCGGGCCGCCGTGCAGGCCGCGCGCTATGCACCGGAAGGCATGCGCGGCGCCTGTCCCGCTGTGCGCGCCGCCGGCTATCTGCCGCGCGACTGGGCTGCCTATCAGCGCGAGCAGAACCAGCGGGCGCTCGTCGTGCCGCTGATCGAGGATCGTGCCGGGCTGGAACAGGCCGAGGAAATCTGCGCCGTCGATGGCGCCGATGTATTGTTTCTCGGCCCCTTCGACCTCGCTGCCTCTCTGGGGCTGGATGGCACCGATTTCCGCCACCCCGTGCTGCGCGCGGCCTTGGACCGGCTGCTGGCCGCCGCCCGGCGCCATGGCAAGCATGTGCTGACCACTATGGGCAGTTCCGTCGATGCCGATTACGCCCGGCAATTGCTCGGCCTCGGTGTGGCGATGCTGAGCTTCAGCGCCGATGTGGTGGTGTTCGCCGCTGCCTGCCGGCGCATCGGCGACCTGGCCGGCAGCCTGCGGCCAGTGCCGCCTGCTTGATAGATAAGGGGGGGCTTGATAGACAGGGCGGACCGATCCCGGAGACCGCCCTTGCCGCTGCCCGACCCCATTCCCACCACGCTGATTGCCGATGGCTGGCAGGATTACCGCCTGCTGGATAGCGGCCATGGCCGCCGGCTGGAGCAGCTTGGCCGTGTCCGCGTCATCCGCCCGGAGCCGCAGGCGATGTGGTCGCCGAAGCTGCCGGAGGCAGAATGGGATCGCGCCGATGCCAGTTTCGGGCCGAACGAGAAAAGCGAGGAGGATGCCGGCAACTGGCGTTTCCGCCGCGAATTGCCGGAAACCTGGCCGGTCAGCTACCGCGACCTGCGCTTCTATGGCCGCTTCACGCCGTTCCGCCATCTCGGCTTCTTCCCGGAGCAGATGACGCAATGGGATTGGGTGGCCGATTGCGTCACCAAAGCTGGCAATGCGCCGCGCGTACTCAATCTCTTCGGCTATACCGGCGTGATCTCGCTGATCGCGGCGCGTGCCGGGGCGAAAGTCACCCATGTCGATGCCTCGAAGAAGGCGATCACTTACGCCCGCGAGAATCAGGAGCTAGCCGGCCTGGGCCAGGCGCCGATCCGCTGGATCCTGGATGACGCACGCAAGTTCATCGCCCGAGAGGCACGGCGCGGCAGCCATTACGAAGGCATTATCTTGGACCCGCCGAAATTCGGCCGTGGCCCCAAGGGCGAAATCTGGAAAGTGTTCGAGCATCTGCCGCTGCTGCTGAGCGAATGCCGCGCGGTGCTTTCGGATAAGCCGCTTTTCGTCATCCTCACGGCCTATGCCGCGCGGCTCTCGCCGTTTTCGCTGCATGCGCTGCTCGAGGAGCATATCGGCAAGGGCCGCATCGAATGCGGCGAGATCGCGCTGCGCGAGGAATCCGGCAACCGGCTGGTTTCCACCGCGCTGCATGCGCGCTGGACGCCCTAAAGGCTCTTTCTATTGATTTCGTAGAGCACGATGGCGGTAGCCACCGCCACGTTGAGCGAATCCGCGCTGCCGCGCATAGGGATGCGCACACGGGCGTCGCAGGCATCTTCGTATTCCGCCGGCAGGCCGGCCTGTTCGTTGCCCATCAACAGGCAGACCGGGCCCTTGTAGTCGACCTTGCGGTAGTCTTCCGAGGCCCGCAGCGAGGTGCCGACCAGCATGGCGCCCTGCTTGCGTCGCCAAGCATCGAAATCGGCGAAACGGGCGCGGGCCAGCTTCACGGCGAAGATCGAACCCATCGAGGCGCGCACCGCCTCGATGGAAAACGGATCGCAGCACTCGTCGATCAGCACGATGCCCTCGGCGCCAACGGCATCGGCGGTGCGCATGATGGTGCCGAGATTGCCGGGATCGCGGATCATCTGCAAAGCGATCAGGCAGGATTGCGGTTTGGGTGCCAAATCCTCCAGCTTCTGCCAGCCAATGCGGTAGATGCCGATCACCCCTTGGGGATTGTCGCGCCGGGCAATCTTTTCCATCGCCTGGCGGCCGGCCTCGATGCATTCGATGCCGCGCTTCAGGCAGCGACCGAGATATTCCTTGAGTTTGGGATGGTCCTTCAGTTCGGCACTGAAGATCAGGGTTTCTGGATAGACGCCCTGTTCCTCGGCGGTGAGCGCCGTACGCAAACCTTCCGCGACATAGAGGCCGCTTTCGCGCCGCTGTTTCTTGTCATCCAGCGCGCGCACCAGCTTGATCGTCGCATTGGCGGCGCTGGTGACGATTTTCACGCTATTGGCTTCTGACATGACTGTTGCTTAGCAAGGCGGCGGGCGGCGGGCAAGAAAAAGCCCAGGGCGAACCTGGGCTTTTCCTCGAACGTGATTGGAGTGGCGCGTTAAGCGCGCTGACCCGAACGCTGTCCGGAATGTTGGTTGCCGCCGCTGCGCTGGCCACCCTGATTGCGGCCCTGGCCGGTACGCTGGCCCTGGCCGGCAGCCTGCTTCGGGCGCTGCCCTTGACCCTGGCCCTGATGTGCCCGCTGGCCATCGGCACGCTGGCCCTCATGCCGTTGCCCGTCATGGCGCTGGCCTTGCGGACGTGCCTGGCCTTGCGGGCGGCCCTGGCTCTGGGGCCGGCCGGAATGCTGGCCGCCACGGCCATGCTGTGGGCGGGGGCCGCGCGGCGCTTCGGCCTCGGCAGCCACCTTGATGGTGCCGGTGCGGTCCTCGGCCGGAATCTTCTGGCGGATCAGCCGCTCGATATCGCGCAGGTAGGCGCGTTCCTCATGATCGCACAGCGAGATCGCGATGCCGGCGCGGCCGGCGCGCGCGGTGCGGCCGATGCGATGGACATAGGATTCCGGGATATTCGGCAATTCGTAGTTGATGACGTGGGTCACTTCCGGAATGTCGATGCCGCGCGCCGCGATATCGGTGGCGACCAGGGCGCGCACCTTGCCTTCGCGGAAGCCGGCCAATGCGCGTTCGCGCTGGCCCTGCGACTTGTTGCCATGGATGGCAGCCGCTTCGACGCCGCTGACTTCCAGATGCTTGGCCACGCGGTCGGCGCCGCGCTTGGTGCGGGTGAAGATCAGCGTGCGGTAGATCGAGTCATCTTTCAGCAATTCGCTGAGGATGGCGCGCTTGGCCGGGCCCTCGATATGGATCACGCGCTGCTCAACGCGGTCGGCGGTGGCGGCTACCGGCGTTACGGCCACGCGCACCGGATCGCTGAGGAAGTTATGCGCCAGCTTGGCGATATCGTCCGGCATGGTGGCGGAGAAGAACAGGCTCTGGCGCTTGGCCGGCAACTGGCCGACGATCTTGCGGATCGGCTGAATGAAGCCCATGTCGAACATCTGGTCGGCTTCGTCCAGCACCACGATCTCGGTGAGGTCGAGGCGCAGGTTGCGGCTGCCCGTATGGTCGAGCAGGCGGCCCGGCGTGGCGACGAGCACGTCGACTCCCTGGCCAAGCTGCTTGATCTGCGGGCCGGCGGAAACGCCGCCGAACACGATGGCGACGCTGACGCCCATCTTGTGGCCGTAGAAGCGGAAACGCTCGGCGATCTGGCTGGCCAGTTCGCGGGTCGGGCTCAGCACCAGCACGCGGCAGGATTTCGGCTGCGCCTTGGGGCGGCGGCCATCGGGGCCGGGCTGCATCAGGCGGTGCAGGATCGGCAGCGCGAAGGCGGCGGTCTTGCCGGTGCCGGTCTGGGCAATGCCGAGCAGGTCGCGGCCCTGCATCACATGCGGGATGGCCTGGGCCTGGATCGGGGTCGGGGTCTGGTAGGGGCCGGTGGCGAGCGCCTGCAACAGCGGCGCGGCGAGGCCAAGGTCATTGAAACTGGTCAAAACGGAATCCTTTGAACTAGCCAGGCGCATAGGCGCATGGCGTCGCTTTTCCGCGACAGGCGGAAAGCGGGGGGTGAAAACGCCCCGCGTGACCTGGGTCGTAAGATGGAGATGAAGGGCACCCGGCAGGATGATCCTGGGCTGAAAGCCTGGTCAGGGATCGTTCACGCGGCCAGTGGCGCCGATAGTCGCGGGGCGGAACCCTCAAGCGACGGCGCTGATATGACAGCTTCGGCCGCAATAGTCAAGTTAACCTTTTTGCACCGCGGCAAAAAGATCGGGCAGCGTAATCACCAGGGTTCCATCCAGGGGCGCAGGTCGGTTTCGAAGGTCCAGGCGCTGCGCGGCTGGCTGTGCATTTGCCAGTAGACTTCGGCAATGGCATCGGGATCGAGGATGCCGTCCTTGTCTTTCAGCGCATAGCGTTCGGGAAACATGTCCTGGATGAACTTGGTGTCGATGGCGCCATCGATCACCACATGGCCGACATGGATGCCCTGCGGCCCCAATTCGCGCGCCATGCTCTGCGCCAGGGCGCGCAGCGCATGCTTGGCGCCGGCGAAGGCGGCAAAGCCGGCGCCGCCACGCAGCGAGGCGGTGGCGCCGGTGAACAGGATGCTGCCTTTGCCGCGCGGCACCATGTGTTTCGCCGCCTCGCGCCCGGCCAGGAAACCGGCGAAGGCGCCCATTTCCCACACCTTGCGGTAGACGCGGGACGTCATGTCGCGGATCGGGAAGCGCACATTGGCACCGATATTGAAGACGACGACTTCCAGCGGCCCGACTTCGCGCTCGATGGTTTCGAACAACGCCATCACCTGGTCTTCCTCGCGGGCATCGGAGCCGAAGGCGCGGACCTTGCCGCCATCGGCGGTGATGCGCTGCACCAGGGCTTCGAGTTTCGCGGCCTCGCGGCGGGTGACGCAGGCGGTGTAGCCCTCGCGGGCAAAGCGCCGCGCAATGGCACCGCCGGTGGCGTCGCCAGCACCGATCACCAGGGCGGCCTTGCCGCTGCCGAGTTTGTTCATATCGCTTCCTCCAGTTTCCGCTTCTCTCAAGCATCATTGCATTGTAAGTTCTAAAAGGGAACTTAATCTTTGCATGGGAGCATTGCGGCAAGGTCATGCGGTGGCAGGAACTGGATCGCGAAGCCTGTTCGGTGGCGCGCTGCGTGGCGGTGGTGGGCGACCGCTGGAGCCTGCTGGTGCTGCGCGACTGCTTCCTCGGCGTGCGCCGCTTCGATGATTTCCATGCGCGCCTCGCCATCACCCGGCATGTGCTGGCGGATCGTCTGAAGGGTCTAGTGGAGGAGGGTGTGCTGAAGCGTGTTGCCTATCAGCAGCGCCCGGAGCGGTTTGAATACCGGCTGACGGAAGCCGGCCGCGACCTCTATCCGGTGATCATGGGGCTGGTGGCCTGGGGCAACAAGCACCGTGCCGGTACCCGTGGGCGCCCTGTGCTGCATCGGCACAAGGCCTGCCAGCATCATTTCGATGCGGTGATGATCTGCTCCGAATGCAACGAGCCGCTGGATCCGCGCCAGGTGGAAGTCGAGCCGGGGCCCGGCCTGCCGCGCAGCCAGCAGCTCAGGCATCTGCCGCCAGCTTCGTAGAACGAAAAAATGAGGGAGGGAAACATGAAGCAAGTGGAATTCCTGTTCGATTATGGCAGCCCGACCTGCTATCTCGCCTATACGCAATTGCCGGTGCTGGCGGCCAAGTACAATGCCGAGATCCTGTGGAAGCCGATCCTGCTTGGCGGCGTGCACAAGGCCACCGGCAACCGCTCGCCGGTGGAAGTGCCGGCCAAGGGCCTATGGATGTTCCAGGACCTGCAGCGTTTCGCCAAACGCTATGGCGTGCCCTTCAAGATGAATACGCATTTCCCGATCAACACCCTGCTGCTGATGCGCGGCGCCGTGGCGATGCAGCGCGAGGGCCGCCTGCTGCCCTATAGCGACGCCATCTTCAAGGCGATGTGGGTGGATGGCCTGAATCTCAATGACCCCCAGGTGATCGGCGGCGTGCTGCACAAGGCCGGCTTCGATCCGCAGGCCTTGCTGAGCGCAGCGAATGACGAGGCGGTGAAGCAGCAGCTTAAATCCGAGACCGAGGCGGCGGTGGCGCGCGGCGTGTTCGGCGCCCCGGTTTTCTTCGTCGGCGAGGCGATGTTCTTCGGCCAGGACCGGCTGGATTTCGTTGCCGAGGAGCTGGCGGCAGCTTGACGCGGCGGCTTGACGTGGGGGCGTTAAAGTTTTCCGATAGCGGGTAATGACCGAGTCAAAGCCCGCCGGGAAGCCTTCCAGCCAACGCCTGCTCTGGACGCTCTGCATCGCCGAGGTGCTGAGCATGGCCGGCTTCTCGGCCTTTCCCGCCTTGCAGCCTCATTTAAGCGCCGCCTGGCAGTTGAGCGCGGCGGAGGCCGGCTGGATCAACGGCCTGTATTTCGCCGGCTACACCCTGGCGGTGCCGTTCCTGGTCGCCTTCACCGATCGCAGCGACCCGCGCCAGGTAATGCTGGTGGGCCTGGTGCTGGCGGTGGTGGGCAATCTCGGCTTCGCGCTTCTAGCCGAGGGCTTTGTCAGCGCCGCCTTGCTGCGCTTCATTGCCGGTGCGGCTTTGGCCGGCACCTATATGCCCGGCTTGGTGCTGCTCACCGATCATGTGCAGGGCCCGATGCAGTCGCGCTCTGTGGCCTTCTACACCTCCACCTTCGGCATCGGCAGCGCCGGCTCCTTCCTGGTGGCCGGCGAACTAGGCGAATTGTTCCCCTGGCCGGTGGCTTTCGCCGCTGCCGGCCTGTTGGCCGCGCTGGGCCTGCTGCTGGTGCTGTTCGGCCTGCCGCGGCGTCCGCTTGAGCAACGCCCGCTGGTTCCGGTGCCGCTGCGCCGCGTGCTGGATTTCCGGCCCGTCTTCGCCAATGGCAATGCCATGCGCTATGTGCTCGGCTACACGCTGCATTGCTGGGAATTGTTCACCGTGCGCTCCTGGATCGTCGCCTTCCTGGCGGCACGCGAAGCGGCAGGTGCCGATGCGTTGTGGCGGCCCTCCACTGTCGCGATGATCGTGGTGTTGGTCGGCGTGCCGGGCAGTATCCTGGGCAATGAACTGGCGCTGCGGGTCGGCCGCGTGCGCGCCATTGTCGGTGTGGCCATTGTCACCGCCTGCCTCGCCGCCCTGGTCGGCTGGTCCGGTGCCTGGCCGGCCTGGCTGCTGGGCAGTGCGTTGGTGGTCTACAAATTCATGATCATGGCCGATTCCGGGGCGCTGACCGCCGGGGCGGTGGCGGCTGCAGAGCCGGAGCGCCGGGGTGCCACCATGGCAGTGCATTCCACGCTCGGGTTCCTTGGCGCCTTCCTCGGGCCGGTTGTATTCGGCCTCACCCTGGATGGCTTAGGGGGAGCCAGGGAACCGATGGCCTGGGGCATTGCCTTCACATCCCTGGCTGCCATCGGCTTGCTGTCGCCGCTGGTCCTGCTTACCCTGGGGCGTACCCGCCCCTGAGTCCCGCCCCTGGGGCCCCGTCAGGGGTCAACCGAGTTCCCCTATGCTTATCCCGCTCATCGTCGCCTGTGCGCTGTTCATGGAGAATCTCGACTCCACGGTGCTGGCCACGTCGCTGCCCGCCATCGCCCATGCCTTCGGCGAGAGTCCGCTGAAGCTCAACCTGGCGATCACCTCCTATCTTTTCGCGCTCGCCGTCTTTATCCCGATCAGCGGCTGGATGGCCGACCGCTTCGGCACCCGCACGGTATTCCGCGCCGCCATCATCGTCTTCACCTTCGGTTCGATCCTTTGCGGCATCAGCGAATCCTTCTGGGAGTTGGTCGGTGCCCGCGTGCTGCAGGGCATGGGCGGCGCCATGATGGCGCCGGTAGGCCGCCTGCTGGTGATCCGCTCCACCAGCAAGTCCGAACTGGTGCGCGCCATGGCTTTCCTGATGCTGCCGGCGTTGCTTGGGCCAGTGATAGGGCCGCCGCTCGGCGGTTTCCTCACCACCTACCTCTCCTGGCGCTGGATCTTCTGGATCAATGTGCCGATCGGCATTATCGGTGTCATCCTGGTCAGCATCTATATCCCGAATACCCGCGCCGCCTCGGTGCCGCCGCTGGATTACAGCGGCTTCCTGCTTTCGAGCCTCAGCCTGCTCGGCCTGGTCTTCGGCTTCGAGACCATTGGCCGTGACCTGATGCCGGCCTGGATTTCATCAGGGTTGATGGTGGGTGGCGCCATCGGCCTGTGGCTTTACTTGCGCCATGCCCGCCGCACCGAATATCCGGTGCTGGATTTCCGGCTGCTGCAGGTGCAGACCTTCCGCGTCAGCGTCACCGCCGGCACGTTGTTCCGCATCGGCGTCGGCGCCATACCCTTCCTGCTGCCGCTGATGCTGCAGGTCGGCTTCGGCCTCTCGGCCTTCCAGTCTGGCATGCTCACCTTCGCCAGCGCCGTCGGCGCATTGGCGATGAAAACCACCGCCGCGCCGATTCTGCGCCGCTTCGGCTTCCGCCGCGTGTTGCTGGCCAATGCCGTGATCAGCGGCAGCTTCATCGCTATCCTCGGCTTCTTCCGGCCGGACTGGCCGGCCTGGGTGATCCTCGGGCTGTTGCTGGTCGGCGGCTTTTTCCGCTCGCTGCAATTCACCGCCATGAACACCATTGTCTATGCCGATATACCGCCTGAGCGGATGAGTGCGGCCACCAGCTTCTACGCCATGGCGCAGCAGGTTACACTCAGTGCCGGCGTCGCGGTCGGCGCCATGGTGCTGCATATTACCGCCACGCTGGCCGGCGACCGTGCCCTGGTGCCGGGCGATTTCACCCCGGCCTTTGTTGCCGTCGGCCTCGCTGCCATGTGTTCGGTGCTGCTGCTGCGGCCGCTGCCGAAAAATGCCGGCGAGGAATTGAGCGGTCACAGGCTGCCGCCGCCGAAATAATTCCCCAATGCTGTCACAGCCGGGTGGGCAGGGCCGTCTTTAAGGGCGTTACTCCCCTTGGAGACCCTTGTTTGGAGAGCTTGTGTCATGCAACCCCGTATCGCGTTTTCCGAAGTTCCCGCCGATCATCGCAGCCCGCTGATGGCAGTCCACAAGACGCTGGAGGCGTCCAGCCTTGGCAAGACCCTGGTCGAACTGGTCTATCTGCGTGTTTCGCAGATCAATGGCTGCACCTACTGCATCGATATGCACACCACGGCCCTGCTCAAGGCCGGCGTCGACAACCGCAAGCTGGCGACCTTGATGCATTGGCGCGAAACCGCCTGGTTCGATGGCCGCGAAGCCGCCGCTCTGGCCTGGGCCGAGGCAGTTACGCTTTGTGCCGATGGCTGGCCCGATCCGGCACTCTATGCCGACCTGGAGCGGCAATTCAGCCGGGCCGAGATCATTGATCTGGTCTATGCCATCGGCCTGATGAATGCGCTCAACCGCACCGCCATCGCGTTTGGCCAAGGTCCTGCCTGAGGAATGCTTCGGCCTTGACCGGGCGGGACACCTGGGATACCCGGGAGGTAGCCAGCAGGGAGCCCCGCCATGAGTGACGCATCGGAAGCCAATACCGTTGTTGAGATGCAGATCCAGCCGCGCAGCCAGGATCTTGGCGACGGCTTCATGGTGCGCCGCGTGCTGCCCTATATGAAGCGGCGCCATATCGGCCCCTTCGTCTTTCTCGACCATATGGGGCCGGCGCGGTTCGAGCCCGGCCACGGCCTGGATGTGCGGCCGCATCCGCATATCGGGTTGGCGACCGTCACCTACCTGTTCGAAGGCGAGATCATGCATCGCGATTCGCTCGGCTATCACCAGCCGATCCGGCCCGGCGACGTGAACTGGATGACCGCCGGTTCCGGTATCGCGCATTCCGAGCGTACCCGCGCCGAATTGCGCTCCAGCGGCCAGTCGCTGCATGGCGTGCAGGCCTGGGTGGCTTTGCCGCTGGAAGCCGAGGAGGTGGATCCGAGTTTCCAGCATCATCCGGCGGCGAGCCTGCCGGAACGCAGCGCGCCGGGCGTCACCTGGCGCCTGATCGCCGGCAGCTATGACGGCGTGACCTCGCCAGCGCAATGCCTGTCGCCGATGTTCTATATCGACCTGCAGCTTGCGGCTGGAGCGCGTTTCGTGCTGCGGCCGGAATACGCCGAGCGCGCTGTGCATATGTCGATTGGCGGCGCGGTGATTGGCGGTCAGGCCTTCGCGGAGGGCAGCATGGCGGTGTTGCGCGAGGGCGGCGATGTGGTGATCGAGGCGCCGACGCCTTGCCGCCTGATGCTGCTGGGCGGTGCGCCGCTGGATGCGCCGCGCTTCATGTGGTGGAATTTCGTGTCCAGTTCGAAGGAGCGGATCGAGCAGGCCAAGGCGGATTGGCGCGAAGGCCGCTTCGCCAAAGTGCCAGGCGAAACTGAGTTCATTCCACTGCCGCCGGGCTGAGCGCCATGCAGGGCAACGGCAGCTACGAGGACGAACTGCGCCGGCTGCAGATCGAACTGGTGAAGCTGCAGCACCATCTGATTGCGCGTGGCGAGAAAGTGTTGATCCTGCTGGAGGGCCGCGATGCCGCCGGCAAGGATGGCAGCATCAAGCGCCTGGTGGAGCACATGAGTCCGCGCGAGACCCGCGTGGTGGCTTTGGCCAAGCCAAGCCAGCGCGACGAGGCAAGCTGGTATTTCCAGCGCTGGGTATCGCATCTGCCGGCGGCCGGCGAATTCGTGCTGTTCAATCGCTCCTGGTATAACCGCGCCGGCGTCGAGCATGTCATGGGTTTTTGCTCAAAGGCCGAATACAAGGAATTTCTCGCCAGCGTGCCGGAATTCGAGAAGCTGCTGCTGCGCGGCGGCATCCACTTGAGCAAATACTATCTCGATATTTCCAGGGCCGAGCAAAAGCAGCGGCTGGCCGAACGGCGTCAGGATCCGCTGGCGCAATGGAAAACCAGCCCGATCGACGACGTGGCTTTGCGGCGTTACGACGCTTACACCAAGGCGCGCGATGCCATGTTGCTCAAGACCAGCAGCCGCCACGCGCCCTGGTACATCATTGCCGCCGACCGCAAGAAACAGGCCCGGTTGGCACTGATCCGACACATTCTTTCGTGTTGGGATTATCCGGGGAAAGGAAAGCACCTGGAGCCGGATGCGAAGCTCGTTTTTACCTTTGCGCCGCGCTATTTGAAGCAGGGACGGCTCCAATCCTAGGGGAGCCATTGCAAGCGGCGAGGATGGCATGAGCAGCGAAGCAGCCGATATCGTCATCATCGGCGGCGGCATGGCCGGTGCCGGCGCTGCCTATGCCCTGGCGCCGCAGCGCCGCGTCATCCTGCTCGAGCGCGAAAGCCAACCCGGCTATCACACCACCGGGCGTTCGGCGGCATTGTTTTCCGAAACCTATGGCAATGGGCCGATCCGGGCGTTGACGGTGGCGAGCCGCGATTTCCTGATGCAGCCGCCTCGGGGCTTCAGCGATACGCCGATCCTCACCCCGCGCGGCGTGCTGCAGGTTGGTGGGGCGGACAAGGCCGCCCAGCTTGATGCCGCCTATGCGGAGATGCGCCGCCTGGTGCCCTCGGTGCAGCGGCTGGATGCCGCCGCCGTATTGGCCCAGGTGCCGGTGCTGCGGCCCGAGATTGTGGCCGGTGGCGCAGTGGCCGAGCCGCATGCCATGGATATCGATGTGCATGCCCTGCATCGCGGCTTCCTGCGTGGTGCGGCGGCGGCTGGTGCGCGCATCCTCAGTGATGCCGGCGTCACTGGTATTGGCCGGGCGGGCGGCGATTGGCTGGTCGAGACCACACAGGGCAGCTTCCGCGCCGCCGTGGTGATCAATGCCGCCGGTGCCTGGTGCGATGCGGTTGCCGCGCTGGCGGGTATCAAGCCGATCGGCCTGGAACCGATGCGGCGCACGGCGCTCACCGCCGACATGCCGGCGGGAACCGACTTCCAGCATTGGCCGATGGTGATCGATGCCGACGAGGACATCTACTTCAAGCCCGATGCCGGCCGGCTGCTGATCAGCCCGGCGGACGAGACGCCGTCCGAGCCCTGTGATGCCCAGCCGGACGAGATGGATGTGGCGATTGCCATTGACCGTTTCGAAACCCTGACCAGCCTGACCGTGCGGCGGGTGGCGGCAAAATGGGCGGGGCTGCGCAGCTTTGTGGCCGACCGGACTATCGTGGCTGGTTTCGATCCCGCAGCGCCCGGCTTTTTCTGGCTGGCCGGGCAGGGTGGCTACGGGATTCAGACTTCCGGCGCCATGAGCCGGGTTGCCGGGGCGCTCGCCTTGGGTCAAGCTCTGCCCAGCGATATCCAGGCCCTCGGTCTTTCAGCGGCGGATATCGGACCTAGCCGCCTGAGGTAACTTGCCCCAATGAATGCCCTCTCGCCAGCCAAGCCGATTATTGCGCGCAGCGCCTGCCCGCATGACTGCCCCTCGACCTGTGCGCTGGAAATCGAGAAGCTGGATCAGTTCCGCATTGGCCGCGTGCGCGGCGCCGAGGCCAACAGCTACACCGCCGGCGTGATCTGCGCCAAGGTGGCGCGCTATGCCGAGCGGGCGCAGCACCCGGACCGCTTGTTGAAACCGCTGCGCCGCACCGGGCCGAAGGGTTCGAACCAGTTCACCGAAATTTCCTGGGCCGAAGCGCTGGACCGCACAGCGGAGGCCTTCCTGGCCGCCGAGCGCAAATTCGGCAGCGAAACCGTGTGGCCCTATTACTATGCCGGCACCATGGGGCTGGTGCAGCGCGACGGTATCCATCGCCTGCGCCATGCCAAGCGCTATTCCGGTTTCCATTCCACCATCTGCGTCACGCTGGCCTGGAGCGGCTATATCGCCGGCACCGGCAATCTGCGCGGCCCCGATCCGCGCGAGATGGCGAAAAGCGACTGCGTGGTAATCTGGGGCACCAATGCGGTGCACACGCAAGTCAACGTGATGACCCATGCGGTGCGGGCACGCAAGGAGCGCGGCGCCAAGATCGTGGTGATCGATCCCTACCGCAATGCCACCGCCAAGCAGGCGGACATGCACCTGATGCTGCGGCCCGGCACCGATGGCGCGCTCGCCTGCGCGGTGATGCATGTGCTGTTCCGCGATGGCTTTGCGGATCGTGACTACCTGGCGCGCTATACCGACGTGCCGGCTGAACTCGAAGCGCATCTGCAATCGCGTGGCCCGGCCTGGGCGGCGGCGATCACCGGCTTGAGCATCGCGGAGATCGAGGCTTTCGCGCATCTGCTGGGCGAACGCAAGCGGCATTACCTGCGGCTTGGCTATGGTTTCTCGCGCAGCCGCAATGGCTCGTCCAACATGCATGCGGCGGCCAGCATTGCCGCTGTCACCGGGGCCTGGCAGCTCGAAGGCGGTGGCGCCTTCCACAATAACGGCGCGATTTTCCACTGGGACAAGTCGCTGATCGAAGGCCATGACCTGCGCGATCCGGCGATCCGCATGCTGGATCAGTCACGCATCGGCCCGGTGCTGGTGGGCGAGGCGGAAGCCTTGAAAAACGGCCCGCCGGTGACGGCGCTGCTGATCCAGAATACCAATCCAGTGGATGTGGCGCCGGAACTGGCCAAGGTGCATAAGGGCTTCGCGCGCGAGGATCTGTTCACCTGCGTGCATGAGCAGTTCATGACCAATACCGCCAAGATGGCGGATATCGTGCTGCCGGCCACCATGTTCACCGAGCATGACGACATCTACCAGGCCGGCGGCCAGCAGCATATCCTGCTTGGGCCGAAGATCGTCGAGGCGCCGGGCGAGGCGCGCGAGAATCATTACGTGATCTGCGAATTGGCCAAGCGGCTTGGCGCCGAGCATCGCGGCTTCCAGATGACAGCGCGCGAGATCGCTGATTGGACGCTCACGGCTTCCGGCTGGTCCGATGTCGAGACGCTGGAGCGCGAATTCTGGATCGATTGCCAGCCGGATTTCCGCAGCAGTCATTTCCTTGATGGCTTTGGCCATCCCGATGGCAAATTCCGCTTCGCGCCGGATTGGTCGGCAATGGGGCCGGATGGCTATAAGCTGCCCAAACTGCCGGACCATGCGGCGCTGATCGAGGAAGCGACAGCAGAGACGCCGTTCCGCATGGTGACGGCGCCGGCCCGCAACTTCCTCAATTCCAGCTTCACCGAAACACCGACCTCGGCCAGAAGCGAGGGTCGCCCCAGTGTGATGCTGCACAGCCAGGATGCGGCTGCACTCGGCGTTGCCGAAGGCGATGTGGTGCGGCTCGGCAATGCGCGCGGCGACCTCGCCATCCATGTCCGGCTGTTCGATGGCGTGCAGCCCGGCGTGGTGATCGTGGAAGGCATCTGGCCGAGCCACACCTTCATCGAAGGCATCGGCATCAACCTGCTGGTCGGCGCCGATGCCGCCCCGCCCAATGGCGGCGCCGCGTTCCATGATACGGCGGTGTGGATACGCAAAAGCGCCTAGTCGTGGCCGTCGCGCTTGCGCGTTTTCAGCAGATCGACCAATTCATCATGCAGCCATGGGCCGGTGGCGATCACGCTGGGATGGCGGTGGCGCGGGGCGTCGTAGCGCAGGGGTGCGCCATCGGCGGTGCTGATGCGGCCCCCGGCCTCGCGCACCACCAGGTCGGCGGCGGCGATATCCCAGTCGCTCTTCTCGCTTAAAGAGAGCGCGGCATCGAAGCGGCCGGCTGCCACCAAAGCCATGCGGTAGGCGATGGAATTGCGGTGCTCGAACTCCGCCTTGCCGGTGCGGGCGAGCCAGCCATGGCGGTCGAAGGTGCGGCGGCTGGCCAGCAGGCGGGCTTCCGCCAGCGTCCCATGGCCGGAGGCGCGGATCGTCTTGCCGTTCAGCTTGGCGCCATCGCCGGTGGCGGCCTCAAAGAATTCATCGGTGGCAGGATTGAAGATCGCCGCCAGCACCGGCTGGCCTTCCGCCATCAGCGCAACACTGACGGCGAATTCCGGCTTGGCGGCAATGAAGGCGCGGGTGCCGTCGATCGGATCGACCACCCAGGTGGCGGCATCGCCCACCGCTGCCGCCGAGGCGCTTTCCTCTGACAGCCAGCCATAGCCGGGCCGGGTATCCACCAGCCGCGCGCGCAGCAGCTTGTCGATAGCGATATCGGCTTCCGAGACCGGATCGTTCGGCTGCTTGTTCCAGGATTTCACGCCATCGCGGAAATACTTCAACGCCACCGCGCCGGCTTCGCGCACGGCATCGAGCAGCAGCGGGCGGTCTTCCAGATGGCGCATGATCAGCGCCCGGCGATGGTCATGCCTTCCACCAGCACGGTGGGGGCATCGGTGCCATAGCGGAATACCAGATCGCTGGCCGGAGTGATGCGCTTGAACATCTCCTTGAGATTGCCGGCAATGGTGATCTCGGAAACCGGATCGGTCAGCTTGCCGTTCTCGATCAGGAAGCCGGCGGCGCCACGGCTGTAATCACCGGTCAGCGGATTGACCGACGAACCCATCATTTCGATCACATAGAGCCCGCGCGCGATGCCGCCGAGCAATTCCTCGACGCTTTGCTTGCCGGCGGCGAGGTAGAGGTTGGTAGCGCCAGGCGAAGGCGGCGAGGAAGTGCCGCGCGAGGCATGGCCGGTGCTCTTGAGGCCAAGCTGCCGCGCCGTGGCGCAATCCATCAGCCAGGTGGTGAGGCGGCCCTGGTCGATCAGCTTGCGGCGCTGGCGTGCCACGCCCTCCATGTCGAACCAGCGCGAACGGAAGCCGCGCGGCCTGAGCGGATCGTCGATCACATCAAGGCCGGGGGCGAAGATTTCTTCGCCCATCTTGTCTTTCAGGAAAGAGGTGCCGCGCGCCACCGCCGCGCCATTGATGGCGCCGGAAAGATGGCCGATCAGGCTGTTGGCAACGCGGTTGTCGTAGACCACCGGCAGGGCCTGGCTCTCGATCTTGCGCGGATTGAGCCGGCGCACGGCGCGCTCGCCGGCTGAGCGGCCGATCACTTCGGGCGCGGCAAGATCGGCGAAATGCAGCGCGGCGCTGTAATCATAGTCCCGCTCCATGCCGGTATCCTTTCCGGCAATGGCGACGGCTGAAAGGCTGTGCGAGCCGCTGAAACCGGCGCCGCTGAAGCCGTTGGAGGCGGCATAGGCCGTGAGGCCCAGGCTGCGCGAGGCCGAGGCGCCTTCGGAATTGGTCACGCCGCTGACGGCAAGGGCGGCGGCCTCACAGGTCTTGGCGCGCTCCAGCAACTGCGCCATGTCGAGTTCGACGCCATCGAGCTGGTCGAGGTCAACGGCGGTGGTGGCGAGTTCGGACGGATCGGCAAGGCCGCAGAATTTGTCTTCCGGCGCCAGTTTGGCCATCGCCACGCCGCGCTCGATCAGGGCCGCCACGGCGTCCTTGCCGAAATCGGTGGTGGAGACGCAGGCTTGGCGCTGGCCGATCAGCACCCGCAGGCCGATCTCGCGGCTCTCCGAGCTTTCCACATCCTCGGGCTGGCCCAGCCTGACGCCGGCGGAAAGCGAGCGGCTTTCATGGTAGACGGCATCGGCGGCATCGGCGCCGGCCTTGCGTGCAGCGGCGATCAGGTCGCCCAGCAGGGACTTGGCTTCATTAGCGCGTGCATTGAAATCAGTCATGATTATCCACTTACTCTGGTGCGTCTTCCATACGATAAGCCATATAGCTGACGAAGGCGACAAAACAACCCACAACCCAGCCAAGCCAGTGCAGTTGGTCGGTCCAATAGCGCCAGTCTTCGCTGCTGAAATGAGCCAGGATCTGGGCCAGGAATTCGACGCTCAAGAAACCGATGCCGGCGCCAAGCGCGGCGGAAAAGGCCAGGTTCCAGGCGCCGCGCATCAGTGCCCAAGGATGCCACCAGGGCAGCAGGTCGCGCTCATCCGCGCGGCGGAGCTTGAACAGCGGCATGGCGTTAATGGATCGTCGGCGGGGTTTCGGGTTGCAGCGTGGTGCCGGCCTCATGCGTCGGCGTTCCCGGCTGCACGGCGCCTTCTCGCGGCAGCATCCACACCACCATGCGCTCGCGCAGGCCACGGATCGCCTGTGGCCGCATCTCGGTGAGATCGCGCAAGGGGGCGAGATCGCCGCGCGTCTCCTGCTTCAGCCGTTCCACGAAGGCCTCGCTGATGCAGAGTGAGGCATTGATGCTGCGCGTCATCTGCTCCAGGCGGTGCGCCACATTCACGGTTTCGCCAACCAGCGCGTATTCGACGCGGTGCTCGTCGCCGATATTGCCAAGCGTCAGCGGTCCGAAATGCAGGCCGACGGCAAGCTGCAGCGGCGGCTGGCGCAAGGGTGCGCGCTGGCGGTTCAGTTGCTCGATGGCCTGTTGCATGGCGCGGGCGGCGAGTAGGGCGGAGGAAGCGTCGCGCAGGCCGGCGCGCGGCGTGCCGAAGGAGGCCATGATGCCATCGCCGAGATACTTGTCGAGCGTGCCCTGCTGCTCGGCCACGGCATGGGCCAGGCGGCGGTGCACTTCGCGCAGCAGGGCGATGGTCTGGGCCGGCGACATGTCATCGGAAAGCCGGGTGAAGCCGACCAGGTCAGCGAACAGCACGGCGGCATCGATCTGGGTCACGGCACCGAGCGGATCATCCATGCGCTGCAATTCCTCGGCGATATGCGGCGAGAAATGACGTGCCAGATTGCGCCGGCCGCGTTCGCTCTCGATCTGGCGCGCCACCAGATGGCGGGCGCGCACAGCCGCCACCATCAGGATCACGCCGATCAGCCCGATCAGCACGATGCGGCGGATCATGTCGCCATAGGAAACCCGCCAGGGGTCAAGCAGGAAGGCGAGGCGATCCAGGGCCGAGATATTGGCGACATTCATCGGCAGCAGCATGGTGTCGACGCCCGGCTGCATCGCGATGCTGACGGTGACCACGGCCCAGGTGATCATTGCCGCTATCGTGGTGAACAACACCGTGCGTGCCGATTGGCCCAGCGCCGCCAGCGCCAGGAACAGCGGCAGATACAGCACGGTATCGAAGCTGAGCATCATCGGCGGCGGCAGCGGGTTCGGATCGAACGGGTTCGGCAGCGCAATGGCGGCGCCGATGAAGGCCATGTCGATGAACGGGAACAGCCAGTGCATCCAGGGGCGGTCGATGCCGGGCTTGCGCACCAGAAGCTGGATATAGGCGGATAATGCCAGCGCCAGCAGCCAGGGATAATAGTTCAGCGCCAACGGCCAGCGCATCTCGGTGGTGAGCAGCGTGGCAACGATGGCGAGCGCAACGAAGCGCAGGTTGATGGCGAGCTTCAGGCCTTCGTATTCTTCGGCCTGGAAAGCCTGCCCCAGGCGGCGCTGTTCGGCATCAACGAGCTGATCGCAGCCTTGGCCGCAGATCGCATCATGCATGCGCTGCCAGAGGGTGGATTTCATCGTAACCGGCCTCCAAAAACCGGCAAAAGCCAGGATACTCTTCCGGGTCAACGGGCGCGAGGGGCTATTTCCAGATCGGCTTGCCGGAACCAGGAAGCCCGAGTTTCGGCCATTTCTCTGTGACGGTGCGCACCACATCGGCATCCATTGCCAGCTTCTCGCCCCATTCCCGCTTGGTCTCGGGCGGCCATTTATTGGTGGCATCCAGGCCGATCTTGCTGCCCAGGCCTGATTCCGGCGAGGCGAAATCCAGGTAGTCGATCGGGGTATTCTCGATCAGGGTGATGTCGCGCGCCGGGTCCATGCGGGTGGACATGGCCCAGACCACGTCCTTCCAGTTCCGGGCGTCGATGTCGTCGTCCACCACGATCACCCATTTGGTGTACATGAACTGGCGCAGATAGGACCACACCGCCATCATCATGCGCTTGGCATGGCCGGGATACGCCTTCTTGATGCTGACCACCGCGACGCGGTAGGAGCAGCCTTCCGGTGGCAACCAGAAATCGACGATCTCGGGGAATTGCTGGCGGATCAGTGGCACGAACACATCGTTCAGCGCCTCGCCCAGCACGCTCGGCTCATCCGGCGGGCGGCCGGTGAAGGTGCTCAGATATATGGGTTTCCGCCGCCTGGTGATCGCCGTGACGGTAAAGACCGGGAATTGCTCCACCGAATTGTAATAGCCGGTATGGTCGC
Source organism: Ferrovibrio sp. MS7 (assembly GCF_038404985.1). Taxonomy (NCBI): domain Bacteria; kingdom Pseudomonadati; phylum Pseudomonadota; class Alphaproteobacteria; order Rhodospirillales; family Rhodospirillaceae; genus Ferrovibrio; species Ferrovibrio plantarum. The sequence continues at coordinate 2,073,002 of NZ_JBBKBA010000001.1, forward strand.
CATAGGGGCCTTCGTCGCCATATTCATCCAGCGACACATAGCCTTCCAGCACGACCTCGGCTTCCGCCGGCACCTTCAGCGGCACAGTGCGGCAATTCACCAGCTCCACCTTCTTGCCGCGCAACAGGCCGGCGAACTGGTATTCCGACAGCGTTTCCGGCACCGGCGTCACGGCGGCCAGGATCACGCCGGGATCGGCGCCGATCACCACGGCAGCGGGGAAGGGCTCGCGCTTGCCGGCCTGTTTCCAGCGCTGGTGCTGCTGCGCGCCGCCGCGATGCTTCAGCCAGCGCATCAGGGTCTGCTTCTTGTTCAGCACCTGCATGCGGTAGATGCCGAGATTGAAGCTGTCCTCGCGCGCGTCGCTCGGGCCTTTGGTGACCACCAGCGGCCAGGTGATCAGCGGTGCCGGCTCACCCGGCCAGCAGGTCTGGATCGGCAATGCCGTAAGGTCGATGTCGTCGCCCTGCAGCACCACTTCATGCACCGGGCCGCTGCTCACGGTCTTGGGCGCCATGGCCAGCACGTTCTTCACCAGCGGCAGCAGGCCGAAAGCCTCGCGCAGGCCCGCCGGCGGCTCCGGCTGACGCAGGAAGGCCAGGGTCTCGCCGATCTCGCGCAGCTGCCCCGGCTCACGGTCCATGCCCCAGGCGACGCGCTCGACGGTGCCGAACAGGTTCACCAGGACGGGAATGTCGCTCAACGAGCCATCGGCCTTGAGCGGCTTCTCGAACAGCACCGCCGGGCCATTCTCGGCCAGCAAGCGGGTCTGGATCTCGGTCATTTCCAGCACAGTGGAGACCGGCTCGGTGACGCGCACCAGGCGGCCCTTGGCTTCGAGCTGGGAAATGAAGTCGCGCAGCGAGGCATAGGCCATCAGGCAGTCTCCTGTTGCGGCTTGTGGGTGGCGAGATACAAGCCAGGCAGCACCAGGGCGCTGCCGATCCAGTGATAGAAGGCAAAACTCTCGCCGAGCAAGGCCCAGGCCATCAAAGCCGTGTAGATCGGCGACAGGTAGAGCATCAGCCCGGTCTTGCTGGGGCCGAGATGCTTGGTCATGTAGCCATAGGTGCCGTAGGCGCCGATGCCGGGCACGATCACCAGGGTGATGATCGCCAGCAGGGTGCGACCATCCAGCGCCGGTGGCCCGGCCAGGGCGGTTTCCGCTGCCAGAAGCGGCAGCAGCAGCAAGGCGCCGGCGCCGGTAATGCAGGCCAGCCGGGCATTGATGCTCAAGCGGCTGGGCCAGCGCTTGAGCAGCACGGCATACACCGCCCAGGCCGCCGAGGCCGCCAGGATCAGCAGGTCGCCGAGCGAGAAGGAGAGGCTGAACATCAGGCCGATATCACCGCGCAGCACGATCACCAGCACGCCGATCAGGGCCAGTGCCGTGCCGAGCCCCTGGCGCAGGCTCATCGCCTCGCCGAACCAGATGCGCGAGAGGAGAATGATGATCACCGGTGAGGTGGCATAGATCAGGCCGATATTGGTGGCCGTGGTGCTGGCCGCGCCCCAATAGACGCCGGCACCACAGATCACCATGCCGAGGAAGCCGAGCATCAGGCATTGCCCTGCCTCGGCACGGATGGCGCTGCGCAGGCGCCACAATTCGCGGCCATAGAGTAGGGCGAGGACCAGGAACACGCCGCTCCAGCGCCAAAAGGCCAGCGCCACTGGCGGGATGAAATCGGCGGTGGCGCGCGCCATCACCATGTTGGTGGTGAACATGGCGGGCGTAATGAACAGCAGAATCTGCGCCAGTTGCTGTTCGCGGGCGGTGGCAGCCGGGGGAGGGGTCATGGCGGCGGAGAATAGGCCGGGTGGCGGGTGCTTTCCAGGCTTCGGGAATATTGCTATGCCAGCCGCCATGCGCCGCTTTCCCGCCGAATTCGCCGATCTGCTGAGCCGCCAGGGCCAGGCCCTGCTGCTGGGCCGCCATGCGGCTGCCGGCAAGCTCGCCGAGCCGCGCACCCGGTTCCTGGCCCTGGCCGGCCTGATCGATGCCCGCCAGGCCAAGGGTGCCGCCGCTTTGCTGGAGACGGCGCTGGCGCCGCATCTGCGGCTGATGGCGCAACCGATCCCGCCGGAAAGCATCTGGGAGATGCGCGAGAACTACGCCGAGCAACTGCCCAAGGTGATGCGCCAGCGCACGCTGCACCTGGATGGCGGCAAGGGCATCGGCCTGAAGGCGGCGACCGATATCGGCCTGATCGCCATGCTGCGCTCGGCCAGCTACCGCGCCTTCGCCGAGGCACTGGCGGGCCGGAAGCTGCGGCGCAAGTATGGCCTGCAGGCCATTGCCTATCATCCCGGCGACTATGCCGGGCCGCATAACGACCATCACCCGGAAGAACCGCTGGCGCGTCAGGGCTATGTCGACATGCATATCGGCTTTTGCACGCCCGGCGCCAAAAGCCAGCTATTGGTCTATGCCAAGGCCGGGCATTTCAGCGAAGCCGTGGAAGTGGTCGGCAACGGGCTGGTGAATGCCTACCGGCTGCCGTTCTGGCATTACACCACGCCGCTTATCCCAAAGCGCGGCCAGGCGGACACCGCCCGGCGCTGGATCCTGCTCGGCACGTTCCTGTACGGAACGTGATTACGGCGCCAGATAGCCACCTTTCGGTTCCGGCCCCAGGCTGCCGCCGGCTTCCTTCACGGCCTTCTTATAGGCGGCTTCGGACTTGTAGGCGCCACGCGGCTTGAAATCCGCCATGGTGGCCGGGCGCAGTTCATGGGTGCGCGGCATCACCTTGAAGATGCCGCCATCGCGGCCCAGGATCGGGATCGGGCGGTTCCAGCGCGAATAGACCCGGCGCGTCGAGGCGCCATGACTCTTCATGCTTTCCCATTCCTCGGGATCGAAGGCGAAAATCTTCTCAAACGAGGCCACCATCTCCTTGATGAAGGCCTGCTCTGCCAGGTCCATGCGGGCGATCATCCAGCAGCGGTCCTCGAAGATCCAGTAGACCGAAAGCCCGATGAATTCGCCCTTGGCGGTGATGTAGGGGAAGAACGGGAAGGCGCGGCAGGCGATGGTGCGGTTGTCGCGTTCGCAGAAGGCGGCGCCCTTGCATTCGATGGCGCAGGTCGAAGCCGGCAGTTCCTTCACGATCTTGCGCGAGGTGGCGTCCTTGGCCTTGAAGCTGGACCAGAGATCGGTGCGGCTTTTCAGCAAGGCGAATTCCGCCTTGTGTACCACCGGAATGGCATTGCCGGTGGTACAGCAGACCGGCTGGCCGCCATTCAGCGGGGCGCATTTTCGACCGCAATCGTATTTCGAGATCGAGGCGTTGAATTGCTTGTAGACGTCGCCGAAATGCTCCGGCGTGATTCGGGTCTTGGTCATGCCCGTACTATAAAGAACAATCAGCCGATCAGGAAACCGAGAAACACGATCAGGCCGGCATCGCGGTTTGCCCTGAATTTGATCAGGCAATCGGCGGGATCGTCAGGTTGCAAGGTCAGCACCTGCCACGCCATATGGCCAGCCAGGGCGGCAAGGCAGAGCCAGAAGCCAATGCCCATGCCGGCAAGGGCGCCGCAAAGCCCGATGCCGAGCCAGGCGAGGGCGAAGAAACCGGCGATCCATTGCCTTGATTGCTGCCCGAACAGCCGCGCGGTGGATTTCACACCGATCAGCGCGTCATCTTCCTTGTCCTGCAGCGCATAGATCGTGTCGTAGCCGAGCGTCCAGATGATGCCGGCGGCATAGAGCACCAGCGGCGCAAGGTCGAGCCGGCCGGCGACAGCGGCATAGCCCAGCACCGCGCCCCAGTTGAAGGCGAGGCCAAGGAAGAATTGCGGCCACCAGGTGACGCGTTTCATGAACGGGTAGATCGCCACCAGCAGCAGTGAGGCGACGCCGAGGCCGATGGCCAGCCGGTTCATGCTGACCAGGATGACAAAGCCGAGCAGCGACTGCGCCACCAGCCAGGCCCAGGCCTGCCATGGTTTCACCTGGCCCGATGGCAGTGGGCGGTTGCGGGTGCGCTCAACCCGTGCATCGAAATCGCGGTCGACGATATCGTTGAAGGTGCAGCCGGCACCGCGCATGGTCAGGGCGCCGATGCCGAACAGCAGGATCAGCCCGATATCCAGGCTGCTTCCTGGCGGGCGGGCCAGGGCGATGGACCACCAGCCCGGCAGCAGCAGCAGCCAGGTACCGATTGGGCGGTCGAGACGCGAAAGCCGGGCATAGGGCCGCCAGGACGCCGGCAGCCAGCGCCCGACCCAATGATTGTCGAGGGCATCGGCAGGGGCCGTATCAGGGGCGGCAGACGTGACTTCCGGGTCGGGCTTTGCCATAACGCTTCTCCGATAGTCCAAAACCGCGAGGCGGCACAAGCGCCATGGCCAGTGTGGCCCGACTTTACGTTACCGCCGATCTCAAGGCCGGCGCCGATCTGGCGCTGGATGAGGCGGCGGCGCATTACCTGCGCCATGTGCTGCGGCTGGAACCCGGCGCGGGTGTCGCGTTGTTCAATGGCCGCGATGGCGAATTCGCTGCCGAACTCACTATTGCTGCCAAGCGCGAGACGCGCGTTACGGTGGGAGAGTGCCTGCGGCCATTCCAGGCACCGCGCGATATCTGGCTCTGCTTCGCGCCGATCCGCCAGGGCCGTATCGAATTCATCATCGAGAAGGCGACTGAACTTGGCGCCGCCCGGCTGCTGCCGGTGCTGACCAAGCGCTGCCAGGTGCGGCAGATCAACGCACAACGCCTCGAGGCGCATGCGCGCGAAGCCGCCGAGCAATGCGAACGGCTGGATGTGCCGCCGCTCTCGCCTTTGCAAAGCCTGGAGGCGTTGCTTGCCGCTTGGCCGCAGGAACGGCGATTATTCGCCTGCCTGGAGCGCGAGGCGGCAACGCCCTTGCTTGTCGCCTTGCAGGCCTTGCCGACCGGTGCGCCATTGGCGATGCTGGTGGGGCCGGAAGGTGGCTTCGCACCGGAGGAAGCCGCCTTGCTGAAGGCCCGGGCCTTCGTCACGCCGGTGTCGCTTGGGGCGGGTATATTGCGGGCGGAAACTGCGGCCCTGGCTGCCCTTGCGGTGGCGGCGGCCCTCTAAGGGCGGCCCCTGGACTTTCCGGGATTTCTGCGCCATATGCGCAAAGCCCCAGGCGTCCTCCGGGAAGCCCAATGAATGTCCTGGTGGAAGCCGCGATTTCTGGCGAAGTTTGGAACGAGAACAAGAAGCAACGAGGTTTTTATGTCCGGACCGGCACAAGCCCCCGAGACCCCGGTTACCGATATTTCCCAGCTCGTTGCCTATGTTGCCGAGGGCTCGAAGCCGAAAGAGGCGTGGCGGATTGGCACCGAACACGAAAAGCTTGGCTACAACACCCAGGATTTCCGCCCGCTGCCCTATGAGGGCCCCGCGGGCATCCAGCGGCTGCTCACCGAATTGCAGCGTTTCGGCTGGCAGCCGGTGGAAGAGGCCGGCAAGGTCATTGCCCTGACCCTGGACAACCAGTCGATCACGCTGGAGCCGGGCGGCCAGTTCGAACTTTCCGGCGCGCCGCTGGAGACGATTCATCAGACCTGTATCGAGGTCAGCACCCATCTGCGCCAGGTGCGCGAAGTGGGGCAGGAGCTTGGCATCGCCATGGCCGGCCTTGGCATGCAGCCGAAATGGCGCCGCGCCGACATCCCGATGATGCCGAAGGGCCGCTACAAGATCATGACCGAGTATATGCCGAAGAAGGGCAATCTTGGCCTCGACATGATGTATCGCACCTGTACCGTGCAGGTGAATCTGGACTACGCCTCCGAAGCCGACATGGTGAAGAAATTCCGCGTCGGCTTGGCCTTGCAGCCGGCAGCGACGGCGATGTTCGCCAATTCGCCGTTCACCGAAGGCAAGCCGAACGGCTTCTTGAGTTTCCGCAGCCATATCTGGACCGACACCGACCCCGACCGCAGCGGCATGCTGCCATTCGTGTTTGAGGACGGCATGGGCTTCGAGCGCTATGTGCAGCACGCGCTCGATGTGCCGATGTATTTCGTCTACCGCGATGGCCAGTATATCGATGCCACCGGCCAGAGTTTCCGCGATTTCCTGGCCGGCAGGTTGCCCGCCGCGCCCGGTGAAATCCCCACGCTGCGGCACTGGGCGGATCATCTCACCACGTTGTTCCCAGAAGTGCGCATGAAGCGTTTCCTGGAAATGCGCGGCGCCGATGGCGGCCCGTGGTCCAGGCTTTGCGCACTGCCCGCTCTCTGGGTCGGCCTGCTCTATGACCAGACCGCGCTGGATGCGGCCTGGGATCTCTGCAAGGACTGGACGCACGAAGAACGCGCCCGCCTGCGTGTCGAGGCGCCGAAATACGGCCTGCATACGCCGTTCCGCAACGGTACGCTCCAGGATGTGGCGCGCGAAGTGGTGAAGATTGCCCAGGCCGGTCTGCGTGCCCGCAAGCGCATCTCGCCGGCTGGCGAGGACGAGACGCATTTCCTGGCGCCGCTGCAAGCCATCGTGGAAAGCGGCGAGACGCCGGCGGAAGCCTTGCTCAAGCTCTATAACGGTCGCTGGAACCGTTCGGTCGATCCGGTCTTTACCGAACTGGCTTACTAAGCCAAGTACGGAGTCTTTCAGGATCATAGAGCGAGCGCGCCGCCGCTGCCGTCAGGGCGGCGGGCGGCTGCACGGCTTGGCGCTGTAGGGCATTGTGCTTCTCGCGTGCCTCGGGCCAGCGGCCCGCATCGGCCAGAGCCACGACGCCGCGCAATTCCTGCGACCAGCTTTCCAGAATCTGTTGCGGCGCCGCCGCCTCGAAGCGTTCATGCATGAAGCCGACCTGGCTGCGCAGCATGGTGGCGATGCGCTCGGTGAGCGGTGCGTTCTCTTCCGCCAGCGGCAGGCGCAATGCGCCGAGGGCACGGGCGAAATCGCCGAGATCATCTTCGAAACGCAAGGGCTGCTCCGGCGCCTGACCGGGGGCAAGGGTCTGCTGATAGGCCACCAGGGCATCGAGCAGCAGCGGATCCGGCTCGGCGCCATCGAATTCCAGCACAATGACATTGCGGGTGAATTCGCGCAGTGAACCGAGGCGGCGGTCGAAGCCGAGGCGCGGCTTGTCCTTGACGCCGCGCAGCGACGGAATCTGCAGCGGATTGGCGCGGCCATCCTCGGCCTTCGCCGACCACAGCGAATGAGTGACATCGATATGGCCGGGGCGGTCTGACAGGCCGGGAATGAAGAAATGCCGGTTGGCGTCGCCATTGGGATGGCAGGCGTGGCAGGAGAGGCCGGCCTTGCGCGCGTTGCCGCCCAGCACATCGGGGCTGCGGAAGGCGAGCCGGCCATATTCGGCGAAGAAGCTCTGCTGCGTGCCGCCGGTCTGGATTTCCTGCGGTCGCCGGGTCAGTTCCTCGAGATTGAGCGAACCCGGCGGCAGCCAGTCGAGCGCGCCGCGCAGGGATTGCGCCGCTGCCGCCTGAACAAATAAGGCCTGGGCAAACAAGCAAAGGGCCAGCAGCAAAGCCGCTGGCCCGCAATGCCTGATCAGGAAAGCCTCAGCCCGGCGCATCCGGCAGATTATGGTTCATCTCGCGCGCCGGCTGCTCGCATTCGCAATCGCCCATCAGCTTGGCCGGCACGCCGGCCGCCGTGCAATGCGGTGGCACCGGGATCAGCACCACGCTGCCGGCGCCGATCTTGGCGCCTTCGCCGATCTCGATATTGCCTAGGATGTTGGCGCCGGCGCCGATCAGCACGCCGCGCCGGATCTTCGGATGGCGGTCGCCGGTTTCCTTGCCGGTGCCGCCCAGCGTCACATTCTGCAGCAGCGACACGTTATCCTCGATCACGGCGGTCTCGCCGATCACCACGCCGGTGCCATGGTCGATCAGGATGCCGCGACCGAACTTGGTCGCCGGATGAATGTCGACGCCGAACACTTCCGAACAGCGGCTCTGGATCAGGAAGGCCATGGTCTCGCGGCCCTGATGCCACAGCCAATGCGCCACGCGGTGGCTCTGGATGGCAAGGAAGCCCTTGAAGAACAGCAGCGGCTTCATGTAGCTGCGGCAGGCCGGGTCGCGCTCGTTCACCGCCACCAGATCGGCGCGCACGGCATTGCCGATATCCGGATCGGCGGTCAGCGCCTCGTTGATCACTTCGCGCATCACCAGCGCGGACACGTCGGTGTTGCCGAGCCGCTGCGCGAGCTGATAGCTCAGCGCATCTTCCAGCCGCTGGTGATGCAGCACGGAGGCATGCACCAGGCTGGCGAGCAGCGGTTCCTGGGTCACGGCTTCCGCCGCTTCAGTGCGGATGCGGGTCCACACCGGATCGTGGGTGGCAATCTTGGTTACACTGGCAGGCATGTGGGGCTCCCCCTGCTTGGCATGCGCTAAAATTATAACACCGGGCGGGTTAACCGCCCATGATTGTTTGGTTCAGGCGGCGGCGGTGCCGCCAACCGTGAGGCCTTCGATCAGCAAGGTCGGCTGGCCGACGCCGACCGGCACGCCCTGGCCGTTCTTGCCACAGGTACCGATGCCGTCATCCAGCTTCAGATCGTTGCCCACCGCGCGCACCTTGGTCAGCACGTCGGCACCGGCGCCGATCAGCGTCGCGCCCTTGATCGGGGCGCCGACCTTGCCGTTCTCGATCAGGTAGGCCTCGGTACACGAGAACACGAATTTGCCCGAGGTGATATCGACCTGGCCGCCGCCGAAATTCACCGCATAGACGCCCTTCTTCACGCCGGAGAGAATCTCCGCCGGATCGCGGTCGCCGCCTAGCATGTAGGTGTTGGTCATGCGCGGCATCGGGCTATGGGCGAAGCTCTGGCGCCGGCCATTGCCGGTCGGCTTCATGCCCATCAGCCGCGCGTTGAGGCGGTCCTGCATGTAGCCCTTGAGGATGCCATCCTCAATCAGCACGGTATTCTCGGTCGGCGTGCCTTCGTCATCGACGCTGAGCGAGCCGCGGCGGCGGTCCAGCGTGCCGTCATCGACGATGGTGACGCCGGGGGCGGCAACGCGCTGGCCCATCAGGCCGGCGAACACGGATGTCTTCTTGCGGTTGAAGTCGCCTTCCAGGCCATGGCCGATGGCTTCGTGCAGCAGGATGCCGGGCCAGCCGGGGCCAAGCACCACCGGCATTTCGCCAGCGGGTGCAGGCACCGATTCCAGATTGGTCAGTGCCATGCGGAGGGCCTCATCCACTTCCGCCTGCCAATGGCTCGGATCGAAATACTTGGCGAAGCTGACGCGGCCCCCGGCGCCCCGGCTGCCGCTTTCCTGGCGGTCGCCCTGGCCGGCAACGACGGCAATGTTCAGCCGCACCAGCGGGCGGATGTCTTCCACCAGGGTACCGTCGGCGCGCAGGATCGCCACCGCCTGCCATGAGCCCGCGAGGCTGGCACTGACCTGCCGCACGCGGCTGTCCTTGCCGCGCGCATAGGCGTCGATGTCCTGCAGCAGCTTCACCTTGCGGTCGAAGGAAATCTCGGCCAGCGGATTGTCGTCGCCATAGAGGTGGCGGTTGGTCGCCAGCGGCGGCGCGCTCATCTCGCCGCCATGGCCGGCGCGCACCGCACGCACGGTGCTGGCGGCACGGCGGATGGCTTCCTCGCTCAATTCGGATGCATGGGCATAGCCGGTCTGCTCGCCGGAGACGGCGCGCAGGCCGAAGCCCTGGCTGGTGTCGTAGCTGGCCGATTTCAGGCGGCCATCGTCAAAGCTCAAGGATTCCGACTGGGCATATTCGAGATACAGCTCGCCGTCATCGGCGCCATGCAATGCGTCGCCCACAAGCCGGTCCAGCCGGGCGCGGTCGAGGCCGGCGCGGGTGAAAAAGAGCTGCTGGGCGGTGTCGATACCACTCATGGCGGTTTCCTCGGAAAAACGAACGGTCTTAACGGATTATATGGGGCACGGCAGGGGAAAGAACAGGCCTGAAGCGTGCTTCAGGGAACCTGTCGGCTCAGTGGCGGCGGCGGTCGGCCTGGCGCAGCATGTCGGCCATGGCCTCGGCCGGCATCGGCCGGCTGATCAGGTAGCCCTGCAACTCGCTACAGCCGACGCCGCGCAGGAAGTCGCGCTGCGCTGTGGTCTCGACGCCCTCGGCGACGACGGGCAGATCGAGACCTTTGGCCATACCGACCATGGCGCGGACCAGGGCGACATCCTTCTCATTGGTCGGCAGGTCGGCGATGAAGGCGCGGTCGAGCTTGATCTTGCGGATCGGCAGCCGCTGGATGTAGCTCAAGCTTGAATAGCCGGTGCCGAAATCGTCCAGCGCCGCATCGATGCCGATATCCGCCAGTTCCTGAATGGCGCGCACGGTTTCTTCCATATTCTCGATCGCCGCCTGTTCGGTCAGTTCGATGCCGAGATAGGGGATCAGGTCGGGTTCCTGGTGCGCCATGCGGCGGAAGAAGCCGGGCAGGTCGTCGCGCACGAATTGCTGGCCGGAGACGTTGACGAACACGCGGCGCGGCTCGATCTCTTGCGCCCGCCATTGCCGTATCTGCTCGGCGACATGGCCGATGACCCAGCGGGTGATCGGCACGATGGCACCGCTTTCTTCTGCCAGCGGGATGAATTCCGCTGGCGACACGGCACCGAGTTCGGGATGGTTCCAGCGCAGCAGGGCTTCCAGCGCGGCGATGGCGTTGCTGCCAGCTTCCACCACCGGCTGGTAGACGAGGCTGAACTCCTGGTTCTCGATGGCAGCATCGAGATTGAGCGTCAGGCGCAGGCGGCGCTCGGCGGCACGGGTCATTTCCGGGCTGTAGAAGCGGGTGGAGTCGCCTCCCGAGGAACGCACCAGCTTCTGCGCCAGCTCGGCTTTTGCCAGGGCTTCGTTCACCTTCTCGGCGGGATCGTCGATGATCGCCGCGCCCATGGAAATCTTCATCGTCAGCACGCGGCTCTCGGCCGATACCGGCCGGGTGAGATGGGCATGCAGCGATTGCGCCAGGTTCAGCGCATTGTTGAGGTCGTTCACGGCGGCCAATGCCGCGAACTGGTCGGCGGCGATGCGGCCGACTAGCGCCTCGCGCGGCAAACCTTCGCCGAGCCGCTCGGCCACCGTCTTCAGCACCGTATCGCCGATATGGTAGCCGAAGCCTTCGTTGATATCGCGGAAGGAGTCGACGTCGAGGTCGAGCAGCACCCACAGGCCGGGATCGACGCGATGCTGGGCGCCGAGCATGCGTTCGGCCTCGGCGATGAAGCTGGCGCGGTTGAGCACGCCGGTGAGTGGATCGTTGCGGCTGGCGAATTCGGCCCGCAGTTCCACGTCGCGGCGGTCGGAGATATCGCGGATCACGCCGATGAAGGCCGGCTCGCCGTTGTCGTCGAATTCACCGACGCTGATGTGGATCGGGAAAATCTCGCCGTTCTTGCGCCGTCCTAGCGTGTCGCGGCCCAGGCCCAGAATCTTGGCGCGCTTGGTGTTGAGGTAATTGCGGATATAGCTGTCATGGCCGGAGCGGAACGGCTCAGGCATCAGCACGCGCACATTCTGGCCCACGATGTCGAGCGGGTCGTAGCCGAACAGACCGGCGCCGATGGCGCTCATTGAAACAATGGTGCCCTGCCGGTCGATGACGATGACGCCTTCGCCCATGGTGTCGAGCAGCACGCGCAGGGTGTCTCCCGCCGAGGCATCGAGCTGGCCGGGCTGGCGCTCGGGCTCCTGGCTGGTGCTGGCCGGGCGGGTCTGGGCCGCGCGCGGCGCGGGGGCAGGGGGCGGAGGCACATGCTCGCGCGGCGCCACCCAGCTATCGTCCATATCGTCGATCAGGCGCCAGGCCGGAAAATTGAGGCGTGCCTCGGTGCCGACGCCCACCGTGCTGCTCAGGATCAGGGTGCCGCCATGCAGCTCCATCAGCCGCTTGGAAATGCTCAAGCCCAGGCCGGTGCCGCCATGCTGGCGTGCCACCTCGGCCTTGGCGAGCTGGAACGGCTCGAAGATATGTTCCAGCCGGTCCGGCGGGATGCCGATGCCGGTATCGACCACGCCCAGTACCAGCCCGCCGTCATGGTCCAGGCGGTAGATCACATCGATGGTGCCGCCTGACGGGGTGAATTTCACCGCATTGCCGAGCAGGTTGATCAGCACCTGTTTCAGCACGCGCTCGTCGGCGCGCAGCTTCGGCAGGGCCTCGGGGCAGAGGTTGCGCAGCATCGCGCCGGCGCGCTCGGCCTGGGGCCGCACCATGGTCAGGGCCGAGCCGATTACGGCGCCGAGATCGACCGACTTCTCATCCAGGGCATAATAGCCCGCCTCGATGCGCGACATGTCCAGGATGTCACCAATCACCGCCAGCAGATGGCTGCCCGAGGCATTGATGTCGCGGGCATAGTCGACATAGCGCGGGATGCCGACCGAGCCGAACATCTGGTCACGGATGATTTCCGAGAAGCCGATGATCGCGTTCAGCGGCGTGCGCAGCTCATGGCTCATATTGGCCAGGAACTGGCTCTTGGCCCGGCTGGCTTCCTCGGCCCGGCGCAGGGCGGCTTCGATGCGGCGCTGCTGGCGGTATTGCTCGGTGATGTCACGGCCCGAACCGCGATAGCCCATGAAGCGGCCCGCCGCATCGAAGATCGGCTTGCCGTTGATCTCGATCCACATTTCCTGGTTGTTGAATACCGAGCAGTAGCGGAAGCCCCGGAACGGCTCCCTGCGCTCGAGCTGGCGCCGGTGCTCCTGCCAGAAGGCCTCTTCCTCCTCGCTGGAGACAACACCGACCTCCCAGCGCCGGCGGCCCAGCAGGCGCGGTCGGAATTCGTTGGTAATGATGCTGGCGCTCTCGGAAATCCAGGAAAAACGATGCTCTGAGTCGGTTTCCCAGAACCAGTCGGAGGCCAGTTCGGCGAAATCCCGGATTTTGTGCTCGGCAACCTGCAGGGCGGCATGGTGCACCGCCTCCGGCTGGGTCGCCTCGGCGATCACGATCAGCGCCGCGATGCCGCCTTCCTCGTCGCGGATCGGAGCGATGGTAACGGTCTGACACAACCAGCCGTTGGCCCAGCGCAGCAATTCGTTGACCACCTGGCGACTGCCCGAGTCGCAGACCAGTTCCAGGGCGCCGCGCAGCTTTTCCGCCTCGCCGAGGGCGAAGCCGATGGAAAAATCCTGTCCCACCAGGCCAGCCACGGGCAGGCCGGCGATGGCGGCATAGGCATTGTTGCAGGCGAGGTAGGTGAAGCTGCCGGGGGTGCGACATTCGACGGCGAAGCCCGGCCGGTCGAGCCATTCCAGCACGTCTTGCGTCAGCTTTTTCTGCGCCGGATCGAGCATCGGCAGCCCCCTCGGTTCCCGCAGCTTACGGGTAGCCCGGCCCTGGCGCAAGCATGAGCAAAATCAAAGCGTAAGCAGGTGAAAACCGTGCTGCCGAACGGTCGCGACAAATCGTCGCACAAAGGGCCGGGACTGTCCGTGAAATAGGCTTCGGTGTATGTTCTGCCCTTGAAAAACACGAACCCTGCCCGAGCAGTAGCGAGGAATTGGACAATGCGGCGGATTTTGGATCGGCGGACCCGGCTTGATCAGGTTGGCCTGGTGGCCCGGCTGGGCATGGGCGCGGCGGCTTTTGTGGCCATGCTGACGGTTATGTTCGGCAATGTGGCGCAAGCCCTGGCGCAGCAGGTGCCGCAGCAATTGCCGCATGCCTGGGGCCTGAACTTCCAGGATGCCGCCAGCCCGGTGATGCGCGAAGTGCATAACTTCCACCACATGCTGATGTGGGTCATCACCCTGATCACCATCTTCGTGCTGGCGCTGCTGGTTTACGTCATGGTGCGCTTCCGCGCCTCGGCGAATCCGGTGCCGTCCAAGACCTCGCACAACACCCTGGTCGAGGTCGCCTGGACCGTGGTGCCGATCCTGATCCTGATCGTGATCGCGGTGCCGTCGTTCAAGCTGCTGTATTTCGGCGACAAGACCAAGGAAGCCGGCCTGACCATCAAGGCGATCGGCAAGCAGTGGTTCTGGAGCTACGAATATCCGGATAACGGCAACTTCACCTTCGACGCCATCATGGTGGCGGAGAAGGACCTCAAGCCGGGCCAGCCGCGCCTGCTCGAGACCGACAACACCGTGGTGGTGCCGGTGGACACCAATATCCGCCTGCTGGTGACGGCCGCCGACGTGATCCATGCCTGGGCCATGCCGGCCTTCGGCGTGAAGAAGGACGCGGTGCCCGGCCGCCTGAACGAGACCTGGTTCCGCGCTGAGCGCGAGGGTCTGTTCTACGGCCAGTGCTCGGAAATCTGTGGTGCCTATCACGGCTATATGCCGATCAAGCTGCAGGTTGTCTCGAAGGAGGCCTTCGCCAAGTGGGCGGAGGAAGCCAAGCAGAAATTCGCTTCCGTCGACGGTCCGTCGCCGCGGCTCGCCGCCGCCGACGCTGCCGCGCAGTAATCGACCGCATTAAGCGTCAAGGGGAACAACATGGCCCAGGCTCACGCTAACGTCGCCCACGATCATCACGATGATCACCACGATCTGCCCACCGGCTTCCGCCGCTGGGTGTTCTCGACCAATCACAAGGATATCGGCACGCTGTATCTGATCTTCGCGGTCTGCGCGGGTCTGATCGGCGGTCTGATGTCGGTGCTGATGCGCGCCGAACTGATGAACCCGGGCAACGGCATCCTTGGCGACAACCATCACCTGTTCAACGTGCTGGTGACCGGCCACGGCCTGATCATGATCTTCTTCATGGTCATGCCCGCCATGATCGGCGGCTTCGGCAACTGGTTCGTGCCGCTGATGATCGGCGCGCCGGACATGGCCTTCCCGCGCATGAACAACATTTCCTTCTGGCTGCTGATCCCGGCCATCGGTCTGCTGGTGATCTCGATCTTCGTGCCCGGCCCGGCCGGCGGCAACGGCGTCGGCGGCGGTTGGACGATCTATCCGCCGCTCTCCTCCGATGTCGGCCATCCCGGCCCGGCGGTCGGCTTCGCCATCCTCAGCCTGCATATCGCCGGTGCTTCCTCGATCCTCGGCGCCATCAACTTCATCACCACCATCTTCAACATGCGCGCGCCGGGCATGACCCTGCACAAGATGCCGCTGTTCGTGTGGTCGGTGCTGATCACCGCGTTCCTGCTGCTGCTGTCGCTGCCGGTGCTTGCCGGCGGCATCACCATGCTGCTGACCGACCGCTACTTCGGTACCGCCTTCTTCAAGCCGGAAGGCGGCGGCGACCCGATCCTGTTCCAGCATCTGTTCTGGTTCTTCGGTCACCCCGAAGTGTACATCCTGATCCTGCCCGGCTTCGGCATCATCAGCCAGATCGTGTCCACCTTCTCGCGCAAGCCGGTGTTCGGCTATCTCGGCATGGCCTATGCCATGGTCGCGATCGGCTTCGTCGGCTTCGTCGTGTGGGCGCACCACATGTACACCGTGGGCCTGGACGTCGACACCCGCGCCTACTTCACCGCCGCCACCATGGTGATCGCGGTGCCCACCGGCGTGAAGATCTTCTCCTGGATCGCCACGATGTGGGGCGGCTCCATCGAGTTCAAGGTGCCGATGCTGTTCGCCATCGGCTTCATCTTCCTGTTCACCGTCGGCGGCGTTACCGGCGTGGTGCTGGCCAATGCCGGTATCGACATGGCGCTGCATGACACCTACTACGTGGTGGCGCATTTCCACTACGTGCTGAGCTTGGGCGCCGTGTTCGCCATCTTCGCCGGCTTCTACTACTGGTTCGGCAAGATGTCGGGCTACGAGCTGAGCGAGACGGCGGGCAAGATCCACTTCTGGACCACGTTCATCGGCGTGAATCTGCTGTTCTTCCCGATGCACTTCCTCGGCCTGCAGGGCATGCCGCGCCGCATCCCGGATTATCCGGATGCCTTCCATGGCTGGAACTTCGTCGCCTCGATCGGCTCCTATATCGCCTTCGCCTCGACCCTGTTCTTCGTTGCCTCGGTGATCTACGCCTTCGCGCGCAAGAAGCCGGTGCCGGCCAATCCGTGGGGCGAGGGTGCCAACACGCTGGAATGGACGCTGTCTTCGCCGCCGCCGTTCCACCAGTACGAAAAGCTGCCGGTCATTAAGTAAGAAGTCCCGGCTGGCGGTGGCCGTCATCGGTCGCCGCCGGTCAGGTTCTGGAGTGAATGAAGTCCCGTGACTGACGCGAGCTATACCAGCAAAAGCCCCGAGGCCGGCCAAACCGGCCTCGGCGTCGCTTATGGCGCCGGCAATTTCGCTGGCGAGGGAGACGCGCGCGCTTCCGATTACATCGCGCTGCTCAAGCCGCGCGTGATGTCGCTGGTGGTGTTCACCGGTCTGGTCGGCATGGTGCTGGCGCCGGGTTCGCTGCATCCGGTGCTGGCCTTCACGGCGCTGCTTTGCATCGCCATCGGCGCCGGTGCCTCGGGCGCGATCAACATGTGGTACGATGCCGATATCGATGCGGTGATGTCGCGCACCCGTGGCCGTCCGATTCCTCAAGGGCGTATCGGCGCCAATGAGGCGCTCGGCTTCGGCGTGGTGCTGTCGGTGGCTTCCATCGCCGTGATGGGCCTGGCGCTGAACTGGTCGGCCGCCGCGCTGCTGGCGCTCACCATCGGTTTCTACGTTTTCATCTACACCATGTGGCTGAAGCGCCGCACGCCGCAGAATATCGTCATTGGCGGTGCCGCCGGTGCCTTCCCGCCGATGATCGGCTGGGCCGCCGTCACCGGCGATATCGGCCTGCTGCCGGCCTTGCTGTTCGGCATCATCTTCATGTGGACGCCGCCGCATTTCTGGGCCCTGGCGCTGTACCGCTCGGAAGACTATCAGCGCGCCGGCGTGCCGATGCTGCCGGTGGTGGCGGGCGAGGCCGAGACGCGCCGCCAGATCCTGATCTATTCGCTGCTGCTGGTACCGCTCACGCTCGCGCCGTGGCTGCTCGGCCTGGTCGGACCGGTCTATGGCATCGGCACGACTTTGCTTGGCGGCGGTCTGCTGCTGCTCGCCTTCCGCATCTGGCGCGGCCAGGACATGCGAGCGCCGAAGCAGATGTTTGGCTATTCGATCCTCTACCTTTTCCTGCTGTTCGCGCTGCTGCTGGCTGAACGCGGCCTTGGTGTCGCGCCGGGCTTTCCAGGCTTTGTGGTGACGCCATGAGCCAGGAGAAGAAGCCGAGCCAGCCCCCGCGCCGTGGGCGCAATATCGCGCTGGCGCTCGTCCTCGGTGGCTTGGCGATCCTGTTCTACCTGATCACCATCGCCAAGATGACCGGGCCGATGCTGAAGGGGGGCGCCGGATGAGCCACGCCGACACCACGCCTGTCAGCAGCAAGGCCACCCGCAATAACGCAAACCGCCGCGTCGCCATGATCTGCGTCGGCGTGGTCGCCTTCATGACCGCCGGTGCTTTCGCCTCGGCGCCGCTCTATGACCTGTTCTGCCGCGTCACCGGCTTTGCGGGCACGCCGCAGCGTTCGGCGGCAGCGCCAGGCAGCCAGGGTGTGATGCCGGGCCAACTCGTCACCGTGCGCTTCAATTCCGATACCGCGCCTGACATGCCCTGGCGTTTCCAGCCGGTGCAGCGCGAGGTGAAGGTGGTGCCGGGCGAGGAGACACTGATCTTCTACCGCGCCACCAACCCCACCGATAAGCCCATCGTCGGCACCGCCACCTTCAACGTGGTGCCGGAAAAGGCCGGGCCGTATTTCGACAAGATCGCCTGCTTCTGTTTCAGCGAGCAGGTGTTGCAGCCGGGCGAAAGCGTCGACATGCCGGTGTCGTTCTTCGTTGATCCGCAGATGCTGAAGGATCCGAAGGCGCGCGACGTGAAGACCATCACGCTCAGCTATACGTTCTTCCGCAAGCCGGAAACCCGCGTATCCGACCGTGGCGCTGGCACTCAGCCGGCGAAGGCGGTGAACTGATGTTAACTCGTGAAGTACTGAGGGGGTAAAAGCCATGTCCGCTGGCAGCGCACGCAACCACGACTACCATCTCGTAGACCCGAGCCCGTGGCCGTTCATCGGTTCCATGGGCGCCTTCATCCTGGCCATCGGTTCGGTCGCCTATTTCCATGGCGCCAGCCTGTGGTGGACCGCGCCGGGCTTCGCCATCGTGATCTACACCATGATCGCCTGGTGGTCGGATGTGGTGCGCGAGGCAGAGCATGACGGCCACCATACCCCGGTGGTGCAGCTTCACATGCGCTACGGCATGGTGATGTTCATCGCCTCCGAGGTGATGTTCTTCGTTGCCTGGTTCTGGGCCTATTTCGGCGCCGCGCTGTATCCCACCGAGGCTATCGGCCACCAGTGGCCGCCGGCTTCGATCGAGACCTTCAATCCCTGGGAACTGCCGTTCATCAACACCCTGATCCTGCTGCTCTCGGGCACCACGGTCACCTGGGCGCACCATGCGCTGCTGCATGGCGACCGCAAGGGCCTGATCCAGGGCCTCACGGTCACCGTGATCCTGGGCGTGCTGTTCACCGCCTGCCAGGCGTTCGAATACAGCCATGCCGCTTTCGGCTTCAAGGATGGCATCTACGCTTCGACCTTCTACATGGCCACCGGGTTCCACGGCTTCCATGTGCTGGTCGGCACCATCTTCCTCGCCGTCTGCCTGGGCCGCGCGCTGAAGGGCCACTTCAAGCCGGATCACCATTTCGGCTTCGAGGCGGCTGCCTGGTACTGGCATTTCGTCGACGTGGTGTGGCTGTTCCTGTTCGCCTGCATCTACTGGTGGGGTTCGGCTCCGTCGGTAGCCCATTGATGATCCAAAAGGCGCGATAGCGGTGCTGTATCCGCCGCTATCGCCGGTTTCCACGGGGCTTCGCTGCCGCTGCCCCCGCTGCGGCGAAGCCCCGCTCTTTTCCGGCCTGCTGACCGTGCGGCCGACCTGCCCGGCCTGCGGCCTGGATTACGCCAAGGTCGATTCCGGCGATGGCCCGGCGGTCTTTGTCATCCTGATCCTCGGTTTCATCGTCGTCGGCCTGGCGCTGTGGCTTGAATTGAAATACGAGCCCCCTATGTGGGTGCATATGGTGCTCTGGGTGCCGCTGATCCTGGGCGGTTCAATCGCCATGCTGCGGCCGTTCAAGGCGATCCTGATCGCGCTGCAGTTCCGCCATAAGGCGTCCTCCGATATCGAGTTGCTCGACGAGTAATGCCGTGACCATTTTCGGTTTCCGCCCGGCCTTCTGGCCCACCCTGATCACTGTGCCGGCCCTGGTGCTGCTGCTCTGCCTCGGCACCTGGCAGGTGCAGCGCCTGTTCTGGAAGCTGGACCTGATCGAGCATATGGAACGCGGCCTGGCGGCCGAGCCGGTCGCCTTGCCGCCGGGCAAGCTCGACCCGCATGAATGGATGTACCGCCGCGTCACGCTGCGCGGCACCTTCGACTATGCCAACGAATTCCACATGCTGGCGCATTCCGAGCGCGGTAATTTCGGCTACCTGATTATCGTGCCGATGCGGCGGGCCGATGGCCAGGGCCATGTGCTGGTGCGCCGTGGCTGGGTGCCGCCGGAATTCAAGGCGCCGGAAACCCGCGCCGCCGGCCAGGTGGCGGGCGAGGTCACGGTTACCGGCGTGGTGCATGTGCCCGGTATCCGCGGCTGGATGATCCCCGATACCGACCTCAAGGCCAACCTGTGGTATTATGCCGATGCCCAGGCGATGCTGGCCAAGGCCGGCATCCAGGATGCGCCGCTGCTGTTCGTCGATGCCGATGCCACGCCCCCGGTGCCGGGCGGCTGGCCGCGTGGTGGCCATGCCCGGCTGAATATCCCGAATAACCACCTGGCCTATGCCTTCACCTGGTACAGCGCCGCCGTGGTGCTGGCTGTGATCTACGTGTTGTGGCATCGTCGGCGGCAGCGCAACCTGCTGTGACAGGTCGCCCCGGGATACCTGAACGATGAAACCCCCTGAGCTATGAAACCCTATGCTGCCCTTGAACAGCGATTCCGCCGCCTCTCGGCGCTGAACGGCGCGCTGGCCATGCTCGGCTGGGATCAGTCGGCGATGATGCCGGAGGGCGGCGCCGGGGCGCGGGCCGAACAGCTCGCCACGCTCAGCGTGATCCGCCATGAATGGCTCACCGACCCGGCCTTGGGCGACCTGATCCAGGGCGCCGAGGCGCAAGCGGGCTTAAGCGACTGGCAGCAGGCCAATCTGCGCGAGATCAGCCGCAAATGGCGCCATGCCACGGCGCTGAACACCGATCTGGTGGAGGCTTTGAGCAAGGCCGCCAATGCTTGCGAGATGGTGTGGCGCAAGGCCAAGCCGGCGAATGACTTCAAGGCTTTTGCCAAGGCCTTCGCGCCGGTGCTGGACCTCACCCGCGAGGCCGCTGCCGCCAAGGCCGAGGCTTTCGGCTGCTCGCCCTACGATGCGCTGCTGGATGAGTATGAGCCCGGCGGCTCGGCGGCGCGGATCGACAAGCTGTTCGCCGATCTCGGCAAATTCCTGCCCGGCTTCATCGACAAGGCGTTGGCCCGCCAGGCCAAGCGGCCCGAGCCGCTGTCGCTGGAAGGCCCGTTCGCGGTGGACAAGCAGCGCGAGGCCGGCCTGGCGCTGATGAAGGCGCTCGGCTTCGATTTCAAGCATGGCCGCCTGGATGTCTCGGCGCATCCTTTCACCGGCGGCGTGCCGCAGGATGTGCGCATCACCACGCGCTATGCCGAGGCCGATTTCACCAAGGCGCTGATGGGCGTGCTGCACGAGACCGGCCATGCGCTCTACGAGCTGGGCCTGCCGCGCAAATGGGCCGACCAGCCGGTGGGCGAGGCGCGCGGCATGGTGCTGCATGAGAGCCAGAGCCTGCTGGTGGAAATGCAGGTCTGCCGCGGCCGCGACTTTCTCACCTTCGCCGCGCCGCTGCTGCGTCGCATCTTCGGCGGCAAGGGCCCGGCCTGGGAATTGGATAACCTGCAGAGCCTCTATGCCCGGGTGAAGCCGGATTTGATCCGTGTCGATGCCGATGAAGTGACTTATCCGGCGCATGTCATCCTGCGCTACCGGCTGGAGCAGGCGATGCTGGCCGGCGACCTCGCCATCAACGACCTGCCCGATGCCTGGGCCGATGGCATGCAGACTTTGCTGGGTGTCGATGTGCCGGACCACGCTCATGGTTGCCTGCAGGATATCCATTGGCCGGCAGGCTCGATCGGCTATTTCCCCACCTACACGCTCGGCGCCCTGGCGGCGGCGCAGCTTTATGCCGCCGCGCGCGAGGCCGATCCGGGTATCGCGCCCGGCATTGCCCGGGGCGATTTCAAGCCGCTGCTGCGCTGGCTGCGCGCCAATGTGCACGGCCAGGGTTCGCTGCTGTCCACCGACGACCTCGTGCGCCATGCCACCGGCAAGCCGCTCGGCACCGATGCCTTCAAGGCGCATCTCAAGGCGCGCTACCTGAATTGAGTATGACCATGCGATATGTTTCCACACGGGGCCTGGCCCCGGTTCTCGACTTCGAAGGCGTGCTGCTGGCGGGCCTTGCCAGCGATGGCGGCCTCTACTTGCCGGAAAGCTGGCCGCAATTCTCGGTGGCCGAATGGCGGGCCATGCGCGGGCTGTCCTATAACGAGCTGGCCTTCCGCCTGATGCGGCCATTCCTCGGCGGGCTGATTCCGGATGCCGATTTCCGCCGCATGATTGCCGAGGCCTATGGCACCTTCGGCCACAAGGCGGTGACACCTTTAAGCCAGCTCGATGCCAATGACTGGCTGCTCGAGCTCTATCACGGCCCGACCATCGCCTTTAAGGACGTCGCGCTGCAGTTGCTCGGCCGGCTGTTCGACTGGGCCTTGGCACGTTCAGGCAAGAAGGCGACCATTCTCGGCGCTACCTCGGGCGATACCGGCTCGGCGGCGATCGAGGGCTGCCGTGGCCGCAAGGCGCTGGAGATTTTCATTCTCTTCCCGCACGGCCGGGTATCCGATGTGCAGCGCCGGCAGATGACCACGGTGCCGGATGCCAATGTGCATGCCATCGCGCTGGAAGGCACCTTCGATGATGCCCAGGCGATGGTGAAGGCGCTGTTCGGCGATGCCGGCTTCCGCGACCGCGCCGGCCTCACGGCGGTGAACTCGATCAACTGGGCGCGCGTGATGGCGCAGATCGTCTATTACGCGGCGGCTGCCCTCAGCCTCGGTGCGCCTGATCGCCCGGTGTCGTTCTGCGTGCCCACCGGCAATTTCGGCGACATTTTCGCCGGCTATTGCGCCCAGCGCATGGGCCTGCCGATCCACAAGCTGATCGTCGCCACCAACCGCAACGACATTCTCACCCGCTTCTTCGAGACCGGCGATTACCGCAAGGGCGGCGTCGCCCCCACCATCAGCCCGAGCATGGACATCCAGGTGGCGAGCAATTTCGAGCGCCTGCTGTTCGATTTGCATGGCCGCGACGGCGCCGTGCTGCGCGACATGATGGCGGCGCTGGATGGCAGCGGCGGCTTCAGCGTCTCGTCCAATGCCCTGGCCGAAACGCGGCAGCTTTTCGCCGCCGGCCGAGCCGATGAAGCGGCGACGAAAGCCGCCATCACCCAGGGCTTCCGTGATACCGGCCGGCTGATCGACCCGCATACCGCTGTCGGCCTGCATGTGGCGGCCGAGGCGCGCGCCAAGGGCGTAGTGCCGTCGGATATCCCGCTGGTGACGCTGGCCACCGCCGATGCCGCGAAATTCCCCGCAGCCGTGCAGCAGGCCACCGGCCAGCATCCGCCGCTGCCGGCCCGCATGGCCGATCTGTTCGAACGCCCGGAGCGCATGACCATCCTGCCCAATGATGCCAACGCGGTACGCCGCTTTATCGACAGCGTGATCGCATGAGCCCGCGCCTTACCACGCTGCCCAGCGGCCTGCGCATTGTCAGCGAGACCATGCCGCATGTGAAAACCGCCTCCGTCGGCGTCTGGGTTGATGCCGGTGCGCGCGACGAGACGCCGGAAATCAATGGCGTGGCGCATATGCTGGAGCATATGGCCTTCAAGGGCACCGAGCGGCGCAATGCGCGCGCCATCGCCGAGGAGATCGAGGCGGCGGGCGGGCATCTCAATGCTTTCACCTCGCGCGAGCAGACCGCCTATTACGCCCGCGTGATGCAGCCCGATATGCCGCTGGCGCTGGATATGCTGGCCGATATCCTGCAGCACTCGACCTTTGATCCGGAGGAACTGGAGCGCGAGCGCGAGGTTATCATCCAGGAAATCGGCCAGTCGGAAGACACGCCGGACGACATCATCTTCGACCATCTGCAGGAGCAGGCTTTCCCCGACCAGGCCTTGGGCCGTGCCATTCTCGGCACCGTCGAGCGCGTCGAGGGCATGCGCCGCGAGGATTTGCAGGGCTTCCTGGATCGCCATTATCATGCGCCCAATCTTGTGGTCGCGGCGGCGGGTGCGGTGGATCATGACGCCCTGGTGGACATGGCAGCGAAGCATTTCGCCGGCCTGCCGACCACGCGGCGGCGGCCGAACGAAGCCGCCAGCTATAGCGGTGGCGAGCGGCGTGAGGAGCGCGATCTCGAGCAGGCGCATATCGCCTTCTCGGTGCCGGCCTTTGCCTTCGGCGATCCGGATTTCTATGCCCTGCAGGTCTATGCCACGGTGCTCGGCGGCGGCATGTCCTCGCGGCTGTTCCAGGAAGTGCGCGAGAAGCGCGGCTTGGCCTATTCGGTCTATGCCTATCCCACCAGTTACCGCGATACCGGCCTGCTCACCATCTATGCCGGCACTGGTGGCGACAAGCTCGGCGAACTGACGCCGGTGCTGGCCGATGAAATGGCGGCGCTGACCCAGTCTGTCGGCGCTGATGAAGTGATGCGTGCGCGCAACCAGCTCAAGGTCGGCCTGGTGATGTCGCTGGAAAGCTCCGGCTCCCGCCTGGAGCAATTGGGCCGCCAGATGCTGGTCTATGGCCGCACGCTGGATATCGACGAGATCCTCGCCGCTGTCGAACGCGTCGACGAAGCGGCGGTGAAGCGGGTGGCCGAACGCATCATGCGCGCTGGCAAGCCGGCGGTGGCCGCCCTGGGGCCGATACAGCAGCTCGAAGCCTATGACCGCTTCGCGGCGCGGTTCGGCTGAGGCGGACCGATGATCTTCGGGCGCTTCCTCTCGCAGCCAGCGCCCGCGATGACGACCGACCGGCTGTATCTGCGCAGCCCCGATGCCGGTGATTTCGAGGCCTGGGCGGCCTTGCGCGCGGTCAGCCGCGAGCATCTGCAGCCCTGGGAGCCGAGCTGGGCCGAGGATGCGCTGACCCGCGATGGCTTTCGCCGCCGCCTGATCTGGTTCGACCGCCTGCGTCGCACCGATACCGGCGCCGCCTTTTTCATCTTCGCCCGCCAGAACAACGCACTGCTGGGTGGAATTACCCTGTCTAATCTTCGCCGTGGCGCAGCGCAGTGTGGTGAATTCGGCTATTGGATCGGCAAGCCCTATGCCGGACAGGGCCATATGAGCGAGGCCATCACCATGATGGTGGCGTGGAGTTTTGCCGAACTGAAGCTGCATCGGCTGGAGGCTGCCACCTTGCCTGAGAATCAGCCCAGCCAGCGCCTGCTGCTGCGCGCCGGTTTCAAGCCGGAAGGGCTGATGCGCGAATACCTCAAGATCGATGGCGTGTGGCGCGATCATCGCCTCTATGCGCGCCTCGTCACGGACTAGTTTGACTACCAACATCCTCTTGTTTGCTTTGCGCACGTTGCCGTTTTAAGGTTGCGTGAAACCCGGCACAGACCGTGGTGCGCAGAAGTGGGGAGGGTGTGATGGCTGGCAGCAGAATTGCGCGCTTGCGCCTGATCGCGGCAGGCATGATGGCGGGCCTTGGCTTCGCCACGGCTGCGCAGGCGGCTGATCCCGGCGTATTTTCCGACCGGATCGTTTTCGGCCAGGCAGCGGTGATGGAAGGGCCGGCCTCGGCGCTCGGCACCGGCATGCGCGATGGCATCCTGGCGGCTTTCGGCGAAGCCAATGCCGCCGGCGGCGTGAAGGGCCGCAAGCTGCAGCTTGTGGTGCGCGACGATGGCTACGAGCCCAGCAAGGCGGCAGTAGCGGCACGCCAGCTTCTGAATGAAGACAAGGTCTTTGCCCTGATCGGCCCGGTCGGCACGCCGACCTCGGCCGCCATGGAGCCGATTGTCGCCGCCGAGAAGGTGCCGTTCATCGGGCCGTTTACGGGGGCGGAATTCCTGCGCAATCCCTACAAGCCGCATGTGGTGAATGTGCGCGCCTCGTATTTTCAGGAAACCGAGGAAATGGTGGAGCGCCTCACCACCGACCTGAAGCATGAGCGCATCGCTATTCTGTATCAGAATGATTCCTTCGGCCGTGCCGGCCTTGCCGGCATCCAGCGCGCGCTGGCCAAGCGCAAGATGGAACTGGCCGGCGAGGCGACTTTCGAGCGCAACACCACCGCCGTGAAGCGGGCGCTGCTGGAACTGCGCAAGGGCAATCCGCAGGCCATCATCATCATCGGCCCCTATGCGCCCTCCGGCGAATTCATTCGCGCCGCCAAGAAGATCAATCTCAAGGCGGTGTTCGTGAACATCTCCTTCGTCGGCTCCGATGCGCTGGCCGCCGATCTTGGCACGGATGGTGCCGGCGTGGTGGTGACGCAGGTGGTGCCGTTCCCGCGTGATACCAGCATTCCGCTGGTCGCGGCCTACCAGAAAGCCCTGGCCGAACATGTGCCGAAGGCCTGGGGCGGCTTCATCTCGCTGGAAGGCTACATGGTCGGCAAGCTGGTGATCATGGCGTTGCAGAAGCTGGACGGCGAACCGACGCGGGCCAATCTGCTGAAGGCGCTGAATGCAGGCAGCTATGACCTCGGCGGTGTCACGCTGACCTTCGGGGAAAATGACAACCAGGGCTCGGACGCGGTGTTCCTCACCGTGATTGGTGCCGATGGCAGTTTCAAAGCGATCAAGGCCCTGCAATGACCACGATGACCGAGACTCAGCCGGTGGAGGCCGATATGGATCATGCCGTGACCGCTCCGGTAGCCGCAAACCGTCCCGCCGCCCGGCGCCACGCCCGGGGCATGGGCATCCGCCAGAAGCTGTTCCTGGCCTTCGGCGCCATTGCCGCGCTTACCGTGGTCTGCGCGCTCAGCGCCGGCCTGTTCATGAACCGGATCAATGACACGCTGGATCATGTGATGAAGGATAGCCTGCCGGCGGTGACCGCATCGCTGAATCTGGCGGCGTTGTCCTCCCAGCTCGCCGCCGCCGCGCCGGCCCTTGGTGCCGCGCGCAGCGAGGCGGATCGCAACGATCAGGAGCAGCAGATTCACAAGCGCATCGACGCCATTGCCAATGCGCTGACCCGGATCAAGCAGAGCGGCGCCACCAGCGATACCGGCCGGATCGAGGCGGCGATTTCCACCATGGATCGCCAGATCAACACCATCGGCGAGCGCACCGCCTTGCGGCTGCGGCTAGCCGAACAGCGCGGCGATATCATCCGCAATGTCAACCGCACGCTCGATGCCTATACCGCTTCCACCGCCAAGCTGTTGGACGACACGGTATTCTCCGTCGTCATGACGCTAGAAGGCGTTGCCCAGAGTGGCCGCAATCTGAGGGATGTGGCCGAGTATATGAAAGGCGTGTCCGAGTTCGAATTCGCCCTGGTCGATGGCCTATCGGAACTGACCGCCGGCATGAACCAGGCGGCAAGCCTGCTGGAAGCCATGGCGAATGCGCCGGGTGAGGCGGCATTGAACGGCCTGGTGGACCGTTTCCAGAGCACCGAGACGCGTATGCGTGGTGCGCTGAAAAGGGTGAGTGATGCCTATAACGACGAGGCGATCCGCAAGGCCGTGGATGACATGATCAGCTTTGGCACGGCACGTGATGGCATCATCGCGCTGCGTCGCCGTGAGTTGCAGGCCCAGACCCAGGTCGACAATGCGCTGGCCTCGGCACGCCAGGCGGCATCGACACTCGCCCAGCAGACCGAAGCGATTGTAGCCATTGCAGAGCAAGGTGCCAGCGCGGCGGCGGATGCCTCTTATGCCACGGTGAAAACTGGCATTGCTGTGCTGGCGGTGCTGACCGGCCTGAGCCTGCTGGCGGCAGCGCTGATCGGCTGGCTCTATGTCGGCCGTCGTGTGGTCGACACCATGGTCGGCCTGACCGGCGTGATGGACCGCCTAGCGCATCGCGACTGGAGCACCGAGGTGCCGGACCGCACCCGGCTGGATGAAATCGGCGACATGGCGCGTGCGGTGCAGGTGTTCAAGGAGAACGGCATCGAGAACGAGCAATTGCAGCGGCAGGTCGAGGATAACCGCCAGCGTTTCGAGCGCGAACGCGAGGCGCAGGAGGAACTGATCGACCGCTCGGTCGGCCAGATTGTCTCGGCGGCGGCGGCCGGCGATTTGACCCAGCGCATTGATGCCTCGGCCCTGGATGGCGTGATGCAGCGTCTGGCGGAAGGCGTGAACACGCTGCTGGATAGTTTCGCCGGTGCCATCGAGGCGGTGAACCGCACGCTTGACCAGATGGCCCATGGCGACATGACGGGCCGTGTGCAGGGCGAGTTCAAGGGCGTGTTCGCGGCTTTGCAAGGTAATGTGAATCAGACCGCAGAGCGGCTTGCCGGCGTGGTGCAGCGTATCAGCCAAACTGCCCAGGCAGTGCGCGAGGCGGCGGCTGAAATCTCCGCCGGTTCCACCGATCTTGCCGGGCGCACCGAACAGCAGGCGGCGAGCCTGGAGCAGACAGCGGCCTCGATGCATGAGATCACTTCCACGGTGAAGCAAAATGCCGAGAGCGCGGAAGCCGCCAACCGGCTCAGCCAGGTGGCGCGCAACACTGCCAATACCGGCGGTGATGTGGTGGAGAAAGCGGTGGTTGCCATGGCCGGCATTGAGGCCAGCGCCGGCAAGATTGTCGATATCGTCGGCCTGATCGATGAGATCGCCTTCCAGACCAACCTGCTGGCGCTGAATGCCAGCGTGGAAGCAGCACGCGCCGGCGAGGCCGGCAAAGGCTTTGCCGTTGTGGCACAGGAAGTCCGTGCACTTGCTCAGCGCTCGGCCAATGCCTCAAAGGACATCAAGGCGCTGATCAACGAGTCCAATGTGCAGGTGCGTCAGGGTGCCGATCTGGTGAAACGCGCCGGCGAGGCGCTGACCGAGATCGTGACATCGGTGAAAAAGGTGGCGGACATCGTCGCCGAGATCGCTTCGGCGAGCCAGGAGCAGGCGACGGGACTTGATGAGGTCAACACCGCCGTATCGAACATGGATGAGATGACCCAGCGCAATGGCGCCCTGGTGGAGCAGACCACAGCCTCGGCCCAGGCGATGTCGACCCAGGCCGATCAGCTCAACGAACTGGTGGCGTATTTCAGGCTTTAGGCGTGACCGGCGACGCCTGAGAGATGGCTCAGGTTGATGCCGAGCGTGGCAATCGAGCGTTCCCACAGCGAGTCGAGATCGGGATCGAATACCAGATCGAAATCCGCCGGCACGGTCAGCCAGCCATTCTGCTGCAACTCGGTATCGAGCTGTCCGGCACTCCAGCCGGCATAGCCGAGCGCGAACAGGCGATGTTGCGGCCCGGTGCCGCTGGCGATGGCGCGCAGCACATCCAGTGTGGCGGTGAGGCCGATGCCGCTGCGCTCATCTATCGGCACGCTGCCGGGCTGCATGTAATCGGTGGAATGCAGCACGAAGCCACGGCCGGTTTCGACGGGACCGCCGAGCCGCACGGTGATGTTTGATTCCACCGTGGTTTCGATGCTGAGCTGGCGCAGCAGGTTCGGGAAGGTGAGGCCGGGATAGGGCTTGTTGATCACCAGGCCCATCGCGCCTTCGGCGTTATGTGAACACATATAGATGACGGTGCGGGCGAAACGCGGATCGCCCATCCCGGGCATCGCCACCAGAAGCTGACGCTCCAGGTAGCCAGACATTTTCTTGCCTTTGGCCGATCGTTTCATACCGATCTCCGGACTTGCGAGTCTCACCCGAATGTTACCCCCTTGGGCGGCAATGTCCATATGGCGGCGCCGGTTGATCTTGCCTAAAAAGGGACCATGCGAATCGGGATATGGGCAGTTGTGGCGGCTTTGGGCCTGTTATTGCTGGATGCTGGCGGCAGCCTGGCAGCCGAGCCGGTGCGCGCGCGTCTGGTGCAGGGCACGGCGGGTTCTGCCGGATTGCATTTTCAGTTGGAGCCGGGCTGGAAATTCTACTGGCGCCAGCCGGGTGAGGGCGGAGTGCCGCCGCGTTTCGACTGGTCGGGCTCGCGCAATCTCGCCGGCGTCGATGTGGAATGGCCGGCGCCTCGGCGCATGTCCATCGGCGGTGTCGATCTGATCGGCTACAAGGGCGAGGTGGTGCTGCCGCTGCGCTATCAGGCGCATAAGGCGGGCAAGCCGGTGACGTTGAAGCTGCTGGCCGAATTCGGCGTCTGCAAGGAAATCTGTGTGCTGCGCGAGGAACGCCTGACGCTGACCATCAACCCGGGCGAGGGCCCGGCGGCGGCGCTGATCGAGCGGTTCCGTGCCGACGTGCCGGGCAATCTCGCCGCCGCCGGCCTGGAGCCGCCGGCGCTGCGGCTGAAGGAAGGCAAGCTGCTGCTGCGCTTCGGCCCGCAGGCTGGCCTGCAGGCGCCGGATATCTTTGTTGAAGGTCCGGCGGAATACTGGTTTGGCAAGCCGAAACTGCTGCCACAGGGCGATGGCGGCCTGGAACTGGCCTTGCCCTATACGCCGGCAGCCCAACCGCCGGTTCTCGGCGGCTTGCGTTTCACCCTGGTGGATGGTCGCCGCAGCGCCGAATTCACACCGTGAGCGGCTTGTTTCCGGCTCATTCCCGACCCATGTTATGGGCGCCTTGGCACCGCCATGCGGCTGCCCCACGAACCATAAGCAGAACGAGGACATCATGACGATCAAGGTCGGCGACAGCATCCCTGACGTGACCATTTTCACCCAGGGCGCCAATGGCCCGGAAGCGGTGAAGACCGGTGAGCTGTTCAAGGGCAAGAAGGTGGCGTTGTTCGCCCTGCCGGGTGCTTTCACCCCCACCTGCTCGGCCAAGCACCTGCCGGGCTATATCGAGAAGGCGGCGGAATTCAAGGGCAAGGGCTTCGACCTGATCGCCTGCCTGTCGGTCAACGATGCCTTCGTCATGGGCGCCTGGGGCAAGCAGCAGGAAGCCGGCGAAAAGGTGATGATGCTGGCCGATGGCAGCGGCGAATTCACCAAGGCCATCGGCATGGAATTCGACCTCACCGCGCGCGGCCTCGGCGTGCGCTCGCAGCGTTATTCGATGATTGTCGATAACGGCAAGGTTACCAGCCTGAATCTGGAAAAGCCGGGTGCTTTCGAAGTCTCGGATGCCGCCACGCTGCTCGGTCAGGCTTAAGTAAAAGGCTAGCCGCTGCCATCGCGCTGGGCGGTGGCGGCGGTTCTGGCCAGCACATCGACGCGTTCATTCTCGGCATGGCCGCTATGGCCGCGCACCCATTCCCATTCCACTTTATGCGGCGCCATGGCCGCTTCCAGCCGCTGCCATAGATCCACATTCTTCACCGGCTGGCGGTCGGCGGTTTTCCAGCCACGCGCCTTCCAGGGCCGAAGCCACTTGGTCACGCCATCGATCACATAGCGGCTATCGGTGAACAGATGCACCGCGCAGGGGCGTTTCAGTGCCTCGAGCGCCGAGATCGCCGCCATCAGCTCCATGCGGTTATTGGTCGTGGTCGGGCCTTCGGCGCCGGATAATTCGCGCTCATTGCTGCCAAAGCGCAGCAGCACGCCCCAGCCGCCGGGGCCGGGATTTCCCAAACAGGCGCCATCGGTGAAGGCTTCGACGCGGGTGAGTTCATCCACGCTCATGACGAGCGTTCGATGCCATAGGCGCTGGGGCCAAGCACCAGGCGATGGAAATTCAGCTTCTGCCAGTATTCCATCGGGTCTTTCGGCCGCACCAGGGCGCCGGGCACCTGGTTCAGCCAGTCATACAGCCGGGTCAGCAGGAAACGCAAAGCGGCACCGCGCGCAAACAGCGGCAAGCTGTGAACTTCGCCATCGGTCAGTACCCGCACGCTTTCATAGCCGCTGATTAAGGCCCGGCCCTTGGTGACATTGAAGGCGCCATCGGCCTCGAAGCACCAGGCATTCAGCAGCACCGCCAGGTCATAGGCATAGTAATCGTTGCAGGCGAAGTAGAAATCGAACATGCCGCTGAAGCTGTCGCCGATGAAAAAGATGTTGTCGGGGAACAGGTCGGCATGGATCACGCCATGCGGAAGCGGGCGCTCACCTTGACGGCCCGGCTGTTCGGGCCATGTGGCGCGCAGGCTGTCCCATTCACGCGCCAGTTCCACTTCCAGGCCGGCGCGCACCTTGCTGGCGCGCGGGCCGCAGGCATCGATCAGGCTTTTCCAGCCATCGATGCTCAGTGCATTGGCGCGCTGGCCGGGGAAATCGGCGCCGGCGATATGCAGCCGGGCGGTGGCGGCGCCCACTTCGAAGCAATGTTTCGGGGTCAGCCGTTTCGGCGACACACCATTGAGGAAGCTGATGATGGCGCAGGGCCGGCCGGCCACTTCGCGCAGGATCTTGCCGTCGCGGCCATGCACCGGCACCGGGCAGGGCAGGCCCTTCTGGGCCAGATGATCCATCAGGCTGAGGAAATACGGCAATTCCTCGCGGTTCACGCGCTTCTCATACAGCGTGAGGAAGTAATTGCCCTTATCGGTGCCGAGCATGTAGTTGGAATTCTCGACGCCTTCGGCGATGCCCTTGCAGGACAGCAGCATGCCCAGATCGTATTCGGCAAGCAGGGTGCAGAGCTGGTCTTCGTTGATTTCGGTGTAAACGGCCATGGCTGTTATGCGGCGCTGCTTTCCAGGGCCGAAGGCAGCTTGAACTGCACGGCCTCGGTGGCGGTGGTGACTTCGCGCAAGGTGACGCGGAAGCGGGCGCGGATCGCGTCGATGACTTCTTCCACCAGCAATTCCGGCGCGCTGGCACCGGCGGTAATACCAATGCGCTGCGGCTGGCCGAGCGCCGCCCAGTCGATCTCGCTGGCGCGCTGCACCAGCAAGGCGACGCGGCAGCCGCTGCGCTGCGCCACTTCCACCAGCCGCAGCGAATTCGAGGAATTCGGCGCACCGATCACCAGCAGGGCATCGCATTCCGCGGCAATGGCCTTCACCGCGGCCTGGCGGTTGGTGGTGGCATAGCAGATGTCTTCCTTTTTCGGGCCTTCGATGCCGGGGAAGCGCTGCTGCAAGGCGGCAATGATCTCGGCGGTATCGTCCACCGAAAGCGTGGTCTGGGTGATATAGGCGAGCGGCAGGTCCGGTCGCTCGGGCAGCTTGGCGACATCCGCCACGGTCTCCACCAGGCTGACGGCGCCATCGGGCAACTGGCCCATGGTGCCGATCACTTCCGGATGGCCGGCATGGCCGATCAACAGGATATGGTGGCCCTCGCGGTGATGCCGCTCGGCTTCGCGATGCACCTTGCTGACCAGCGGGCAGGTGGCATCGAGATAGAATAGGGCGCGCGCCTTGGCCGCCGCCGGCACCGATTTCGGCACGCCATGGGCGGAGAAGACTACCGGCACGCCGGCCGGCACCTGGTCCAGTTCATCGACGAAAACCGCGCCCTTGGCGGCCAGGCTTTCGACCACGAAGCGGTTATGCACGATCTCATGGCGGACATAGACCGGGGCGCCATATTTCTCGATGGCGCGTTCCACGATCTGGATGGCGCGGTCCACCCCGGCGCAAAAGCCGCGCGGCGCCGCCAGCACGATTTCCACTGCCGGAAGTGGCGATTCGGCCGTCCTGGTCTCGTGTTGCGGGGGGCTAAGCGGGCTGTCCATCCGGGCCTTGGGGGCTGTCGCTTGTAAGGGGGCGGGGCCTCTTCTATACAGGAATTCGGCCCGCCAAACTGCCGGGCAAGCTATCGTACCTGACGCGGGAAGGAAAGTGCGCCATGACCAGTCCGGCCGGTTCCGGAAGCCTTGTCCGCCGTCTGCGTCCGGCTGCCCTGCTGCTGCCCCTGGTGCTGCTGGCGAGCTGCGGTTCGGGCGGCTGGTTCGGCAAGAAGGAGGTCGAACCGCCATTGCCCTGCCCCCGTATCGGCATTCTGGGCGATGCGCGCAAGGCTGTGCAGTTCCGCCCCGGCCCGGGCCGCGACCTGACCGATGTGGCCTATGAGGTCGAGCTGCTGGACTATAACGGCGGCTGCAAATTCGAGGACAAGGACAAGGTCAAGAATGTTGCCGTAACGGTGACCTTCACCTTGCAGATCGCCGCCACGCGCGGCCCCGCTGCTGGCGACAGC
This sequence comes from Ferrovibrio sp. MS7, assembly GCF_038404985.1. Lineage (NCBI taxonomy): Bacteria > Pseudomonadati > Pseudomonadota > Alphaproteobacteria > Rhodospirillales > Rhodospirillaceae > Ferrovibrio > Ferrovibrio plantarum. Next base: position 2,106,261 of record NZ_JBBKBA010000001.1, read on the forward strand.
CGCGAGTCGGTGGTGCCGTATTTCATCGCCGTGGTCGACAAGCAGCAGAATATTCTCTCGCGCGATGCCTTCTCGGCGCGGATACCGTTGCCGCCGGGCCGCCGCCGCGTCGCCGTGGGCGACGAACTGGAGCAGCGCATTCCGCTGCCCGCCGGTCGCAGCACGCGGGATATCGAAATCCTGATCGGCCTGCAGCTCGATAACGAGCAGCTCGACTTCAACCGCAAGCAGCGCGGCTTCTAACTTGCTTCTGCCGCCCAGTCGGCAGCCCAGCGGTCCAGCGCCAACAGCAGCGGTTGCAGCTTCATGGCCTGATCGGTGAGCGCGTAGCCGCTTTCGCCGTCATGCCCCACCAGCCGTGCCTCGCGCAGATCGTTCAGCCGCTGTTGCAGCACGCTGGGCGATAGCTGACCGCAGGCCGCCTGCAGGGCGCGGAAGCTAAGCGGTCCACCGCGCAATTCCCACAAGATCCGTAGGCTCCAGCGCCGCCCCAGCAGATCCAGCGCCACCATGATCGGGCGGCCGGTGCTGGAGCCACGCACACGCTTTGCTGTTTTGGTCGTCGTTTTTGCCATGCCGGCCTCTTGCGCTACTAAAACAGTAGCGGTATGGTTTGATTGCTACGGAAAAAGTAGCATAAAGGAAGGGGCCTTGCCATGACCGAACCACGCCTTGCGCCATTGCAGCCACCCTATGACGAAGCGGTGGCCGCCGAATTCGCCCGCATCATGCCGCCGGGCGTGCCGCCGATCGCCCTGTTCCGCCAGGTGGCACATAACCCGCGCGTGCTTGGCCGCTGGCGCGGCGGCAGCCTGCTCGATCCCGGTTCGATCAGCCTGCGGCAACGGGAAATCGTGATCCTGCGCGTCACCGCGCGGCTCAATGCCGAATATGAATGGAGCGTGCATGTCGCCTTCTTCGCCGCCAAGGCCGGTTTCACGCCAGCCGAAATCGCCGGCACCCGGCTGGGTGGCGGCTTCGCGGCAGATGCGGACAAGCTGCTGCTGCGCATCGTCGATACGTTGATCGATGCCAAGGGTCTGGATGATATGCTCTGGGAAGAGGCCAGCGCGGTCTTCTCACCGGCGCAGTTGGTGGAAATCCTCAGCCTTGTCGGCTTTTATCACACGGTATCCTTCACCGTGAACACACTGCGCACCCCGCTGGAGCCGGGTGCGCCGCGTTTCCCGCAGTGATCCAGGCTCAATAAGCGAGCGCGCAGCCGTCCTTGCGCGGATCGGAGCCGGCCATCAGCACGCCATTGGCGTTGAGCATGATGGCCTGGCCGCCGCCATGGGGCATTTCCGCCATCTTGATTTCATGGCCCAAAGCGGCGAGGCCGGTCAGCACTTCCTTTGGGATGCCGCGCTCAGCCTCGAACTTGCCGGCGACATGGAAACCGCGCGGGCTATCGATGGCTTCCTGCACATCCATGCCGAAATCGACGATGTTGGTCAGCACATGGGTCTGCCCGACCGGCTGGAAGCCGCCGCCCATCACGCCATAGCAGAGCCAGGGTTTGCCGTCTTTCAGCGCCATCGCCGGGATGATGGTATGCATCGGGCGCTTGCCCGGCGCCACGTTGTTCGGATGCTTCGGATCGACGCGGAAGCCGGCGCCGCGGTTCTGCAGCAGCAGGCCGGTCTTCGGGCTGCTCAAGCCGGTGCCGAAGGGCCAGAACAGCGAATTGATGAAGGAGCAGCAATTGCCCTCGCCATCCACCACCGAGATATACACCGTGTCGCGATAGACAGCGCCATTGCCGGCCGGGCCGGGCGAGGCCATGGCGCGCTTGAGGTCGATGCGGCTACGCAACTCATCGGCGAAGGCGGCGGAGAGCAGCTTTTCCACCGGCACATCGGCGAAGGCCGGATCGGCGACATAGGTGTCGCGGGCCTGGAAGGCCAGCCGGGTCGCCTCGGCTTCGAGATGGAAACGCTCGACGCTGTGCGGCGCGTATTTGCCCAAATCCAGGCCGGCCAGGATGTTGAGCATGATCAGCGTGGTGATGCCCTGGCCCGAGGGCGGGATTTCCAGCAATTCGACGCCGCGATACTGCGTCGCGATCGGCTCGACCCAAAAAGCCTCCTGGGTGGCGAAATCCTCCAGGCTGTGGGTGCCGCCGAGGCTCTGGCAATAGCTGACAATATCTTCCGCCACCCAGCCGGTATAGAAGCCATCGCGGCCTTTGGCGGCGATTTCGCGCAACACCTTGGCATAGGCTTCAAGCTGCATCAGGTCGCCTGCCTTCGGTGGCTTGCCGCCGGGCAGGTAGACGACGGCGGAATTCTTGTCGGCGCTCAGCTTGTCGATATTGATCTGGCGGCCGAAATCGACGCTGACGCGCTCGGTGATCGGAAAGCCTTCTTCCGCGAATTTAATCGCCGGCTGCAGCAGGTCGGCCAGCGGCAGCTTGCCGAAGCGCTGGTTCAGCTTCGCCCAGGCATCGACGGCACCGGGAATGGTGACGGCATGCACGCTGTTGAGGCCGATTTCCTTGAAGCCCTTTTCGAGCAGGAAATCCGAGGACAGGCCGGCGGGCGCACGGCCGGAGCCGTTCAGGCCGTAGACCTTGCCGCCCTTGCGGGTATCGGTGCCCGCCGGAGCATAGAGCACGAAATTGTCGCCGCCGATGCCGGTGGATTCCGGCTCGACGATACATTGCACGGCGCAGGCGGCAATGGCGGCATCGGTGGCATTGCCGCCGCGCTTCAGGATATCGAGCGCGGTAATGGTGGCGAGCGAATGCGAGGTGGCGGCGGCGCCGTGGCGGCCCATGGCGACGGAACGGCCGGGCAGGTGCAGGTCACGCATGATGGGGAACTCCGGAATGAACATGGCAGGCGACGCCGCCCACGAGCGCGGGCATGGCCGTGCGGCAGGTATTTATGGCATCGCCGCAGCGGGGATGGAACGGGCAGCCGGGGGGCGGATTAAGCGGATCGGGGAAGGCGAGGCCGAGCCCGGTATCGGGCACGCCGAGCTGTGGCTCCGGCGTCAGCACCGAGGCCAGCAGCGCCCTGGTATAGGGGTGGCGCGGGTTTGCAAAAAGTTGCCGCGTCTCCGCCTGTTCGACAACACGGCCCAGATACATCACCGCCACGCGGGTGGCGATATGCTCCACCACGGCCAGGTTATGGCTGATGAAGACATAGGTGAGCGAGAAGTCGCGGCGCAGGTCGAGCAGCAGGTTGATGATCTGCGACTGCACCGACACATCGAGCGCCGAGGTCGGCTCGTCGCAGACCACGATATCGGGCCGCATCACCAGGGCACGGGCGATGGCGACGCGCTGGCGCTGGCCGCCGGAAAGTTCGCGCGCATAGCGGTCGGCGTAGCGGCTGCTCAGGCCCACCCGTTCCAGCATTTCGATGGCCTGGCGGCGGCGCGAGACGGCATCGCCGATGCCATGCACTTCCAGCGGCAAGGCCACCAGGGAGGCCAGGCTGCGGCGCGGATTGAGCGAGGAATACGGGTCCTGGAAAATCGGCTGCACCCGGCGGGCCACGGCACGGCGGCCCAAGGCCGCCAGCGGCTGGCCGTCCAGGGTGATTTCGCCGGCATTGGGCGGCAGCAAGCCGAGCAGGATGCGGGCCAGCGTGGATTTGCCACAGCCGCTCTCGCCGACAATGCCGAGCACGTCGCCGCGTTGGATTTCCAGCTCCACGCCGTTCACCGCATGCAGCAGCCGCTTCGGCTTGAACATGCCCTGGCCGACCGTGAAGCTCTTGGTCACGCCCTTGATGGCGAGCAGCGGCGCAGTTGATGCCATGTCGCTCATGCCGCTCCCCGGATGCAGGCCCAGGCATGGCCGTGATCGTCGTGACGCGGCGGCGTATCGGCGCAGATGGCTTCGGCGAAGCCGCAGCGGCTTCTGAAGCCGCAGCCCTTGAGGCCGCCGACCAGATTCGGCACCACGCCTGGCACCACGCCCAATCGTTCGCCCGGCAGCGTGCGACCCGGCACCGGGATACAGCTCAGCAGGCCTTGCGTGTAGGGGTGACGCGGCTGACGCAGGATGGCGTCAGTAGTGCCGCTCTCGATCACTTCGCCGGCATACATGACGCCGACCCGGTGCGCCACATGCGCCACCACGCCCATGTCATGGGTGATCAACAGCAATGCAATGCCGAATTCCTTCTGCAACTCGAACAGCAGGCGGAGGATCTGCGCCTGGATAGTCACGTCCAGCGCCGTGGTCGGCTCATCGGCGATCAGCAGGTCCGGCTCGCACATCAGCGCCATGGCGATCATCACGCGCTGGCGCAGGCCACCGGAAAGCTGGTGCGGGTATTGGCCCAGGCGTTCGCCGGCCGAGGCAATGCCGACCTTGCCGAGCAGATAGATGGCGCGCTCGCGCGCCGCCGCCGCCGTTGCCCGCTTGTGCTTGATGAAGGCCTCGGTGAGCTGGTCGCCGATGGTGTAGGCGGGATTCAGCGCCGTCATCGGTTCCTGGAAGATCATGCCGATGCGGTTGCCGCGCAGGCTTTCGATGGCGCCACGCTTGGTCAGGTCGATGCCATCGAACACCAGGCGGTCGGCCTGGCGCTTCGCCCGGCGCGGCAGCAGGCCCATGATGGAGAGTGCTGTCATCGACTTGCCGCAGCCGCTTTCGCCCACCAGGCAGAGCGTCTCGCCGCGCATGATGGAAAAGCTGATGCCACGCACCGCCTCCAGTGGCCCGTCGCCGGTCGGCAGGGTCACGCGCAGGTTGGCCAGGTCGAGCAAAGGTGCGGTCATTTCAGCCCCGCCCGTCCGGCGAGAGGAAATCGCGCAGGCCATCGCCGGCCAGATTGATGCAGAAAACCAGCAAAGCCAGCATGGTGCCGGGAATGGCAATCAGCCAGAAGCTGAAGAACATGTAGGTCTTGGCTTCGGCGATCATCAGGCCCCAGGAGGGCAGCGGCGGCTGCACGCCAAGGCCGAGGAAGGACAACGCGGCCTCCAGCAGGATGGCGCTGGCGGCTTCCAGCGTGGCAATCACGATCAAATGCGGCGCCACGTTGGGCAGCACTTCGCCAAGGATGATGCGCGGTGTCGAGGCGCCTGCCGCTTCGGCGGCCGCGATATAGTCGAGCGCACGGGTCTGCTGCGTAGCGCTGCGCATCACCACGGCGAAGCGGTCCCATTTCAGCAGGCCAAGGGTGAGGATCACGACAACGAGCGAGGAGCCGAGGATCGCTACCACTGCCAGCGCCACCAGGATCACCGGCATCGCCAGCCGGGTGGTGGTGATGAAGGTGACGATCATGTCGATGCGGCCGCCGAAATAGCCGGCGCAGAGGCCAATGGCGGTGCCGATGGCGCCCGAAATCGCCACCACCGAGAGGCCGATCAGCAGCGAGATGCGGGCGCCATAGATGGTGCGCGAGAAATAGTCACGGCCGAGATTGTCGGTGCCGAGCGGATAGAGCCATTGGCCCTTCTCATGCCAGATCGGTGGGATCAGCCGGCGTGTCAGGTCCTGGGCATAGGGATCATGCGGCGCCAGCAAAGGCGCCAGGATCGCCATGATGATGATCAGCAGCAGCAGGCCACCACCCCAGAGCAGGCTGGGATTGCCGCGCAAGCGGCGCAGCATTTTGGCGCGCGGCGAGATTTCGGTGAGTACGGCGTCGGTCATGTCACGATACCCGGATGCGCGGATCAAGCCAGGCATTGGCCAGATCGGCGAGCAGGGTGAGCAGCACATAGAATACCGAGAGCAGCATCACCACGGCCTGGGTGACGGGGAAATCCTTGTGCGTGATGCTCTGGTAGGCGAGGTAGCCAAGGCCATCGAGGGCGAAGATCGCCTCGATCACCACCGAGCCGCCGAGCAGGAAGCCGAGTTGTACGGCGGCCAGCGCCACCACGGGAATGGCGGCATTGCGCAGGCCATGCTTGAACACCACCATGCCCTCGTTCAGCCCCTTGGCCCGCGCGGTGCGGATATAATCGGCGGACAGCACCTCCACCATGCCGGCGCGCACCAGGCGCATGAAGGCCGGCGCGATATAATAGCCGAGCGCGATGGTCGGCATCACGAAATGCGCCCAGGACTCGCTGCCCGAGACTGGCAGCCAGCGCAGCTGGATGGCGAACAGCATGATCAGCAGCAGGGCGAAGAAGAAATTCGGCAACGCCTGGCCGAGCACGGCGATGCCGAGCGCCAGGCGGTCGATCCAGCTATTGGCGAAGATCGCCGCCGCGACGCCGAGCGGGATCGAGATGGCCAGGGCGAATAGCAGCGAGCAGAGGCCGAGCATCAGGGTAGTGGGCAGTTTGGCGAAGATCAGCGCGGTGACGTCGGTCTTGAAATACAGCGAGGTGCCGAAATCGCCCTGCAATGTGCGCCACAGCCAGTCGAGATACTGCACGATCAGCGGTCGGTCGAGGCCGTAATTCTTGCGCACGGCATCGATATCGACCTGGCGCGCGCCTTCGCCGGCCAGGGCGGCGGCAACATCGCCGGAAAGCCGCACCAGCAGGAAACAGACAACGGAGACGGCAAGCGCGACGAGCAGCGCAAGGCCGAGCCGCTTGGCAATGAACATCAGCATGCCAGCGGCCCAGCGCTATCGCTTGGCCTCACTTCCAGGTCATTTCCCAGAAGCGCGGCAGTTCATCCGGATAGGCCTTGAACACCAAGTCGGATGTTGCGGCGTAGAACACGGGAAGCGAATAGAGCGGCACCGCATAGGCGCGCTCGGCGATCAGCGCCAGCGCCTTGCGGTAGGCATCCTTGCGCGCCGCCGGGTCCACGGTGTTGTTGCCCTGCTTCAGCAGGTCGCGCACCTCGGGGTCACGGGTGATGTCCTCGCCCTCGAAGGCATAATAGTTCGGCGTCGAAGCCGACACGTCATTGACCGAGAAGGAGCCCCAGGTCTGGTGCGTCAGTGCCGCCTTGTTGGAGCGGATCTGCTCGCGCATTGCCGCGTATTGCAGGAAGTTCAGGTTGGCGGTGATGCCGACGGCCTTGAGGTAGCCGATGATGGCTTCCGATTGCGGCCGTTCGCGGTAGGCGACGAAGGGCAGTTCCAGGCCATTGGGGAAGCCGGCTTCGGCGAGAAGCTGCTTGGCCTTGGCCGGATTATACTCATACCGCTTGGCGCCTTCATCAGTGCAGCCGAACTGGCTCGGGAAGCAGATCGTGTGCAGCACGCGCGAGCCTTCGCCGACCAGCGCCTTGACCATTGCTTCGCGGTCGATGGCATGGTTCACCGCCTGGCGCACGCGGATATCCTTCAGCGCCGGGAAGGCGCTTTCGGCCTGGCTGTTCATCTGCATGAACACGATGCGCATGGTCTCGCCGCTTACCACCTGCAGGCCGGGCTGACCTTTGAGCTGGTCGGCCTGATCCTTCGGCACATGCATCAGGAAGTCGGCGCCCCGGCTCATCAGCTCGGCAAGCTGGGTCTGGCGGTCCGGGATGAAGCGGATCTCGATCTTCTCGATCTTCGGCACGCCCTTGGGCGAGGCCTTGAAGTAATCCGGGTTGCGCTCCAGCGAGATCGACTTGCCGGCGATATGCTGCACCACGCGATAGGGGCCGGAGCCGACCGGCTTTTCGTTCTGCCCCTTCGGCCCGACCTTCTCGTAATACTCATTCGGGTGGATCACCACTGGGCCGGACAGGTATTCCAGGATCGGCGGGAAGATGCCCTTGGTGGTGACACGCACCTTGTACTTGTCGACCTTCTCGGCCTTTTCGATCCAGTTGACGTTGCTTTGGGTCGTGACCTTGTTTTCCGCCTTGCCGACGAAATTCAGGGTGTAGACCACGTCATCGGCGTCGAATTCCTCGTCGTTGTGGAATTTGATGCCCTGGCGCAGGTCGAATTCAGTGGTGCGCTCGTCGATCTGGCGCCAGCCGGAGGCGAGTTGGCCCTTGTATTCGTTGGTATTCGGGTCGCGGTAGACCAGCGTGTCCCAGACATGCTGGCCGATGATCACGCCGATGCGCACATTGTTGAAGAAGGGATCGACATTCTCCGGCACCTGATCGTAGACGAAGCGCAGCGTATTGCTGCGCTTGTCGGCCATCGCGGGACCGGAAAGGCAGACCGCCAGGGCCGCCGCTGCCATCAGGCTATTACGCCAAGTGACTGATTTCATTGTCGTTCCCCTCGTTATCTGGTCCTGCCGGGCGGCGCTGTCCGCCGTCCCTTTCAGGCCATTGTCATCCAGGCCGCCGTTGAGTCGCAATGATTATATGTGCGCGAATGGCGAGGCGGCCGTGAAATAGCACTTCAAAGTGTTGGGGGCTGTCTCTACACTCCCCTATCAGGCGCAAAGCCGATAACGACAAAAGCTATAACCGGGAGCAACGCATGAATCGCCTGGCCACTCTGTGTGCCGCCGGCCTGCTGGCCGTCTTACCCTTCGCCAATTCTTATGCGCAGGCCACTTACCCAAACGGCCCGGTGAAATTCATCGTGCCGTATCCGGCCGGCGGCAGCACCGACATCATCGGCCGCCTGATCGGGCAGAATCTTTCCGATAACTGGAAACAGCCGGTGGTGGTGGAAAACCGCACCGGCGCCTCGGGCACCATCGGTACCAGCGCGGTGATCGCCGCCCCGCCGGATGGCTACAATCTGCTGATGGGCATCACGGTGCTGATCCAGATGCCGCATCTGAAGAACGATCTGCCCTACGATGCCTTGCGCGACCTGACGCCGATTTCCCAGGTGGCGCTCTCCACCGACCTGCTCGCGGTGAGCAACAGCCTGCCGGTCAATACGCTGGAAGAGCTGATCGCACTGGTGAAGGCCAATCCGAAGAAATACAGCTACGGCTCCTATGGCAATGCCACCTCGTCGCATATCCGTGGCGAGACGCTGAACCGCGAAGCCAAGATCGACATGACCCATGTGCCCTATCGCGGCAGCGCACCGATGCTGGCCGATCTGATGGGCGGCCATCTGCCGATTGCCTTCGTCGATGTCGGCTCGGCCTATGGCCATCTCAACAGCGGCAAGTTCAAGGTACTGGCGGTGAGCGGCACGCAAAGGCTGCCCTTCCTGCCGAATGCGCCGACCATGCAGGAACGTGGCTACAAGGGCTTCGAGCCCTATGGCTGGTTCGCCGTGTTCGTGAAGGCCGGCACGCCGAAGGAGATCGTCGACAAGCTGTCGCGTGAAGTCTCGGCCATCGTGAAGAAGCCGGAAATCAGCGCCAAGCTGATCGAACTCGGCCTCGTGCCGGTCGGCGGCTCCAGCGAAGAACTGGCCGCCGCGATGAAGCGCGATTCTGCCATCTGGGGCCAGCTCATCCAGGGCGGCGGCATCAAGCTTGAGTGATCGCCGTCACGCGTCAGGAGCACTAACACCTAAGTATCATCACGGTAACCGGCTGGTGAATGGACACCAGCCGGGGCCTGCGGTGTGATGGCAGGCACAGGCGCGGCGGATGGCGCGGCGAGGGCGGTTTACTTCCCCGCAACTCGGATCATCTTCTGCGGCAGCCAACATCACCCGGAAAGGCTTGTGCCATGTCCATCCGCAGTACGCTTTTCGCCAGTGCGCTTACCTTCGCGCTGATCCTGTTCGCCTATGCCGCCCATGCCGGTCAATACACCCTGGCGCCGGGCGCGCAGACTTATATCGATGTCAGCACGCAAGGCAGCTACACCACCATCACCGTGGTGAATACCGGTTCGGCGCCGGCCGTGGTCGAATTCGATGCACCGCTCAATCGCCGCGTCGACGTGGCGCCGGGCCAGCGCAACGAGTTTTACGGTTCGATCCGCACGCGCGGCAGCCTGCTGGTGCGCAATAGCGGCCAGAGCGCCGTCACCGTCACCTCGAGCTATCAGGATCGTCCGCCATCGCCGTAATGCGTCAGGCGAAAGGATACGGCCCGGGGAAATCGCCGACCGGGACGAAATGCGTGATCAGGCCGGTTTCCGCCCGCCAGTGATGCAGCAGGAAAGCCGGCGGCTCGATATAGGAGCGCGGCTTTGCGGCAGGATCGAGTTGCAGGGCAATCGCCGTGGTGGTGCTGGGCGTCGTGCAAAGAAAAGTACCGCCGAAGCGTAGCTGCATGAAGCGGTGCACGTGGCCGCAGACGACGCGCTCTACTGACCGATAGCGCGCCAGCAGTTCGGCCAGGCCATCGCCGCCCTCGCACCAGTATTTATCCAGATAGGGAATGCCGCAGGCAAAGGGCGGCTGGTGCAGCATGACAATCGAGGGCCGTTGCGGCTCTTGGGCGAGCGCCTGTTCCAGCCAGGCAAGCCGTGCTGAGTCGATGAGGCCGTGATGCAGGCCGGGCAGGGTGACATCCAGCGCCAGGATGCGCAGCGGCCCGGCTTCCACTACATAGTGGAAGGGATGCGCCGCCGGCAGATAGGCGTGATCCTGGAAAGCGTCGCGGAAAGCGGCATGGCCTGCGGCAAAGCCGCCGTCATGATTGCCCGGAATCACCAGGTAGGGTACGCGCAGTTCGCTCAGCAACGCGCGCGCCATCTTGTATTCCGCCGGCTGGCCTTCATCCACGATATCGCCGCTCAGCAGTACCAGGTCGATGGCCGGGCTGAAGGCATTCACCTGGGCGATGGCGGCGGCGAACATGGCATTGGAATCGACCACGCCCTGATACAGTTCGCCGCACGGCCGGATATGCGGGTCGGATAGCTGCGCGATCAGCATGGCGTATTCAACTGCTTCAGGAAAGACAGCAGCCGCTCCGAGATAAGGGCCGGCTGTTCCAGGCTTGGCAGGTGCGCGGTGCCGGGCAGCGGTTCGAAGCTGGCCTTCGGCATCATCCGAGCGATCTGCCGGCCACGCTCCTGGATATAGGGAAAGTCGTAAGCGCCGCAGAGGATCATCGCCGGCGCCGCTATCTCGCCAAGACGCAGGTAATTGGCAACGGCATCGGTATTCGCGCCAACAGGCGGCGCGCGCAAAGCGATGCCATTCATCTCCAGAAACAACTCGCGCGCCGCACCAGACACGCGGCCTTCCGGCTGCAATGGGCCATCGAGCCATAGCCGCGCTTTGAGTTGGTTCAGCGCCGCCGCATCGCCAGCCGCCTCGGCCCGCTTCTGCTCTGCCAGCAGGGCAGCGATTTCCGGCGCGTGCTGCGGTTCCGGCGCGCCGATCAGCGACGGCGAGATCAGGAACAGGCCACGGATGCGCTCCGGATGCAGGATCGCCGCATCCAGCGCGATGCGGCCGCCCTGGGAGCAGGCAACCAGGATGGCCGGTTTGCCATCGGCCAGGGCGTCGATCACCGCCAGCAGGTCGCCGACCGCCGAATGATCCTGCTTTTCAGCATGGCTGGCGCCAAAGCCGCGCCGGTCATAGGCGATGGCGCGGTATTGCCCGCCAACCGCCTGCCATTGCGCCTGCCACTTGCGGCTGTCGCAGATCGCCGCATGCAGGAATACTACTGGAATGCCGTCGCCAGTGACGGCAGCGGCGAGATGGGCCTGGCCGGAAGTGACTTGATGGCTATATCGCATCATCCACTCCGGGCAGGGGCAATGGGCCGATCAAATATCCAGGTTGGCCACGGCCAGCGCGTTGCTCTGGATGAAGTCGCGGCGCGGTTCTACCACGTCGCCCATCAGCGTTTCGAAGATGTTGTCGGCATCCTCGGCGTGATCGACCTTCACCTGCAGCAGGCTGCGCACATTCGGGTCCAGCGTGGTTTCCCAGAGCTGTTCCGGGTTCATCTCGCCGAGGCCCTTGTAACGCTGCATGGTGAGGCCGCGCTTGCCGATGGTCATCACGGCTTCGAGCAATTCCGATGGCCCGCGCACGGCGTGGGTCTCGTCCTTGCGGCGAAGCTGCGCCGGCACCAGATAGGCGGCCTGCAATTCGTCCGCCAGTTCGTTGAGCTTGCGCGCTTCCGCCGAACGGAACAGCGGCGCATCGAGCAGGTAGCTTTCGGTATAGCCGCGCAAGCTGCGGCGGGCCACCAGGGTGCCGTCGCCGGGGGCGGTGCATTCCCAGCCCTTTTCCAGATCGGAGGCGAGCGCATTCAGCCGCTGCGCCATGGCTTCCGCCGCTGGCACTGACTTCGCCGCATCGTCCAGCACATCGTTGCGCAGCAGGCCGAGAACGGCGGCCTGTTCCACCAGCCAGGCATTGTAGCGTTTGCCGGCGGAATCCAGCATGGCGCGGGCCTGGCGGGCCTGGTCCACCATGCGGCGCAGATCGGCACCGGCGCGCTGGCTGCCGTCCTGCAGGTTCAGCACCGCGCCTTCCAGGCCTTCGCCGATCAGGTATTGCTCGAGTGCCGCCTCGTCCTTCAGATAACGCTCCGACTGGCCGCGCTTCACCTTGTAGAGCGGCGGCTGCGCGATATAGAGGTGGCCGGCATCGATCAGCGGCCGCATCTGGCGGAAGAAGAAGGTGAGCAGCAGGGTGCGGATATGGGCGCCGTCCACGTCGGCGTCGGTCATGATGATGATCTTGTGGTAGCGCAGCTTGGCGAGGTCGAAATCGTCATGGCCGATGCCGGTGCCGAGCGCGGTGATAAGCGTGCCGATTTCCGCCGAGCCGAGCATCTTGTCGAACCGCGCGCGTTCCACGTTCAGGATCTTGCCGCGCAAAGGCAGCACGGCCTGATTGGCGCGGTGGCGGCCCTGCTTCGCCGAGCCGCCGGCGCTGTCGCCCTCGACCAGGAAGAGTTCGGACTTGGCCGGATCGCGCTCTTGGCAATCGGCAAGCTTGCCGGGCAGGGAAGAGACATCCAGCGCGCCCTTGCGGCGGGTGAGTTCACGCGCCTTGCGCGCCGCTTCGCGCGCGGCGGCGGCTTCCACCACCTTGCCGACAATGGTGCGGGCATCCGAGGGATGCTCCTCGAACCAGGCGGCAAGCTGCTCATTGACCAGGTTTTCCACCGCCGGGCGGACCTCGGAGGAAACCAGCTTGTCCTTGGTCTGGGAGGAGAATTTCGGGTCCGGCACCTTCACGCTGAGCACGCAGGTCAGGCCCTCGCGGCTATCCTCGCCGGAAAGCGTCACCTTCTCCTTCTTCAGGATGCCGCTCTCTTCCGCGTATTTGTTCACACAGCGGGTCAGCGCGCCACGGAAGCCGGCGAGATGGGTGCCGCCATCGCGCTGCGGGATGTTGTTGGTGAAGCAGAGCACGGCTTCGTGGTAGCCATCATTCCACTGCAGCGAAATCTCGATGCCGATGCCGTCGCGCTCGCCCCGGATGGTCACCGGCGGCTTGTGCATCGGCGTCTTATTGCGGTCGAGATAGGCGACAAAGGCTTCCACGCCGCCTTCATACATCAGTTCCACGCTCTTCGGCTCGACGCCGCGCAGATCCTGCAGCACGATCTTCACGCCGCTGTTGAGGAAGGCGAGTTCGCGCAGACGGCGCTCCAGGGTGGCGAAGTCGAACTCGGTCTTGGTGAAGGTCTCGGGCGAGGGCAGGAAGGTCACTTCCGTGCCGCGCTTGCCGTCCTCAGCCGGGCCGACTTCAGCCAGCGGTGCTTCGGCATCGCCATGGCGGAAGCGCATGAAATACGCCTTGCCGGCACGCCAGATGCGCAGTTCCAGGGTCGAGGACAGCGCGTTCACCACCGAGACGCCGACGCCATGCAGGCCGCCGGAAACCTTGTAGGAATTCTGGTCGAACTTACCGCCGGCATGGAGCTGGGTCATGATGACCTCGGCCGCGGAAACGCCTTCCTCGGGATGGATGTCCACCGGGATGCCGCGGCCATTGTCGCGCACGGTGCAGGAGCCATCGGGATTGAGCACCACGGTCACCTGGTCGCAATAGCCCGCCAGCGCCTCGTCGATGGCGTTGTCCACCACCTCGTAGACCATGTGATGCAGGCCCGAACCGTCATCGGTGTCGCCGATATACATGCCCGGCCGCTTGCGCACTGCATCCAGGCCCTTCAGAACCTTGATCGCCGAGGAATCATAGCCTTCGCCGTTGCGCGCCGCTTCGTCCTTGCGGAATTGCTCTTCACTCATCGTCTCACCCTCATGCCGGGGCGGCCTGGGGCATTACCGCCCCATCCGCCACCGCGAAGAATTCGGCCCGCTCGCGCAGGCCCTTGAACAGGTCCAGGTCGGTGCCGGTCAGCCAGGCTTGGCCGCCGAGCGCCAGGATTTCGCCATACAGCGCCGTGCGCCGCGTGGCATCGAGATGCGCCGACACTTCATCCAGCAGCAGCAACGGCGCGAAGCCCTTGCGCTCGCGGATCAGCCGCGCATTGGCCAGCGTGATGGCGATCAGCAGCGCCTTCTGCTCGCCGGTGGAGCAATGCGCGGCGGCCTGATCCTTGGCGCAATGCCACACCGCGAAATCGCTGCGATGCGGTCCTTCGGTGGCGGCACCGGCATCGCGGTCGATGAAGCGGCGCTCCTGCAGCAGCCGGCGCAGCTTCTCTTCCGCTGCCAAGGCCGGCATTTCCGCCAGCCAGTCTTCCACGATGCCCTTGGCGGCAAGGCGGCCGCGCGGGAAGGCACCATCGCCGGAGGCTTCGCTCAAGGCCATGCCGGCTTCCACCAGCGCCAGGCCGTCACGCCGCGCGGCGGCCACGGCCACGCCATGTTCGGCCATCTGGCCTTCCAGCGCCCCGAGCCAGCTTGGATCGGCGCCGCCTGATTTCAGCAGCTTGTTGCGCTCGCGCATCGCCTTCTCATAGGCGCCGACGCGGCGGGCATGGCCGCCATCCAGGCCATAGACCAGGCGGTCCATGAAGCGCCGCCGGGTGGAAAGGCCATCGACGAACAGGCGATCCATCTGCGGCGTCAGCCACACGATATCGAGATACTCGGCCAGCGCATTGGCACTGGAAGCCGCTTCGCCATTGATGCGCACATGGCGCCGCTCACTGTCCTCGTCGCCGGCGGCTTCCACCAGGCCGGTGCCGATGCTGACCGGGCCGATGCAGCTTGAAAGCTCGGCATGCATTGCCCAGCGGCCACCGCTGGCTGTCTGTCGCGTCACCTCGCCGAGCTTGGCACGGCGCAGGCCACGGCCCGGCGAAAGGAAGGAAAGGGCCTCGAGGATGTTGGTCTTGCCGGCGCCGTTCGGGCCGGTAAGCACCACGGGCATGCCTTGACTGGGCAGTTTCAGCGTCGCGTAGTTGCGGAAGTCCTGCAGCATCAGGCCAAACACCGCCGCACCGGAACGCAGATCCCGGGGCGCTGCCGCTTGGCTTATATTCTGCCTGTCAAGCTCCCCCGCCAATAGCGCGGCGCTGCTGGCCATCACACACGCATCGGCATCAGCACGTAGAGCACGCCATCATCGGCGGGATCGCGCACGATGGTCGGCGCCAGGGCGTCGGCCAGCAGGAAGCGGGCATTCTCGCCTTCGATCTGGCCGGCGATATCCAGCAGATAGCGCGAATTGTAGCCGACCTCGATCGGCGCCGCGCTGTAGGCGATGGTAAGCTGCTCGGTGGCGGAACCCTGGTCCGGGCTGGTCGCCGACAGTTCAAGCCCTTCCGGCTTGAGCGTCAGCTTCACGGCGCGGCTCTTCTCGGTAGAGATGGTGGCGACGCGGTCGACGGCGGCCGAGAAGGCCTTGCTGTCGACTTCCATCACCTTGTCATTCTCGCGCGGGATG
Organism: Ferrovibrio sp. MS7; assembly: GCF_038404985.1. Classification (NCBI taxonomy): domain Bacteria; kingdom Pseudomonadati; phylum Pseudomonadota; class Alphaproteobacteria; order Rhodospirillales; family Rhodospirillaceae; genus Ferrovibrio; species Ferrovibrio plantarum. The sequence goes on from NZ_JBBKBA010000001.1 coordinate 2,121,794, forward strand.
ACGCGCTCGTATTCGGGGAAGGAACCGTCGATCAGCTTCGACACCAGCACCAGATCGCCGAAGGTGAAGCGGATCTTGGTGTCGCTGAGTTCGATGCGCACTTCGGCGCCGCTGCCATCCAGCAGCTTCTGCAATTCGTTCACCGTCTTGCGCGGCACGATCACGCCGGGCATGCCGCTGGCGCCAGTGGGCAGCGGCGTCTCGACGCGGGCGAGGCGATGGCCATCGGTGGCAACAGCGCGCAGCATCGGCACGCCGGCGGAAGCGGCGGCATGCAGGTAGATGCCGTTGAGGTAATAGCGCGTCTCTTCCGTCGAGATCGCGAAGCGGGTCTTGTCCACCAGGCGGCGCAGCTGATCGGCCGGCAGCGGGAAGCTGTTCGGCAGCTCGCCCGGCGCCATCACCGGGAAATCTTCCTTCGGCAGGCAGGAGAGTTTGAAGCTGGAGCGGCCGGCACGCAGCTCAAGCCGCTGGTCGCCGGCAGAGTAGGTGAGCTCCACTTCCGAGCCATCGGGCAGCTTGCGCACGATGTCGTAGAAAGTATGCGCGGCAACGGTGGTGGCGCCCGGTTTGCTCACCTTGGCGGCGAGTTTCTCCACCACGGCGATGTCGAGGTCGGTGGCGGTCAGCGCCAGCTTTTCGCCCTCGGCCTCGAGCAGCACGTTGGAGAGGATCGGGATGGTGTTGCGGCGCTCCACCACGCTCTGCACATGGCTCAGGGCAGTCAACAGAACGGCACGCTCGATGGTGAGTTTCATGGCTGAAAACCGGGAATGTTGCCTCCCCCGGCGGCGGTTCCGCCGAGTCTGGCGAGTATAGCAAACGGAGACGGCGGAAGCTATTGAAACGCAACGCAAAAACGGGCCGCTGGGGATAATCCGGCGGCCCGTTTAAGTGGTTGATTTCTTAAGGAAATGTTACGCCGTCAGCCTTCCAGTTTGCGGCGCAGCAAATCGATATCCTCGGCAAAGGCGCTGTCGATCTCGCGCAGCTCCTCGATCTTGCGCACGGCATGCATCACCGTGGTGTGGTCGCGGCCGCCGAACTTGCGCCCGATCTCGGGCAGGCTGCGCGAGGTGAGCTGCTTGGCCAGATACATCGCCACCTGGCGCGGGCGGGCCACGGCGCGGGCGCGGCGCGGCGAATGCATGTCGGCGAAGCGGATCGAGAAATGCTCGGCGACGCGCTTCTGGATTTCCTCGATCGTGACCTTGCGGTCATTGGCGCGAAGCAGGTCGGACAGCACTTCCTGCGCCGACTGCACGGTGATCGGGCGGCCGACCAGGCTGGAATAGGCCGAGATGCGGTTCAGCGCGCCTTCCAGCTCGCGGATATTGGACGTAATGCGGCGGGCGAGGAAATCCATCACCTCCGGCGGCACGCCGCGCAGGCCGCTGCGCTCCGCCTTGGCCTGCAGGATGGAAAGCCGCAGTTCGAAATCGGTCGGGTGGATGTCCACCACCAGGCCCCAGCCGAGGCGCGAGCGCATGCGCTCCTCGATGCCCTCGAGATCGGACGGCGAGCGGTCGCCAGAGACGATGATCTGGCGGTTCTGGTCGCACAGCGCATTGAAGGTGTGGAAGAACTCTTCCTGCGTGCTTTCCTTGCCGGCGATGAACTGGATGTCGTCGATCATCAGCACATCAACCGAGCGGAACTGCTCCTTGAACGCCATCGTGTCCTTGAAGCGCAGCGCCCGGATGAACTGGTACATGAACTTCTCGGCCGAGAGATAGACCACGCGGCGCTCCGGGAAGCGCTGGCGGATATGCCAGCCGATGGCATGCATCAGATGGGTCTTGCCCAAGCCCACGCCGCTGTAGAGGAACAGCGGATTGTAGGCGACCTGCGGGCTTTCGGCGACGCGGAGCGCCGCGGCGCGGGCCAGTTCATTCGACTTGCCGGTGATGAAGCTGTCGAAGGTGAAGCGCGGATCGAGCGGCGCGGAAAGCTCGCGCTCGACATCGTCCATGTCGCGCGCCGGCATCGCCACGCCGCGTTCGGCGGCCACAGCGCGCTCGGAGAGGCGGTCGGCGCCATCGAAGCTGGCAGCAGGGCGCAGCAGTGAGGCCTGCTTGGCCGGAACTGCTGCCTGGGCCTGGCCGGGAACATTCGCCTGGGCGGCTGCGGCCGAACCCTGGGCGGCCGGTGCCGTGGCGGCAACACGGACATGGATCAGCACCCGGCGCACATCCGGGTTTTCCAGCCGCCAGATTTCGCGCAGGCGTTCGCTGTAGTGGTTCGCCACCCAGTCGCGCATGAAGCGGGTCGGCACCGAAAGATGCACGTCGCCATCGCCCAGCGTCGCCTTGGCCAGCGCCAGCGGCTTGAGCCAGGAATTGAACGCCGCCTCGCCGAAGGCGACGCGAAGCCGGCTGCGCACGCGCTGCCATTGCGGCTCCAGCGCGGCAGTGGCCTCGGCGGTGGTGTCGATCTGGATCTCGCTATCCTCGGGGCTGATGAGACCCTTGGCGGAGACGGATTTGGGCTGCGGCTGCGAAGACTTCACCATGGCGCGGCCTCAGCTCTGCGACCAGGCGAGGCCGGCGGCCTTCCAACCATTGAGGTGGCCACGCTGCTTCTGGGCATCCATGTCGCCTTCGAAGCCGCCAGCGATATTGTAGCAGGGGCCGAAGCCCGCGGCGGTCATGGCGATAGCCGCGGCGCGCGAGCGGGCGCCAGAACGGCAGAGGAAGTAAAGCGGCTGACCCGGCGCGATATTCTTTGCGCGCAGTTCGTCAGCGAAATGCGAATTCACGGTCATCTCGGGATACACTTGCCAGGAAATCAAAAGAGGAGACTTGGACAGAGCGTTCAGGTCGGGCGTGCCGACATAGCTCCATTCCGGCTTGGTACGTACGTCTATCAGAATTGCGGCCGGATCTTGCTGCAGCTTCGACCAGGTATCGTTCGGTGTGATATCGCCTGCATAGCTATCTACCCCCGTCGTTGCCGCCGCCTGCATCCCCAACCTCGCGCCACGTGATTTGTAACTCGTTTTTGTCGTGCGTAACGCGCTGCCTGCGTCGCCATCACTGCTTGCAAAAAACACGTTCTCAACAAAAACGCGACCACTCACCCCCGCAAACCCAATAGCTTCAGCCTTCATTCATGTCGTCTGTTGCGGTCGGCGCGGCGACCGTTTCCTTATGAGCGCGGGCTTTCGAGATGTCGAAAAACGCACAAAGAAAACTCAATCACCGCACCGCCTGTCGCGTCATGTAATGTCAGCGTCCACCGCGAGGCAGCGGTGCATTAAAGGCAAAAACGCCGGAGCGAAGCAAGCAGACTATTCGCGACTCCGGAAAATAATTTTTCGGTGTTGCAACATTAGAACTTGTCGCGTGGTTTTGCGGCATTTGATGCGTGTTCCATTCGATGCAAGGGAATTGTTGCCGCGCGAAAGAAACAGCAGTGAACATCGCTGCGCGGAGTCGCAACGCGCCATCTCGTTCATAAGGATAAGGCGGCGCCCAAGCCACGGCAGAAGCACAAAAAAATATCGCCACGCACTTAGGGTTAAGTGCGTGGCGATATCGGAATTTTTATGCGGGCGGCGACGGCCAGGCCGGCGCCAGCGCCGATCAACCCATCGTCTTGATGGCGGCGTTCAGACGCGACAGCTTGCGCGAGGCGGTGCCCTTGTGGACCACGCCCTTGTTCACGCTCTTGTCGAGAGCCGGCTGCGCCAGCTTGAAGGCGGCCTGCGCGGCAGCCTTGTCGCCGCTGGCGATAGCGGTCTCGACCTGCTTCACAGCGCTGCGCACCTTGGTGCGGCGGGCGCGGTTGACGGCAGTGCGCTTCGGGGTTTGGCGGGCGCGCTTCTCCGCGGACTTATGCTGAGCCATGGATAGTGTATTCCAGTTGCTTGGATCGTGCCTTGCGGCGAAATCAGAGGGGCGCGTTATAGCCCCCATGCCCCCCGCCGTCAACCCCATGTGACGGCCTGTATTTTTCCGCCTTCGGGGTCCGCATCGGCGCTGGGCCTCGGGGCTGCCTTGCCGGGCTCGGCGGCGCTGGGGCATAGTGCCGCCATGGGCGGATTTTCCTTTCCAGATGTGGGGCTTGTGGCCCAGGCGCTATGCCTGCTCGGCACCCTCGCCGGCTTGCTGCTGGCAGCCGGCAGTCCGCTGCCGGCGGCTTTCTTCTGGGGCATCGGCATCGGCCTGCAGGCGGCGCTGGCCGCAGCGGAACTGGCGGATCGCCTGGATCTGCCTGGAATCGCCGGCCTGTTGCCGCTGCTGCGGTTTCACAGCCTCACGCTGGGCGGCCTCGCCCTGGCACTGGGCGCCCTGCTCGGGCTGGTGTTGCCGCCGGGCAACAAGCGCACCGGGCTGCTCACTGCCATCGGTATCGCGCTGCTGATCGCCGTGGCGGCGGAACGCCTGTCGCTGGGGTCGCTGCCGTTGCCGCTGATCGTGCTGGGCGTGCTGATGCTGGCGGTGCTGATCGGTCTGCGCCACCGTCCGGCCCCCGCCCGCTGGCTGCTGCTGGGCACATTATTACTGGCGCTGGCTGAACTGGCCCGCTACCGCTATCTCGGCGGCCTGCCGATCGCGCCCGAGGCGCTGGCGCGGCTCTGCCTCGGCGGCGGCTTCCTCTGTTGCGGGCTCGCGGCGCGAGCGACGCGGTAGCTTGAGCGACACGCTAAACTAGAAGCCGTATATTTCCGCCGGGTTGTCGACGAAGATGCGCCGCCGGTCGGCTTCGTTCGGCGCCCATTCCAGCATCAGGTCGAGCAGTTTGGCTTCGTCGGGATAGCCGAACTTGTCGGCCTGGGCATGGGGGAAGTTGCTGGCCCAGATCATGCGCTCGGGCGCGTGCCGCACCAGGGCAGAGGCCAGGGCGCCGACATCCTCGTAGCGCGGCTTGCCGGCCTTCGAGGTCTCATACACGCCGGCCAGCTTGACCCAGACATTGCCGGTATCCACCAAGCGCAGCAGGCATTGGAAGGAAGGATGGTCCACCGGCACCGGATCGATGAACTTGCCGACATGGTCGATGATCACCTTGCAGGGCAGGCGGCGGATCATCGCTTCATGCTCAGGTAATTCACGGCCATTCAATTGCAGCAGGATGCTCCAGCCGAACGGTGCGATGCGGTTGGCCATTTGCTCGGCCACGTCCAGCCGCAGCATGCCGCCATAGAGGTTCATGGTGCGCAGCCCGCGTGCACCGCCCTTGGTCAGGCGTTCAAGTTCGGCATCATTCACGCCGGGTTTCACCACCACCACGGCGCGGGCGCGCTCCAGGCCAAGCTCGGCGGTGCAATCCATCGCCAGGCGGTTGTCGTCGCCATAGGCATTGGCCTGCACCACGATCACGCGCTCGATGCCCAGCCAGTCCATCACCTGGCGATATTCGGCCACGCCCACTGCCGGCGGCGTCGGCGTGTTCGGCAAAGCCGTGTAGCTGTCGGAATAGAAATGGATATGGCTGTCGCAGGCGCCCTTGGGCATCACAAGCTTCGGCTTCGGGCCGGTGAAGACACGGGTATAGGTCATGGTCGCAACCCCGATACTATATGTGCGGCTACTTCTTCACGCGCCTACTTCTTCAGACGGGCGAGATCGCTGGAGAATTCCTGGGAGCAGAACGGGCTGCCGCCCTGGAAATAATCGCCGATGGGATCGGCGGGGAGGGCTTTCTGCGCTTCCAGCGCTTCCGCCGCGAAAGCCTCGGACTGGCCTTCCGGCCTGTAGCCGAGGCTCAAGGCATGGCCGTTATCCCACCAGGCGCGCTTGTTATCCGACATGCCATAGACGACTTCATAGACCAGGCCGGGCTTTTCCAGGCCGATGCAGATGAGCTGCACCAGGTCGGCGGGTTTCAGCCAGATCGCCAGGCGGCGCTCGTCGATCGGCTTGTCGCCGAAATTGCCGATGCGGATGCTCAGCACGCCCAGGCCATGCTTGTGGGCATAGAGCGAGCCGAGGCCCTCGCCAAACAACTTGGACAGGCCATAGCGCGTATCGGGCAGCGGCACGGCCTCGATGCCGATTTTCCGCTGGCGCGGGTGGAAACCCATCACATGGTTGGAGGAGGCGAAGACCACGCGCTGCACACCCTGGCGCCGCGCGGCTTCAAACAGGTTGTAGCAGCCGATGATATTTGCGTTGAGGATGGTGTCCCACGGCCCTTCCACGGAAAAGCCGCCCAGATGCACGATGCCATCCACGCCCGCGCAGGCTTTTTCCACGGCGGCGGCATCGGCCAGATCGGCGGCGATGAAGCGTTCGTCTGGCCCAAGGTCGGCCGGCGCCTTGATGTCGCTTAAAATCAGCTCGGGGTAGAGCGGCTTGAGCAACGGGCGCAGGCGGCTGCCGATGCCGCCGGCGGCGCCTGTGAGCAGAACGCGCTTCATCGGTTTTCACTCCCCAGTTATTGCCGCCCCATTTTTTCGGTCAGGGCTTGCGGCATAGTATGTCTTCTTCCGGGCAATCCACCAGCGGCGTCAGCCTGGCTGACTTGGGCTAAGGCTATGGCGGACTGGCGGCACTCTGTTCCATCGCCTTGCGCAGCCGCTCGCGGCTGTTGCTCAGGTGCAGCCGCATCGCCGAGCGGGCGGCGTCGCTGTCCTGGCGCAGTATCGCCTGATAGATGTCTTCATGCTCGCGGTTGACGCGGCTGAGATATTCGCTGCGGTCGTCGGCGAAGAAGCGGAAGGTTTGCAGCCGGGTACGCGGAATCATCAGCGCGCCGAGATAGCTGAATAGATGCGTGAAATGCGCGTTGCCGGTGGCTTCGGCGATGGTGCGGTGGAAATCGAGATCCGGCGCCACGGCATCCTCGGATGCCGCGATGGCGGCCTCCATGCGGTCGAGCGCCACGCGCATCGCCTCCAGATGCGCCTCGCCGCGCCTTTGTGCCGCCAGCGCGCAGGCCTCCGCCTCCAGCGCGATACGCAGTTCCAGCACACTGATCACTTCCTTCAGCAGGTCGAGATTGGCTTCATCGATGCGGAAGGGCTGGGTGAGGGCATCGGCCTGCACGAAGGCGCCGACACCCTGCTGCGTCGTGACCATGCCGGCGGCGCGCAGCGACGAAATCGCCTCGCGCACCACGGTTCGGCTGACGCCGAATTCTCCGATCAGTTCCTGCTCGCTTGGCAGCTTGTCGCCGGGTTTCAGCATGCCCTGGGCGATCCGCCCGGTGAGGGTGCGGGTGAGCTGCGAGGTCAGGGTTTCTCGTCGGCGCAGAGCCGTCACGATATCCTCCGAATGACTGGCTAACTTGTATGACAAGTGGGGGTGCGTGTAAAGTCATCGTATACGTTTTAGTTGGTTTTACTAAAATTCTTGACGGCCTGCCGGCGATCACTTGTATGATGACACAACAATATGCCGGCGACTCAGCAGAACCAGACCGGCGTGCAACAGGAGGAAATCATGCACAAGCTTATTGCCGCCGCGGTCCTCGCGGCGCTGGCTGCCACGGGTGCGACTGCCAAGGAATTCCGCTCATCCGATGTTCATCCCATGGATTACCCCACCGTTCAGGCGGTGGTGCATATGGGCAAGCTGATCAACGAGCGCACCACCGGCAAGCATAGCGTGAAGGTGTTCGGCCAGAGCGTGCTCGGTTCGGAGAAGGACACGATCGAGCAGACCAAGATCGGCGCGCTCGACATGGTGCGCGTCAACATTTCCGCCTTCAACAACATCGTGCCGGAAACCAACGTGCCGGCGCTGCCCTTCGTGTTCAAGTCGAAGGCGCATATGCGCAAGGTGCTGGATGGCGCCGTGGGCGACGACATCCTCAAGGCGCTGGAAGCCCAGGGCTTCATCGGCCTGGCCTTCTACGACAGCGGCTCGCGCAGCTTCTACACCACCAAGAAGCAGATCAAGACCGTGGAAGACATGAAGGGCATGAAGATCCGCGTGCAGCAATCGGATATGTGGGTGGCGATGATGCAGGCGCTGGGTGCCAATGCCACGCCGCTGCCCTATGCCGAGGTCTATACCGCGCTGAAAACCGGCGTGGTGGATGGTGCAGAGAATAACTGGCCGTCCTATGAATCCTCGCGGCATTATGAAGTGGCGCAGACCTATTCGATCACCGAACATTCGATGGCGCCGGAACTGCTGGTGTTCTCCAAGCGGGTCTGGGATGGCCTGCCGGTGAATGAGCGCGACATCATCCGACAGGCGGCGAAGGATTCCGTGCCAGTGATGCGGAAATTGTGGGACGACCGCGAGGCGGCGGCGGAGAAAACCGTCACTGCCGGCGGCGCCAAGATACTCACCGATGTTGACAAGAAGGCTTTCGCCACTGCCATGCAGCCGGTCTATGCCAAGTTCGCGGCGGATGCCAAGCTGCAGGATCTGGTGAAGCGCATCCAGGCCATCGACTGAGCCAAATGCTGGGTTTGCTGCGTTTCATCACGCCGCTCAACGCCACGGTTGCGCGCCTGTGCATGATCGTGGCGGTATGCGGCCTGTTCGCCATCGTCGGCGTGGTGGCGTTGCAGGTCTTTGGCCGCTATGTGCTGAACGACACGCCGACCTGGGCGGAAAGTCTGGCGCTGGTGCTGATCCTCTATGTCACCATGCTTGGCGCGGCAGTTGGCGTGCGCGATGCTGGCCATATCGGCCTGGAATCGCTCCTCGCCATGCTGCTCCCCGAAGCGCACCGGATCTGGGTCGAAATCCTGATCCATGTCCTGGTGGCCTGTTTCGGCATCGCTATGGCCTGGCATGCTGGCGAACTGGCGGCTTCCGTGATGCCCTACAAGATTCCCAATCTCGGCCTGCCGGAAGGCATCAACCATGTGTCGTTGAGCCTCGCCGGCGGGCTGATCGTGCTGTTCTCGATTGAACATATCCTGGCGCTCCTGGCGGGCGAGAAGGTGCGTCCGGCATGGCATTGACGATTCTGGCCGTCAGCTTCTTCGGCTTTCTCATCCTCGGCGTACCGGTCGCTTTCTCCATCGGCCTCTCGGCGGTGGCGACCATTCTCTACGAGGGCCTGCCGCTGGCCGTGGTGTTCCAGCGCATGGCAGCAGGAATGAACATCTTTTCCTTCCTCGCCATTCCGTTCTTCATCTTTGCCGGCGAATTGATGCTCTATGGCGGCGTCGCCGACCGCATCGTGCGTTTCGCCAAGGATGCCATCGGCCATATCCGTGGCGGGCTGGGCATGTCGAATGTGGTTGCCTGCACGCTATTCGGCGGTGTTTCCGGCTCGCCGGTGGCCGATGTCTCGGCCATGGGCGCGGTGATGATCCCGATGATGAAGAAGGAGGGGTATGACGCCGACTATGCCGTCAACGTCACCACCCATGCCTCGCTGGTGGGCGCGCTGATGCCTACCAGCCACAACATGATCATCTATTCGCTGGCGGCGGGCGGCAAGGTATCGATTGCGGCGCTGATCCTGGCCGGGCTTATTCCCGCAGCACTGCTTACACTCTGCATGCTGGTGGCGGCCTATCTGGTGGCGATCAAGCGAGGCTATCCGGCCGGCATATTTCCCGGCTGGCACCAGGTGGCGCGGTCGGCCGCCGCCGCCATTCCTGGCCTGTTCATCATTGTCATCATCCTGTTCGGCATCCTGCAGGGCATCTTCACCGCCACGGAAGCAGCGGCGGTGGCGGTGATCTACGCCATCCTGCTCGCCAGCCTGGTCTACCGCTCGCTCACCTGGGCGCATCTGGTGAAGGCGGCGGCCAAGGCGGTGAAAACCACCGGCATCGTGCTGCTGCTGATCGGCGTGTCGAACACCTTTGGCTATCTGATCAGCCTGTACGAAGCCGCCGAGCTTACCGGCAAGGCACTCTCCAGCATTTCCACCTCGCCCTGGGTGATCTTCCTGCTGGTGAATGTCATCCTGTTCGTGCTCGGCACTTTCCTGGATATGGCGGCGACGATCCTGATCTGCACGCCGATCTTCCTGCCGATCTGCATTCAATACGGCATGGGGCCGGTGCAGTTCGGTATGCTGATGCTGATCAACTGCGCACTCGGCCTCAACACGCCGCCGGTCGGCACCACGCAATTCGTCGGCTGCGCCATCGGCGAAGTCAGCATCGGCCATGTCATGCGCACGATCTGGCCGTTCTACGGCGCACTGATCGCCGCGCTATTCCTCGTCACCTATGTGCCGGGCTTTTCGCTCTGGCTGCCGGATCTATTTCTGGGTGGCAAGCACTAGGTTCTAGAACTTGCGCGCCGCCACCACCAGGGCCGGGATCGCCGCTTCGCCAAGGAAGCGGAAGGCTTCCAGCCGGTGCAGCCCGGCCACCAGCACATAGCGGTCCTTGTCGACACGCACCTGGATTGGTATCTGCAGGCCGTTCTGCACGATATCGTCGGCCAGGGCTTCCATCTTGGCCGGTTCCAGCGTGCCTTTGAATTTCTGCGGCACGTAGATTTTCGCGAGCGGGATCGGTACGGGCTTCATCATGCGGGTAATCTCCGGTGCAGCCGCAGGATGGCCTCATGCAGCGCGGAAAGGAAGGTCGAGCGGTCTTTAGCCGAGAAGGGCCGCGGGCCACGGGTGGCTTCGCCGGCCGAACGCAGGTCGGTCATCAGGTTGCGGGTGGCCAGCGCCATGCCGATGTTGTTTTCGTCGAATGCCTTTCCTGTGGGGGCCAGCACGGTGGCGCCGGTCTTGACGCAGCGCGCGGCGAGCGGAATGTCGGCGGTGATCACGATGCTGGCAGGATTGGCGCGGGCGGCGATCCAGTCATCAGCCACATCTAGGCCTTCCGCCACCTGCTCCAGGCGGATCCATGGCACGCGCGGCAGATTGATGAAGCTGTTCGCCACCACCTGCACGCCGATGCCATGGCGTTCTGCCACCTTGAATATCTCCGCCTTCACCGGGCAGGCATCGGCATCCACCAGTATCTCGATTGCGGTCGGCATTATCCCCCAAGCACCGTCAACGGGTTAGCGCAAATTAACAGCGGCAATGGTGCGACTTTGCCGCTTTGGTATGCGAATTGCTAGTCTGTAAGGCATAAAGCCTGACTTGGGTGAAGCATTGTGAGTGGTTTGCGTATCCTTCTGATCGACGAGAACCCGGAACGGGCCGCGGTATTGAACGAGGCGTTGCGGGCTCAGGGCTATGAACTGGTGGCACGCATGGCGCCACGCGAACTGAGTGCGCGCCGCGTCGCCGAGATTGCTCCCGATGTGGTGATCGTCGACATGGATTCGCCCAGCCGCGACACCATCGACAGCATGCGACAGATCAACGACGACCAGCCGCGTCCCATCGTTATGTTCGTCGATCAGTCCGATGTCGGCATGATCGAACAGGCCATGCAGGCTGGCGTTTCGGCCTATATCATCGACGGTCTGAACGTGAAGCGGGTGAAGCCGATCCTCGATGTTGCCATCGCGCGCTTCCGTGAATTCCAGGCGTTGCGCGATGAACTGAAGAAGACCAAGGCGACGCTGCATGAGCGCAAGCTGATCGAGCGCGCCAAGGGCATGCTGATGCGCGAGAAGAAGCTGAGCGAGGAGGAGGCCTATGCCGCGCTCCGCAAGCTCGCCATGGACCGGCAGCAGCGCCTTGTCGATGTGGCCGAAACACTGCTCGCTTTCGCTGATCTACTGAAGAAGGATTGAGCCCGTCTGCATAGTGCGCGTGCAGGCTTCGCCTGTTTTGTGTGCAGTGCAGCAGAGTCACACCCCCTTCGACTTTCGTCGTGGTGCAGCGGAAAACCGCCAATTTAACTGATTCTGCGACTTGGCACGCTTCATGCTTTGTTAATCCCGACCACCTGCTGCAACGGCGCAGCAGGTTCATATGATCGGACAATGGCGTCCTGCGATGCGGCTCCGGGCCTTTTTGGCTTCGGATCACCTGCATCGGAGGGCGCCTTTTTTGTTGCCGCGAGCACAAGTGGCAACGCAACGGACAACCAGCAGGAGGCTTCGACATGCGTGGCACGATTGGCAAGAAGGGTGTGAACCGGCGTCAGGTGTTCAAGGGGGCGGCGGGCGCGGCGGCTTTGTTCGCGTCTGCGAAGCTGGCTTTGCCGGCGGGTGCTTTCGCACAGGCAGCGGGCCCGGAAGTGAAGGGCGCCAAGCTCGGCTATATCGCGCTCACCGATGCCTCGCCGCTGATCATCGCCAAGGAAAAGGGCTTTTTCGCCAAGTATGGCGTGCCCGACATGGTGATCGACAAGCAGGCTTCCTGGGGCGCCACGCGTGACAATATCGAACTCGGCGAAGCCGGCGGCGGCATCACCGGCGCGCATATCCTGACGCCGATGCCCTACCTGATCACGGTCGGCAAGATCACCAAGACCAAGATTCCGATGGCGATGCTGGCGCGGCTCAACACCAACGGTCAGTCGATCTCGGTGTCGAACACCTACGCCAATATGGGCGTCACCACCGATGCCAAGGCACTCGGCGCTGCCTTCAAGAAGGCCAAGGCGGAAGGCAAGGACATCAAGTGCGCCATGACCTTCCCCGGCGGCACCCATGACATGTGGATCCGCTATTGGCTGGCCGCCAACGGTATCGATCCGGAGAAGGATGTTTCCACCATCGTGGTGCCGCCGCCGCAGATGGTAGCGAACATGAAGGTGAACACCATGGAAGCCTTCTGTGTCGGCGAGCCGTGGAATTCGCAGCTTGTGCACCAGAAGATCGGCTTCACCGCGCTCACCACCGGCGAGTTGTGGAAGGATCACCCCGAAAAGTCGCTCAGCCTGCGCGCCGATTGGGTGGAGAAGAACCCGAAGGCCGCCAAGGCGATTTTGATGGCGGTGATGGAAGCCCAGATGTGGTCCGACAAGATGGAGAACAAGGCCGAGCTGTGCAAGATCGTCGGCGGTCGCGACTGGTTCAAGGTGCCGGTGGAAGACATCCTCAACCGTCAGACCGGTGATATCGATTACGGCGATGGCGGCCGCAAGGTAAAGGTTGGCCTGGATAGCCCGCTGGTGATGAAATTCTGGCGCGACTACGCTTCCTATCCGTTCCAGAGCCATGAACTCTGGTTCCTCACCGAGAATATGCGCTGGGGCTACTTGCCCGCCGATACCGACACCAAGGCGCTGATCGGCCAGGTGAACCGCGAGGATCTGTGGCGCGATGCGGCCAAGACGCTGGGCGTGGCGGCGGCTGATATTCCGGCCTCCACCTCGCGCGGCAAGGAAACCTTCTTTGATGGCAAGGTGTTCGATCCGGCCGATCCGGCTGCGTATCTCAAGAGCCTCGCCATTTCCCGCGTCGCCTGATCAGGAAAGCATGGCCATGAAAATGGAAAGCATCGACAAAGCGGCCCTCACGTATGAGGGCCGCGACTGGCGCGTCACCCTGCTGCCGAAACTGACGGCAGGCGCCAAGCATATCGCCGCACGCGTGTTGCCGCCGGTGCTGTTCCTCGCGCTGCTGCTCGGCATCTGGCAGATCGCCTGCTCCTCGCCCGGCGCCACCTTGCCGCCGCCGACCAAGGTGCTGGACGAAACCTGGATGCTGATCGTCGATCCGTTCTTCGACAAGGGCAACCTGGACAAGGGCCTGTTCTGGCATATTGCCTCCAGCCTCAAGCGCGTCGCCATCGGTTTCTCGCTGGCCGCCGTGATTGGCATCGCGCTTGGTGTGCTGATCGGCCAGTCGACCCTGGCTTTCCGCGGCCTCGATCCGATCTTCCAGGTACTGCGCACGGTGCCGCCGCTGGCCTGGCTGCCGCTGTCGCTGGCGGCTTTCCGCCATGCCGATCCGTCGGCAATCTTCGTTATCGCCATCACCGCGATCTGGCCGATCATCCTCAACACCGCCGTCGGTATCCGCAATATTCCGCAGGATTACTGCAATGTCGCCAAGGTGCTGCAACTCAATGGCTTCGAGTTCTTCTTCAAGGTGATGCTGCCGGCGACCGTGCCGTTCATGTTCACTGGCCTCAAGATCGGCATCGGCCTGTCCTGGCTCGCCATCGTTGCCGCTGAAATGCTGATTGGCGGCGTCGGTATCGGCTTCTTCATCTGGGATGCCTGGAACTCCTCGCTGATCAGCGAGATCATCCTGGCGCTCATCTATGTCGGTCTGGTCGGCTTCATGCTCGACCGCCTGATCGGCTTCATCGGCAGCCGCGTCGGCGGCTACTCCCAGCAGTAACGGGGAACACGTATGGCGCCGCGTCCGAAGAAGAGCAAGCGTGCGGCAGTCGCCAATGCGGCGGCTCCCCTCACGATGCGTATCGGCTTCATTGCTCTTTCCGACAGCGCGGCGCTGTTCGTTGCCCAGGAAAAAGGCTTCTTCGCCCAGCACGGCCTGAAAGTCGAACTGGTGCGGGAGCCCTCCTGGGCCAATATCCGCGACAAGGTGGCGCTCGGTGCGCTGGATGCGGCGCATATGCTGGCGCCGATGCCGCTCGCCGCCACGTTGGGCGCCGGCGGTTGGAAGAAGCCGCAGATCACCTCGTTCGTGCTGGCGCTGAACGGCAACGCCGTCACCATTTCCGCCAAGCTGTGGGATCGCCTCGTTGCCATCGAGCCGAGCTTGCAGCATAGCCGGGCCGAAAGCGCCAATGCGTTGCGCCGTCTGATCAACCAGGACCGCAAGGCCGGCAAGCCGCCGCTCACCTTCGCCACCGTGTGGCCGTATTCTTCGCACCAGATCCAGCTCCGCTACTGGCTCGCTGCCGCCGGTATCGATCCGGACCGCGATGTCAACCTGGTGGTGGTGCCGCCGCCGCAGATGACCGACCGCCTCGGTGCCGGCGAGATCGACGGCTTCTGCGTCGGCGATCCCTGGAACACCCTGGCCGTGCTGCGTGGCGTCGGCCGCATCCTGATTTCCGGCTACGAGATCTGGAACAACCGCATGGAAAAGGTGGTTGGCGCCAACCGCGATTGGGTCGAGCGCAATCCCAATGCGCATAAGGCCATGCTGATGGCGCTGATCGAGGCCGGCGAATGGCTGGATAAGCCGGAGAACCGGCTTGAGGGCGTCGATATCATGGCGCGCGATGCCTATGTCGGCAGCCATGCGGCGGAAGCCATCCGGCTCGGCATGCTCGGCATCGTGCGCTATGGCCTCGATACCAATCCGGAGCATATGCCGGATTTCCATGTCTTCAGCCGCTACACGGCGAATTTCCCCTGGCGTAGCCAGGCGGAATGGTATTTGAGCGAAATGCGGCGCTGGAATCTGATCGATCCGGCCACCGATATCGCGGCGCTGGCCGATCAGGTCTACCGCACCGATCTCTACCGCGAAGCCGCCGCCGCGCTGGACAAGCCTTTCCCGCTGATCGACCGCAAGCCGGAAGGCCTGCATGCCGGCCCCTGGCAGCTCGCTCAGGCCAGTGCCCCGATCCCGATGGGGCCGGATCTCTTCTTCGATGGCAGCTATGTCTCCTCGGCGCGTTCCCAGGCTATCGGCCTGCGCCGCGAGGCCGATGCTGCCGCCAATGCCTCTCCCCGCCGTTTGCCGGCCAACCGCTGACAGGAGTTGCCCCATGTCCACTTATCTTGCCTTCGACGATGTCGGCATGAGCTTCAAGGGTGCCAACGGAACCTTCGTGGCGTTGCGCGAGATCAACCTGCAGATCAAGCAGGGTGAATTCGTTGCGCTGATCGGCCATTCCGGCTGCGGCAAGTCGACCCTGCTCAATATCGTTGCCGGCCTGTTGCGCGCCACCACGGGCGGTGTGCTGCTGCAGGGCAAGGAAGTGAACGATCCCGGTCCGGATCGCGCCGTGGTGTTTCAGAACCATTCGCTGCTGCCCTGGCTGACGGTCTACGACAATGTCCGCCTGGCAGTGGACAAGGTGCACCGCAAGGCCAAGTCGGCGGCGGAGCGCGATGAATGGACCAAGCATAATCTCGCCCTGGTCGGCATGGATCATGCGCTGGAGAAGCGGCCGCATGAAATCTCCGGCGGCATGAAGCAGCGCGTCGGCATCGCCCGCGCGCTGGCCATGGAGCCGAAGGTGCTGCTGCTGGACGAACCCTTTGGCGCGCTTGATGCGCTCACCCGCGCGACGTTGCAAGATACGGTCATGGAGTTGCAGGCAAAGCTGCAGAACACCGTGATCATGATCACCCATGATGTGGATGAAGCCGTGCTGCTGTCCGACCGCGTGGTGATGATGACAAACGGCCCGGCGGCAACCATCGGCGAGGTGCTGAATGTCAACCTGCCGCGTCCGCGCAATCGCCTCGCCATGGTCAGCGACCCGGAATACAACCGCTGCCGCAAGGAGATCATGAACTTCCTCTATGCCCGGCATCGTGCGCCGGCCACGCATGCGGCCTGAGGCCAGGGCGATGACGGGGAATTCAAAACCGGAGCGGCTGGTCATCATCGGCAACGGCATGGCGCCGGGCCGCATGCTGGAGAATCTGTTCGAGAAGGCGCCGGGCCGCTACGCGGTCACCATTTTCAACGCCGAACCGCGCGTGAATTACGACCGCATCATGCTGTCGCCGGTGCTCTCGGGCGAGAAGACCTATGAGCAGATCGTGATTCATGGCGATGGCTGGTATATCCAGAACGGCGTCACCCTGCATAAGGGCACGCGCGTTACCAGTATTGATCCGGCTGCCAAAACGATCAGCACCGATAACGGCCTTGTCGAATCCTACGACAAGCTTGTGATCGCCACCGGTTCGGTGCCGTTCATCATTCCGGTGCCGGGCCACAAGCTGCCCGGTGTGCTGAGCTACCGCGATCTCGACGATGTCGATGCCATGATCCTGGCCGCCAAGGCGCGCGGCAAGGCCGTGGTGATCGGCGGCGGCCTGCTGGGCCTGGAGGCCGCGGCGGGTCTGGCCGAGCAGGGCATGCAGGTCAGCGTGGTGCATCTGATGCCGACGCTGATGGAGCGGCAACTCGATCAATCCGCTGGCTACCTGTTGAAGAAAGCCATCGAGGCGCGCGGCATCACCGTGCATACCGGCGCCAATACCAAGGCCATTCTCGGCGAAAAGAAGGTCGAGGGCGTGGAACTGGAGGACGGCACGGTGCTGCCGGCCGATCTGGTGGTGATGGCGGTGGGCATCCGGCCGAATGGCACCCTGGCCAAGGAAGCCGGGCTGACCGTCAATCGCGGCATCGTGGTGGACGACCAGATGCGCACGTCGGATCCGCATATCTTTGCGCTTGGCGAATGCGTCGAGCATCGCGGCGCCACCTATGGCCTGGTCGCGCCGCTCTATGAGATGGCCGGCGTGCTGGCCCGCACGCTGATCGGCGAGGAAGCCGCCTATACCGGCTCGGTCACCGCCACCAAGCTGAAAGTCACCGGCATCAGCCTCTATTCCGCCGGCGATTTCGCCGAGGCCAAGGACCGCGAGGAAATCGTGCTGCGCGATGCCAGCCGTGGCGTCTACAAGCGGCTGGTGCTGAAGGACAGCCGCATCATCGGTGCCGTGCTCTACGGCGATACCGAGGATGGCGCCTGGTTCTTCCAGTTGCTGCGCGAGGGCAAGGATATTGCTGATCTGCGCGAGACGTTGATCTTCGGCCAGGGCTATGCGGGAGGCAGCCCGCTGGACCCTATGGCGGCCGTTGCAGCCTTGCCGGATGAGGCAGAGATCTGCGGCTGTAACGGCGTATGCAAGGGCAAGATCGTCGCAGCGATCACGGAAAAGAACCTGACCAGCCTGGATCAGGTGCGGGCCCATACCAAGGCATCGGCCTCCTGCGGCTCCTGCACCGGTCTGGTGGAAAAGCTGATCGGCTTCACGCTCGGCGATGGCTACCAGCCGGCCACCGTGAAGGCGATGTGCGGCTGCACCGATCTGGGCCATGACGATGTGCGCCGCCTGATCGTCGCCAAGGGCCTCAAGTCGATGCCGGCGGTGATGCAGGAACTGGAATGGAAAACCTCCTGCGGCTGCTCGAAATGCCGTCCGGCACTGAATTTCTACCTGCTCGCCACTTGGCCTGGCGAATATGCCGATGACAGCCAATCGCGTTTCATCAACGAACGCGCCCATGCCAATATCCAGAAGGATGGCACCTATTCGGTGGTGCCGCGCATGTGGGGCGGCGTCACCTCGGCCAAGGAACTGCGTGCCATCGCCGATGTCGCCGAGAAGTACAATATCCCGACGGTGAAGGTGACGGGTGGCCAGCGTATCGACCTGCTCGGCGTGAAGAAGCAAGACCTGCCCGGCGTGTGGGCCGATCTCAATGCCGCCGGTATGGTTTCCGGCCATGCCTATGCCAAGGGCCTGCGCACAGTGAAAACCTGCGTCGGCACCGAGTGGTGCCGTTTCGGCACCCAGGATTCCACCGGCCTCGGCATCAAGCTGGAGAAATACACCTGGGGTTCCTGGACCCCGCACAAGGTGAAGATGGGCGTCTCCGGCTGCCCGCGCAATTGCTCGGAAGCGACGGTGAAGGATATCGGCATCATCTGCGTCGATTCCGGCTATGAGCTGCATATCGCCGGTGCCGCCGGCCTGGAAGTGAAGCAGACCATCCTGTTCTGCAAGCTGGAGAGCGAGGCGGAGGTGCTGGAATATACCGGCGCCCTGATGCAGCTCTATCGCGAGCAGGCGCATTATCTCGACCGTATCCATAAATGGGTGCATCGCGTCGGGCTGGACAGCATCAAGCAGCAGATCATCGAGGATGCGGCGCGGCGGCGCGAACTGAATGCCCGTTTCGTGTTCTCCCAGACCTTCGCGCAGATCGATCCCTGGGCCGAGCGCGTTGCCGGCGCCCAGGCGCATGAATTCAAGCCGATGGCCGATCTCACCGTGCGCGAGGTGGCGTGATGACAATGATGCAGGATGAATGGGTTGAAATTGGCGGCATCGAAGAAATTCCGCGCCGGGGCGCTCGCGTGGTCAAATCGCCGGTGGGCGACATCGCGGTGTTCCGCGCCATGGATGACAGCATCTTCGCGCTGGAAGACCGTTGCCCGCACAAGGGCGGCCCGCTGAGCCAGGGCATTGTGCAGGGTCATGCGGTTAACTGCCCGCTGCACAATTGGCTGATCAGCCTGGAAACCGGCAAGGCCCAGGGTGCCGATGAGGGCTGTGCCCGCACCGTGCCGGTGAAGCTGCAGGGTGGCCGTATCCTGCTTGGCCTTTCCGCGCTTATCTCCCGCGCCGCCTGAGATGACGGAAACCCGCACCACCTGCCCCTATTGCGGCGTCGGGTGCGGCGTGATCGTCACGCGGGACGACACAAACGGCGCGGTGTCGCTGCGTGGCGACCCGGAGCATCCGGCCAATTTCGGTCGCCTCTGCTCCAAAGGCTCGGCGCTCGCCGAAACGCTCAGCCTGGATGACCGGCTGCTGTATCCGGAACTGCACGGCGAACGCATCGGCTGGGATGCGGCCCTGGATCATGCCGCCGCGCGCTTCACCCAGGTGATCGATGAATATGGCCCGGAGGCGGTGGCCTTCTATGTCTCGGGCCAGTTGCTGACGGAGGATTACTACGTCGCCAACAAGCTGATGAAGGGCTATATCGGCTCAGCCAACATCGACACCAATTCGCGGCTCTGCATGGCGTCCGCCGTGGTTGGCCATAAGCGTGCCTTTGGCAGCGACACAGTGCCGGTGAATTACGAGGATCTGGAGCTTGCCGATCTCGTGGTGCTGGTCGGCTCCAATCTTGCCTGGTGCCATCCGGTGCTGTTTCAGCGGCTGGCGGCGGCCAAGGCGGAACGGCCGCAGATGCGCGTGGTGGTGATCGACCCGCGCCGCACCATGACGGCGCAATTCGCCGACCTGCATCTGCCGTTGGCGCCGGGTTCGGATGTCGCGCTGTTCAATGGCCTGCTGGCCTATCTGGAAGCCGATGGCCGGGCCGATGCCGGCTTTCTTGGCGATCATACCGGCGGCGCCGAGGCGGCCCTGAAAGTCGCGCGCGAGGCTGGCATCGATGCGGCGGTCAGCGCCACGGGCTTGAGCCGCGCCATGTTGCTCGATTTCTATACGCTGTTCGCGCGCACCGAGAAGGTGATCACCGGTTTCAGCCAGGGCGTCAACCAGTCCAGCCATGGCGTCGACAAGGTCAATGCGATTCTGAATTGCCATCTCTATACCGGCCGCATCGGCAAGCCAGGGCAGGGGCCATTCTCGATCACCGGCCAGCCCAATGCCATGGGCGGGCGCGAGGTCGGCGGTCTCGCCAACCAGCTTGCCGCGCATATGGAGATAGACAACCCGACGCATCGCGCGCTGGTGCAGGGTTTCTGGCAGTCGCCGGCGATGGCCGCGAAGCAGGGCTTGAAGGCAGTCGATCTGTTCCAGGCGGTGCGCGAGGGCAAGGTGCGGGCGGTGTGGATCGCCGGCACAAATCCAGTCGATTCCATGCCGGATGCCGATGCGGTGCGCGATGCCCTTAAAGCTTGCGATTTCGTCGTGGTCTCCGATGTCACGCGGCACACCGATACGGCGGCGCTGGCACATCTGCTGCTGCCGGCCGCCGCCTGGGGCGAAAAGGACGGCACCGTCACCAATTCCGAACGCCGGGTTTCGCGCCAGCGCGGCTTCCTGTCGCTGCCGGGAGAGGCGAAGCCGGACTGGTGGATCTTCGCCGAGGTGGCACGCCGCATGGGCTGGGGCGCGGCTTTCGCCTATGAGAATGCCGCCAGCATCTTCGCCGAACATGCCGCGCTCTCCGGCCATAATAATGCCGGCAGCCGCGATTTCGACCTGTCGCATTTAAGCGGCATCACGCCGGAAGCCTATGACGCCCTGGCGCCGCTGCAATGGGGGCCGGCGCGGTTTTTCGGCGATGGCCGCTTCTACACGCCCGATGGCCGCGCGCGGCTGCTGCCCACGGTCTATGTGCCGCCGGCCAGCCAGCCGGACGACCGCTATCCGCTGATCCTCAATACTGGCCGGGTGCGCGACCAGTGGCATACCATGACACGCACCGCCAAGACGGCGCGGCTGATGAGTCACATCGCCGAGCCATTCGTCGAGCTGCATCCTGACGACGCGGCGGCGCGCGGCATCGCACCGGCTTCGCTGGTGCGGCTGGAAAGCGAACGCGGCCATGTCATCGCCCGTGCCCTGGTGACGCCGGAGCAGCAGCGCGGCTCGGTCTTCGTGCCGCTGCACTGGACCGATCAGTTGGCGTCGCGCGGCCGCGTCGATGCCCTGATCGCGCCGCATCGCGATGCGCTCTCCGGCCAGCCGGAACTGAAATACACCATCGCCGAAGCCAAGCCGTATCAGGCCGCCTGGTATGGCTTTGCCGTGCTGGCCGAACGGCCGGCGGTGCTGGAGGCGGAATACTGGGCGCTGGCGCCGGCCAAGGCCGGCTGGCGTGTCGAACTCGCCGATGCCGCCCTGCCGGATGATTGGGATGCCTATGCGCGCCGCCTGTTCGCGGCTGATGATTTCACGGCGGGCGATGATGTGGAGATGCTGGCCTATCGCGATGTCGCCGGCGGCCGGCATCGTTTCGCGGCCTTCAAGGCGGGCAAGTTGCTTGGTGCGCTGTTCGTGGCGCCGGAACCGGTGGCGGTATCGCGCGCCTGGGCCGCCGAAAGGCTGGAAGAGGAAGCGCAGGACGCCGCCGCGCGGCTGCGGCTGCTGGCTGGCCGCGCCGGTGCCGACCGGCCGGAGCGTGGCGCCATCGTCTGCGCCTGTTTTGAAATCGGCGTCAACCAGATCGTCGCGGCTATCGGGCAAGGCTGTGCCGATGTCGAAGCGGTCGGCGCCGCGCTCAAGGCTGGCACGAATTGCGGCTCCTGCCGCAGCGAAATCCGGAGGCTGATCGATGGCACCCGTATCCAGAAAGCCGGCTGAGGCCGAACCGGCGCGCATCGCGCCGCTGGCCCGCCTGCCGCTGTTCTTCGATCTGCATGGCCGCCGTGCCGTGGTCGTGGGGATGAGCGAGGCGGCGGACTGGAAAGCGGAATTGCTGCAGGCCGCCGGTGCCGACCTGCTGCGACTGGAAAGCTGGCACGCAGCGGATTTCGCCAATGCCGTTCTCGTGGTCGCGGATATCGATGATCTCGACGAAGCCGCCGCCCTGCAAGCTGCCTGCCGCGCGGCCGGCGCGCTTTGCTGCATCATCGACAAGCCGGCTTTCTGCGATGTGCAGTTCGGCGCCATCGTCAACCGTTCGCCGGTGGTGATCGGCATTTCCACCGATGGTGCGGCGCCGGTGCTGGCGCAGGCGATCCGCCGCCGTATCGAAACCGCCTTGCCGCTGGCGCTCGGCGCTTGGGCAGCGGCTGCCAAGGCGATCCGGGGCCGGCTGGCGGCGCTGCTGCCCGACAAGGCGGCGCGGCGCGGCTTCTGGGAACGCTTCGCCGATCACGCCTTCAATCGCCCCGCCGAGGAAGCGCAGGCGGAAAGCCTGCTGGCCTTGGCCGATCCGGCTGGCCGCGTCATGGGCGAGGTCGCCCTGGTTGGTGCCGGGCCGGGCGATGCCGAATTGCTCACGCTCAAGGCGATGCGCGCGCTGCAGTCTGCCGATGTGATCCTGTTCGACGATCTGGTTTCCGACGATGTGCTGGAGCTGGCGCGGCGCGAAGCGAAGCGGATGATGGTGGGAAAGCGCGGCAAGCGGGCCTCCTGCAAGCAGGACGATATCAACGCGCTGATGATCAAGCTGGCCCGCCAGGGCAAACGCGTGGTGCGGCTGAAATCCGGCGACCCGATGATTTTCGGCCGCGCCGGCGAGGAGATCGAGGCATTGCAGGCTGCCGGCATCAGCGTGCGCGTGGTGCCGGGCATCACCACGGCGCTGGCGGCGGCGTCCGAGCTTGGCGTGTCGCTGACCCATCGGCAGGCGGCGCATTCGGTGCGTTTCGTCACCGGCCATTCACGCCAGGGCAGCCTGCCCGAAGGCCTCGACTGGCGCGGCCTCGCCGACCCGGAAACCACGCTGATCTTCTACATGGGCGGTCGCACCGCACCGGAGATCGCGGCAAAGCTGATCGCCGAAGGCATGCCGGCAGACCTGCCGGTGGTGGCGCTCAGCAATGTGTCGCGCCCCGATGCGCGCCGCTGGTGCGGTCGCCTGGACGATCTGCATCAGGGCTTGGACATGAACGATGGCGCGCCGCTGCTGCTCGGCATTGGCGCGGTATTCAAGGGGGCGCGAACCAGCGCGTTACCTGCCGATCCGGCAGCACAGCCAGCAGCTTCGCCAGCGCAGCCACGATCAGCAGCGTAAGCAGCAGGCGGCCGACCAGGATCACCATCAGGTCGCCGCCCATCGCCAGCATCAGCAACGTGTCCTCGATCAGGCCATGGCTCAGCGACAGCCAGGCTAATGCCAGGAAGCGCGGGCGCGGCGGAATATTCTGCTCGCGCGCCTGTTCGATGATCAGGCCGCCGCCATAGGTGAGGCCCAGCAGCACGCCGACAGTGGTGACCGGTGCCGCCTGGGCATCGAGGCCAGAGACGCGCAGCAGCGGCTCCAGCATGCGGGTGATGCGTTGGGTAATACCGCTGCGGTCGAGCAGGTCGAGCAGCAGCAGCAATAGCAGGATGATGGCGAAGATCAGCGCGAAGCTCTGCACTGTACCCCAGGTCCAGGCGAGCCAGCCGGCCTCTCCATCGCCGCCGCTGCTGGCGATGCGCGAGAGATCGGCGGGCTCGGCGAGCCAGCCGGTAGCGTTTGAGACCGCGACAATCGCCCAGCCATAGGCGAGGCCCGTGCCGATCCGCAGCAACGTCGTGAGCCAGAAGCTGGCACCAGCGCGGCGCACGATGGCCTGCTCGACGGGCAGCGAATGGGCGAACAGCATCATGGCGGCGAGGGCGGAGAGCTGCGCCACGCTTACCTGCATATGACCGGCAAGGCCGACCAGGGCACCGACACCGCCATACATGCCGACCAGCGCGGTTGTCACCCAGACGATGCCGGCTTCCACCGGCAGGCCGACCGCGCGGGTGATCGGGTCCAGGCTCTGCGCCGCGCGCTCGATCAGGCCCAGTTCCTCGGCGACTTTGACGGCCAGCATCACCGGCAGCATCACCTTCACCAGATCGAGGAACAGCCGGCGGCTGCGCCGCAGCATGGTCAGCGTGTAATCAAGCATGGCCGTCAGCGCACCGTAGCCATGGGGAAAACCAGTGTGGCGGTGGTGCCTTCGCCCTTGCGGCTTTCGATTTCGAGCCGCCCGCCATGCAGTTCGATCAGCGATTTCACCAGCGGCAGGCCAAGCCCGGTGCCGGCCTGGCCACGGCTGAGCGGGCCGCTGCGGGCACCGTCATATACCTGGCCGAAAGGTTCGAGCGCGATCTTGATATCGCCCGGCGCCATGCCGATGCCGCTATCGGCAACACTGATGCGGATCTGTCCCGGCTGCGCCTGGGCGGCAAGATGGATGCGGCCGCCGGAGGGGGTGAATTTCACCGCGTTGCTCAGCAGGTTGAGCAGCATCTGACGCAGCATGCGCTCATCCGCCAGCAGCAGCGGCAAGGTCTGCGGCACTTCCGAACTCAAGGTAACGCCGGCCTTGGCTGCATCAGGACGGATCAGATCAAGGCAATCGGCCACGGCATTGTCGATTTCGAGCGGCGAGGGATGCGGCTCCATCTTGCCAGCTTCGATCTTGGCGAGGTCGAGCACATCGTTGATGAGTTGCAGCAGATGCCGGCCGGATTTGTGGATATCCTCGACATAGGATTGCTGCTTCTCGTTCAGCTCGCCGAAATAGCGCGCCGCCAGCATTTCGGAAAAGCCGATGATGGCATTCAGCGGCGTGCGGAATTCGTGGCTCATATTGGCCAGGAAGGTACTCTTGGCGCGGTTCGCCACTTCCGCCATTTCCTTGGCGCGGCGCAGTTCGCGCTCGGCGCGGCGGCGCTCGTCCACTTCGCGGGTCAAGGCTTCGGTGCGCTCGCCCACGCGGCGCTCCAGGCTTTCCGCCACATCGCGCAACTGGTCCTGGGCGCGGCGCAGTTCGGTGATATCGGAATAGGTGGTGACGAAGCCGATGCCCGGTACCGGCGTGCCGATTACCTCGACGACGCGGCCATCGGGCCGCACGCGCTGCAGCCGATGCGCCTCGAAACGCTGTGCCAGTTGCATCCGCTGCGCCACAAGTTCATCGATATCGCCGGGGCCGTATTCGCCGCGCTCGGCATTGAAGCGGTATTGCGCCGCGATCGGCGTGCCGGGACGCATCAGATCTTCCGGCAGATCGAGAATGTCCATCATCCGCTTGTTGCACAGCACCAGATCCAGGTTCTGGTCGAAAAGGGAAATGCCGTGGCTCATGTTGCTGACGATGACGTCCAGCATGCGGTTCTTGCGCAGCAATTCGGCCTCGCGCAACGCCAGATCCTGGGTGCGGCGGACGACCGTGTTTTCCAGTTCGTCGCGGGCCTGGCGCAGCGCATCCTCGGCGCGGCGGCGCTCGGTAATGTCGGTATAGGTGGTAACCCAGCCGCCGCCGGGCAGCGGCGTGCCGCGGATATCCAGCACGGTGCCGTTGGTGCGCGCGCGTTCCAGCCGGTGCGGCAGGAAACGCAACGCCAGTGCGACGCGCTCCTGAACCATCTGTTCCACATCACCGGGGCCGTATTCGCCGCGTTCGGCATTGAAGCGATAGATCGCATCTACGGGTGTACCGGGGCGGCAGAGTTCATCCGGGAAGTCGTAGAGTTCGGCATAGCGTCGGTTGCAGGCGACCAGCCGCAGGTCGCGGTCGAAAACGCTAATCCCCTGGTTCAGGTAATCCAGGCCCTGCAACAATAGGTCGGCGTGCCCCACCGGCATGCTCCCGAGACATTTTGACTAGGGTCCGAACCCGTTGGGGATGGCCCGTGACGCTGTGATTTTCTTGCCTGGCTAGGAGAAAAGCCGAAAGCGATGTGGGGCATCGGTGAGGGTTTTCGACAACGCCAGGCAAGAAAATCACAGCGCCCGCAAGGGTTGGTCTGGGAAGGTCGCCGGATGTCGTCGCAAATCTTGCCCGTAGCCCCACTACGCGCTGCGATTTGCTCCTAACCGGCGACCTTCCCAGACCAATCCCGGACCATCCCCAACGGGTTCGGACCCTAGAGTCTATGCCAGCGCCGTTCAGGGCGCCAGTATTCCCCACAGCAGCGGTACGAGCAAAGCGGTGAGCAGGCCGGTGAGGCCGAGCGCAATGCCGGCGAAACTGCCGGCGGCATCGCTGTGCTGGAAGGCGCGTGCGGTGCCGATGCCATGGGCGGAAAGCCCCAGCGCCAGACCGAAGGCGGCATCGTTGCCACGTGCGATTCGGCGCAGCAGCAGCGGTCCGAGCAGGGCGCCGCACAGCCCGGTGAGGATCACCATGGCGGCGGTCAGCGATGGCAGGCCGCCCAGGCTTTCGGCGATGCCCATGGCAATCGGCGCGGTGGCCGATTTCGGCGCCAGCGCGGCGAGCAGGCCCGCATCCAGCCCGAAGGCACGGCCGATCAGGATGGCCGAGCCGGCGGCGACCACGGCACCGACCAGCAATGCCGCCGCCATCGGTGCGGCGGCGCGGCGCACCATGTCGCGATGGCGATAGAGCGGCACGGCCAAGGCCACCGTGGTTGGCCCGAGCAGGAAATGCACGAACTGCGCGCCTTCGAAATAGCGGCTGTAAGGCGTGCCGGTGAGCAGCAGCACCGGGATCAGCAGCGCCACGCTCAAGCCCACCGGGTTGGCCAGCGGCGCATGGTTGCAGCGTTCCGCGAACCAGCTTGCGAAGGCATAGGCGGCGAGCGTCAGGGTCAGCCACAGCAGCGGCTGCGCCGAGAGATAGACCCAGATATCGCCGACGCGGCTCATCGACCCAACACTGCTCATTTGCGTAGCCAGCGCTGCACCAGCACGAACGCACCGGCGGCGGCGAGTATGGCGAGCAGGGTGGAAGCCACCAGGGTCACGGCCAGCGGCAGCAGCCGGGCCTGCAACAATTCCCAATGCTGCACCACGCCGACGCCGGCCGGCACGAACAGCAGCGAAAGATGCTTGAGCAGGAAATCCGCGGCCTGACCGAGTGGCGCCCAGGTAGTGCCGCGCCTCAGCAGCAGGGCGAACAGCAGCGCCATGCCGAGCACCGGCCCCGGTATCGGCAGGCCGAGGGCGCGCACGATCAGTTCGCCGACAAGCTGGCAACCGAGCAACAGGGTAAGGGCAGGAACCATGCGGCAAGCTTAAACGAAAAAAGCCGCCCGGTTGGGCGGCTTTTCCTGCAGCGCAGCTATGCGCGCAATACTGATATACTAGGAGCGGCTGCCTTAGGCAGCGGTGCCTTCGCGCTGGGCGCGCTTGCGGGCCAGCTTGCGGGCGCGGCGGATCGCCTCGGCCTTCTCGCGGGCGCGGCGCTCCGAGGGCTTCTCGTAATGGCCGCGCAGCTTCATCTCACGGAAAATACCTTCGCGCTGCATCTTCTTCTTCAGCGCCTTCAGAGCCTGGTCGACATTGTTGTCACGAACGAGCACTTGCACGTCTGATATTTCCTTTCAGTCGTTTTCCGCCGTCCAAGGCAGAAACTGTAGCTATCAAATTCCGTGGCCGGGGCCGGGGGCACGCCAGCGAGGTTGGGCTTGTACCATGCCCGATTTGCCTTGTGAAGCGGGTTTTACCCCCGGATAGTCGCTTTTTTATGAGGTTTTTTCGCGGTTTACCGGCTAATGCCGGCTTCTGCGGCAGCCTGTCCCTCGCTCCTTGGCCGGCTTTGCCCTAGATTCCGGCCATGGCCATCCTGAAAATCGCCCGCATGGGGCATCCGATTCTGGCCCAGCCGGCCGCCGAGGTTCCCGATCCTCTGGCGCCCGAGGTGCTGCAACTGGTGGACGACATGGTGGAAACCATGTTCGACGCCCCAGGACAGGGCCTGGCGGCGCCGCAGGTGCATGTCGGGCTGCGCGTGGCGGTGTTCATCACCCCGCCCGATGCCGCGGGCAAGCGCGAACTGGTGCGGCTGATCAACCCGACCTGGGAGAAGCTGGACGACGCGCAGGACATGGCCTGGGAAGGCTGCCTCTCGGTGCCGGGCCTGCGCGGTCTGGTACCGCGTTACACCCGCATCCGCTATGCCGGCATCCTGCCCGATGGCGGGCGGCTGGAGCGCGAAGTGGAGGGCTGGCACGCCCGTGTCGTGCAGCATGAATTTGACCATCTCGATGGCATACTCTATCCGCAGCGCATGCAGGATCTGCGCGATCTGGTATTCGAGAGCGAATTGCGCCACCGTCAGGCGCTGAAGCCCGAGGAGCAAGAGGAATGAGCGAGCATCTGGAAACCGAGAAGCGAGCCCTGCTCGACGCGATGTTGCCCAATGTCGCCTTCGATGGCTGGAGCATGGCGGCGCTGAAGGCCGGTGCGGAGTCGATCGGCATGGATGCCGGCCTGGTCAGCCGGGCTTTTCCCGGCGGCGCGCTGGAAGCCCTGGATTTCTGGGTGCGCGAAACCGACCGCGCCATGATCGAAGCCTACGAGGCGCGCGAGGGCGGCGCGCTGAAGATCCGCGAGCGCGTGGCGCTGGCGGTGATGCTGCGTTTCGAACTGGTGGCGCCGCATCGCGAGGCGGTGCGCCGCGCCATGACGCTGGCGATGCAGCCGCATCTGGCGCCGCGTTTTCTCGCGCAGCTTTACCGCACCGTGGATGCGATCTGGTATGCCGCCGGCGACAGGTCGACGGATTTCAACTTCTACACCAAGCGTGCCCTGCTGGCGGGCGTGTATTCCTCGACGCTGCTGGTATGGCTCGACGACAAGAGCGAGGATTTCAGCGTCACCCGTGCCTTTCTGCTGCGCCGCATCGACAACGTGATGCAGATCCAGAAGGCTCGCGGCAAGCTCGAAACCCTGGCCGAGCGCCTGCCGAATCCATTGCGTCTGTTCAAGCGGGCGTAATCTGGCGAGCATAAAAAAAGCCCCGCCGGAGCGGGGCTTTTTCATTCCTGCGGAATGCTTATACCGAAAGGCTCAGCCGCTGGCCGGCCTGGTTCGGGTTGCTCGACGTGTTCACCGCGCCATTGGCGCTGAAGCTGAACGGCACGCCATTCTGATTCTGATCTTCCTGGGCGCGGCCACCGGCCGGCTGCTGGCGATCATTTGCGGCGCCCTGTGCCGCCTGGTTACCCTGGGGCGAACGGATGTCGAGGCGGAAGGCCTGATCGAAGCCGCCGTTATCCTGCTGCTGCTGCACCCGGTTGTCGCGGGTATCGCCGCCGCGTTCCTGCTGTCGGGTCTGGTCGACAATGGTCGGACGCTGCGCCGCTTCAGTGGCGGCATTCACCGAACCCTGATTGACGGCAGAGCCGGTCTGCGCGCCAACCGTGCGGTTGTCGCTGCCCGAGGATTGCTCAGCGGCAGGCTGGGAACGCTGCAGCAGCGATTGCTGCAGCGTGGTGGTCGAAGACGAAGTATCAATGGTTGCCATGATGGGCCCTGATGGCGCGCTGCCTCCATGCCTTCTGGCGGGAGGGCGCTGCCGGCAACCATTCTGGGTCGCCTAACGTGTAATTTCGCCAGAATTATAGCGCGTTGAACGGGAAGAGTCCAAGCCAAGCCGAACTGGCTGCTAAAGCCTTGATTCGCTTATTGCTCTGAGGCCGGCGGCCGCTGGCCGAGGGGGTAGAGGCGGTTGACATGGCCCATCTTGCGGCCGGGTCGGGCTTCGGCCTTGCCGTAGAGATGCAGCTTGGCCATCGGCTCTTTCAGCAGGTCCGGCCAGGCATGTACTTCGTCGCCGATCAGGTTCTGCATCACCGCATCGCAAAGCCGCGCCGGATTGCCCAGCGGCAGCCCGGCTACGGCGCGCACATGCTGCTCGAATTGCGACGTGACGGCGGCATCCATGGTCCAATGGCCGGAATTATGCACGCGCGGCGCCATCTCGTTGACCACGACGCGGCCCTGCACCACGAACATCTCAACCGCCAGCACGCCGACATAATTGAGGCCGACGGCCAGACGGCGCGCCATGGCTTCAGCCTCGGCGGCGAGTGCCGCATCGATGCCGGCCGGCGCATAGCTGCGCCACAGGATGTGATGGCGGTGAATATTCTCCACCGGGCCGAAGCTTGCGACGGCGCCATCCAGGCCGCGCGCCAGCACCATCGAGATTTCCTTCTCGAACGGCACGAAGCCTTCGGCGATCAGCATATCCGAGCGCAGGTCGTTATAGGCGGCTGCGGCCTGTTCGCGCGTATCAATGCGGCGCTGGCCTTTGCCGTCATAGCCCATGCGGCGGGTTTTCAGGATCAGCGGCAGGCCCAGCGCGTCAATCGCGGCATTCAGGTCGGCAAGGCTGCTGACGGCATGAAAGGGCGCGGTGGGCGCGCCATGCTTGTTGGAGAAATCCTTCTCGAACAGGCGGTCCTGGGTGATGCGCAGGGCGGCAACGCCGGGGCGCACCGGCACCAGATCGGCCAGCATCGCCACCGGCTCCACCGGGATATTCTCGAATTCATAGGTCACGACATCGACGGCGCCGGCGAAGCGTTCCAGCGCGGTGCTGTCGGTATAATCGGCGCGGGTGACTTGCGCCGCCACCTGGGCCGCCGGCAGATCGGCTTCCGGGGCAAGGATATGGCAGCGGTAGCCCAGCGGTGCGGCGGCGAGCGCGATCATGCGGCCAAGCTGGCCACCGCCCAGGATGCCGATGGTGCTGCCGGGCGGTAGCGCCGTCACGCTCAGGCCTCGTCGCGCGGTTGCAGCTTCACCGCCTTGGTCTGCTTGGCCCGCCAGGCCTTGAGGCGGACGGCGAGCGCCTCGTCCTGCAGGCTGAGGATCGCCGCCGCCATCAGGCCGGCATTGATCGAGCCGGCGCGGCCGATGGCCAGGCAGCCGACCGGAATGCCGGCCGGCATCTGCTGGATCGAGAGCAGGCTGTCCAGACCCTTCAGCGTCTTGCTTTCCACCGGCACGCCCAGCACCGGCAGATGCGTCATCGCCGCGGCCATGCCGGGCAGATGCGCGGCGCCGCCGGCGCCGGCGATGATCACCTGCAGGCCGCGTTCCGCCGCCGAGGCGGCATAGGCATAGAGGCGGTCCGGCGTGCGATGCGCGGAAACGATGCGGTGTTCGGCGGGAACCTTCAGCTCGCGCAGGATATCGGCGGCATGCACCATGGTGGCCCAGTCAGACTGGCTGCCCATGATGATGCCGACCAGCGGCGCGCGGGTTGCGGCGGTTGTGCTGGTGCGGGTCTTGGTTACAGAAGTCTTACGCGGGCTCGCCATGCCGGTTCCTTCCGGGCGGGTGCTGGAAAGCGGGGGATTATAGGGATGGGGGAACGCCTGTAAAGCTCGGCATCGCTAGGCTTTATTAACAAACTCGGATGCTATAGTGCGGATTGTTCTAAACTAGGCCAGGACCTTCTGCGCATGGTGGCGCGCGCATGACCAGGATCGACGACCGCAGGCCGCTGGGGCCGGCGCCTACAGGGACACCGCAGATCGGCGCGGTGGGCTCGGGTGCGGCTGCGTCGCGGCCGGCTCCCTCGGCGGCGGCTAGCGCCTATGGCGCGGCAGCGGGCGGCACTGCCAATCCGGCTGCCACCGCCACGGTGATGGGGATTCCAGAAACCGAGCTGACGCCCCGGGTGCGCGACGCGGTGATGGCGCTGATGCGCGAAGTCGACCACCTGCGCAACGAACTCAATCGTACCAAGCTGCGGCTCGCTGATCTCGAACGCCTGGCCGACCGCGACACGCTGACGCCGCTCTACAACCGCCGGGCGTTTGTACGCGAACTGAGCCGTGCCATGGCGCATGTCGAGCGCTTCAACCGGCCATCCTGCCTGATCTACTTCGACCTCAACGGCCTGAAGGAGATCAACGACAAATACGGCCATGCCGCCGGCGATGCGGCGCTGATCCAGGTCGGCCAGATCCTGATCGACGCCACCCGGGATACCGATGTGGTGGCGCGGCTGGGTGGCGATGAATACGGCGTCATCCTGGCCGAGACCGATGCGCAGCAGGGGCGCGAGAAGGCGGATCAGTTGGCGGCCGCGATCCAGCGCCGGCCATTGCATTGGGAAGGCAAGGTGCTGCCGCTGGATGCCGCCTATGGCGTCTATCCGCTGAAAGCCGGCGAGGATCCTGGCAGCGCCCTGGCCGCCGCCGACCAGATGATGTACAGCCATAAACTCGCACGGCGCGCAGCGCGCGCTTGAAGCACCAGTCCGGGAGCCGGGAAGCATGAGTAACGAGGCCGCATCCTTGCCGCTCGCCGGCCTGCGTGTCGTGGAATTCTCCCACATGGTGATGGGGCCGACCTGCGGCCTGGTGCTGGCCGATCTCGGCGCCGAGGTGATCAAGATTGAGCCGGTGCCGGAAGGCGATGGCACCCGCCGCCTGGTTGGCGCTGGCGCCGGCTTCTTCGTGATGTTCAATCGCAACAAGCGCAGCTTCGCCATCGACAGCAAAAGCGAGCAGGGCCGCGCCGCCTTGCTCAAGCTGATCGACAGCGCCGATGTGGTGACGGAGAATTTCCGTCCCGGTGCGCTGGAAGCTCAAGGCTTCGGCTACGAAGCGCTGCGGCTGCGCAATCCACGGCTGATCTATTGCTCGCTGAAAGGCTTCCTCGCCGGGCCGTATGAACATCGCACGGCGCTTGATGAAGTGGTGCAGATGATGGGCGGCCTGGCCTATATGACCGGCCCGCCCGGGCGGCCGTTGCGTGCCGGCTCGTCGGTGAACGACATTATGGGCGGCATGTTCGCCGCCATCGCGATTCTGGCCGCCCTGCGCCAGCGCGAAGCCACCGGCTTGGGCCAGTATGTGAAAAGCGGCCTGTTCGAGAACAATATCTTCCTGGTGGCGCAGCACATGGCGCAGTTCGCCGTCACCGGCAAGGCGCCGGCGCCGATGCCGAACCGCATCTCGGCCTGGGGCATTTATGATCTCTTCACCGTGAAGAATGATGAACAGGTTTTCGTCGCGGTGGTGTCTGATACGCAGTGGAAGATTTTCTGCGACGCCTTCGATCTGCCGGATCTCTTTGCCGACAAGACGCTTGCCACCAACAGTCAGCGCGTGGCCGGGCGCGACCGCCTGATTCCGCGCCTGGCGGAAACCTTCGCCGCCTACAGCAAGGCTGAGCTATCCGCCAAGCTGGAGCGCCATGGCCTGCCTTTCGCGCCGGTGACGCGGCCGGAGGAATTGTTCGACGACCCGCATCTCAACCAGTCCGGCGGCCTGCTGGAGATGACATTGCCCGATGGCCGCGTTACCAGGCTGCCGGGATTGCCGGTTGAAATGGGCGAGGGCCGCCTGCCTTTGCGCCGGTCGCCGCCGCAGATCGGCGAGGATGGGGCAGCACTGCTTGCCGAACTCGGTTATAGCCGCGAGGAGATCGCGGCGCTGGCGGCGCAGGGCGTGGTGCGGCTGGCGGATTAGTCGAGCACCAGCTCGCTCTTGGCGTTGATATCGAACGGGATCGAGATCACGAAGCGTCCGTTCACCGGCACGGTGAGGCGGCGATAGGTAGTGATGGCGGAGCTGATCCGGTGCAGCATCGGGCGGTCGCGCTGCAGCAGTTCGCGCGCCTGGCGATGCAGCAGCGCGCCATAGGCCTGATCGCTCAGATGCCGCACATCGCGGCCGAACACATCCGGCCCCAGCCGCATCGGCAGCTTGGCGCCGACATGCACCGGCATCACCGCATCATCGGCGCGCAGCAGGATGCTGCAGTTTTCCAGCAGGCCCTGCGCGGCCAGCAGTACCGCCGGCTGGCGTATTTCGGCCCGCAGGGCCTGGGCGATCTCGGTGTATTGCGCCGGCAGTGATTGCAGCGGCAATTCTTCCGCCTGCCAGGCGGCGCTGCTGGAATCCGTGCGCATCTCATCCAGCAGGCCGGGCAGGCCCTGGCGGGCGAAGAAACTGTCCAGGATCACCGCATCCTCAAGCGTGACGCGGTTCACCCCGCGCAGCCAGGCACGCACGGTTGTAGGGTCACGGTTGATGGATTGGGCCAGGTTGGCGAGTGACAGGCTCAAGAGGTTACAACGCCCCTGAACTCCAGTTCGCAGTTTCTCTGCGACGATTTTGCGCATGCTTGTCGGCCCATTCTGTCTCGGGGAGCATTCTGTCCCCTTTTTGTGTGGTATAGTTAACCGCAATCTGGGGATGTATGCCAGCGAGTAGTCATCTCGCCATCATTTTTTCTGCTAATAAGGGGCAGAAAAAAACCGCTCCAATCCTATCCAGGGATGTTGTTGCAGGCGCTGGCTGCGGTTCTGACGAGATGCAGGATGCTGGCGCGCAGCGCGCCATCCCGGATGCGGCCGAAATGCTGCAGCAGTTCCACCGCCTGGCGGTGGCTGTTGCCGGCATCATCCTGACGGCCATCCAGCATCGCCGCCACTTCGGCAAAGCCGGGCACGCTGGTCGGCGCCAGCGGTTCGGGCGTCCGCAGCGGGAAAGCCGCGCCATTGCTGCCAAGTGCGGCATTGGCGGCCTGGCCGTCATTCAACTGCTCGAAGAAATAGCCCGGCGGTACATTCAGCAGTTGGGCGAATTGCTGCAACCGGCTGGCACCGATGCGGTTCATGCCCTTCTCGTATTTCTGGATCTGCTGGAAGGTGAGGCCGACATGGTTGCCGAGCCGGCTCTGACTGAAACCGGCGAGCAGCCGGGCGGCGCGCAGACGTTTGCCAACATGGACATCCATCGGGTGCGGCACGCCAGAAGACTTACGTTTCATGCGGGCTTCTTCCTTGTCCGACTGGCCCGGCTAGCAAGCCGCGCGGGCATACGACGCTAATCATCGCGACCTTCACGGAACTTTCCCACGAAGTGTGGGGCACATTTGGGGAAACTTCCTCTCCCGGTGATAGTTGAGTGTCGCGATATACTTACTATTGATAAGTATTAATCACGTTTATCTCGGTTTGCTTAGAATGCAAGTCGTATTGCTCAACTAGAACAAACTTTTCCAGGATAATATTTCCTTAAAATACATATCAAATACTTATATATCCTTTTTGGATATGTTGCCCTAAGGGTATGATTTAACATGCCCTGTGGCTTTTGCCGGGCACTGAACGAGCAAAAAACCGAGACGAATCAGCGGTAGCGGTGTTCCAGTATGTGCAACAAGGCACGCAGCCCCATGGCCTCGCCACCAACCGGCCGGCCAGGGCGCGGACGCGCTGTCCAGGCATAGACGTCGAGATGCGCCCAGGCCTTGGTGTTGCTGATGAAATCCCGCAGGAATAGCGCGGCGGTGATCGAGCCGGCGAAGGGCGTGTCGCCGGCATTGTTGATGTCGGCCACCTTGCTGTCGAGATAGTCGCGATACGGGCTGTGCAATGGCAGCCGCCAGAACGGATCATTGGTGACGCGGCCTGCCGCCAGCAGCGCATCGGCCAGCGCGTCATCTGGGCTGAACAGGGCCGGCAGGTCCGGGCCCAGCGCCACACGTGCGGCACCGGTAAGCGTCGCCGCATCCAGCAGCAAGGCCGGCTTCTCGCTGTCGGCTTCGGCCAGGGCATCGGCCAGGATCAGGCGGCCTTCGGCATCGGTGTTGCCGATCTCGACAGTGAGGCCCTTGCGGCTCTTGCAGACATCGCCGGGGCGGAAGGCATCGGCGGAAATCGCATTCTCCACCGCCGGGATCAGCAGCCGCAGCCGGATCGGCAGCTTCAACGCCATGATCGCCTGGGCGAGGCCAAGCATGATCGCGGCGCCGCCCATATCCTTCTTCATCATCAGCATGCCCGATGGCGGCTTGATATCCAGGCCACCGCTATCGAAGCACACGCCCTTGCCGACCAGAGTCACCTTCGGCGCCTTCGGATTGCCCCAGGTGATGTCGATCAGCCGCGGCTGGCGATGCGCGGCTGCGGCACGGCCCACCATATGCACCAGTGGATAATTCTGCTTCAGCAACTGCTCGCCGACGATGACGCGGCATTGCGCCTTGAAGCGCTTGGCCACGGCCTGCGCGGCGACGGCGAGTTCAGCGGGCCCGAGATCGTTGCTCGGCGTGGTGATCAGGTCGCGCGCCAGCGCGATGGCTTCATAGATCGCCTGCACCCGGGCCTTGTTCGCGGCCCTAGGCAAGGCCAGCCGCGCCAGCGGCTTGGCTGAAGGCTTGCGGTAGCGGTCGAAGCGGTAGCCGGCCAATGCCCAGCCGAGCGCCGCATCGTCGGCATCGTGGGGCTGGAAATCCAGGCGGTAATCGCCTTCCGGCAAGGCGGCTGCAAGGGCGGCATAGCTCCACAGGTCCGGCTGCTCCGGCAGGCCGGCGAGCACGGCGCGCGGCTGGCCGGCGGCATCGGGCAGCAGCAGCACCTGGCCGGGCTTGGCGGCAAAGCCCTGGGCTTCGGCCCAGCTTCGGGTGGCAGCGGGTTCGCGGCGGCTGTCCTTGCTCCAGGCGGCGGCGGTGAAGCCACGGATCGGCAGCGCTTTGGCGCTGGTCTCGGCAAAGGGCAGCTTCAAGGCGGACAGCTTCACGGCAGGCTCCAGGTTGGCAGCGGGGGTACAAGCGTTTTATAAGCCGGGCGGGAACGCGGCAAAAGGCGGAGACGCAGCACAATGACCAGCCTCATCCTGGTGATCGGCAACAAGAACCACTCTTCCTGGAGCCTGCGGCCCTGGCTGGCGCTGAAGGCGGCCGGCCTGGCCTTCGAGGAACGCCTGATCGGCCTGCGCCGGCCGGAAACCAAGGCGGAGATCCTGCGCTATTCGCCGTCGGGCAAGCTGCCGCTGCTGATTGACGGCGCCTTGAGCGTCTGGGACTCGCTGGCGATCTGCGAATATGTCGCCGAGCGCGCGCCGCAGGCCGGGCTGTGGCCAGAGGCCGCCGATGCCCGCGCCGTAGCCCGCGCGGTGGCGGCGGAAATGCATTCCGGCTTCATGCCGCTGCGGCGCGACTACAGCATGGATATCTCCCGCCGCTTTCCCGACCAGGGTTCGCCGGAAGCCAAGGCCGATGCGCTGCGGGTGCAGGAAATCTGGCGCGACTGCCGCGCCCGCTTCGGCCAGAGCCGGGGCGACTTCCTGTTCGGCGGCTTCGGCATCGCCGATTGCATGTATGCGCCGGTGGTAACGCGCTTCCGCACCTATGGCCTCGCGCTCGATCCGGTGAGCCAGGCCTATTGCGATGCGGTGATGGCGCATCCGGCGATGCGCGAATGGTGCCAGGCGGCGGAACAGGAAACGCCGCTCGAGAATACGAACTAATCTAACTGAGCAGGCCGGCTTCGCGGTAATACCGCTCGGCGCCGAAATGCAGCGGTGTCGAGAGGCCGCTTAACGCGCTGTCGCGGCGGATCTGCTGCGCCTTCACATGGCCGCCATCCAGGATCTTGCGGCTGGCCGGTTGCCACAATGCCGAGACGATATCGTAGACCAGCCCGGCATCGGCGGATTCCGCCACTACCCATTGCATGCCGATGCTCAGCGTTTCCGTTTCCGGCACGCCGGCATAGGAATTGGCCGGGATCACCTCGCGGCTGAAAAAGCGGTGCCGCTTCAACGCGGCCTCGATCGCGCGGGCGGCCAGCGGCACCACGGTGGCGCCCTGCTTCTCGGTGAGATCGGCAACGATCTGCGCCGGATAGGCGGCGATGACGAAGAAGGCGTCGATCTCGCCGCGCGTCAGCCGGTCGCTGGCTTCGCCGGGATCGAGTTCGGCGACCTTGATCTGGCTCAGCCTCACGCCATAGGCATTGAGGATGATCTCGGCGTTGAATCGCGTGCCGGAGCCGGCGCGGTCGATGGAAACCGTCTTGCCCACCAGGTCGCGGATATCCTGGATGCCGCTGCCGCGCCGCGCCACCAGATGCACGGTCTCGGGGTAGAGATTGGCGATCACCCGCAGGTTGGGGAAACGGGTGCGGCGGAAATAGAAGCCTTCGCCGTTATAGGCGGAATAGACTAGGTCGGCCTGGGCGAAGCCGCTTTCGATGGATTCATTGGCGATGGCTGCCAGGTTGGCCACCGAGCCGGCGCTGGTCAGCGCCACGGCGATCAGGCCGGGCACGCCGCAGGAGCCGCCCCGGTCGCACGGTCGGCTGCCGGCCGGATTGGAAATCGCCGAGGCGACCAGGGTGCCGATGGGAAACGCTGTCGCGGCGGCCGAGCCGGTGAGGATGCGGAAAAAGCGCAGGTCGTCGGCAGCCGTGCGCGCGGTTGCCGGGCCAGCCAGGGATAGACTGGAAGCGGCAAGGGCAAGCGGGGAAAGCAGCAGGTCGCGGCGGCGCATGCGCCTTTATAGCCGGATCAGGCGGCGCGGTCGAAACGCAATTTGCCGATCAGGATCAATGTGGCCAGAATCAGCGTGACGGTGTTGGAGAGGATCAGCGCCAGCGAGCCGATCAGCAGGCCATAGGCGAGCCAGAGGAGGAGACCGACCACCATCAGGCTGAACATGCCGAGCGAGACATCGCGGGCGGAGCGGCTGCGCCACACTTTCAGCACCTGCGGCAGATAGGCGGCCGTGGTGAGAAACCCCGCCACCAGGCCAATGATTTCGACCCAGTTGGTAATTTCAACCCACTCGGCGGCAGCCTCGGCAGATGGCATGAAAAGAGGTCAGATGCGGGAGATGAAGGCGTTCTGCAGTTTGGCGATGATACCGCGCAAAGCGGCCGGGTCATAGGCCTTCGGCGCCACCTTGCCCCAGATCGGCTGCGGCCAGGCCGGGTCGTTGTGGAAGCGGCCGATAACATGCACGTGCAACTGAGAGACCTGATTGCCGAGCGCGCCGACATTCATCTTCTGCGGCTCGAACACGCTTTTCAGCACCCGCTGTGCCTGGGCGATCTCGTTGATCAGCAGCTTGCGCTGTTTCTCATTCAGATCGGCGATCTCGACCATGTTTTCCACTGCGGGGACCAGCACCAGCCAGGGATACTGATTGTCGTTCATTAGCTGGACCAGACAGAGCTTCATGCGACAAATCGGCAATGTGTCGCGGCGAAGCTGGTCATGCAGTTGGAACATCAAACTTCTCGCTTTATCGTTGTTTATCGAGTATCGCCTGGGCTGGATAACGCATTTGCGGGGGAAATGTCCATGCCTGTATCGAGTATGCCCGTCCTGCGCGTGCAACCACGCGAAGATCGCCGCATTCGTAGCGGCCATCCTTGGATCTACGCGAACGAACTTGTTCTCGACGCTGCAGCCAAAACGCTACCGCCGGGCGAGATGGTGCGCGTCTACGACGCTCACGGCGGCGGTTTGGGTATCGGTAGTTTCAACCTGCATTCCCTAATTGCCGTGCGATTGTTCGTTAGGCATATGGAGACGCGCATTGACACGCGTTTCCTGTCCGACAAGTTGGCTGCGGCGGAAGCGCGCCGCCGGCCTTTCTTTTCGCAGCCGTTTCACAGGCTGATACATGCCGAAGGCGACGGACTGCCTGGAATCATCATTGATCGCTTCGCCGATTCGTTTGTCGTGCAGGCGAACACTGCCGGTGCCGAGCTGCTCACGCCGCTGCTGCTCGAGGCGCTGCAGGATACCTTCAAGCCGCGCGCCGTGGTGTTGCGCAACGACAGCCCGGTACGACGCCTCGAAGGCCTTGGCGAGACCATCGCGCTTGCCTATGGCAGTCTCGATCCGGCACCTCAGGTGGAGGAGGGCGGCGTGCGTTTCTCGCTCGATCTGCTGGAGGGGCAGAAGACCGGCTGGTATTTCGATCTGCGTTTCGCCCGCGACCTGATCGCCCAACTCGCCGCCGGCGCCCGGGTACTCGACTGCTACTGCCATACCGGTGCCTTCGCGCTCCGCGCGGCCAAGGGCCTGAACGGTGCCGGGGCGGCCAGCGTGCTTGGCGTCGACCGCTCCGAGCTTGCGATCCAGCTTGCCGGCCAGGCGGCGGCGGCGAATGGCCTCGCCGCCACCTGCCGCTTCGAGAAGGCGGATGCCTTTGAAAAACTCGAGAGCCTGAATGCCGCCGGCGAGCGCTTCGACCTTGTTGTCACCGATCCGCCCAACTTCGTCAAAAGCCGCAAGGATCTCGGGCCGGGCAGCCGGGCCTACCGGAAGTTGGCACGGCTGGCGGCTCCACTCGTGACACCAGGTGGCTTCTGGTTCGTTGCCTGCTGTGCCCATCTGCTGCCGGGCGAGCTGTTCGCCAAGGAGGTCGCGGCCGGGCTAACTGCTTCCGGACGCGAGGGCAGGCTGCTGGCCCAGGGCGGCGCCGGCCCGGATCATCCGGTGCACCCGCATCTGCCGGAGAGCGCGTATCTCAAGTGGTTGCTCTATCAGGTCGACTAAGTCACCGAAAAATATGCGTAACCAGTTTTTGAAACGCCCGCAAAACAGGCAGTGGAGCGGATGTCACAATTTGACATTAATGCCTGTGAAACATAGATAATTCGCGTATTGACCGCGTTGACCATATAGTTGATAAGCACAAGGTCACCTAGAATTGAGTTGCGTTGATTTTCTCGTGAACCGGATCGCCACCCCGCAGAATGCGATGACCAAGAAACCCCGCAAAACCTCTCGCAAGGCAATGTCACCGCTGCTGGAAAAGATCCTCTCGGATCGTTCCAACGTGGTTTTCAATGTGCCGAAGAAGGTGAAGAAGATCGGGCGTGACTTCTTCGACAATCCGCGTCTGAACAAAGCGATCATCTTCAAGTATCCGAATTTCGAAACCGATATCGATGAATTCATCGATGGCGGCGGCAGCAAGAAAGAGCGCCCGGTCGAGACCTGCCTGTATTTCCCCTATGACACCAACGTGCCGCAGGATGGCGGCCATGGCGTCTATCTGCGCGAACAGGATTTCTCGGCCAAACTGAAATACTTCATAGGCATCGACCTCGATGTGATCTCGCCGGAGAATGCGCGCGATCTCGAATTGCTGTCGCTGCTGGACGATATCCCGTCGCTCGATCCGTTCCTGATGCGCGTGAAGTTCGATGAGGCGCGGGTTGGCATCGATGCGGAATTCCTCGGGCTGGACAAGGTCGAGGAGCTGAATATCAAGAGCATCGTCACCCGCGATGTCTATCCGATCATCACCAAGGCGTTTCCGCCGGGCTATATCGAGAAGCGCTCGCGCTCGCTTTCCGACTTCATCAATTCGCTGTGGAAGGCACAGTCGGCGGAAGCCGAACTGTTCATCGAGTCGTTCAAGATCGACAAGTCGCTCTCGAACCGCATCCTCACCGCCTGGAAGGGCGTGGCATATTACGAATACAAGTATTCGGAAAATATCCGCCGCTCCACCGAGATCATCAAATGGCTCGCCTCGCCGGATTCCGATCCGTATGACCTGGCGATGGTCGGCCATATGAAAGAGCTCTACAGCATGCACAAGCGCACCACGATCGAGCAGATCCGTGGGCTGACGCGGAGCACGATCAATATCTTCAAGAGCTACCGCGAGTGCCACACGCTGTTCATGGAGCGCAACGATCCGGGGCCGTTCCGCGACTTCCTGAGCAAGGCGAATGAGCGGTTCTGGGCGCTGGGCTTCTGCGTCAACGCGCTCGACCACTGCAACTACATCTTCGAGACCGATGTGATGGACAAGCCGGGCATGAAGCTACGCTCGGACCAGTTCGAGGTGTTCCTGAACAAGCTGAACGCCACCATCGAGGCGAATTCCAACCCCGAGCAGCAACTCAATTAGGGCAGCCGCTCAACTGATTGTTCTGAATTTTGGAACGAACATCACGCCCAGGCCCAGGACCAAATCCTGCCCTGGGCGTTTTGCGTTTCAGCCGGCAATAATTCAGTCGGTCTTTTCGCCGACCTTGTCGACGGCGCGGTTCAGCATTGACAGCATCGCCTTCTCGCTGGCGCCGCCGACACCGGTAACATGCTGCCCCAGCATCACATACATGGCGTCGACATGGATGCGGATGACCTCGAACTGGGCATCGGTGGGCATACCCAGCGCGCCGATGAAATCGTTCAGCGACTTCGCCAGCATGGTGAGCAGAGGATAGCCGAAGGTGCCGCCCATGCCCTTGATGTCGAGCGCCATCTCGGCCACCGAGGGCAGCATCAGCATGCGCGCGATGCTGTCCGGCCCGACTCCGTTGATGGTGGCGCGCATGGTCTTGAGTTTCTCCATCACCTCGATCGCGAAGGCGTCGCCGTTAGCGGAGATGGTGGCTTCCAGTTTTTCGGTGATCTCATCGGTCAAATTGACCGAGAAGCCAGTCTTGTAGTTGACGGCTTTGCGCTTCAGCTCTTGCGGCGGATTAATGAATTGCGGCTTAGCCATGAACACCGTTGCGACAAAAGCGCCACCCAAAACCCGGCAGCTTGCGGTGAATCATAACAAATCGCCCCACAGACGCAATATTACGTCAGCGGATGGGAATTAGAGATTGCTGTAGTGGCCAGTATTAACGGCGGTTTTGCCGTGGCAACCACTCAGAGAGTCTGTTGATGGCTTGGTCTACAACTTCTGGCTCAACGCAGAATGAGAATCTGACAAAATGTGATCCATTTGCGGTGTCAAAGTCGGCGCCGGGCGCGGCCACCACGCCGGTTTCATCCAGCATGCGACGGCAGAAGCCTTCGGCATCGTCCGTGAAGGCGCTGACATCGCAGAACAGGTAGAAGGCGCCATCGGCCGGCGCGATGCGATCCAGCCCGAGACGCGGCAGGGCTTCGAGCAGGCGGGCACGGTTGCGGGCATAGACCGCGACGCGCTCGCTCATCTCGTCATCGGAATCGAGTGCCGCCTCGGCGGCGATCTGCGACAGTGTCGGGGCTGAAATCTGCAGACTGCCGGACAGCGCCTCGACGCGCGGCACCAGGCGCTCGGGCAGCACCAGCCAGCCGATGCGCCAGCCGGTCATGCCCCAGTATTTCGAGAAGCCGTTCACCACGATGGCTTCCGGGCCCTGGCTCAGCACAGTCTCGGCGGCCTCGCCATACGTCACGCCGTGATACAGTTCATCCACGATCAGCCAAAGGCCCCGGCGGCGGCAGGCGGCATAGAGCGCGGCCAGGTCGTCGCGGCGCAGCATGGTGCCGGTGGGATTGGCCGGGCTGGCCAGCACCACGCCGGCGATATCGGCCGGCAGCGCCTCGATCATCGCGGCATTGGGCCGGAAGCCGGAAGCGGCATCGGTGCCAAGGCGGT
The DNA here is from genome assembly GCF_038404985.1 of Ferrovibrio sp. MS7. NCBI lineage: Bacteria > Pseudomonadati > Pseudomonadota > Alphaproteobacteria > Rhodospirillales > Rhodospirillaceae > Ferrovibrio > Ferrovibrio plantarum. The sequence continues at coordinate 2,164,684 of NZ_JBBKBA010000001.1, forward strand.
AAGGCTCCAGGTTCACCGCGCGCAACGCGCCGCGATAGGCCGGGTAGCTCGGCTCCACCACAGCAACGCGCTGGCCGGCCTCGAAGGCGGCGAGGAAGCTGAGCATGAAGCCCGACGACGAACCAACCGTGACGGCGATGCGCTCGGGCGCAATGTCGAGGCCGTAGCGGCGGCCGTAATAGCGCGCGATGGCCTGGCGCAGGCGGCGCAGGCCCAGGGCTTCGGTGTAGGGGATCGGGCCGGCGCGCAAAGCCGCTTCAGCAGCGGCGATGGCGCGGTGCGGCGGCGGGAAATACGGCTCGCCGACCAGCAGGTTCACCACCTCGTCGCCGCGCCGCTTGCGTTCCAGCAGCGCATTATAGATGCGCCACATGCGGTAAATCTCGATTTCGCTGCGCCCGGAAAGCTGCGGCAGTTTCACGTCATCCAGCAAATCCGCATCCATCACTGAAATCTCCGTAAGGCAACCGCACCGGAGGCGAGCGCCACGCCGGTGCCGATCAGGGCAATGCCGCCCCAGGTCACCGGCTCGGGCCATTCGCCGAGCAGCGGGATCGCCAGCAGGGCGGCGAGCGCCGGCACCAGGGCGGCGAAGGCGGCGGCGCGGCCAGGCCCTAAGCTGCGCACCGCATAGCCATAAGTATACATGCTGACCAGGCCGGAAAAGATCGACTGCGCCACCTGGAGCCAGACCTCGAAGGCCGGCACCTGCAGCAGCCTTGGCTCCAGGGCGAGGAAATAGATCGGCAGATAGAGCAGCCAGGAATAGACGTAGATCACTGCCGCGCCATGCCAGGGGCTGAGGCCGCTCTGCCGCACCGCCAGCGTATAGGTCGCCCATAGCGAGCCGCCGAGCAGGAACAGCAGATGGCCGCGCCACAGGCCCGGCTCGCCGGCAAACAGGTGATAGCCACCCAGCGCGATCACGCCGACGAGGATGCAGGCAAAGCCGATCAGGCGGGTGCGGCCCACCATTTCGCGCAACACCAGCCAGGCCAGCAGGGCGGTGAACAGCGGCATGGTGCCGGGCATCATCGCACCGGCATGGGCCGCCGGGGCAAACAGCGTGCCGGCGCTGCTGACGCAGACGAAGGGCAGGCCGGCGCACAGCACCACCAGGCTGACCGAGCCATGGCGGCCGCGCGCGAAGCCGGGGCCGAGCTTGAACAGCACCGGGATCAGCAGCAGCGCCGGGGCGGTGAGGCGCAGGAAGATCACGTCCCAGAGGCTGAGCGCGTGGGTGACGCCGAAGCGGGTGATAGCGAGGCCGGCGGCCCAGAGCAGCATGGTGGTGAGCGCCGCCACCACGCCCAGGACGGGGAGGGCAGCGGCATCAGGCTTGGTCAGGGCGGCGGCTGGGCTGGTCATGGCCGGAAGTGTCGCCGAAAACCGCCCGGCATGTCCTTGCGAATTTCATCCTCCTATCCGGGATTTTTGGCATATCATGCCAATGTAGGCATATTAGGGGATAAAACATGCCAAGTGATGCCCTCGACCGCTTCGATCATGCCATTCTGGCCGCTTTGCAGGCAGATGGCCGCCTGAGCAATGTCGAACTCGCCGAGCGGGTTGGCCTGTCGCCGTCGCCCTGCCTAAGGCGGGTCAAGCGGCTGGAGGCGGAGGGCTATATCGCCGGCTACCGTGCGGTGCTGGACCGCGACAAGACCGGGCTCGGCCTCACTGTGTTCGTCGAGATCAAGGCGGCGCGCCACCGCATCGACGATTCCCAGGCCTTGCAGGCCCATCTCGCCGCGATCCCGGAAGTGGTGGCGGCGCATATGGTATCGGGCGAGGCGGATTTCCTGGTCGAGGTGGTGGTGCCTGACCTCAAGGCCTATGAGCGTGTGCTGAACGAGCGCCTGCTGGTGCTCGACATGGTGAAGGATATCCGCTCCAACTTCGCCATCCGCATCATCAAGACCGCCGCGCCGCTGCCGCTGGCGGCGGCGGCTGCCTAAATGCCGTGAATTCGCCGCAATGCCGCCGTGCTGGCGGCACGATGGCAGCATAAACCTGCTGTCCCAAGGGGGCTGACACAGGCGCCGCTCCCTTCGGAGGCGGACATGACCAGGGTCGGGGGATGGGTATTGGGCGGGCTGCTGCTGGCCTTGGGCGGCTGTGCCGAGGTGAGCTGCATGACGGCCCCGGACCGCAACGCCTGCTATGCCGCCTATGACACCTACGAGGGCTGCAAGACCGCCCATGCGCCACTGATCCGGCGGATTGGCGAACAGCCGGTTACCACCTGCCGCCGCGATCCGATCCAGCATTGCTCGCGCGGCCGTGACGGCAAGCGGCGCTGCTACACCGCCACCTATACCGAAACCTGCGCCACCCGCTGGGAACCCATCTATGACTTCAGCCAGTACAATATCGGCGTCCGCTCCTGCATGGCCCTGGCCGGGCAGGGGGGCTATACCGGGCGTTTCACCGCCTGGGATTAATCGCCGGAAACCAGCTCTGCCCTCGACTCTTGGCCGGGGCCGGCGGTATAGTCCGCCAGCGCCGTAAAGCCGCCATATTCCACAGCTATTTCCCAATGCCACGCGGCGGATCGCGTGGCGGGAAAAGCGTGGCGGGCGGAGCCGGCGCAGACAGCAACGGCCCTTCTCATCACCAGCCTGTCTCATCACCAGTATCAGGCCCCATCAGTATCAGCTTCGCAGGCATCCATGCGCTATTCGGGACTGTTCGTCCTTCTTCTCGTTATCGCCGCCAATATCGCCGGGTGGATTTATCTCAATCCACCGGTCGAGCCGCGTCCCTGGGGTGAGCTGATCAACGGCGTCGACTATTCGCCGTTCCAGGCCGACCAGGGGCCGCAGCAGAAAAAGTATCCGAGCGCCGACGAGATCGACCGCGATCTGCAATTGCTCTCGAGCAAGGTGAAGTATCTGCGCACCTACTCGGCGCTGGATGGCCAGGGCGAGATCGCGCCGATTGCCAGCCGCTATGGCATGGAAGTGCTTCAGGGCATCTGGCTCGATGGCCGGCTGGAGCGCAACGAGGAAGAGATCGCCAACCTCGTGCGCATCGTCAAGCAGAACAAGAATGTGCGTCGCGTGCTGGTCGGCAACGAAACCATGTTGCGGCTCGACATGCCGATTTCCGACCTGATCCAGTATATCCGCCGCGTGCGCACCGAGCTTGCCGGCACTGGCGTCGAAATCTCTACCGCCGAGACCTGGGATATCTGGCTGCGCTATCCGCAGCTTGGCCGCGAGGTCGATTTCATCGCCATCCATCTGCTGCCCTATTGGGAAGGGCAGGCGCCGGACAAGGCGGTGGAATACGCGCTCGGCCGCTATCAGCAGGTGAAGGACGCGCATCCGACCAAGAAGGTGGTGATCACCGAGATCGGCTGGCCATCGGAAGGCCGCACGCGCCGCGAAGCCGTGCCGAGCCCGACTTCGCAGGCCACCTTCCTGCGCCACTTCCTCAATATCGCCAATACCCGTGGCCTCGATTACTTCATCATGGAAGCCTTCGACCAGCCCTGGAAACGCAATATCGAAGGCTCCGTCGGCGCCTATTGGGGCATCTACAACGCCGACCGCACGCCGAAATTCCCGATGATCGGCCCGGTGGAGGATCGCCCGCACTGGCCGCAGCTTGCCGCCGGCTCGATCCTGATCGCGCTGCCGCTGATGGTCTGGTTCCTGGCGCGCTGGAGCGACCTGCGTTTTTCCGGGCGGCTGTTCTTCGGTGCGCTGATCCAGGTGGTTGCCGCCGCCATCGTCTGGGTCGTCGATACCGGATTCCGCACCTACATGAGTCCCGGCGTGGCGCTGATGTGGGCGATGCTGCTGCCGCTCTTGGTGATGCTGTTCATCATGGTGCTGGCGGAAGGCCTCGAAATGTCGGAGGTGATCTGGTCGAACCGGCGCAAGCGCCTGTTCCTGCCGCACAAGGCAGACCTGTCGCGCCAGCATTGGCCGAAAGTGTCGATCCATGTGCCGGCCTATAACGAACCGCCGGAAATGCTGAAGCAGACGCTGGATGCACTGGCGGCGATGGATTACCCGAATTTCGAAGTGCTGGTGATCGACAACAACACCAAGGACGAGGCGGTATGGCGCCCGGTGGAGGCGCATTGCGCCAAGCTGGGGCCGCGTTTCCGCTTCTTCCATGTCTCGCCGCTGAAGGGCTTCAAGGCCGGCGCGCTGAATTTCGCGCTGCGCAACATGGCGCCCGATACCGAGGTGGTGGGCGTGGTCGACGCCGATTACCTGGTGGAGCCGGACTGGCTCAGCGCGCTGGTGCCGCATTTCGACCAGCCGGATGTGGGCTTCGTGCAGGCGCCGCAGGACCACTACGACTGGAAGGAAGATGCGTTCAAGGAATACATCAACTGGGAATATGCCGGCTTCTTCCAGATCGGCATGGTGCAGCGGAATGAACGCGACGCCATCATCCAGCACGGCACCATGACCCTGGTGCGCCGCGCCGCCATCGATCATGTCGGCCCCTGGGCGGAATGGTGCATCTGCGAGGATAGCGAGATGGGCCTGCGGCTGCTGGCCGGCGGCTGGAAGTCGATCTATACCGACCGCCGTTTCGGCTATGGCCTGACGCCGGACAGCTTCGGCGGCTACAAGACCCAGCGTTACCGCTGGGCCTATGGCGCGGTGCAGATCCTCAAGCGCCACTGGCGCGATATGCTGCCGGGCGACACGCGCAAGCTCGATCCGATGCAGCGCTATCATTTCGTCGCCGGCTGGCTGCCCTGGTTCGCCGATGCGCTGGGTCTGGTCTTCGCCATCTCGTCGCTGGCCTGGACCGTCGGCGTGCTGGTGATGCCGAAATATTTCGAACTGCCGCTCGGCCTGTTCCTGCTGCCGGTGGTGGCGGTGTTCATCGCCAAGGTGGCGCAGTTCCTGTGGCTCTATAAGATTCGCGTGCAATGCAGCTTCCGCCAGCGCCTTGGCGCCGGCCTCGCCGGCCTGGCGCTCACCTACACCATCGCCAAGGCGATGCTGGCCGGCCTGTTCACCTCGAAACTGCCCTTCATCCGCACGCCGAAGCATGAGAACCAACCCGCCCTGGTGCAGGCGATGATCATTGCCCGCGAGGAATCGCTGCTCGGTGCGCTGCTCACCGCCGCCGGCATCGCGATGTGGAATTTCCAGGGCGGCCAGGACCCCGAAGCCCGGCTCTGGGGCGTGGTGATGCTGGCGCAGGCTTTGCCTTATTATGCCACGCTGGCGCTGGCGATGATCTCGACCGCCAAGGGTCGCTTCCGCAAGCCCGGCGACGTGGCGAAGAATGCCCCGGTGCCCAGCCTGTTCGCGCTGCCGAAAGCCGGCTCCCCCAACCCCAGCGCCGGTGCCGACTAGGCGCCGCCGCATAACGATCCGAGTAGAGACCGACGATGACCGCGCCGGCCCGCCGCTTCCTGTATCTGCTGTGCTTCCTGGCCCTGGCGGCTTTGCTCAACGCCGCCGCCTGGTGGTATCCGAACCGGCCGCTGCCCTATGGCAACACCGCCGTCGGCCAACCCATCGGGCAGGTGAAAAGCGTGTCCTTCGCGCCGTTCAAGCGCGGCCAGAGTCCGCTCACCAAGGTCTATCCGACACGCGAGGAAATCGCCGAGGACCTCAATGCCGTGCGTGCCGTGGCGCGCGGCGTGCGCACCTACACCTCGCGCGAAGGCCTGGAGGCGGTGCCTGAACTGGCCGGCCGCTACGGCCTCGAGGTGACGCATTCGGCCTGGCTCGGCCAACTGCCGAATGTCAACGAGGAAGAGGTTGAGGCGCTGATCGATCAGGCCAACCGCTATCCCGATACCATCAAGCGCGTCATCGTCGGCAACGAAGTGCTGCTGCGCAAGGACCTCACGGTCGACCAGCTCATCAGCTATATCCGCCGCGTCAAGGCGGCGGTGAAGCAGCCGGTTTCCTATGCCGATGTGTGGGAATTCTGGCTGCGCAATCCGCAACTGCTCGACGAGGTCGATTTCGTCACGGTGCATTTCCTGCCCTATTGGGAGGATGTGCCGATCGCGGTCGATCACTCGATGCCGCATATCCTGGATGTCTACAACATCGTGCAGGCCAAGCTGCCGGGCAAGCCGATCCTGATCGGCGAAGTCGGCTGGCCATCGCTTGGCCGCTCGCGCCGTGAAGCCGTGCCGACGCGCCATGAGGCCGCCAGCTTCATCAGCGATTTCATCCGCCTCGCCGAAGAGAAGAAGCTCGACTACAACCTGGTCGAAGCGTTCGATCAGCCCTGGAAGGTGGCGCTGGAAGGCACCGTCGGCGGCGCCTGGGGCCTGCTCGATGAATTGCGCCATCCGAAATACGACGCCGATGGCCGGTTGTCTGAGCTGCCTAACTGGTCGATCTATGCCGCGCTGGCCAGCCTGATCGGCCTGATTCTGGCGGTGCTGCAGGTCTCGCGCCTGATCAGCCTGCCGCCCTGGCGCATGCTCGGTGCCGTGCTGCTGATCCAGGTCGCCGGTGCCGCACTGGCCGCCTGCGTCGAGCATGGTGTCAGCTACAATTTCAGCACGCTGCGTTTCAGCGAATTCCTCATCATGCTGGGGCTGCAATCGATCTTCGCGCTGCTGCTGTTCTCGGAAGTGCTCGACCGCCTCTCCGGCAAGGAGGCGCCGCGTGCCGCCTTCATCGGCCTGGGCCAGCGGCTGCGCGAACTGAAATCCTTCGCGCCGCTCTATCTGCCGCTCGGCAATCACACCGTCAGCGAAGCCAAGCTGGCGGAATACCGCCGGCTTTATCGCGTGCGGCTCGGCGAGTGGCTGTTCGCTGCCTTCGCGCTCTATGCGCTGTACCAGAATCTGATGCTCGCCATCGCCGGCCGCTATCGCGATTTTCCCATCGATTACGCTTTGCTGCCGATTGCTGGATTCCTGCTGCTGGCGGTTTTCGGTGCCGCCTCGCGCGGCAGCTCTCTGGCCACCGGCTTTGCTTTGCCCGATAAAACGGCAGAATCGCCAATCACCTTGCGCTGCGAAGCGATTCTCGCCTGGCTGCTGCTCTGTTCGGCGGTGATGGTGGTGCTGATCGAGCGCCCGAGCAATCGCGAAGGCCTCGCCTGGGCGCTGATTTCCGCGGCGTATGCGCTGCCGCTGCTGGGCAATCTGCGGCTTCTGGCCCGGGATGGCATTGCCCGGTTGGCAGCGGCGCGCTGACCACTTATAGTTGGGGCGAGGGACAGCCAATAGTTCCCGTCAAGATCCCATAAACGGAGGAACGAACGATGAAGCGGATTCTGTTTAGCATGGCGCTGATCGGCGCGGTTGCGATGGCGGGCAGCGCCGAGGCGCAGTCGCGCAACCTGTCGATCGCCACCGGCGGTACCGGCGGCGTCTATTATCCGATGGGCGGCGGCCTCGCCAATCTGCTCACCAAGTATGTGCCGGGCTGGCAGGCGACTGCCGAAGTCACCGGCGGTTCGGTCGACAATCTGAAGCTGGTTGGCGCCAAGAAGGCGGATATCGGTTTCTCGATGGCCGATGCCTCGCTCGATGCCTCGCGCGGCGAGGACAAGTTCAAGGGCGCCCCGGTGGCACATAAGGCGCTGGCCGTGCTGTATCCGAACATCATGCATGTGGTGTCGGTGGATGGCTCGGGCGTCAACAGCATGGCGGACCTCAAGGGCAAGCGCGTCTCAACCGGCTCGCCGGGTTCGGCCACCGAAGTGATGGCCTTCCGCGTGCTCGAAGCCGCCGGCATCGACAAGGACAAGGACCTCAAGCGCGAGCGCCTGGGTGCGGCCGAGTCCACCAACGCGATGAAGGACAAGAAGATCGACGCCTATTTCTGGGTCGGCGGCCTGCCGACCGCGGCGGTGACCGATCTCGGCGCCACGCCGGGCACCAAGCTGAAGCTGATCGATCATTCCGATCTGGTGGCGAAGATGAACGCCAAGTACGGCCCGCTCTATGCCGCCGGCACCATCCCGGCCGGCACCTATCCGGGCCAGGACAAGCCGAACGCCATTTCCAGCGTGTGGAACATCCTGCTGGCGCATGACTCGATGCCGGACGACGTTGCCTACAACATCGTCAAGACCATCTTCGAGAAGCGCGATGAACTGGCCCAGGTGCATGCCGAGGCCAAGAACATCAAGGCCGAGACCCAGAAGAAGACCAACACGCCGGTGGCCTTCCATCCCGGCGCGCTGAAGTACTTCAACGAAAAGGGCATCAAGACCGAGTAAGCCTGAGCGTCAGCGTTCAGGCCGAACCCTGCTCCAGCGGAGGCTGGAGCAGGGTTTGTTTTAAGTGGGGTGCGTAAACTCTACATAAGATAAGCAGGGATTCAGATAAACGTAGCGTAAGGGGGAGTGGGATGAGCGACGACAGCGGCAAGATCACGCAGGGCCTGGACGCCGACACTCAGCGCAAGGTCGAGGAATATATCGAGCAGGAAGAGGGCGCGGCCAACCGGCTTTCCGGCTGGAGCGGCCATCTGATCACGGCTTTGGCGGTGATCATGACGCTGTTCCATCTCTATGCCGCCTACGACATCGTGCCGACCCAGGAATTGCGCCCGATCCATGTCGGCTTCGTGCTGCTGCTCACCTTCCTGCTGTTTCCCATCGCCGCCCGTTTCCGCGACCGCATCCGTTGGTGGGATGTGCTCACCGCCCTGATCGGCATCGGCACCATCTGGTATCTGCTCCAGGGCGGCGAGGACCTCACCGACCGCGCCACCTTGCCGAACCAGACCGACATGATGGTCGGCGCCGTGTTTATCCTGCTGGTGCTGGAGGCAACGCGCCGCACCACCGGCTGGATCATGCCGGTGGTGGCAATCCTGTTCATCCTGTATGCGCTGTTCGGGCCCTACCTGCCGGCGCCCTGGACTCACAAGGGCTATGATCTCGACCGGCTGGTCGGTCATCTCTACATGACGCTGGAAGGCATCTTCGGCACCGCGGTCGATGTGTCCTCCAGCCTGATCATCCTGTTCACCATCTTCGGTGCCGTGCTGCAATTCTCCGGCGCCGGCAAATTCTTCATCGATTTCTCCTTCTCGGCGCTGGGCGGCAAGACCAACTCGACCGGCCGTGCCATCGTGCTGTCCTCCTTCCTGCTCGGCGGTCCCTCGGGCTCCGGCGTCGCCACCACCGTCACCATCGGTTCGGTGGCCTGGCCGATGCTGAAGCGCGCCGGCTATCTGCCGGCAGCCGCAGGCGGCTTGCTGGCGGCGGGCGGCCTCGGCGCCATCATCTCACCGCCGGTGCTGGGCGCGGCGGCCTTCCTGATCGCCGAGTTCCTCAAGATTTCCTATCTCGACGTCATCCGCATGGCGGCGATCCCGACGCTGCTCTACTACTTCAGCCTGCTGGTGATGGTGGAGCTGGATACCGGCAAATACGCCATCGCCAATGTTGATATGGGCGAGCGCCAGAGCTTGTGGGCGCTGACCAAGCAGTATGGCTATCACTTCACCTCACTGATCTCGATCGTGGTGCTGATGCTGCTCGGCTTCTCGCCGGTGTTGAGCGTGTTCTGGGCCACTATCCTGGCTGTCGCCGTGAGCTATTGCCGCCGCGATACCGCCCTGGTGCCAAAGAAGCTGATCGAGGCGCTGGCATCGGGCTCGGTCGGCGTGCTTGGCACGGCGGCGACCTGCGCTGCCGCCGGCATCATCGTCGGCGTCGTCACGCTCACGGGTCTGGGCTTGAAGTTCAGTTCCATCGCCATCGCCTATGCCGGCGGCAGCCTGGTGCTGACAGCGGTCTACACCGCGCTGATCGTGTGGATCGTCGGCCTCGCCGTGCCAGTCACGGCGTCCTACATCATCTGCGCGGTGATCGCGGCGCCGGCGCTGATCCAGCTTGGCGTGAAGGATTACGCCGCGCATATGTTCATCTTCTATTACGCGGTGCTCTCCGAAGTGTCGCCGCCGACTGCCCTGTCGCCCTTCGCGGCGGCAGCGATCACTGGCGCCAGCCCCTACACCACGACGCTGCAAAGCTGGAAATACACCATGCCGGCCTTCCTGGTGCCGTTCGTGTTCGTGCTCGATCCGCTCGGCATCGGTCTGCTGCTGGAAATGCCCAAGGATGGCTCCTGGCTGCAGATCGTCTGGGTCAGCTTCTCCACCTGCGTCGGCATCTTCGCCTATGGCATCGCCACGCAAGGCTTCTTCATGAAGCGCACCGGCCTGGCGCTGCAGCTTGCCTTCATCCTGGCCGGCACGATGCTGCTGTTCCCCTCGATCATGGATGCCCTGTTCGGCTTCATCGAGGTGCAGCATATCGAGCCGATCAAGATCGCCGGCATCCTGCTCACCGCCGTGCTGTGCGGCGTGCAATGGCTGGGAAGAAGTAAGCCGGCGGCGGCTTAAGCGCGCGACCTGGGGACGACGAGGCGATGCGGGAATTGCGTTTCTCCACTGATGGCCTGCCGGCGTCGCAACGCGCCGAGGCCTGGAGAACCGTACTGTCCGGTATCTGGGGCGAGGTGGAGATCGAGCCGACCGGGCGCGAGCCGCTCGCCGGCTCGATCCATAGCCGTGCCATGGGCGGGCTGGTGTTCAATACCGTGTCCTACCGTGGCCAGAACCTGATCCGCACCAAGCGCAATCTTGCCGCCATGGCGGATCAGTTCTATGCACTCAGCCGGCCGCTGTATGGTCCCTGGGGCATCAGCACGGCGCGGGGCGAGGTTCTGCTGGCGCCGGGGCAACTCTATCTGTTGTCCAATGCCATTCCTTATCGCTCGCATGACCGGAGCGGTTTCGACACCGCGAATGTGATGATCCCGCTGGGGCGTCTGCGCCAGCGCCTGCCACGGCTGGCGCCTACCTACCAGTTCGCGCTGGGCGGGCCGGGTTGCCGCGCCAATCTGGTTGCCGACTTCGCGGCGCAGGTATCGGCAACATTGGCGGGCTGCACCGAAGCCGAAGCGGATTTCCTCACCGAGCGGCTGATAGACCTTGTCGCCTTCCTGCTGGCGCGACCGGAAGATGACATGGAGGCTGATGACGGTAGCGTGCGTGCCGCCCATAGCGCCCGCATCCGTCGCCATATCCGCCAGAACCTGGCTGGCGACCTCTCGCCTGCGGCGGTGGCTGCCGGGGTGGGGATTTCTGTGCGCTACCTGCATCAGGTGCTGCGCGCCACGGGCCAGAGCCTTGGCGAGCATGTGCTGGAAGCCCGGCTTGAGCATTGCCGCCGTACCCTGCTGGATCCGCGGCAGTCCGGCCGTAGCCTCACGGATATCGCTTTTGCCGCCGGCTTCAACCACCCGACCCATTTCAGCCGCGCTTTTCGCCGCCGTTTCGGCGAAACCCCCAGCGCGTTGCGCCGGGCCGGAATGCGCTCTGGTGCATGACGCGGTGCGCGCTGGGTTGAGCCCGGCCTGAGCGTTTCGGCGAAGATCCCGGCAACCAGAACCCGCCGGGAGGAAATCATGCTGAAATGCCGCCTTACCGCTGCCGCGCTCGTTAGCTTGCCGGCCATGTTCGCTGCCTCGCCGGCTTTGGCGCAATATTCCGACAATGCCATTGTCATTGGTGTGCTGACCGACCAGGGCAGCGTCTATTCCGATGCTAGCGGCACGGGTTCGATCATCGCCGCCCGCATGGCGGTGGAGGAATTCGGCGGCAAGGTCAACGGCGTGCCGGTCGAACTGGTTTCCGCCGACCATCAGAACAAGCCCGATGTCGGCTCCGCCATCGCGCGCCAGTGGTTCGACAAGGATCGCGTCGATGTCATCGCCGACCTGCCCACCTCCTCGGTGGCGCTGGCGGTGCAGGAACTGGCCAAGCAGAAGGGCAAGGTCAGTCTGGTCTCCGGCGCCGCCACCACGGCGCTGACCGGCAAGGCCTGCTCGCCCACCGGCTTCATGTGGACCTACGACACCTATGCCTTCTCGGTCGGCACCGCCAAGGCGGTGTTCCAGGAGGGCGGCAAGAGCTGGTATTTCATCACGGCTGACTATGCCTTCGGCCATGCCATGCAGGCCGATGTGGCCCGCCTGCTCGATAGTGTCGGCGGCAAGATCGTCGGCGAGGCGAAGCATCCGCTGAACAGCGCCGATTTCTCTTCCTTCCTGCTGCAGGCGCAAAGCTCCAAGGCGGATGTGATCGGTCTGGCCAATGCCGGCGGCGATACCAGCAATGCCCTGAAGCAGGCCGCAGAATTCGATATCGGACGCGGCAAGCAGCGGCTGGTGCCGATGGTGGTGTTCATCAACGATGTGCATTCCATGGGCCTGCGGGTGGCCCAGGGCCTGAATTTCACCACCTCCTTCTATTGGGACCGCACGCCCGCCAGCCGGGCCTGGTCGGCGGAATTCGAGAAGCGCACCGGCAAGAAGCCGAGCGGGCCGCAGGCGGGCACGTATTCGTCGGTGCGGCATTATCTCAAGGCCATCGAGCAGGCCGGCACCGATGATGGCGCCAAGGTGGCGGCGGCGATGCGCACCATGCCGGTGAACGACATGTTCGCCGAGGGTGGCAAGATTCTCCGTAATGGTCGCATGGTGCATGACATGTATCTGGTGCAGGTGAAAACGCCGCAGGAATCCAAGGGGCCGTGGGATTACTACAAGATCCTGCGCACCCTGCCGGGTGAGCAGGCCTTCATGAGCGAAAAGGAAAGCGGCTGTCCGCTGATCGGTGGCTGAGCGAATTGGTCGGGTGTGGCGATGAAAATTGAACCATCCCTGTCGGCATTCATCGCCGCGCTCGACCAAGCCTTTCCTGAGCCGCCCGAAAGCCTGCCGGTGGTTGAATACCGCCGCCGCATCGCGGCATTGGCCGGGCCACCCGCGCCGTTGCCCGAGGCGCTGCTGGTGAGCGACCATGATGCCGATGGCGTTGCCGTGCGCTGCTATCATCCGAAAACGGTGCGTGGACCGCTGCCGGCCCTGCTTTACTTCCATGGCGGCGGCTGGGTGATGGGCAGCATCGCCAGCCATGAAGCGATCACCGCCGCATTGGCATTGCAGGCCGGCATTACTGTGTTCAGCGTCGAATACCGACTGGCCCCGGAGCATCCTTTCCCTGCCGGCTTCATCGACGGCGTCAGCGCGCTGCGCTGGCTGCACCGCAAGGCGACGGCACTGGGGATTGACGCGGCGCGGCTGGCCATTGGCGGCGACAGCGCCGGCGCGAATATCGCCGCGGCCATAGCGCAGCAACAACGGACCGTGCCTCTGGCCGCGCAATGCCTGATCTACCCGGCGCTGGACGATTATTTCGATACGGTTTCCTATCACCAGAATGCCGGCGGGCCGTTTCTCAGCCGCGCCCTGGCGCGCAGTTTCTGGATGCATTACACGGCGGGAGAGGGGTCACGCGGCCGGCCGGAAGTGGCGCCCCTGCGCCATGAGGAACTGCAAGGGCTGCCACCCACGGTCATTCTGGTGGCAGAGCATGATCCGCTGCGCGATGAGGGCCGCGCCTATGCCGCCAAGCTGGCCAACGCCGGCGTCGCTGTCGATTTTCATTCTGCCGAGGGCATGATCCACGGCTTTCTGCGCGCGGCTGCCATGTCGCCGGCCGCTGCCCGACACCTTGCCTGGCTGGCAAGCCGGCTTGTGGAACGGCTCAAGCCATCGGGGTGAGGCCTAAGCCATCTGCGTAAGGATCGGCAGGCGGGTCAGGCGTGGCCCGCCGGCACGCTGGATGGCGTTGGCTAAAGCCGGCGCCAGCGGCGGCACGCCAGGCTCGCCGGCACCGCCGGGGGGCGCGCCGCTGGCGATGAAATGCACCGCAATCGGCGGCGTGTCGGCCAGGCGCGGCATCTGGTAGCTGTCGAAATTCTCTTCCACTACGCCGCCGTTCTTCAGGGTCACTTCGCCATGCAGCGCGGCGGCCAGCGCGAACACCACGGCGCCGGAGAATTGCGCCTCGGCGATATTCGGGTTCAGCACGCGGCCGATATCGGCGGCCACGGTGATGCGGCTGAGGCGCGGCTTACCCTTATCGAGTTCCAGTTCCACGACTTGCGCGACGATGGCGCCGAAGGAGGTGTGCAACGCCAGGCCACGGCCCTGGCCGGGCAGCAAAGGCGCATCCCAGCCAGCCTTGGCGGCGACGAGTTCAAGAACAGCCTGATGGCGCGGCGCATTGGCCAGCAGCTTCATGCGGTAGGCCAGCGGATCGATGCCGGCCTGCAACGCCGCCTGGTCGATCATGGTTTCCTTCACAAAGGCGGTATGCGAATGGCCGACCGAGCGCCAGAAGCCCACCGGCACCGGGGTTTCCACCGGCAGCCAGTCCAATCGCAGATCGGGTATCGCATAGGCCGCTTCATGGGCGCCCTCGAAGGCGGTTTCGTCCGGCCCGAGGAAGCGTGAAGGCGGAAACACCCGGCGCATGATCGAGGGGCAGGCGATGGTCTGTTTCCAGGCGGCGATATTGCCCTGTGCATCCAGGCCGACGCGCAGGCGATGCAGGCTGGCCGGGCGGTAGAAATCGTTGCGCATATCCTCTTCGCGCGGCCACAGCACCTGGATCGGCAGGCCGGGTACCGCCTTGGCGACGCGCGCCGCCACCGCCACGAAATCGCCTTCCGCGCGGCGCCCGAAACCGCCACCAAGGAAGGTGGTATGCACCCGCACCTTGTCGGCATCAATGCCGGTGCCATCGGCGGCGGCCTTGCGTGCGAGGTCCTGGCCCTGGGTCGGCGCCCAGACATCGACAAAGCCATCGCGGCCGAGCCGTACCGTGGCATTCATCGGCTCGAGCGCAGCATGGGCCAGCAGCGGCAGGCGGTATTCGGCATCAAGTGTTGTCGCGGCGGAAGCCAGTGCCTTGTCGGCATCGCCATGGCTCACCGCCTTGTCCGGCTTGCCGGTGACGAAGCTTTGCTCATACATGCGCCATAGCGTGGCGCTATCCAGCAGGTCCTGCGCGCCCGGGCCCCATTGAGCGTTTACGGCGTCGCGCGCGCTCAGCGCCCGCCAGGTGCTGTCGGCGACCACAGCGAAGCCATTGTCCAGCGCCACCACGGCCTTCACGCCGGGCAGCGCCAATGCCTTGGTGCCATCCAGGCTTTTCAGCTTGGCGCCCAGTTGCGGCGCGAAGCGCACCACGGCGAAAAGCTGCCCCGGTTCGCGCACATCGATGCCGAAGCGCGCTGAGCCGTCAATCTTGGCCGGCGTATCGAGGCGCTGCTGCGGGCTGCCGAGCAGGGTCCATTGCTCAGGGTCTTTCAGCACCACATTGGCGGGCGCGGGCAGTGATGCTGCGGCTTCCGCCAGTTCGCCATAGCCGAGGCTGCGGCCTGAAGCCGGATGCAGCACACGGCCGGCCTCGGCGCGGCATTCCTGCACGGCCACGCCCCAGGCCGAGGCTGCGGCCTGAACCAGTTGCAGCCGTGCCACGGCGCCGGCGCGGCGCAAGGGCTGGAACAGCCAGCGCACCGAACTGGAGCCGCCGGTGATCTGCTGCCCGGCGACACGGCCCATGCGTTCCAGCAGCCAGTCGGCGGCGGGCCCAAGTTTCTCCGGTGTGCCGCCGGCCAGCATCGCCTTCACCAGATAGGTGTTGCGGTAGATCGCATCCGCCGGCGCATTGCGCACGTCGATGCGCTCCAGCGGCATTTCCAGTTCCTCAGCCACCAGGGTCGGCAGCATTGTATGCACGCCCTGGCCCATTTCCGACTGGCACAGCAGCACGGTGGCGCGGTCGTCGGCGCCGATATGCAGCCAGATGCCAAGCTGGAAGCTCTGCACGCTGCGCACGCGTTGCTGTCCCTGGGCTTGAGCCTCGAAGGGAAGCGGCATGCCCACCAGCAGGCCGGTCGCCGCGATGCCTTTCAGCAGGTCGCGGCGGCTTACTGACCGAGTTTCATCGTGGAGGGAAGCCATAGCGCCACTTCCGGAAACAGCATGATCAGGGCAATACCCAACCCGAGCATCAGCATATAGGGGATGGCGGCCTTGTCCACCTCGACCAGCGGCGCGCCGGTGATGGAACGGATGACAATCAGGTTCATGCCAACCGGCGGCGAGATCAGCGCCAGTTCCAGGTTGATGGTGAGCAGCACGCCATACCACACCTTGTCGATGCCGAGCGCCGCCATCACCGGCAGGATCACCGGCGTGGTGATCAGGATGATCGAGAAGCTTTCCAGGATCAGGCCCAGGATGAAGATAACCACCATCAGAATGGCGAGGAACTGGTACTTGGTCAGGTTATTCTCGACCACTATGGCAACGAGTTGATCCGGGATATGCAGCTTGGTCAGCATATGGCCGAACAGGCCGGCGGAGACGATGATCAGGAACAGCACCGCCGAGGTGCGCGCCGCTTCCTGGCCGCCCTGCCAGAGATCCTTGAGGCCGAATTTGCGGTAGATGAAGGTGGCGATGAACAAGGCCCAGAGCGCGCCGGTGGCGGCGGCCTCGGTGGCGGTGAAGATGCCGAGATACATGCCGCCGAGCACGAAGGGCGGCAGCGTGAAGGCCCAGAAGGAACGTTTCAGCGCGGCGCCCATCTCGGCCGGCGAGGCGCGGGCCGGGCGGATATAGCCGCCGGCATTGATGCGCTTCTGCTCCATGCGGCCTTCGGTGAACCAGCAATAGGCGGCGAAGATCACCGCCATC
The DNA here is from genome assembly GCF_038404985.1 of Ferrovibrio sp. MS7. Taxonomy (NCBI): domain Bacteria; kingdom Pseudomonadati; phylum Pseudomonadota; class Alphaproteobacteria; order Rhodospirillales; family Rhodospirillaceae; genus Ferrovibrio; species Ferrovibrio plantarum. The sequence continues at coordinate 2,181,218 of NZ_JBBKBA010000001.1, forward strand.
AGGATGCCGGGGAACACGCCGGCCATGAACAGCGCGCCGACCGAGGTATCGGAGGCGACGCCGTAAAGCACCATCGGCGCGGAAGGCGGAATCAGGATGCCAAGGGTGCCGCCGCCGGCCACCACGCCATAGGCGCCGCGCGGCGTGTAGCCGTATTTCAGCATCTGCGGAATGGCGACGGCGCCGATGGTCAGCGCGGTGGCCACCGAGGAGCCGGAAATCGCGGCAAAGACCGCGCAGGCGAAAACGGTGGCGATGCCGAGGCCGCCGGGGATATGGCGCATGAAGGTGTAGGCGGCGCCGTAGAGGTCATCCACCACTTTGCCGCGCACCATGAAATGCGACATCAGCATGAATAGCGGGATCGCCACCAGCAGGTAGCCATCCAGTTGCCCGATGATGAATTCGCCCAGCGTCGGGATGCTGCCCTCGACGTAGAACAGCACGGCGGCAGAGAACAGGAACATGCCGGCGAACATCGGCAGGCCGGTATAGAGCAGGGCGATCAGCAGCGTGAGGATGATGATGAAGGACATGGCGCTGCGTTACTCGTGGCTGCGGGTGCCGTGGATCGGATCATCGGCGACCGGCGGCTGCCATTTCGGGCTCAGGGCTTCGGCCAACTGCACCAGGGCGACCAACAGCAGCAAAGTGCCGCCGATGGGCAGGAAAATATGAATCCACCACATCGGCACCCAGGCCAGCGTGTTGGCCTTCACGCCGATCATCTGCGAGAAGCTGACGGTATCGATGCCGGCCCACAGCATCAGGCCGCCGACCACCGCCACGGATGCGGCGGAAAACACCGCCAGCAGACGCTGGCCGGTGCGGTTGAACTTCGTCACCAGGGCATCGACGCCGATATTGGCGTTCAGCCGTTGCGCTTCCGGCATCGCCAGCAGCACCATGATGATCACCAGCCAGGTGGCGCTTTCATCGATCCAGCTTTGCGCCGCATGGAAGAAATAGCGCGCTACCACGCCGGCACCCACCAGCGCAAGGCAGACCAAAGCCGCGAGCCCCGCCACTTGCGCGGCGAGGCCCGACAGCAACGCGATGAAGCGTGTGATCAAAGCCATCTCAGAGCTTGTTGAGCGCGTCGATCAGCTTCGGGCCGTTTTCTGGCACCGCCTTCACGAAGGCATCGATCACCGGCTTCTGCAGCGCCGCCTTCCAGGTGGCGGCCTCGGCCGGGGTCTGCATGTGGATGGTCATGCCCTTCTGCGGCAGTTCCTTGATCGCCGCTTCGGCGGTTGCCTCGGTCAGGCCGATCATGTCGGCTTCGGCCTTCTTGGCGGCGGCCGCCAGCGCGTCCTTCTCGCCGGTGGTGAGGCGGTTATACCAGGCCGGATTGGCGAACATGTGGAAGTAGACCGAGAAATACGGCGCCACGGTGCCGAACTTCTGCACTTCGTAGAAGCGGCGGCTGACGGCGGCCGACACGTCGGTGAGGCCGGCATCGAGCACGCCGGATTGCAGCGCCTGATAGACTTCCGGTGCCGGCGTCGGGGTCGGCGAGGCGCCTATGGCGGCCAGACCGGTATCGGAAAGCGCCGAGAGGCCGCGGATCTTCAGGCCCTTGAGGTCTTCAAGCTGCACCAGCGGCTTCTTCGCCGAGGTGAAGATCGATTGTCGCGTGGTGTAGAACCAGGTGATGTTGCGCACGCCCTTGGCCAGCAAGGCCTGCTCCAGGATCAGCGCCGCCGGCGAGCCCGGAAACTTCTTGATCCTCTCCAGGTCGGTCAGCAGGTAGGGGATGGTCAGCACGTTCATCTCAGGGACGGTGTTGCCCCAGGTGAAGTTGGTCAGCACGCCGGCCTCGAAGGCGCCGCGCGCCACGCTGGCATGGGTCTCGCTCTGCTTGGCGAGCTGCTCGGCGGGGAAGATTTCCACCCGCATGGTGCCCTTGGTGCGGGCTTCGAGATCGGCCTTGAAAGCTTCCACGGCCTTGTGCACGTGGTGCGCGGTCGGCACCGGATGGCTGATGCGCATCACGGTCTGGGCCTGGGCGGCGCCGGCCATCAACGAGCCGGCGGCGAGGGCGGCAATAGCGGTAACACTGAGCGCGACGAGACGCATGGTTGTTGTTCCTCCCGAAAATTCGATCCGGTGTATTTATCAGAACCCTAAGTTTAAGGTAACTGCCCGGTTGGGGCGAACAAATTTATCTCCCGCGTGGCTTGAGCGTGGCTCCGTCCGGGCGTAACGATCCGGCATGGAAACGCCCGCCGAGACCCCGAACCCGGCCACACCCCCACTTGCGCATAAGCCCCAGAACTGGGCCCTGGCGGCCTTGATCATCGGCGCGCTGGCCATCGCCTTCTCACCGATCTTCGTGCGGCTGTCCGAGGTCGGCCCCACCGCCACCGGCTTCTACCGCACTGCACTCGCGATCCCGCCGCTATGGCTGTGGTGGATGGTGCGCGCGCCGGCACCAGAGCGCGCCACCCTGCCGCCGCTCAGCCTGATCCTGCTGCCCGGCCTGCTGTTCGCCGGCGACCTGTTCTTCTGGCATCTGGCGATCAAATACACGTCGGTCGCGAATGCCACCTTGCTCAGCAACTTCGCCCCCGTCATCGTCACGCTCGGCGCCTGGCTGATACTGCGCGAGCGCATCAACAGGCTGTTCATGTTGGCGATGGCGGTGTCGATCTGCGGCGCCCTGATGCTGGTCGGTTCCAGCTTCCAGCTTGGCGGCACCAATGTGTTCGGCGACATGCTGGCCTTCGCCACCGCCGGCTTCTATGGCCTCTACATGATTGCCGTGGCCAAGCTGCGCGGCCGCCATGGCACGCAGTCGCTGATGCTGTGGTCCAGCCTGGTGACGGCGCTGGCCTTGCTGCCGGCGACCTTGCTGATGGGCGAGGGGCTGCTGCCGGCGACGGGGCAGGGCTGGCTGACGCTGTTCGGCCTCGCCTGGGTCAGCCATGCGCTGGGCCAGGGATTGATCGCCTATGCGCTTGGCCACCTACCGGCGTCATTTTCCTCGCTGGTGGTGCTGCTGCAGCCGGTGGCGGCCGCCTTCTTCGGCTGGCTGTGGCTCGGCGAAAGCCTGAGCGGCCTGCAGATCGGCGGCGGCCTGGTGGTGCTGTTCGGCATCTACCTGGCACGCCGCGCGCAGCTCAAGTGAAGACCGCGCCGTCCACTCACTACCGTCATGCCGGCGAAAGCCGGCATCCCATTTTTTACCATTGAAATGGGACTCTCGCTTCCGCGAGAGTGACAAACAATAAGTATCGTCATGCGCGGACTTGATCCGCGCATCTCTCTCCGTACGGCATGAGATCCTTGGGTCGAGCCCGAGGATGACGAGCTAAAAAAGCATTGTCATGCCGGCGAAAGCCGGCATCGCATTTTTGCCGTCGAAATGGGACCCTCTGTAAGCGCGCGAACGCCAGAGGCGTTCGTGGGCGCACAGGCCCGAAGGGCTGGCGCGAGGGTGACAAAGAACTTCAGCCGTTCAGCTTGCGGGCGTAATCCGCATACCATTTCAGGCTGTGCGGATTGCTCATGGCGCCGGGATTGGCGACCTTCTCCATCGGCTGGCCGAGCAGGATTTTCTTCACCGGCACTTCCAGCTTCTTGCCGGAAAGCGTGCGCGGCACATCCGCCACCTGCACCATGTCGTTGGGGATGAACCGCGCCGACACCGCCTGGCGGATAGCGCCATTGATCTTCTGCTTCAGCGCGTCGTCCAGCACCAGGCCCTCGCGCAGCACCACGAAGAGCGGCATGAAGCTTTCGCGGCCCAGGTATTCCAGGTCGATCACCAGGCTATCCAGCACTTCCGGCAATTCCTCGACGGCGCGATAGATTTCCGCCGTGCCGAGGCGCAGGCCATGGCGGTTGATGGTGGCATCCGAACGGCCGTAGATGATCGAGCCACCGCGTGGCGTGATGCGGATCCAGTCGCCATGGCGCCAGATGCCGGGATAGACATCGAAATAGCTGCCCTTGTAGCGCGCACCATCGGGATCGTTCCAGAGATAGAGCGGCATCGAAGGCAGCGGCTTGACGCAGACCAGTTCGCCCACCTGGTCGATCACCGGATTGCCGCCTTCATCGAAGGCCTGAATGTCGGCGCCGAGGCAACGCACCTGCATCTCGCCGGCATGGACCGGCAGCATGACGCAGCCGCCGACAAAGGCGCCGGCGAAATCGGTGCCACCGGAAATCGAGGTCAGCCATACGTCGTCGCCCAGTTCGCGATAGATCCAGGCATAGGCATCTTCCGAAAGCGGCGAGCCGGTGGAACCGACCGAGCGCAGGGCGGCAAGATCGGCGATCTGGCGCGGCTTGATCTCGGCTTTCAGGCAGGAAGCGAAAAACGCCGCGCCGGCACCGAAGAAGGTCGCCTTGGCCTCGCCGATGAAGCGCCACAGCCGGCCCCAATCCGGCCAGGCCGGGCTGCCGTCGTAGATCGCGATGGTGGCGCCGGTACACAGGCCGGCGACCTGCGCGTTCCACATGATCCAGCCGGTGCTGGAATACCAGTGGAACACATCATCGGGGCCGAGGTCGTTATGCAACTGCATCATCTTCATCAATTCGAGAATGATGCCGCCATGGCCATGCACGATGGGCTTGGGCAGACCCGTCGTGCCGGAGGAATACACCACCCAGATCGGATGGTCGTAAGGCACCGGCAGCACTTCAAGTTCCGCGGGCTGGAAGGCGATATCGGCCCAGCGTGCCACTGCGATGCGTTCCGGCAGGCTCACCGCCTCGGCCTGGCTCGGCAGCAGGATCACGTCGCGCAAGCTCGGCAAGGCGGCGACGATCTCGCCCACCATGTCGCGCCGGTCGATCGGCTTGCCATTGTAATGCACGCCTTCCACGGCGAACAAAGCCACCGGCTCGATCTGCTTGAAGCGGTCGAGCACCGCCTGCAGGCCCATATCGGGGGCGCAGACCGACCACACGGCGCCGGTGGAGACGGTAGCGAGGAAGGCGATCAGGGTTTCCGGCGTGTTCGGCGCATAGGCCACCACGCGGTCGCCCGGCTTGATGCCGCGCTGGCGCAGATGGGCGGCAACGGCAGCGACGCGGTCGCGCAGTTCATGCCAGCCCATCGCCTTGAGCGGCTCGGTCTCGGAGGCATAGAGGATCGCCGGGCGGCTGTCGGTGACATGGCGCATCACCTGATCGACATAATTCACCTCGGCGCCGGTGAACCACTTGGCGCCGGGCATCGACGCATCGGCCAGCACCTTGGTGTAGGGCTTGTGCGTCTTGATATCGTAGAAATGCCAAAGGCTGTCCCAGAACGGCTCGGTCTCGGTCACCGACCAGCGATAGAGCGAGTCATAGTCCTTGAAATCGAGGCCGCGCTTTTCCTTCAGCCAGGTCATGTAGCGGTAGAGCTGGCTGCGGCGGATGCGGTCGGGCGTCGGGGTCCAGAGCGGCTTTTCGCTCACGGTCATTGCGATTCCTCCGGGGAAGCTTTCGGCCCTTTTACCCCGGCCGGCGCCGGGGCAGCAACTGGGCTTGGCGCCCAGGGAGTAGTAAACTGCAGCAAGAGCCTCTGGCGTGGCGATCACAGGGAACGGGCAATCGATGAAGCTTTGCACTTACAGCCATCCCGGCACCGGCAGGATGCGGCCCGGCGCCTTGACCTCGGACGGCGCCATGATCGTCGATCTTTCGGCGCGGTTCCCCGACGTATTGTCGCTGATCAAGGCCGGCGATGAAGGCTTGGCAGCGGCCCGCAGCCATCTCGATGACGGCGAAATCCGCGTGCCGGCGCTGGATGCCACCCTGCATGCGCCGCTGCCGGTGCCGGAGCAGATCCGCGACTGCATGCTGTTCGAGAAGCATGTGCGCCAGGCGATGCAGCGCATCGCGGTGATGCGCAAGCCACTACTCGGGCCCTGGCTGGTCAAGGCTGGCTTTGTGAAAGTGCCGGCAAGCTGGTACGCGATGCCGGTCTACTACAAGGCCAACCGCTTTTCCGTGATCGGCACCGGCGAGGATGTGCTCTGGCCGCGCTACAGCCAGGTGATGGATTTCGAACTCGAAATGGGCTTCGTGCTCGGCAAGGGCGGCAAGAATATAAAAGCCAAGGATGCCCGTCGGCATATCTTCGGCTACACCATCTTCAACGATTTCTCCGCCCGCGATGCACAAAGCACCGAGATGCAGTCGATGCTCGGTCCCTGCAAGGGCAAGGATTTCGATACCGGCAACGCGATGGGGCCGTATCTGGTCACCGCCGACGAGATCGACGACCCCTACGCGCTACGCATGCAGGCCCGCGTCAACGGCAAGACCTGGTGCGACAGCAATTCCTCCACCATCCACCATACCTTCGAGGCGTTGCTCGAACGCATCTCGGCTGACGAGACGCTGCATCCGGGCGAGTTCTTCGGCTCAGGCACGGTCGGCGACGGAAGCGGCCTGGAACATGGCCGCTTCCTCAAACATGGCGATGTGGTGGAGCTTGAGGTCGAGAAGATCGGCGTGCTGCGCAACCGCGTACTGCGCCAGGGGTGATGGCCTTTGTGATTACCAGTCGTCATGCCCGGCCTTGAGCCGGGCATCTTACGCAATTCGGGAAAAGACCGCCGGGTCAAGCCCGGCGGTGACGATGTGTTTTAGTAGAAGCTAGTTCTGCTTCTGCGGCGGCACCGGCAGGTCGAACAGCAGCACCTCGGCGCCTTCCGGCGCGGTGATCTCCACCGACTTGGCTTCGAACACCGCCATGCCGTCGCGGGTCGAGAGCTTGTTGCCGTTGACGATGGCGGTGCCATCGGCCACCACCACATAGGCGATGCGCTGGGCCTTGTCGTCCCAGGGCAGCGTATGGGTGACGCTGTCGCCCTTGCCCAGCAGCGCGCCGTAGAGCGTGGCGTCCTGGTGGATCAGCAGGGTTTCCGGGTTGGCCGCGCGCACGGCTTCCTCACCGGAGGCGAGGGGCACAAGCTTGCCGGCGCGGTCATCCTTGGGGAACTGCGCCTGCGCCCAGCGGGGCTTGAGGCCGCGCTGGCGCGGCTCGACCCAGATCTGGAACAGATGCGTCGCCTCGTTCTCCTCGTTCCACTCGGCATGCATGATGCCGGTGCCCGCAGACATCACCTGCACGTCGCCGGCCGGCGTCCGGCCGCGATTGCCGAGCGAGTCTTCATGGGTGATGGCGCCGCGCCGCACATAGGTGATGATCTCCATGTCGCGGTGGCCATGCATCGGGAAGCCGGAATGCGGCTTGATATGATCGTCGTTCCACACCCGCAGCGGGCCGAAGCCGAAACCCATCGGCGCGGCAACGCCCGAGAAGTTGAAGTGGAAGCGGCTGTCGAGCCAGTCATTGCCGAAGCGGCCAAGACGGTCGAAGGGAATGGCAACGGTCATGATACGTCTCCTTGCCTCGTTGGTCCCGGGCGCCTGGCCCGGGACCGTCGCTGAGGCGGCGTGTTGGTTACTCTATGGCTGCTCGTTACTTGGCGAGCTTGGCGGCGATACCCGCCACATGCTTGCCCTGGAAGCGGGCGATCTTCAGTTCGGTCTCGCTCGGCTGGCGCGAACCATCCGGGCCGGCGATGGTGCCGGCGCCATAGGGCGAGCCGCCGCGCGGGGCCGACACATCCATGGTCTCCGGGATGGCGTAGGGCACGCCCACCACCACCATGCCATGATGCTGCAGCGTCACCTGGAAGCTGGTGATCGTGGTCTCGTTGCCGCCGCCGGTGCCCGTCGAGGTGAACACGCTGCCGACCTTGCCGACCAGGGCGCCCTTCATCCACAGGCCGCCGGTCTGATCCAGGAAGGTGCGCATCTGGCCGCTCATCATGCCGAAGCGGGTCGGCGTGCCGAAGATGATGGCGTCGTAGTTCGGCAGTTCGTCGATGGTGGCGACCGGCGCGGCCTGGTCCCACTTGCCATGGGCGGCCTTGAAGGCGGCTTCCGGCATGGTTTCCGGCACGCGCTTCACCACCACCTCGGCGCCGGCCTCGCGGGCGCCCTCGGCGACGGCCTGGGCCATGGTCTCGATATGGCCGTACATCGAATGATAGAGAACCAGAACCTTGGTCATCGAAGTCTCTCCTTAAATCCTGCCGCCGCCCCAGCGGCGTCGGATGAGAGCAATCTAAGCTTCCTATTTATGGAAACAATATTATATTTGGAACATTATTGTTTCCTGTAGAGGATAATACCCATGGACTATCTATCCGACCTGGCGGTTTTCGCCCGGGTGGCCGAGCAGATGAGTTTCACCGCCGCCGCCCAGTCGCTCGGCCTGTCGAAATCCGCCGTTTCCAAGCAGATCGCCCGGCTGGAACAAAGGCTCGGCAGCCAGTTGCTGCAGCGGACCACGCGGCGGCTGCAACTCACCGAAACCGGCCGCATCGTGCAGGCCCATGCCGAGCGGGTGATGGCCGAGGCCCAGGCCGCCGAGGCGGCGGTGCAGAACCTGCAGGAGGCGCCGCGCGGGCTGCTCAAGGTCAATCTGCCGATGAGCTTCGGCTTGAGCCATGTGGCGCCGTTGCTGCCCGAATTGCTGGCGCAATGCCCGGACCTGCGCATCGAGGCGAGCTACAACGACCGCCGCGTCGATCTGCTGGAAGAGGATGTGGATGCGGCGGTACGCATCGGCGACCTGGCGGATTCGACGCTGAATGCGCGGCGTCTCGGGCCGGCCCGCGTCGTCTATGCGGCGGCGCCCAGCTATATCGAGAAATTCGGCACGCCGAAGCACCCGGATGAACTGAAATGGCACCATTGCCTGATCTACAGCTATCTAGCCGATCCGCTGCTCTGGCGTTTCGCCTCACAGCCCGGCGGCGAGTCCGATATTGCCGTGCGGGTGCAGGGGCCGCTCACCGCCAATAACGGCGATGCGCTCAGGCTGGCGGCACTCGCCGGCACCGGCATCGCCCGGCTGCCCAGTTTTGTGATTGGCCCGGATATCGCCGCCGGCCGGCTGGTGCCGATCCTGGAGGAATACCGTGTGGCGGATCTGGGCATCTACGCAGTCTATCCGGCGCAGCGCCACCTGACGCCCAAGCTGCGCGCCTTCATCGACTTCCTGGCCGACAAATTCGGGCCCGAGCCGCCCTGGGATTGCGCCTGGATCGGCCTGCGGCAAAAGTGAAGAGCCTGCGGCAGCCTGCCGCAGATAACCGTTTACGGCCCGGAGTCGCCATGCTAAACAGGCCGTCCGAAAACGGGAAAGTCAGATGATTCGCCCCATGATGCACCGACGAGCTAACCGACGCGTAGCGCAACGAAAGCGCTGCGCGGCCGTTGTTCGCGTGCATTGAGGCCCTGGATCAGACCTGACAGCCTGATCGTCTCCCAGCAGACACCCAGCACTTCCAATGCACCCGAACAACCGGCCGGTCGGACGGAAGGCGAAAGCCGCTCCCCCGCTCACGTTGGTCTCGGATCTAGTGCCAGGAAGCAAGCTGATGTTCCCGATTTCCCCAGAGCGGCCCTCGGACGCCGCCCAGATTGAAAATCTCCTCGACCTGACTTTCGGCTCCGGCCGCACCGCCAAGACCGTCTACCGGCTGCGGGAAGGCGTGGCGCCGATCAAGGCGCTGAGCTTCTCCGTGCGCCAGGGCAGCCGGCTGCTCGGCTCGATCCGCTATTGGCCGATCTCGATTGGCGAGGCAGCAGTGCCGGCGGTGATGCTCGGCCCGGTGGCGGTGCATCCGGATTTCCAGGGCCAGGGCATCGGCCGGGCGCTGATCCGGCACAGCCTCTATGCCGCCACGCGCCAGGGCCACAAGCTCTGCATGCTGGTGGGCGACAAGGACTATTACGAGCCGTTCGGCTTCGTCAGTGCAGCCGAGCGCGGCCTCGAGATGCCGGGCTGGGTGGAGCTGGAGCGGTTCCAGATCATGGAGCTGGTGCCGGGCGCGCTGGAAGGCGTCAGCGGCATGGTGGCCAAGCCGAAAATGCCGCGCAGCCGCAAGTCGGCCGCCTGAACCATGCGGCGGGCGGCGCCGGATGTGCATGATCCGCGCGTTCAGTTGCTCGACAGTATCACCGAGATCAAGCCGGAGGATCGGGGCCGCGTCATCGTCGCCGCCTCCCATGCCGGCGTCTCGGCGGTGAGCTACGCCTTCAACGACCAGCCGCTGGCCTGCTTCTTCAACGATGCCGGCGTGGGCAAGGATGCCGCCGGCATTTCCGGCCTCGGGCCGCTCAATGATCACGGCATCATCGCCGCCACCTACAGCCATGACAGCGCCCGCATCGGCGATGCGTCGGATGCCTGGGCCAGCGGCATCCTCACTCATGTCAACGCGCGTGCCGTCGCGCGTGGCATCGCCGCCGGCATGAGCGTGCGCCAGGCGGCGCTACGGCTGCTCGGTCGGAGCTAAAGCCCGCGCGCGGCAATTTCTTCCCGCACCAGGCGGGCCACGGTGGCGGCAACCTCCTGGCGCCGTGCCGTCATGTCCGCCGCCGTGCTCGCCGCCCGCAGGTCCAGTTCGGCGCGGGTGAAGCCGCGCAGGCTGCGCAGCCGTGCCAGGCCTTCCAGCTCGGTGCCGCTGGCGGAATCGCCGAGCCGGGTGATGGTGATCTCGATCAGTGCATTGCTTGGCTGTGCCGTGTTGCGCGGCACCGCCGCCAATACCGCCTCGCGCAACGCAGCAGAGAAGCCGTCATCCAGGGCAACGCCGATATTGCCCGCCACCCGCACCGCTTCGATATTCAAGGCGCCGCTGTCATTGGCGGCGGCCATGCGCGTGAGTTCGGTTTCGCGGCAGCCGCCAAGGGCCAGCAGGATCAGTGCCAGCGCCCCTATGCCGCTGCGCCGGGATAAAGTAGTCGCACCAAATGTCACGCGCATTGTCGGCCCCCCAATTTCATCTTTGATATTTGATTCAGCCGGCGCAGGTCGCAACAAGTATCTTCGTCACATGCTGCCGCCATAATTCCCCGCCTTCGCCATGATGCTGCCATCGCGCGGCTTATCCTGTTCACTGCCGGCGGCCCCCATGCCCCACAATCAGGCAGCCGGTGGAACAGGAAGGATGCCATGCATCGCAGCACGGGTTTTGTTTCCAAGGTTATTCTCGCCGCCGCTATCGGTGCCGTCGCCTTCGGCAGCACGGCCTGGGCCGATGGGAAGGGCCGTGGCCGCCATGACGACGATGACCGCCGGGGTCCACCGCACCACCATGACCATGGGCCACGCGGCGGCGACACCAACATCCAGATCAATTTCCAGTTCGGCGACAGCGACCGCCGCGCGGTCTACGATTACTACACCGCGCCGCGCTATGCCGTGCATTGCCCGCCGGGCCTGGCCAAGAAGGGCAAGGGCTGCGTGCCACCGGGCCATGCCAAGCGCTGGGTGGTGGGGCGTCCGCTGCCGCCCGACGTGATCTTCTATGAGGTGCCGCGCGACCTGATCGTGGTGCTGCCACCGCCGCCACCGCGCCATCGTTATGTCCGCGTCGACAGCGACATCCTGATGATCGCCATCGGCACCGGCATGGTGCTGGACGGCATCCAGAATCTCGGCCGCATGTAGCAACGCCTGCGGCCCAGGCGCCATTGCTGGTGCCTGGGCCGCGGTGTTTGCTGCGGCTGCTTAAGCCACCTTGTTCTGCTGGAAGTCGGTTGAGAGCGTCAGCGTCTTCCACGCCTCCAGTTCGCCCTCGACAAAGGCATGCTTGCCCTTGATGCGCTGGTAGGTGTCGCTGCCCAGCGCCAGGCGCAGCGGCGGCAGGCCGCTTTGCGTCAGCAGCAGAATCGCCTTGGCCAGCTTCGCCGGGTCGCCCGGCTGGGCATGGTTGACCTGGGCGGCGAAGCTGCGCATGGCGCCGACGGTCTCATGGTAATCGGCAATCTCGGTGCGGGTCTTCACCAGCGACTGCTCATCGAGGAAGTCGGTGCGGAAGAAACCGGGCTCCACCACCGTCACCTGGATGCCAAGCGGCTTCAGTTCCGCATGCATCGCTTCCGAGATGCCCTCCACGGCGAATTTGGTGGCGCCGTAAACGCCCCAGCCGTGATAGCCGCCATAGCCGCCGATCGAGGAGATGTTGATGACATGGCCGCTCTGCTGGCGGCGCATATGCGGCAGCACGGCGCGGGTGACGTTAAGCAGGCCGAACACGTTGGTGCGGAACACGCCTTCCACTTCCTCTGCGCTGGTTTCCTCCACGGCGCCGAGCACGCCATAGCCGGCATTGTTCACCAGGATGTCGAGGCGGCCGAATTTGGCGACCGCCTGGTCGGCGGCGGCATGGGCCTGGGCTTCGTCGGTGACATCCAGCCGCACCGGCAGCAGGCGGGGATGGCTGCCCAGCCGCTCGATCACGGTCCTGGGGTCGCGGGCGGTGGCGACCACGGCGTCGCCGGCATTGAGGGCTTCCTGGGCAATCAGGGCACCGAAACCGCGCGACGCCCCAGTGATCAACCAAACACGCATGGCACTCTCTCCTTCGTTCGTTTCTGGCGCCGGACCATCCGGGCCTGATGGAGAGAGGTTTACCCCCTGGCTTTCGATGAATTAATCCAGTAATAATTCGTAAGACTACTGAGATAAACTCATCAATGAAACGGATCGACCCGGCCGACCTGATGGTCTTCCTCGCCATCGCCCGGCATCGCAGCTTCCGCAAGGCGGCCGTCGAGCTGGGTGTGACGCCCTCGGCGCTGAGCCACAGCCTGCGCGCCATCGAGGAGCGGCTGGACCTGCGGCTGGTGAACCGCACCACGCGGTCGGTGGCGCTGACCGAGGCCGGCGAGCGGCTACAGGCGCGGCTGCTGCCGGCCTTCCGCGATATCGACGATGCGCTGGAAGACCTCAACACGCTGCGCGGCAAACCAAGCGGGCGCCTGCGCATCAACGCCTCGCAGGTGGCGGTGCGGCTGGTGCTGCTGCCGGTGCTGCGCCGCTTCCTGCCCGCCTATCCCGATATCGAGGTGGACCTGGTGGCCGATGATGCCTTCGCCGATGTGGTGGGCGAGGGCTTCGATGCCGGCGTGCGGCTGGGCGAAAGCCTGTCCGCCGACATGATCGCCACCGCCATCGGCCCACGCCAGCGCTTCGTTGCCGTGGCAGCGCCCGAACTGCTCAAGCAGCATCGCCGCCCGGCCATGCCGCAGGATCTGCACGAACTACCCTGCATCCGTTTCCGCCTCGCCAGCGGCATGCTCTACAACTGGGAATTCGAACGCGGCGGCATCGCCCAGGAAGTCAGCGTGACTGGCGCGCTCACCCTGAACGACATGGATGCCATGATCGACGCCGCCCTGGCTGGCCTCGGCGTTGCCTATGTGATCGAGGCGATGGTGCAGCCGCATCTCGATGCCGGACGGCTGGAAGTGCTGCTCGGCGACTGGTCGCCCTACGATCCCGGCTTCTTTCTCTACTATACGAGCCGCCGCCAGATGCCGGCGGCGCTGAAGGCCTTCGTCGATTTCGCGCGCGGCGATGCGAAGGCAGGCAAATCAGGCTAGGCGGTTTCCGCGTCGAGTTGATCGGCGACCAAGGTGGCGATGGCGAGCGAGGCGGTGAGGCCAGGGCTTTCGATACCGAAGAGATGCAGCAGGCCGGGCGCGCCATGCTCGGCGGCGCCATGGATCACGAAGTCATCGGCCTTGCCGCCGCCCGGCGACAGCTTGGGGCGGATGCCGGCATAGCCCGGCTGGATCGCGCCATCGGGCAGGCCGGGCCAGTAGCGCCGCACGGCGGCATAGAACTTGTCGCCGCGCGCCGGATCGACACGGTAGTCGATGGCGTCGATCCATTCGACATCGGGGCCGAAGCGCATCTGACCGCCGAGGTCGATGGTGACATGGGTGCCAAGCCCGCCCGGTTCCGGTACCGGGTAGATCAGACGCGAGAAGGGCGGCTTGATCCCTGAGAGCACGAAGTAATTGCCCTTGGCATAATAGGTGCCGGGAATCAGGTCGTGGCGCGTGCCGGCAATGGCTTTCGCCACCGCCTGGGCATGCAGGCCGGCGGCATTCACCACAAAGCGCGCGGCAAGCTGCATCGCATCGGGCCCGCCGGTCTCGATCTCGAAACGGCCATGGCGCCAGGCGGCGCTTTGCAGCGGCGCGTTCAGCGCCAGCATGGCGCCGTGTTCCTCGGCTTCGCCGAGATAGGCCAGCATCAGGCCGTGGCTGTCGATAATGCCGGTGGACGGCGAGAGCAGGGCGGCGGTGCAATAGAGGTCCGGTTCCAGCGCCCGGGCTTCCTCCGCGCTCAGCATGCGCAGATCATGCACGCCATTCGCCGCCGCCTTGGCCTGCAAGGCTTTCAGTTCGTCATTCTGCGCCGTATCGGTGGCGACGATCAGCTTGCCGATGCGGCGCGCATCGACGCCGCGCTCCTGGCAATAGCTGTAGAGCCGGTCGCGGCCCGCGACGCAGAGCCGCGCCTTCAGGCTGCCCTGCGGATAATAGATGCCGGCATGGATCACTTCCGAATTGCGCGAACTGGTTTCGGTGCCGAAGGCATCGGCGGCTTCCAGGATCACCACTTCGCGGCCGCGCCGCGCCAGTTCGCGCGCCACCGCCAGGCCCACCACGCCGGCGCCGATCACCAGGCATTCCACCGAATCCATTGCCGCTCCAGGCCTCTGTGAATACTCGCCGCGTTGGTTATCCCTCGGAGGCCGGGGCGGTTTCAAGCCGGGGCATCACCCGGGCATGGAATGTTACTGGCAGGGCTTGACGGGGCAGGCGCTTTCCCGTATCACACCGCCCTCGACGGGACCCCCGGGTCACGCGATGCCCAGATGGCGGAATTGGTAGACGCGCTAGCTTCAGGTGCTAGTGACCGAAAGGTCGTGTAAGTTCGAGTCTTATTCTGGGCACCAATTCTTTTCGTTGCTCTTTCGCCACCCGGCGCGGCAGCGCATAATCCCCCTCCGAAAATCAGCGAATCAGAGCAAGCGGCGCGCATGGCTATCACCCTGCATCAAGGCGACCTGCCCGATGGCCTCGACCTCGGCGCCAGCGTGGCCGTGGATACCGAAACCATGGGCCTGCGCACGGCCCGCGACCGCCTCTGTCTGGTGCAGCTTTCAAGCGGCGACGGCAATGGCCATCTGGTCCGCTTCGGCGCCGGCAAGGGCTATGACGCGCCCAACCTGAAGCGCCTGCTGGGCGATCCCAAGGTGTTGAAACTGTTCCATTTCGCGCGTTTCGACCTGGCCGCGATCCAGCATTACCTGGGGGTTGCCTGCACGCCGGTCTACTGCACCCGCACCGCCTCGCGCCTGGTCCGCACCTTCACCGACCGCCATGGCCTGAAGGATCTCTGCCGCGACCTCATCGGGGTGGAGATTTCCAAGCAGGAGCAGAGTTCCGACTGGGGCGCCCCGGCGCTTACCGAGGCGCAGCAGAAATACGCCGCCTCCGATGTGCTCTACCTGCACCAGCTAAAAGTCGTGCTGGATGGCATGCTGGCCCGCGAAGGCCGCACCGCCCTGGCCCAGGCCTGCTTCGATTTCCTCCCCGCCCGTGCCGCCCTGGACCTCGCCGGCTGGCCGGAAGAAGATATTTTCGCCCACAACTAGATTGAGGGCTAACCCGCCGGGCTGTTTGCTTTTTTCCTGGGCATTCCCCATACTTGGCACGAATCTTGTTAGACGGTTTCCTGCAGGTGGGTCTCGCTGCGTATGTCCAAAACCGCCCTGTCGTCGGCAGCGCCCCGCAAGGCCGCCGGCTCCCGTACCAAAACGCGCCCGGCCAAAGCGCCGTCTGGGGCTAAGGCTGTGGCTAAGCCCAAGGCTCGTGCCGGGGCCGTGGTGACGCGTCTGCCCAGCGCCCCTGGGCAATCGCCATTTGGGCAACCGCCATTTGGCCAGCCTGCTGGCGATATCGCTGTCGCGCGCCGCGTACTGCTCACCGAAGCCAATGGCCTTGCCGCGCTGGCAGCCAATCTCAACAGCCAGTTCACCCAGGCCATCGACGTGCTGAACCGCATCAGCGGCGATGGCAGCCAGGGCCGTGTCATCGTTTCCGGCATGGGCAAGTCCGGCCATGTGGCGCGCAAGATCGCGGCGACCATGGCTTCCACCGGCACGCCGGCGCTGTTCGTGCATCCGGCCGAGGCCAGCCATGGCGATCTCGGCATGGTCACCACCAGCGACGTGCTGCTCTGCCTGTCGAATTCCGGCGATGTGCCGGAGATGGCTGACCTCATCGCCCATGCCAAGCGGTTCGGCCTGCCGCTGATCGGCATGACCTCGAAGCCGAAATCGGCGCTGGGCCAGGCCGCCGATATCGCGCTGATCCTGCCGCCGGTGGAGGAAGCCTGCCCGATGGGCCTGGCGCCTACCACCTCCACCACCATGATGCTGGCGCTGGGCGATGCGCTCGCGGTGGCGCTGATGGAGCGCAAGGGCTTCAACCGCGACCATTACCGCGTGTTCCATCCCGGCGGCCGGCTCGGCAAGCAGCTCATCAAGGTGAAGGACCTGATGCATGCCGGCCAGGCGATACCGCTGGTGCCGGCCGGCACCGCGATGCGTGAGGCGCTGGTAACGATGGCCGGGCGCAGCTTCGGCTGCATCGGCATCACCGGCCGCCAGGGCCGCGACAAGGGCCGCCTGATCGGCATCGTCACCGACGGTGACCTGCGCCGCCATATCGATGGCGATATCCTGGCGCGCAAGGTGGAAACAGTGATGACCAAGTCGCCGCTCACCATCCGCCAGGACATGCTGGCGGTGGAAGCCCTGCGCGAGATGAACCAGCGCCGCATCACGGCGCTCTTCGTGATCGACGCCGGCCGCCCGATCGGCATCCTGCATATGCACGATTGCGTGCGCGCCGGGATCACCTGAGGCAACGATGACCAACGCGCCGCAGGATACTGCTCCCAGCCCCAACCGCCGCCTGCGCGATGATTTCGCGCCGCGCAGCGAGCAGGGCATGGTAGGCCAGGTGGTGCAGCGGCGGCGCGGCTTCGTGCGTTTCATGAAATTCGTGCTGCCGATGGGCGCCGTGGCCCTGGTGGGCGTGATCGCCGCCTGGCCGCAACTGACCAAGCGCGATACCGGCTTCCGGCTCTCTTTCTCCAATATCGAGACTCAGGAGATGGCGCTGGTGATGAATAACCCGCGCTTCCGTGGCAACGACAGCAACGGCCAGCCCTATATCGTCACCGCCGACCGCGCCTTGCAGGATCCGAACGATTCCAAGCTGGTGACGCTGGACAAGATCGCCGCTGACATCACCATGAATGACGGCGCCTGGATCTCGCTCACCTCCAATACCGGCGTGTACAACAACACCACCCGGATGCTGACGCTGCATGGCGATATCAACGTCTACAGCGACCGGGGCTATGAGTTTCACGGCATCAATGCCGAGATCGACCTCAATACCGGCGTGCTGGCCAGCGACGACAAGGTCTGGGGCCATGCATCGCTCGGCAGCATCCGCGCCAACGGCATGCGGGTCTATGATCGCGGCAAGACCATCGTGTTCATCAACGGCGTGAAAACCACGCTCAATCCCCGCGGCGCAGGATGACCAGCATGCGCAGAATTACCGCCCCCTCTGTTGTTGTTGCCGGCCTCGCCTTGCTGCTGGCCGCCCAGGCTTTTGCTCAAGGCTTGCCCGGCCAGCGGCGCGGCAACAACTCGAACAATTCCAACCTGCCGATCGAGATTGCCGCCGATAATCTCGAGGTGCTGCAGGAGCGCCAGCAGGCCATCTTCCGTGGCAATGTCGATGTCGCCCAGGGCGACATGCGGCTGCGCGCCGATGAACTGGTGGTGTATTACCGCGACCGCAACAACAGCGCGCCGCAAGGTCAGCGTCCGGCGCAGCAGCAGTCCCGCCCGGCGGCGCCGGTGCCGTCTGCCGGCGGTCCCGATATGGGCGCGATCAGCCGTATCGAGGCCAAGGGCAAGGTTTTCATCTCGTCCGCCGACGAGAAGGCGCAGGGCGATTACGCCGATTACAATGTGGATAAGAAGCTGATCGTGCTGCAGGGCAATGTGGTATTGACGCAGAAGGAAAGCGTGCTGCGTTGCGCCAAGGTGACGATGCAGCAGGATATCGGCCGTTCGGTCTGCGATCCGCTGCCGGGCCAGCGCGTAATTGGCGTGTTCCGCCAGGGGGGCTGATGACGCCGCAGAACGACGATAGCGTGATGAACGGCCCGCGCCTGGTGGCAGACAACCCGCATCCGGGATTGTCCGCGCATCGCCTGGGCAAAAGCTTCAAGAAGCGGCCGGTGCTGCGCGATGTTTCGCTGAGCGTGCAGCGCGGCGAGGCGGTCGGCCTGCTTGGCCCCAATGGCGCCGGCAAGACCACCTGTTTCTACATCATCACCGGGCTGATCTCCGCCGATCACGGCTCGATCATGCTCGATGGCGTCGATATCACTGGCCTGCCGATGTATCGCCGCGCCCGCCTCGGCATGGGCTACCTGCCGCAGGAAGCCTCGATCTTCCGTGGCCTCACGGTGGAGCAGAATATCCGCGCCGTGCTGGAACTGGTGGAAGCCGAGACCGACAAGCGCGAGGCGATGCTGGAAGACCTGCTCGCTGAATTTTCCATCAGCCATCTGCGCCGCACCCCGGCGCTGGCCTTGTCTGGCGGCGAGCGGCGGCGCTGCGAAATCGCCCGTGCCCTGGCAACACGGCCAAGCTTCATGCTGATGGACGAGCCGCTGGCCGGCATTGATCCGATTGCCGTGGGTGAAATCCGCGAGCTGGTGTCGCATCTCAAGCATCGCGGCATCGGCGTGCTGATCACCGATCATAATGTGCGCGAGACCCTGGATATCATCGACCGTGCCTACATCCTGCATGACGGCAAGGTGCTGATGGAGGGGTCGCCGAACGAGATCGTCGC